>JAFXTS010000032.1 GCA_017535665.1 Bacteroidales bacterium | reverse complement strand
GATAGTGGCAAGATGCTGAAGCTGGTCGTCATAAATGACGATGGATGAGGAGTTGTAAGGTGTTTGGACACCAGCGGTGACGACCTCAGACCTTCCGTCATGGTCGATGTCCCCGACGAAAGGCAGGGCGTACATGTGCGACCTGTACTCGCTGGCACGGCCCTGCACGATTGCCCATGACTGCGGCTCTGGCGCGATGCTGCACCCTACCGAGTCCATGTTGTCGGGCAGATAGTTGGTCTGGGCGCTACCCATTCCGACAGACATCAGCGACAGCAATGTTATCGCTACACTATAGCGTAGCGAATGCGAACTTGCAGCATGTTTAGAATGTTTTGTAATAAAAGATACCATCTAAATATACAACTTGAAATTAATGAAGAGTCGGTCTGTTTCCTCTTTCTCCCTCATCCCTTGCCGCCCACCTTTCCGTTTTCAATTCTCAGTTTTCAATTTCCTCATCCCCTTCCGGATCAGCTCGTTCACGTCGGCCGACACGTTCCAGTAATACACCACCAGCAGGCCCACCACCGACACGATGACCGTGCGCACAACCGCCTCCCCTACCCTGAACGCTAACGACGGCTCCGAGATGAGCTTGCCCACAACGAAAACCAACAGGTAGTTCAACACCACCATCAACAGTCCCACCGCCAGCACTTTGAGCTGCCCCCGGCTGAACGGATAGGTGCCCACCCGCCACTTGACATACAACAGCAACAAAATGTAATAGAACACATTGGAACCCAACGTGGCCCACGCACCGCCCTCGATGCCGCAAATCGGAATGAGGTAGTTATTCAAGAAAATGGAGGATACCATTAGTATCAGCGTGAAAAACAGACCTGTATAATACCAGCGGGTGTAGCTAAGCGCCGAACCGCCGATGGAAAATGCGGAGGTAATCAGCTTGGAGGTGGCCAGAATCAACACCACCCACTTGCCAGCCGCATACTGCTCGCCATTGGGCAGAATATCGAAAAAGAGGTCGATGTTGATCCATATCAGAATGAGGATGACCATGCCAACAAGCAGTTGATTCAAAGACACTTGCTGATACAGTCGGGTGGCCGTCTGCAGATCGGGCGGCGTGGACCGAATAGCCACCGCAATGCGCGGCTGCACAATGGCGTTCAACGACCGCGACGGGATCTCCACCATCGTGGCAATGTAGTTGGCGATGGCATAAATACCCGTGAACATCAGCCCCATCTTAGCACTGATGAAGAAGCTGCTGAGCGTGGGCATCACACTGCTCACCAACGCCGCCGTAACCAAGAACAACGTGTACAACAAGAAGTCGCGGCGTAGTTCCGGTGTAATCTTGCTGAAGTCGGGCTTAAACGAAATCTTCTGTGAGAATAGCAGATAGCAAAGGTTCAGCAACGCGCCCAGCCCGTAGGTCACACAGATCACCAACACCAAGCCATCCAAATCGATCACGTGCCAGAGGCCGAACAACAGGTACCCCACCAACAGTCCCACACGGATGAACACTTCGCGAATCAGTCGGGGCACCGCCACCCGCTCCAAGATTGTTGCATTCGCCTCAAATACAGACATATACAACATAAAGAAAGCGATGGGCAGGGCATAATAGACGTAATTGACGAATAGGGGCGAGTTGTCTTGGAACGCACGGACAATCAATCCTTTAAAGGCAAAAAAGCAGATAAGAAACAAAAGGAAGCCAACGAAGGGGATGATGAGCGTCCAGAAGTAGAGTCCCTGTTGGTTGCGACTGTCGTCCTTGAAGTGGGGATAGAACCGCAGCGTGGACGAGCTGGTGCCGAGCAGCGCTAACGAACTGAACAGCGTGGCGGCATCCACCAGCACACGCGTCAGGCCGACCTCCTCCGCCGTCAGGTACTTCGTGAGGATGAAGAAGGTGGTAACAAAACCGATGGCTACCCCGATGTAGGTGGCGATGGTTCCTTTGATAGTCTGTCTGGCGATGATACCCATGGGGGAGGGTGGTTGATTTGTTGATTCGTTGATTTGTTGAAGGTTGGTTGGAGTTAAGGAGTTAAGGAGTTAAGGAGTTAAGGAGTTATGAAGTTATGAGTTAAAAATAAATGATGAATAAAAAGTCAGGATGCAGAAGATTAAAGTGGTTATTGTTAATGAGTTAATTGTTTTGCAGTATTATCATCCATTAATCTTATAATCTCTTCATCATATAATCGCAACCTCTATAATTTTCAATTCTCAATTTTCAATTTTCCGTTTCAAGAAGGCTTCGGGGACGTAGGCGGTGGCGAAGATGCCGACGCCTTGCAGCTGCACGAAGACGCGCTTCTGGTGCTTGTGTTTCATGACGATGCCTTCCACGCCGGCGAAGGGACCGTCGGTAACCATGACGCGGTCGCCCTCAATGATGGGCGGAAGGTCGGTCTGCCGGACGATGATTTCCTGGTTGCGCGACTCGACGATGATGCGGAAGCTCTCCATCTGGCGGTCGGGCACGATGAGGTATTCGTTGCGTCCGAACTCGTTGGTGGCGAAGTGGTTATAGTAGGGAGTGAGTCCCGGGATCTGATGTTGCAGCAGTTCGCGGAAGTCGGTTAGTGTGCACTGCACAAACAGCAGTCCGCCATCCAGCGGTTCCTCTTTCACCTGCTGTGTCGGATGGTCGACATCCTCGTTGGAGTATTCGATGCGGCACAATGTGGGGAGGTAGGGAGTGAGGCGGTCGTTGTGGAGTTCCGCCAACCGTTCGTAAACTTTCTGGGCGCGGTGGTGTGTGGCCCGTATCGGGAACCAGTACAGAACATCCGCCGACAGAGCATACTCTACCGACTTCCCCCTGCCGGAAGTTTCGGCCTGGGGATGGGCAGTAACGCTCTGCGTTGCGCTGACAGATAATTTATCATACTGACTGTCAGAAAGTTCATCCACTGTTTCCATAATAGAGTAGCAGTGTGGTTGGCGGCATGCTTCGGATGGAAGACTCCATAGAATTGCCGTGGCAAAGATACAACTTTTCTTTCATTCTGGCAACCGATTTCTTCGCATTTCCATTCACACGGCGGCGAGTGGATCGTCACCGCGATGTCAGATTTTTATCGTTTGACACGCAAAGCGTCAATTCTTCCATTTTAAAATCAAAACAGGGAGTTCCCCGTAAGGAATTCTCCCTGTCCAGCAACCAAAACACTAATTACTAACAACTTCAACTAAATAAACCTATTACAAAAAGCGCAAGAAGCAGTAGTCCTAACAGTATTTTTTTCACCATAAATTTCGTTTCGCTGAATAATTTGCAAAAGTAGCAAAATATTTTTAATATTTCACTGAATTTGGAAAAAAATTTTAAAGAAAAAAAATCCCGAGAGCTTGGAACACAAACTCTCGGGATTTTTGCTGTACCCGGGGCCGGGATCGAACCGGCACGAGTGTTACCTCATCGGTTTTTGAGACCGACGCGTCTACCAATTCCGCCACCTGGGCATCGGTGCTATTTTGAGCGTGCAAAAATACATGAAATTTTCATTCGCTCGGCTACGTGAAAAAAATTTTTTCTTGTAATTTTGCACCACAGAAATGAGCGTCCTGTAAAATTTATAATGAATTTATTATCAACATTTTATAATTTCATTCTCGACATCAAACCGCTTCCGATGCCGACACAAGCGCACGTGCTGGACTGGATGACGTGGGTTTTCTGTGGCGTTTTGGTGTTGCTCACACTGATTATTGTGAATAGTCGCCGCAAGTTCACCTACATTGTGCGCGCCCTTTTCTCGCCCCGCAGTCGCAACCAGCTACTGCGCGAAAGCAAGCCCCTCACCGAATGGATCTACGCTTTCCTTTTTCTCTTCGACTTCATCGTTATCGGCATGGCATTACACCTGATTATCAGCACTTTTCTACCTACTATCAGTCAGTACTTCGCCCCCTTCCCACTCTTTCTCACCTGCACTGCCACCGCTGCCGTCTTCTATTTCCTTAAAACTGCCAACCTCTACCTCCTCGCCTTCATCTTCAACTGTCCAGAAGACCGTTCCAACCACGAACAAAACCGTTTTTTCTGCACTACCTGCTGCTCGTTGCTGTTGCTGCCCCTCACCATCGCAGCCGCCTACACCTCCCAATTTTCATGGCTGCTGCTCTATGCCCTGCTCTTCATCGCCTGCTATCTCTTCGCTTGGTACCGAACCTTCAAATTAAAATCAAACCAGTTCAATTTCATAGAATTTTTTTTGTACTTTTGCACGATTGAAATTCTACCCTTTCTGGTCATCATTAAACTGATGATTTCTTTCAGATAATCAAGAATTTACGTCAAAATTTTGAAACACCAATTTTGCGGTTTATGAAAGTAAAAAACATCCTCATCTCCCAAAATGCCCCGGCTGAATTTGATAAGTCGCCTTATGCCGACCTGACTCGGAAGTATAGTATCAATATTGACTTCTTCAAATTTTTCCGCATCGAGGGAATCCCGTCACGCGAGTTCAGGGAAGCCCATATCAATATTCTTGACCACACTGCCGTAGTCTTCTCCAGCAAAACCACGGTTGACTACTTCTTCAGTCTGGTGAAAGAGCTGCGCTGCGAACTTCCCGAGGAGATGAAGTATTTCTGCACCACCGACCAGGTGGCGTTCTACCTTCAGAAATACATCCAGTTCCGCAAACGCAAAATCTTCTTCAACAAGAACAACAACCCGAAAGGCGTGTTCGACCTGTTCCTGAAGAACCCCGAATACAAATACCTGCTCCCCTGCGGTGCCGACTCGATGGCCACCCAGTATGCCGACTTTTTCCGCGACCACAACATCGAATATTCGCAGGCCGTCATCTTCAAGACCGTGCCCGCCGACCTGAAGTCGTCAGTGGATATCAACAAGTACGACATGATTATCTTCTTCAGTCCGTCGGGTATTGCCTCGCTGAAGGAGAACTATCCCGACTTCGAGCAGGGCGAGGTGGCCATGGGTGCTCTCGGAGCTGCCGCCTGCGCCGCCGTCACCGACGCGGGTTTCACCCTCCATGTTCAAGCCCCCACCAAGGAACACCAGTCCATCACCTCCGCTATGGACGCTTTCTTGAAAGAACATGCCACCAGAAAACGCTAAAACCGCACCGCTCACCTTCACCAAGCAAGAACGGCTCTGTTCGGAAACTCAGATTGCTGAGTTGCTCCGCAACCGCCAGCGTATTTTCTGTCCGCCCCTCAAATGCCACTACATCTTTCTTCCCATTACAGAAGAAAATACTGTCAACCAATTGGTTATCAGCGTTCCTAAGCGTTTTCTCAAACATGCCGTGGACCGCAACCGCGTGAAACGCCTCGTGCGAGAAGCCTACCGGCTGCATCACCGCGAGATTCTCGACCCCGCTTTGCAAGCCCAGGGAGTGCGCGCCCAACTGCTCATCACCTATTCTTCCAAAGAAATTTCTACCTATAATATTATAGAGGACAAAATAATCGAAATCCTACAGCGTTTAACAAAAGCAAACCAATCGGAAGGCCTGTGAAGAAAGCATACGCCCTTTTTAAGAAAGTTCTTGCTAACATCTTGATATTCTTCATCAAGATATACCAATGGACTTTGTCGCCGCTCATCGGACGGTCATGCCGATACACCCCCACCTGCTCCAACTATGGCATCGAAGCCCTGCGCAAACACGGTCCCTTCAAAGGGTCGTGGCTCACGTTCAAGCGCGTGCTGTCGTGCAATCCGTGGGGCGGAAGCGGCTATGACCCAGTTCCTTAATTGGGAATGGAAAATGGAAAAAT
>JAFXTS010000003.1 GCA_017535665.1 Bacteroidales bacterium | reverse complement strand
TTCACTAGTGTCTCTTAATTATTGTTAAATTAATTTATAATATTCTTATGCATAGTGTTTTGAGCAACAAAACTTGTGTCCGACTTTTGAAATGCGTATATTATGGTCTGAATCGAAATCAGACCGGTTATGCATACAGGAAGTTATGTTTTTGCTCAAATCACAATGTACTTGCCACAACGGCAATTCAGGAGGATTGTCGCGAAGTACCCGGACAGGACCCATGGATGGGGTTTCTCCCATTGGAACCACCTGCTTGTGCTCATGTTCGGGCAACTCATAGGCTGCAGAAGCCTCAGGGAACTTACAGATATAACAACTGCTCATGCTAAAAGGTCTTTCTATCTCGGATTTGGTGCGGCAACCGTTGTCAGGAACACCCTCTCGAAAGCCAATATGCTCCGTGAGCCTCGAATCTTCGAGGAATTCGCTTTCTATATGGTGTCTCTTGCTCAGCGAAGACGAATCACCAAGGAGTTTGAACTTCACGGACGCTTCTACGCTGTCGATTCCACCACAATCGACCTCTGCATGTCCGTCTTTCGTTGGGCACGCTTCCGCAGTACCAAGTCCGGCATCAAAGTCCACACTCAGATTGACATCGCAACAGAGATACCTGTATTCTATCGCATCACCAATGCCAACGTGCATGACACCAAATTCATGGACAGTATTGGGTATGAATCCAATGCTGTATACATTTTTGACCGGGGATATTTCGACCTCGCAAGACTTTCCGCCATACATCTCTGTGGGGCTTTCTTCGTCATCCGCGAGAAACGGCATCCAAATTTCGAGATTGTCGACGGAGACGAGGCTGTCAATGGAGAAGACAACGTCTTGCTTGACCAGACAATTCGTTTCACCGGTAACAGAAATAGAGGGAATTACCCAACTGAAATCAGAAGAATTGTCTACTACGCTTCCGACCTTGGGCAGTCTTTCGTCTACTACACCAACAACTTCTATCTCGCAGGCAAGGACATTGCCCTGCTTTACCGCTACCGCTGGCAGGTGGAACTTTTCTTCAAATGGATCAAGCAGCATCTCCAAGTCAAGTCTTTCTGGGGTGATACCGAGAATGCTGTCAGGATACAGATTCACGTCGCCATCATCACATACTGCCTCATTGCAATTATCGAGCACGACCTCCAACTTGGCAGGCCTGTGGCTCAGGTACTGCGCATACTCGGAAGCTCCTTGTTGGTCAAAGACGACCTGCCGGAACTCTTCGGACGAGGAACTGATGATGGAACTGATGACGGTCAACTTGAAATTGAATTTTAATTGTTAAATTTTTTAAGAGACACTAGTGAAGATTCTTTATATACATTGCGGTTACCTAAAAAACAATAAAAATTGTCTATAGGGCGACCGGGCACGCTTTCCGCTCAAACATCGCCCTCGGCGGGCATTTGCATGCCCGCCTACCATCCCTGCACCCCTAACGGGGTGCGGATGTTTGTTACAGTCTCGACAGAACGGGACAGCCCCGCATCTCTGGCCGCCTTGTAAATCCAAATATCACCCCTTCGGGGTGAACGACCATCGCAAGCGGCAGGGGATTCCGCTACTCGCTGCGCTCGTAGCGGAATGGTGGTGACAACCAACTGACATACAAGGTGGAGGGGGAGTGGCGGCAAAGCCGCCACTCCCCCTCCACACCCATTTCTCACATCGTTCCCCGCACCATTCCGCCGACTTCAGGGAGGCGGACCCTCCCCCAAATTGCATCTGCTTTGAGGCCTCCCTTGATAATCAGAAAAAAATTGTACTTTTGCACCATCGTAATCAAAGCCCCATTCAAAATGAAAAAAACATTGCTCCTGATTGCTTTTGTCGGATGTTTTACTCTGATTAATGCGCAAACCAAGCCCGACAACGGATGGTGGTGTGCGGCAGAAGTGCATACTGCCGGATTTTGGTACCCTCCAAAGGTGTCGAACGGCGTCGTGGGACTGAGTTTCACTAATGGCTACCGCTTTTCCGAATATATCCGAATAGGAGTCGGTTTCGGCATTCTTGCATCGCAAGAGTATGGCGACTACGTCAATCAATCGCCGTACAAGCGACAAGCGGCAAGCCTTCCGCTGTTCCTCAATGCGCGAGGCAGCATCATGAGTCAAGAATCGCGGAAATGCGTGCCCTACTGGAATGCAGATGTGGGCTATGCCTTTCTGAAGGATCTTTTCTTTTTTGATGCGGGCATCGGAATGAGAGTGGGCGGAAGACGACACTCTTTTGTGTTGAGTGCCAATTATTTTGGACAGACTGTCGAGAAGCATTATCAGAAAGAAGCGAAATTCAGCAATGGCATTCTATTTAAAATCGGATACGAATTCTAACCCATGCCCACTACCTCCATCCAAAACGGCGAGATCCTCCTCCTCAACAGCTCGAAAAGCATCCTGATTCGTCAGCTGGTGCTGGAGGCTCTTTATGGCGAGGTTTTGTCGACACCCAATGCCGACGATTCGGAGGATGTGTGGGTGGTGTATCGCGCTTTATTGTTCATCAAGCAAAACTTTAATAAATCTTTTCAAAATATTGATAATGATTTTATTAAGATTGATGTAAAAGATTGTGGTGCCGGCTATCGTTTTCTGATGGCGGTGGCGGCGGTCACCCTGGGTAAGTGGCTGCTCACCGGCACGAAACGACTGCTGGAAAGACCGATTCTGCCGTTAGTGAACGCCTTGAAAAGTGCAGGCGCCGACATCGAGCCTTGCGCGGAGGGGTGGAAAATCCGTGGCAAGGAGGTGCACGCCCGCGCCCTCACCATCGACTGTTCGCAGAGCAGCCAGTTGGCCAGCGCCCTGCTGCTGGTGGGCGACCGTCTCGGGCTGCAGGAGCTGACCGTGGTGCCCACTCCCCCGCCCTCCGCACCTTACTGGGAACTGACACGCCGGATGGTGGAAGCGCGCCGGCAGGGCCTTCCCGTTAGGCGCGAAGCCGACTGGAGCACCGCCGCCTTCTGGTACGCTTTTTTGGCCGCCAACACCGCTATCGACACGCTGACACTCAAAGATTTACACCTCGACACCCTTCAAGGGGATGCCGTAGTGGCGGAGTGGTTCCGGGGCTTTGGCATCCGCTCTGAACAAACCACAGAAGGCGTAAAAATCAGTCGTGTTACCATAGATTGTAACCCCATAGAAAACAACACTTTCCATCTATACAACCATCCCGACCTCGCTCCCGTGATGGCCGTGACCGCCGTGCTCTGTCAACGAATGGTCACTCTGACCGGATTGGGCAACCTCAACCGGAAGGAGTCGCGCCGTATGGATTTGCTGTGCGAGCTGCTCTCCCATTTCTGTCCTCTTCAACGGCAGGACGATGAAACGCTGACGGTTGACGGAACATCATTCATAACCAATTCAAAACCAATCACTTTCGATCCACAAAACGACCATCGGATGGCGATGGCGGCGGCGTTGCTGTCACTCCATTTCCCTATTGTGGTGACCGACATTGATTGTGTGAAAAAATCCTATCCGCAGTTTCAAAAATATTTCATTTCTGACCCCAAAAATCAAAAATAAAATTGTAATTTTGCGCTCTGTTTTTTAAGCCATTAACTCTTTTTACAAAAAGTGATTGAGAAGAAGCGCATTGCAATTTTGGGTTCGACTGGTTCCATCGGAACGCAGGCGTTAGAGGTTGTGTCGCAATTTCCGGAAATGCTTCAGGTTGAGGTACTTTCTGCCTATTCGCAGGCCGACTTGCTCATCCAGCAGGCCAAGCAGTTTCAGCCCAACGTGGTGGTCATTGGTCAGGAGGAGCAGCTGGAGCATGTGAAAAGTGCCTTGTGGGACGATGACATCAAGGTGTATGCCGGCGAGAAGGCGCTGTGCGATGTGGTGCAGATGGATTGTGTGGACATGGTTCTGTCGGCGATTGTCGGCGTGGCGGGACTGGCCCCCAGCTACAAGGCCATCGAGAGCGGCAAGCAGATTGCGCTGGCCAACAAGGAGACTTTGGTGGTGGCAGGTGAGCTGATGACGCGCACCGCCTGTGAAAACGGTGTCAACATCTATCCTGTTGATTCTGAGCATTCTGCCATTTTCCAATCCTTGGCTGGTGAGTTCCACAATCCCATCTCCCGTCTCATCATCACCGCATCGGGCGGCCCGTTCCGGGGCAAGAAGAGAGCAGAATTACAGCACGTTACGCGCGAGCAGGCGCTCCAGCACCCGAACTGGAAGATGGGCGACAAGATCACCATCGACAGTGCCACGCTGATGAACAAAGGGTTGGAGGTGATTGAGGCGGAATGGCTGTTCGGTGTGCCGCTCGACAAAATCGAGGTGGTGGTGCATCCGCAGTCGATCATCCACTCGCTGGTGGAGTTTGAGGACGGTTCAGTGAAGGCGCAGCTGGGACTTCCCGACATGAAGCTGCCCATCCAGTATGCCCTCACCTACCCCGACCGCAAGCCCAGCAACTTCCCGCGCCTCGACTTTCTCCATCACTCCACCCTTACCTTCGAGGAGCCCGACATGGACACTTTCCCGTGTCTGACGTTGGCATACAGTGCGTCACGACAGGGCGGTTGCATGCCGTGTGTGCTCAACGCCGCCAACGAGGCCGCCGTCAGGATGTTCCTGCACGACCGCATTGGCTTTTACGACATCCCCAAGATCATCGAAGCATCGCTCGCTCACGCCACCTTCTGTACGCCCTCTTCCGTTGAGGAGTACCTTACTATTGACAAAGAAACCAAAGAATATATTTCACACACCTTTAGACAATAACATTTTATGGGAGTACTCATTCAGATTTTAGGACTTATTGCCTGCATCAGTTTTCTGGTCATCACTCATGAGCTGGGACACTACACGTTTGCTCGCATTTTCCACACCCGCGTGGACAAATTCTACATGTTCTTCAATCCCTACTTCTCTATTTTCAAATGCAAGAAGTTCAATGGGAAATGGCATTTCAAATTTTTTGCGCGCAACCTTGACGATATGGAGGAAGAGTTGGATGCGGAGGGCAAGCCTGTTTTGGACGAGAAGGGCAAAAAGAAGATGGTGCGCATCGACACCGACAAGTTGGCGGATGACGACTGGCGCAAATACCCCGAAAATACGGAATGGGGCATCGGCTGGCTGCCGTTGGGCGGCTATTGCAGCATCAACGGCATGGTGGATGAGAACACCAAGGCCTCTGAACTCTCATCAGAGCCACAGCCGTGGGAGTTCCGTTCGAAGCCCGCGTGGCAGCGTTTCTTCATCATCCTCGGTGGAGTGCTGGTGAACTTCATCACCGCTTTGATTCTGTACGTAGTCATTCTCTTCACGTGGGGTGAAGATTATATCCCGGTGGAGAATGCCCGTTATGGGATGCATTTTTCAGAGGTGGCGCAGCAGGCAGGATTCCAGAATGGCGACAAGATTATCACGGTAGATGGTGTGAAGCCCGAACGGCAAGGCGACCTCGTTGGCGCGGTACTCATCAATGGTGCCCAGCGCGTGGTGGTCGAACGCCCGGTGGACTCCATCGCCATCAATGAAGACAGCACCTACAGCGTTGTAAAAACCATCTACGAAAAGACCACCGTTTATCTCAATCAAGATTTTGCAAAGACGCTGCTCGGCGCTGATAAATCGGAGCAGTACTTCTGCCAGTTTGAGATGCCTTTTATCCTCGATTCTGTGCCATCGGATTCGCCAGCGGCAAGTGCCGGTCTCCAAAAGGGAGACAGTCTGGTAGCGGTGGACGGCAAACGTATGTTCTCTTTCTATAGCTATCAGAAATACTTCAACAACCACCCCTCATCATTGGTGAGCATCGTCTATTCACGGAATGGGGAAAAAGACACCACAGTTGTGAAGTTGAATGAAGATGGCAAGATGATGGTTTTCCCCAAAGCGCCTGCTAAACTGTTAGGCCACAAGCACGTGGACTATGGCTTCTGGCAGTCGATACCGGCGGGTATCTCAAAGGGTTTCAGCACATTGGGCGACTATGTGAAGCAGTTCAAACTCATCTTCACCAAGGAGGGTGCCACGCAGATTGGCGGCTTCGGCACCATTGGCAGCATCTTCCCCAAAGCGTGGAATTGGCAGGCTTTCTGGAGTGTGACAGCCTTTATCGCGGTCATCCTTGCCTTCATGAACTTCTTGCCCATCCCGATGCTCGACGGCGGCTATATCCTCTTTATTTTGGTGGAGATGATCACACGGCGCAAACCGAGCGACAAGTTCATCGGCTATGCCAACACAGTGGGGTTCATACTGCTCATCGCCCTGCTCATCTATGCCAACGGACTCGACATTTTAAGGTTTTTCAAATAATTCAATCCTGAAATAAATTAAACAATATACTCTATCATGAAGAAACAAGTCAAATTCTGCCTCGTCTATCGTGACATGTGGCAATCATCCGGAAAATACCAGCCCCGCGTTGACCAGCTGGTAAGAGTCGCTCCTGCCATTGTGGATTGCGGTTGCTTCGCCCGCGTGGAGACCAACGGCGGTGCTTTCGAACAAGTGAACCTCCTTTACGGCGAGAACCCCAACAAGGCCGTCCGCGCATGGACCAAGCCTTTGCGGGAGGCCGGCATCCAGTGTCAGATGCTGGAACGCGCCCTCAACGGTCTGCGTATGGACCCCGTGCCCGCCGACGTGCGCCAGCTGATGTTCAAGGTGAAGAAAGCGCAGGGCGTGGACATTGCCCGTTCGTTCTGCGGTTTGAACGACCCGCGCAACCTCGAAAACTCTGTCAAGTTTGCCAAAGAGGCCGGCATGATTTCGCAGGTCGCCCTCAGCATCACCCACTCCGACATCCACACCGTGGAGTACTACATGGGCGTGGTGGACAAGGTGGTGGAGTTCGGCTGCGATGAGATTGCCCTGAAAGATATGGCCGGTGTGGGCCGTCCCGCCACCCTCGGCCGCCTCGTGAAATCCATCAAAGAGAAATACCCACACATCCTCGTGCAGTACCATGGACATACCGGTCCCGGCTTCTCCGTCGCCTCCACGCTGGAGGTGTGCAAGGCGGGGGCTGACATCATCGATGTGGCCGTGGAGCCGCTGTCATGGGGCATGGTACACCCCGACGTCATCACCATCCAGGCCATGCTGAAAGACGCAGGCTTCGATGTGCCCGAAATCAACATGAACGCCTATATGGAGGTGCGCCGTCTCACGCAAGAGTTCATGGACGACTTCCTCGGCTATTGGATTGACGCCAAGAACCGCGTCTCCACCTCTTTGCTGGTGGGCTGCGGACTGCCGGGCGGCATGATGGGCTCCATGATGGCCGACCTCAAGGGCGTTCACAAAGCCATCAACATGTCGCTGAAAGCCAGCGGACAGAAAGAGGTCTCTGAAGACGAACTGTTGGTGAAACTCTTTGAAGAGGTGGCTTACGTATGGCCGAAGGTGGGCAACCCGCCGCTGGTGACTCCTTTCAGCCAGTATGTCAAGAACATCGCCCTGATGAACATCCTGTCGATGGCGCAGGGCAAGCCGCGTTTCAGCGCAATGGACCAGAAGCAGTGGGACATGATTCTCGGCAAGGCCGGCACTCTGCCGGGCACCCTTGCCCCCGAAATCCTCGAGCTGGCCAAGGAGAAAGGCTACGAGTTCTCCACCTCCAACCCGCAGGACAACTATCCCGACGAACTGCCGAAGTACCGCAAGCTGATGGAAGAGCAGGGATGGGATGTTGGTCAGGACGAAGAGGAGCTGTTCGAGTACGCCATGCACCCGACGCAGTACATCGACTACAAGAGCGGTGCGGCCAAGAAGAACTTCGAGCGCGATCTCGAAGCCAAGAAGAAAGCCTCCCCTATCCAGATCGTTTACAAGGAGATACGCATGCCCGAGGTGGTGCGCGAGGAGCTGATTGCCAGCGTGCAGAAGCAGCACCCCGAGGCGAAGGCCATCCTCTCCCCCTCCAACGGCAACGTGCTGTGGGAGGTGCCCGTCACCGGCGACGGCATGAACCCGCCGCAGGGCACGCCCTACAAGGAAGGCGACCTCGTATGCTACGTGGAGGCCTACTATGGCCAGGACGAGGTGAGAGCCCTCTACGATGGTAAGTTGCTGCAGGTGGTGGTCGGCCAGGGCGAGAAGGTGAAGAAGGGGGACGTGATTGCTTTCTTGAGTTGAGAATTGAAAATTGAGAATTGAAAATGTGAGGATGTGAGGATGGGATGAAAGGATGAAGGGATTAATCTATAAAGCGTATGTCTGAGAAGGAATTTAAAGAATTTCAAGATAAATTAGACAAGGGACTACTGCTTGCTGAGAAGCAGATGCTTGAAGAAAAGGCCCTACACGGACAATCTGTAGTCGTGATGAACGATGATGGAAAAATCATTCATATCCCTGCAAGTCAAGTACTTGCCGACAATGAAATTTTTCATGAAATTGAAATTTCAAAAAACGGTGGTCCATTTGCAATGAAAGCAAGTGGAAATAACAGTGCATCTTATCGTATCGATTTTTGAAATTAATATATCTTCCTCCAATCTCATGTTTGATTAGCCCCATTTTTCACGGCTGTCATCATTAATATTTAAATTAACTTCTTAACTCCTCAAATCAACAATTCAACGAATCAACAAATCAACATACAACCCACATGGAAACAACAAAATGCTTGATCATTGGCGGCGGACCGGCGGGCTATACCGCAGGCATCTACGCCTCACGCGCCGACATGAAACCCATACTGATTGAAGGACCGCAGCCGGGCGGACAGCTCACCATCACCACGGAGGTGGAGAACTTCCCGGGCTACCCCAACGGCAAGTCTGGTCCTGACATCATGAACGACATACGCGAGCAGGCGCTGCGGATGGGCACCGACATACGCACCGGCATGGTGACGGAGGTGGTTTTCTCGAAACGCCCCTTCCGCTGTTTGGTGGAAGACACGCAGGAGATTCTGGCCGACACGGTCATCATTGCGACGGGCGCCACCGCCCGCTGGCTCGGTCTGGAGAGTGAGCGCACCTACCGCGGCTTTGGCGTGTCGGCCTGCGCCACCTGCGATGGCAATTTCTTCCGTGGCCGCGACGTGGCCGTGGTCGGCGGCGGCGACACCGCCCTCGAGGAGGCCACCTACCTCGCCAAACTGTGCAACAAGGTCTATCTGGTGCACCGCCGCGACGAGTTCCGCGCCTCCAAGGCGATGCAGCAGCGCGTGTTCAACACCGCCAACATCGAGGTGGTGTGGGACAGCGTGCCCACCGAGATTGTGGGCGAGAAGAAAGGCTTTGTGAAGGCCGTCACCGGACTGTCGGTGAACAACAAGAAGACGGGCGAAAACACCGTGCTGCCGGTGGATGGCGTGTTTGTGGCCATCGGTCACCAGCCTGTCACCGAACTGTTCAAAGGCCAGATTGAGCTGGATGCGCAGGGCTATATCGTCACACGGCCCGACAGCACCGCCACGAATGTGCCGGGCGTGTTCGCCGCCGGCGACGTGCAGGATCCGCACTTCCGCCAGGCCATCACCGCAGCCGCCTCGGGCTGCAAGGCCGCACTCGAAGCGGAAAGATTTCTGCTGCAATAGTTTAACCATATTAGAACATACAAGAGACTGGCGTATGACCAGTCTCTTTTCATAAAATAGTTACCCTTGAACAGAGTAAAAATTACCGCCATCCGCCAGACGGTCTATCCCGACCTGATGGAAAAGTACGAGAACCCGATTGAACATGCCTGTGAGGTGCATGAGGGACAGGTTTGGATTTCCATTGACGGCCAACAGCCTGAAGGACTGTGTGATGAGGCGTGGCACACGATGCAGCGTTTTGTGGAATCGTTAGCCCGTGGTGAAGGTAATTTTTACGACGGCTGGATGCGCAACCCCATGAGCGCCATGATCAGCTGCAACGACGGATTCCGTCCCGTGAGTTTTTATCTGGAGATCGAGTAAACAAGTCCTTTCTCTTCCCTATCCATTTCGTTGATTTTATCATTAAAATCAATCAAATCAATATTATTTTCAATGAAATTAAAAAATATTTCAGCGAATTGATATTTTCATTAAAAATTTTACTATTTTTGCCGCTCGAAAATGAAGTCTCAATGATGACTCAATAAAATTCGTTGTCCCTCGTAATACAACATCAAACGCCATGATTCCGAATAAGATGCTTCATAACTATTGTTGTAGCCCATCAGTCGATTTTCGACCGATGGGCTTGGGGGGCAGCGTTGTAGACTGCCAATAATGGCGATTAATACACTAGTAATACCTCTTTAAAACTTTTATTCCCTCACAACATCTCAAAATGATAATTTTCCAAAGTATTGGTTATTAATAAAATAAAAAAAATCAACAGAGCTACGCATTCATATTCGCTCCATTAGGGTTCACATTTTGAATGTGAGGGGATAAATATTCCTCGAAAATGTCGTAACTTTGTCGCCAAATACAGCGGTGTTTTTCCCCAGAAAATTATCATAACATGAAAAAGATAGCCTTTCTTCTTGCAATTCTTGGAATTTGTTCCTTTTACATCTCTGATGCCCAGGATATTACCGTGGCTGATGGAACAACCCAACTCCCCTATTTCCCATTGTCTGGTTATCATTGGGAGCAATCACAGCATTCGCAATCTATATATCCATCTTCGATGCTTACCGAATTGCAAGGCAAGTATATTACCACTTTGACATGGTATATGGTGGCTGCCCAAGGCACATGGTTAGATACCCGCGAGCAGACTATCCGATTAGGCATTACTACTGCCGACAATCTTAATGACGGGATGATTAATGACAATACATCTATTGTATGGACAGGTCCATTTTCAGCATATTTTGTAAGCGATACTATACGCATACCCTTGGATACACCCTTCTATTATAATGGTGGTAATCTTTTAGTCGAAGTCATCAAGGCGGGGAGTACCGATATGTATCAGGGTGAATCATTTTATGGGCAAACCCAATCCGACGTTATGTCTCTCAACCAAGTGGGCACATACTATGCACCCTATACAGCGGGCTTTCTCCCCAAACTGACCTTCACCTGTCAGGATGAATTCTGTTCCTATCCTGAATTTTTGGAGGTTTCCGACATTGCCGTCGAATCGGCAACTCTTTCATGGCAACCGGGCATTCTCGGCAGTGCCAACCAGTATGAGGTGGCTTATCGCAGCAATACCGAAACGGAATACACGGAGGTTGCCGTCAATGACACGTTCCTCACATTGACAGACCTTCAACCCATCACAACCTATATATGGAAAGTACGGGCCGTATGCTCCGACACGTTGTCTAGCGACTGGAGTTTGGAGAGTTCCTTCACCACGCATCGGAGACAGGCAACTATCCCCTATTTTTGTGATTTTGAAGATTCCACGGAGAATGTGAACTGGTTTCTGCCCATTAACTCCGATGCAGAGGATAACAGATGGTACACAGGAACATACGTTTCCTATAGTGGGGCACACTCTTTGTATGTGTCAAGCGATGGAGGCGTTACAAACCTTACCTACGGCTTTGGCACCAATTATCCGGCTTGGGCATATCGGGAATTTGTAATAGACACTGTATATCCACAATACATCATCACCTTTCAACATCGTGGTTATGAGCATTATACAGCATATTGGGGACCGCCGGCCCCGCTGTTCAGCATCGTTCCGCCCGTGCTTCAACCTGATGGTTCTGTGCGCTTGAGTGACAACCAATCTTTGCCTCAAGACAGTGTCTGGATGACACATAGCTACTCCTTCAGCGTGGCGACACCGGGAACCTATCGTCTCTATTTCGACTGGCGAACAGCTTTCTATCCCAACAGCGGCAAGCCTGCTGCCTCCATTGACGACATTTCCATCGAGGGCATCCCTTGTTTGGTGGCACACACGCTGACTGCCACGGACATCACCGACACTTCCGCCGTGCTTTCTTGGCAGTACAACTGCGTGGATTCCCCGATGGGCTATGAGGTGGGGTACAAGACCGCTGGGGACGATGATTACACGGTATTTACGGTGTATGACACAAACTCTGTCGTGCTCACGGGACTGGTGCCCAACACTACCTACTACTGGCGCGTAAAAACGCTATACAATAATGTATCTTCCTCCGATTGGAGCGATGTGGCTTCTTTCCAAACGGATGTGATTTGGGTTCACCCCATCCCTTATACTTGTGATTTTGAAGATGCCACTGAAAATTTGGCATGGCACCTCCCTATGGTGACGGGCAATAACCAGCCACGTTGGTATATCGGACATAACACTTACAGCAGTGCCAACACCTCATTGTATATCACCACAGCTGCCGACGGCTCCAACAACATATACAATAGTCTGGCGGAAGCGCAATTGTGGGCCTATCGCGATCTTTATTTCGACCCGCAGTACGACACATACGAGCTTTCGTTCGATGCCAAGGTAAAAGGCAACCCTGGCTATGCTTTCGCCCAAGTGTTCGTGGGTGACACTGTGGATCCGACTGACGATTTGGCGATACAATCCATGATTTTGATTGATGACATCATTGGCCCGACAGTTAACAACAATAATGAGTGCGTCTGGTCAAATTGCGAATATACCCTTGACCACACCTTCGCCGGCCATAAACGAATTTTCTTTTTATGGCAGAACCATGCCAACAATTATCGGTTCGATCCGGCCATCGCCATTGACAACATTATTGTCACGGGCACGAGCTGTCCGCACCCCGTCAACATGGTCACCGACCTGATTGCCGACACCTCGGCCCGCATATCGTGGCAAGGCGTCACCTTGGGAAGCCCGGAAACCTATACCGTGGCATACAAAGCAGCCTCCGACTTGAATTATACACTGATAGAGACCAGCGACACCTCATTGTTACTCAATAATTTACAACCTTTAACCCATTATACTTGGAAGGTACGGTCCGACTGCTCAGTCAACGAACATAGCGAATGGAGCCACGAGGAGACTTTCCTGACCTTCAGGCGCCTGACCACAATGCCCTACACTTGCGATTTTGAAGACCCTTCGGTAAATGCAGGTTGGCTCCATCGCTTCGAAGGGACAACGCAACAATGGTGTTTCGGAAGCGCTGTGCAGCACAACGGCCTGAACACCTGCTACGTCTCTTCAGACAACGGGGCGACTTGCCAAACCATGGATGAAACCTACTACGATACTTATATGTATCAGGATTTTCTTTTCGACACGACCTACTCGGAATATGTGCTGGAGTTTGACCTCAAGACTTTAGACACTACACAGCAGAAAGACCTTTCGGTCTATGTGGTCACCCCGACCTCTCCCACCTATTTTGCGAGACCCGCAGCAGCAGACATGGTCGGACAAGTCAACTTCACCGACACGTTGTGGCACCATGTCCACATGATAGCTGATCAGTCACATAGCGGCATACAACGACTCGTTTTCAGATGGGAGAAAGAGAATTACTATGTGCCCAAGAGGGCCTGTGCCATAGATGATATCTCATTCAAAGGCTTCGTGGTCGGGCGACCGTATAATCTGACCTCCTCAAATATCAAGCATAATTCAGCCCTGTTGACTTGGGAGCCCAACAACCACCATGCGCCCGCGGCTTACGAACTGGCCTACCGAAAGGGTACCGACACCACTTACACCTTCATCACGGTGACCGATACCAACTATCTGGTCTCGTCGTTAACCCCCAACACCATTTACCATTGGAAAGCACGGGCAATAGCAACCAATAACGAACCAAGCAACTGGAGTGATGAGGTGACATTCTGCACCGCCGGCTGTACGCCATATTACACTGGTTTTGAAGATGAGGTGGACAAGATTGGTTGGCACGTGGCTTCGGTCTCATACTTTTCCGACACGTGGGTGATTGGCAGTACCGTGCGTTACGACGGTGCGTCTTCGATCTATATCTCCAATGATTACGGTGCTACTAATTCCAGTTTGACATACTGGTCATTTGACATCATTAGCGTTTACAGGGACATTTACATTGCGCCTGGTGCTGCAGAATACCAGATTTCTTTTGATTATATGGGCAAAGGTGCTGAAATCCAGTTGCAATCGTTGGACAGTGTTGGAGCGCCTGCCGTATCAGTTGTAACGATTCCCACATCCGACCAGTGGCAACATCACCGCTTCACCATTGACTCTTCCTATACGGGATTATACCGTCTCTTTTTAAAGAAAGGGTGGGACCAGGTTCCCAGCAAGGCTGGTGCATTGGACAATCTTATGGTAAAGGCATCCGAGTGTCCGCCCCCTACCCCGCTTGCCACGACGTTGTTGACGGCCAATGCTGCCCGACTCACTTGGAACCGGAACGGTGCATCATCGTATCAAGTGGCTTATAAATTACAGTACGACCATAATTATGTGGAAATTGATGTTCAAGACACGACCTTGCTGATTTCAGATTTCCAATACGACAGACCTTATTTTTGGAAAGTCCGTGCCCTGTGCAACGGAGTTTACGGTGATTGGAGTGAGGACGTTCCCTTCAATACGACTCCCGTGCTTCCCTATTTCTGTGATTATATGGATTCGTATGATGTTTCCCGCTGGTATTATGATGTTCCTGTAGGCGTACATGTGCCCGGCGATGACATTCCCTCCATCGAATGGAATTACTTTGCAATCAATGCATTGCCAAATGATAATGATAACGTGTCTTTACACATCTCCTCCACTGTCGGTGAAGGCAGCTACCATCCCCACGCATCCGCCTGCTTATGGGCATATCGCGACTTCTGTCTGTCTGGCAGCACCGACCATTACCAGATTTCATTCGATTTCAAAGGCTTAGGTCAGGTAGGCGCGGACTTTGCGCGAGTTTATTTGGGTCCTCCGACCACCCCATCGGGACTTCCCGCTCCTGAAGGAGCCGAACAATTAGGAGGTGATTTCTGCATGGTGCCGTCATGGACACACTATTGTTATGAGGTGGATTCCACGCACACCGGTCTGCAACGGCTCTATTTCCAGTGGCGTCACGACAATTCGTTTGGGGCGAATCCTGGCGGTGCGTTTGACAACATTTCCGTACAGGTGTCGGATTGCTTCATCCCGATCCATCCGGAAACGGTCGTAACTACCGCCACCACTGCGACCTTATCGTGGCAGCCGGGCGATGCCAGCGCACTGCCGACCAACTATACCGTTGCCTACCGGCTCTTGAGCGACACCGCTTTCACCGAAGTGAACAGTGACGATACGACTATCCTCATCACTGGCTTGCAGCCCGACACATACTACTATTGGTGGGTGCGGGCCAACTGCTCTGCCACCGACCATAGCTTGTGGAGCAACAACGGATACTTCGCCACCACACAGACGACATACGCCACCCTCCCTTACGAATGTGGTTTTGAGGAAGCTGAAGAGAATGCCAGCTGGTCTCATTTGCACGTGCGCGGAACCAACGAATGGGTGGTGGGAACGGCCACATCCTTAGACGGAGACTCTTCGCTGTACGTTTCGTGTGACGGCGGAGCAACCAACACGTACACCCTCAACTCTGCTGGGGTAGATTGGGTTTACCGTGACATCTATTTCCCACCAGGGAATGAAGAATATGAACTTTCCTTCGATTTCAAAGGAAACAGCCCCGATTATGCTATAGTTTATTTAGGCAAGCCGGAAGTAACATTTGATTACTATGCTCCCGCAGGTGCGGAATCGCTAGGTGGACAATTGTACCATATTCCTGATTGGCAGCATTTTTCCTTCCTTTTGGACTCAACTCATAGCGGAGTGCAACGATTGTACTTTTTATGGAAAAATGCCACCTATACCGTCACACAGCCGCCGGCTGCCATCGACAATATTGTCATCACTGGCAATCCATGTCGCGAACCCGTTGACCTGATGTCGTACGCCACAGCCGATAGCGCGATGCTCTCCTGGACCATGCGGTTTGGAGGTGCCGGAGCAGATTACACGGTGGCCGTCCGCTCAGAAGAGGACAGCGTTTACACGTACTTCCATGTATCGGATACGATACTGATTTTACATGATCTGGATAGCAATACATACTATTATTGGAAAGTACGCCAAAATTGCGACACCTCTTGCAGTATTTGGAGTGAGGAAAGTTCGTTCTACACTCATAATCAGATAGTCTTCCTCAGCGGTTTTGACACGCCAGGAAGCATTTCTAACTGGACAATACTGTATATCAGAGCGGAAAACTCTTGGTGCACTGGCCGTCACGATGCAAGCAGACCTAACGGCACCATGTATGTGTCATCTGACGGAGGACTAAGCAATACCTACAATATGAATGCCGCTTCGGATTTGTGGGCCTATACGGATGTTTATGTCACGCCAGGCAGTTCAAACTATCACCTCTCCTTTGATTTCAAAGGAATGGGTGAGGCGAATAATGACTATCTCAATGTGTTTGTCGGACCGCCCGCGGTGCCTTCCGGCTCTGCGACACCAGCTGGTGCTGTCGGCTTGCAAAATATCGGAATGAGAGACAACTGGACCCATTACGATTTCGCCATAGATTCCACGCACTCGGGCATCCAAAGAATCTATTTGTTGTGGCACAACAACAATACCGGCGGCTCCAATCCTCCAGCCTCCATCGACAATCTCTGTCTTTCCCGCGGACAGATGCCACAATTGGGTGAACTTACAGCCACCCCACACGAAACAGCAACGTACATCGTGTGGTCGTATGATGGCACAACTCAACCCGTTTCCTACACGCTGGCATACGCCGCACTCCCTGTTGATACGGTGATGACGGAAATCACAGTTTACACCACCACGCGCGTTTTATACGGCTTGCTCGCCAACACTGACTATCTCTGCAAAGTACGGGCCAATTACGCAGATGGCAGCCACAGTCTGTGGCTTATGACCCAATTCCATACGCAGAACAGTTACGCTCCTGCTCCCTATATTTGTGATTTTGAAGATGTTTCGGAAAATGACAGCTGGGAGTTCGTGAGCAACGGAACGGAGAACCAGTGGACGGTTGGAACGGCCACCGCCAATGGAGAAGGACAATCGTTGTATATCAGTAATGATGACGGAATTACCAATGCCTATAATCATAACGCCTTGACGAATGCATGGGCTTATCGCAACATCTATCTTGACCCTGCACAAGCGCCCTACACACTCTATTTTGACTTTAAAGGACAAGGTGAAGTGACGGGCACCACCGCATACGATTACGCCAAGGTTTTCATCGGACCCGCCATCGTCCCGACGACCAGTGCGTCTTCCGGTACTGTACCTTCAGAGCTGACACAATTGGATGTTGCCCTTCACTCCCAAAGTGATTGGGGTACCCATTCTGTCGTAATCGACAACACCCATACTGGCTATTTGAGACTGTTCCTTTATTGGACTAACGACCAGTCGCTGGGAAATGATCCGGCAGCCGCCTTCGACAACATTTTGCTTGTGTCCTCCGGATGCACGCCCCCCAACGCTATTGTGCTGGATAATATCTCCCCCTCGGAGGTGTCGTTCCATTTCACTGACGTCATCCCCTTCCATCACGATTGGGATGTGGCAATAGTGCCTGGAAACGAAACACTTGACGAAACGAGTGCGGTGACACTTCACGATGAGATGTCGCATACATTCTCAGACCTTGTCACAGGAATCCCTTACACACTCTACGTTCGCACCCGCTGTGACGAAACTACTTTCAGTGAATGGATTTCTCAGCCTTTTGTAACCGATGGTGTCAGCACCTACCAACTGGAGCAGGCAGTTTCCGTCTATCCGAATCCTTCCAGACAATATGTAAATATTCTGTGTCAAGATGGCATTACCATTTCGCAGATTGAAGTTTACGATACTTATGGAAGGGCGTTCTTGAGCACTGAAGTTCGGGAAAATCCCAAACGCTTATGCATCTCTGAACTCTCTTCCGGCATGTATCTGATGCGCATCATCACCAACCAAGGTGTCGTGACCAAAACTTTCATCAAGCAATAGCATTGCCCATAATCATAAACACGAAAGCGCGTGCAGCAAGCACGCGCTTTTTGTTAGATGGATGTGGAGAAGACGGGATTCGAACCCGCGACCCCTTGATTGCGAACCAAGTGCTCTACCAACTGAGCTACATCCCCAAAAAATGAGCGTGCAAAAGTACGATATTTTTCTGCACGCTCATCATTAACCCTAAAATTTTACAATTACTTGGGCTGCAAAGCCTTCGTATTGATATCTTCCAAAATTGTAGCGATGAACTCGTCGATGGAGCAGGCGCCTTTGTCGCCGGAGGTGCGGTTCCATACCGATACCACCTGCTCGTCGGCCTCCTTCTGTCCCACGATCAACGCGTAGGGCAGACGGTCAACGCGGGCTTCGCGCAGCTTGTAACCGATCTTCTCGGAACGGCTGTCCACGGTCACCTTGATGCCAGCCTTCGTCAGGCGTTCGCACACCTGCTCGGCATAGTCGTGGAACTTTTCGGAGATGGGCAGGATACGCACCTGCTCGGGACAGAGCCACGTGGGGAATTTACCCTCGTATTTCTCTATTAACCAAGCCAATGTACGCTCGTAGCAACCGATGCTGGTACGGTGAATCACATTGGGGCGCACCTTGTTGCCGTTCTGGTCGATATAGAACATGTCGTATCTCGGTGCCAGAAGCGCATCCCACTGCACGGTAATCATAGTGTCTTCCTTGCCATACACATTCTTGGCGTTGATGTCGACCTTCGGACCATAGAAAGCAGCCTCGTCGTCATCTTCCACAAACGGAATGTTGAGCTCGAGGAGGATGTTGCGGATATGCTGCTGGCTCTCCTCCCACTCTTCAGCGGTACCAATATATTTCTTGGTATTGTTGGGATCCCACTTCGAGAGATGATAGGTGACATCATCCTGCAAGCCGAGGGTGGTGAGGCAGTACTTGGCCAAAGCCAGACAGCCCTTGAACTCATCCACCATCTGGTCGGGGCGCACGATGAGGTGGCCTTCCGAAATGGTGAACTGGCGCACGCGGGTCAGACCATGCATCTCGCCGGAGTCCTCGTTGCGGAACAGCGTGGAGGTCTCGCTATAGCGTTTCGGCAGGTCGCGGTATGACTTGGGAGATGCCTTGTACACAAAGTATTGGAACGGGCAGGTCATCGGGCGCAGTGCCATCACCTCTTCGTCTTCGGGGTCTCCGATTACGAACATTCCATCTCTGTAGTGCTGCCAGTGGCCGGAGATCTCGTACAGGTCTTTCTTGGCCATCAGCGGGGTCTTGGTGCGGATGTAACCCCATTCGTTGTCTTCCAAATCCTCGATCCAGCGCTGGAGGGTCTGCACAATCTTGGCGCCTTTGGGCAGCATGAGCGGAAGGCCCTGACCGATGACGTCCACGGTGGCGAAAAGCTCCATCTCGCGGCCCAACTTGTTGTGGTCGCGGTTCTTGATATTCTCCAAATAGGCCAGATGCTCTTCGAGGTCTTCTTTGGTGAAGAAAGCCACGCCGAAGATACGGGTGAGCGACTTGTTGCTGCGGTCTCCACGCCAGTAAGTAGCTGATGTTGAGATAAGTTTGAATCCTTTGATCAGGCGGGTGTTGAGAAGATGCGGGCCGGTGCAGAGGTCGGAGAAATCGTCCTGCGAATAGATGGTGATGCGCTCGCCTTCGGGCACGGCATCCAGCAGTTCGATTTTGTACGGCTCCTCCAGTTTGGTAAAAATCTCACGGGCTTCTTCGCGGGAGACCACCTTGCGCTCGAGGCGGGTGGCCTTCTTGATGATGCTCTTCATCTCCTTCTCGATGGCGTCGAGGTCGGTGCGGCTGAAGGGCTCGCAGTCGAAATCGTAGAAAAAGCCACGGTCGGTAGAAGGACCGATGGTAAGTTTGGCGTGGGGGTAAAGATGTTTGACGGCCTCAGCCATGATGTGCGCGGTCGTATGCCGCAAGATCGGCAAAGACTCTGGGGCATCCTTGTCCAGCAGCTCAATCTCACAATCCTCACTGATCGTGTCGCGCAGGTCAACCACCTTGCCGTCAATTTTGGCAGCGCAGAAGGTGTTGAGCACCTCGGGGTTGGCGCGGAGGATGAGATCAATGATGGAACAGGGAGTTTCAACAGCGACTTGGCCGATTCCTTTCAAATTGATTTTCATAATATTACTATTTTTAAATATGGTCTGCAAAATTACGACTTTTTATTGAGCCTTAGACTTTGAGATTGTTTTTTTTCAATTTTATTTATTTTAATGAATATCAAATAGATAATAAAACAATCCATCATATTCATACCATATTTCCTAAAAAAGGCGTATCTTTGCAGCCGTTTTTTTAAGAAAAATAAATTGATTATGGAAGCCACAGACAACCAAGCCCGCCTTGAAATTTACAACACTCTTACCAAGAAAAAAGAACATTTCGAACCGCTCACACCGCCTCATGTGGGACTTTACGTCTGCGGTCCTACCGTATATGGCGAACCCCATCTGGGGCATGCCCGTCCGGCCGTAACCTTCGACCTCGTGTTCCGCTACCTCCAGCATATCGGTTACAAGGTACGCTACGTGCGCAACATCACCGATGTGGGGCACTTGGAGCAGGATGCCGACTCGGGCGAGGACAAAATCGCCAAGAAAGCACGCTTGGAGCAGCTCGAACCCATGGAGGTGGCCCAATATTATATGGACAGCTACCACAAGGCTATGGATGCGCTCAACGTGAAAAGACCTTCTATTGAGCCGCGTGCCTCCGGACATATCATCGAGCAGATCAACATGGTGCAGCGCATCTTGGATGCTGGTTTTGCTTACGTGTCAGAAGGTTCTGTATATTTTGATGTGGCGAAATTCGATAAAGAATTTGGTTATGGCAAGCTGTCGGGGCGCAAACTCGATGAGCTGTTGGCCAACACCCGCACCCTGGACGGTCAGGAGGAGAAGCACAATCCCGCTGACTTCGCCCTGTGGAAGAAGGCCGCACCGGAGCACATCATGCGCTGGCCCTCGCCGTGGAGCGATGGTTTTCCGGGATGGCATATCGAATGTACCGCAATGAGTACCAAATATTTGGGAGAAAGATTCGACATTCACGGTGGCGGCATGGACCTGCTGTTCCCGCACCACGAGTCGGAGGTGTGCCAAAGCACCGTGGCCAACGGCGTGGAGTCGGTGAAGTACTGGATGCATAACAACATGATTACGATTAATGGTCAGAAGATGGGCAAATCGTTGGGTAACTTCATCACCCTCAACGAGTTCTTCAGTGGAAAACACAATATGCTGGAGCAGGCCTACTCGCCGATGACCATCCGTTTCTTCGTGCTGCAGGCCCACTACCGCGGCACGCTCGACTTCTCGAACGAGGCGCTGCAGGCCGCCGAGAAGGGCATGCGCAAGCTGTATGCCGCTGTGGCGTTGCTGCCGAAGCTGAAAGCCGGCGACCACTCCGACGCTGACATCGCCGCGTGGGTAAAACGCTGCTACGACGCAATGAACGACGACCTCAACACCCCGAACCTCATCGCCGAGCTGTTCGAGGCCTCCCGCATCATCAACTCGGTGCGCGATGGCAAGCTCGCTCTCACCGCCACCGACCTCGACCTGCTGACGCGCTATTTCCAGACCTTCTTTTACGACATTTTAGGCATGAAAGAAGAGGCTGACAGCGGCAGTTCGCAATATACCGATGCGCTCATGTCGCTCATCATCGACATCCGCAAAGACGCGAAAGCCAACAAGAACTGGGCCGTGGCCGACCTCATCCGCGACAAGCTCACCGAGATGGGCATCACCCTCAAAGACACCAAGGAGGGCACCACCTACGAACTCAACTAACCATGCCGCTCGACCGCACTACTCCCCCGCCCTACCAACCCACGGGTGAAATCTCCCTTGAACCGCCCCGCCAGCTCACCCTCGACAATGGCATCCCGCTGTACTGGTTTCCCAACCCTCAGCTCGACCTCATCCATCTCTCCATCGTCATCAACGCCGGCTCGCTCTATGAGCCGCAAAAGAAGGTGGCCGGCTTCTGCTACGACCTTCTCCGAGAAAGTCATCCCACTAAAAATGCGGAAACTTTCGAGGATCTTCTCGACTTTTACGGCACCTCGCTGAATGTCACCGTCGGGCTGTCGCAAGTCACTTTCAACCTGCAATTTCCTGTGAACCAAGGGAGCCGAGTCATCCCGCAGGTGGCAAAGCTGTTCACTGCGCCGAAATATCGGAAGCGCGAGCTGGAGCGGTACCGTGCCAAGACCATCAAGGATTGGGAGTATCACCGCAAGAAAGTGGATTTCCGCTCCTCGCAGCTGATGTTTCATCATCTTTTCGGCGCGCAATTTCCGTATGGTAAAATTTTGGAACTCAATGATTTCAAAGCGATTACCACGCAAAATCTCCAGCAATACCATGCGCAGACCTGCTGTGCCGAGAACGTGCGGCTCTTCATGGCCGGCCATGCTGACGAGCGCCTGCTGGAACTGACCGCCCGATGCTTCGCGGAGATAGCGCACGGTAAAGCTGCTCCGGTGCTTCCTGACATTCGCGATGGCTATACGCCGCAGCGTATCCACGAGTCGTGGAACGACGTACTGCAGACCTCCATCGTGCTGTGCCAGCCCACCCTTCATTACCAAGATCAAAAAGCCCACGCTTTCAACTTTGTTAATACGCTGTTTTGCAATTACTTCGGTTCGCGTTTGATGCAGAATCTGCGAGAGCGGAACGGCTACACGTATGGCATCAGCGGCTACCCGTTTTTCTACCGCAACGGAGCCGTTCACAGCATCGACTGCGAGGTGAACAACGACAAGGTGGAGGCCGCCTTACAGGCCTGTTTCGACGAGATGAGTCGGCTTCAGACAGAACTGGTGGACGACGAAGAGCTCGACACGGTGCGGAACTACATGTCGGGAAAGTTGCTACGCTCGGTGGATGGTACCGTGCAGTACATGCAGAGCTACATCCTGTGGAGTTATTTCCACACTGACGAACAGCGAATTAGCCAACTTCACGACACCATCCGCAGCATCACCGCTGAAGAGGTTCGCGAGATGGCACGGCAACATATCCGCCAGGAGGATTTCACCGTCATCACAGTCGGGAAATAAACCCTTCTTTATTCCGCAAAAAAAATCTCTTTCTTCATCAAAAAAAGCCTTTATTATTCGAAAAAAAATCTTATTATTGCAAGTTTTTTACAGAGAATAATAAAAATAGAATATGATGAAGAAACTCTTCCTTTTGGCAGTTCTTTCCTGCTTTATTTTCAGTAATTTATGCAATGCCCAAACGGAGAATCCTTACGAGAATTTCAATCCTGAGGCGTTGAAAAGCAACAAAAATTACGTCAAAAATTTCGCTCCTAACAACTTTAGCCACAAAATTCTTTACGAATGTATGGTGGACATGGTGAATGCCGCTCGCGAGCAATACGCTTTCCAGCCGGCCATGAAAACCGACATCCGTCTTGACTCTACCGCTGCCTATCAGGCTATCTATGAGGCCAGTAAGGAAGAGAAGACTGTTGAAGGTCTTGCTCCGTATCGCACCACCGAGCAGCGTCTCAAGAAATACGGGCTCGGCACCTGCGGCAAAGAGCTCGTTTCGAAAGCCAAGGCCACATTGGGCGACAAAGATTATTGCTACTACGATGTGTGTCTTGAACTCATCAAACCCATCTTGAAGAATGCCAAGACCGCAGCCGTGCTGCTCGACCGCCAATACACCTATATCGGATTTGGTTATGAGTTCGACAAATATATGAAGAGCATTTATGCCTCATACATCATGGCTAACGACCGCACCTTCAACAACGGCAAGCCCCGTCAGCTTAGTAAAGACCTCCCCTATACCCGTACCAAACTCGGGTTGGCAGGCTACGACGACCAGCTCTGCAAGAAGTGCATGACCGAAAAGGGACTTGAGATGCTTTCTGAATGCCTGTCGGTGAAAGACGGCGTGGTGTATTTCAGTCACGATGACAACAAGACCGTCAAACGTCTTATCGGCAAAGAGGGCGACGCCATTGTGCTCGACTTCGTGCAGCACAGTCAGTACGAATGCGACGGTGTGAACAATGTGGACCACGACCGTCCGAACCACGGCTACATGACCAAGATCATCACCTTCCAGGATATTCTCGACGAGAATCAGGCTACCGGCAAGAAAACCACCAAGCTTCTCTCCCCCATCGCTGAAGTGCCGCAAGAGATTGCCGACGATGCCGAGTACGACATCAACATCATCATTGTAAAAGATGGCAAGTATGTGTGCCGCAATGTGTTGAAAAAGAAAATTGAATGCAAAAACGCCAACTACACCGAGCCGCTTTATTTCGCCAAAGATGTCAACACGGTGAAACCTGCCGGCGAGTGGGTACCTGTAGCGGAGAGCAACACCCTCACACTGACCATTCCTTTCGAGGACAAAAAATACGACCTCACCGCCGCCGACATCGAGCTCTACCTGTTAGCGCTCAACGAGCCGGCCTTTGTGGTGGAGAGTGCCGAGATGGTGGTGGGCAACTCGCTCAACTTCTCGGGCGACGCTACCGCCCAGAAAAACCAGGAGCGCAGAGGCAAGAGCCTGACCAACGCCCTCCAACAGCAGTTCAAAGACAAGGCTTTCGAGGTAAAGGTAAGCTATAACGACGGCTGGGAGCAGTTCCAGAAGGACATTGCCAACCACCCCACCTACGGCGAGATGGCCATCGGCACCAAGGCACAGGCCGTGTCGAAGCTGAAAGCTAATGGCGGCAAAATCGCCAAGGAGCTGGACGCCGACTATCTGAAGCAGGAACGCAGCGCAGTCATCACGCTGCACATCCGCTACAAGGTGGATGGCGACAACGAGCAGACTTTCGCCGTGACGAAGTTCAACCGCGCACTGGCCGCCAAGAACTTCGGACTGGCCATGGCTATCCAGCAGTACATGATCAAAGAGGTGGAGGCCAAACACTACAACGCACAGGCTGCTGCCCGTCAGGAGATTCCCACCGGCAAGAACTACCAGCCCTTCCTCACCAACAAGCTCTACATGCAGAGCGTGGCTGACGGCGGCGTGAACGTGCGCACCGCCACCGAGATGCTGGATGTGACCAAACTCGACAATACCAACCAGATTGCCCAGTACAACGATGCCGTCGCCAAAGTGGCCGCCGGCTCGCCCTTCGCCGACCTCAACGACATCAGCATACGGCAGGCCAACATCGACCGCCTCTATGTGCTGAAAGACATCCCGCAGGAGCAGGTGAACAACCTCAACATGGAATTCCAATTCCAAATCATTGACTATTTGAAGAGCACACCCACCACCACCGAGACCGCTACCTTGCTGGACAACACCTACAACAAGATCAAGGCTATCCGCAACCCGGTAATGTCCTCTTGGGAGAACGCCTACAAGCTGGCCTCCATCTTCGTGAAAAACGACGACTACGTGTATGCGGTGAGCCTGATGGAGCCGTTCCTCAACGAACCGTCCATCTCCAACGACTTCCTCTTCTCGTTCATCTCCTTGATGGCAGTGCGCGAAGAGCTCTATATGAGCGGCAACATGACGTTGGCGGTGAAGCTGGCCTCCGAGCGCGACGCCGCCCGTCTGTGCGGACTGTTCGACAAGCTACCCATCGTCATTTTTGATAATGAGGAAGTGAAGAGCATTGTTTGTAAAACGTGTAAGTAAATGGAGAATTGAAAATTGAAATTGAAAATTGAAAACTGAAAACTGAAAATTGAGAATTGAAAATTAGTAATTAAAAACTATATTTTATGAAAAAACTATTCTTATTATCGATTTGCGCTTTTATGTTTGCGCAGTTGGGTGCTACCAATCCGCCTGATGAAGGCATGTGGTTGCCTATGTTTGTGAAGGATTACAACTACGCCACCATGAAGCACATGGGCTTGCATCTGACGGCTGATCAGATGTGGGACATCAACAACTCCTCGCTGAAGGATGCGATTGTGGAGTTGGGCGAAGACGGCAGCCATTTCTGCACGGGTGAAATCATCTCCGAGAACGGTCTGATGCTCACCAACCACCACTGTGGTTATGCCAGCATTGCCGACCACTCCACCACCGAGCACGACTACCTGAAAGACGGATTTTGGGCGGCAAGCTATAAGGATGAGCTCCCGAACCCAGGTCTCACTGCCACCTTCCTTCTCCGCATGGAAGATGTGACGCAGAAAGTGCTGGCTGGTTCCGATGAGGACAGCAGAAATGAGATCATCAGTGAGCTGAAGAACGAGTACAGCGAGAACGGACGTTACACTGTGGCTATCAAGGATTTCTTCGATGGCAACCAGTACTTCATGTTCATTTACGAGGTGTATCGTGATGTTCGTTTGGTGGGTGCTCCCCCGAGCAGCATCGGCAAGTTCGGCGATGAGACCGACAACTGGGTATGGCCCCGTCACACCGGCGACTTCTCGATGTTCCGTATCTACACGGCTCCCGACGGAAGTCCGGCTGAATATGCCGAGGAGAATGTGCCGATGAAGCCCAAATACTCGCTGCCCGTCAGCATGAAGGGCATTGAGGAGGGCGACTACGCCATGGTATGGGGCATCCCGGGAAGCACCAACCGCTACCTCACCTCACACGAGATAAGATTCCAGATTGAGAGCCAGGACAAGCCCATCATTGAGTTCTGTGATGCTGTACTGCCTGTGATTCGTGCAGAGATGAACGCCCGTGATGAAGTGCGCATCAAATATGCTTCCGACTACGCCAGCATGGCCAACACCTGGAAGAACCAGAAAGGCGAGGTGGAGAGCTTGACCAACCTTGGCATTGCCGATAAGAAAGCAGAAGAGGAACGCGACCTGCTGAAATGGATCAACGCCTCGAAAGCCCGCAAGGACAAATATGGCAACCCCGTTGACACTATCCAGGAGATATGCGCCAACGCTTCCATCGACGGTTTCCGCCATCTGATGTATGCCAACCTGACCCTCACGGTGTCGAAACTCATCTGCGCTCCTCTCGATGTGGACGCCTCGCTCGCCGAAGGACAGAAGAAATTTACCGAAGAAGAGAAAACTGCCCTGCTCAACCAGTACCGCGATTACATGAAGAATACCGACCCCGCCACCGAAGCCAAGATTGTGGCCGCCATCGCCAAGCTGTGGTACTCGCTGCCGGTTGAAGACCAGCCCGAATTTTGCAAGCATATTCGCGACAAGTACAAAGGCAACTGCGACGCCTTCGCCAAAGATGTTGTCGCCCACTCCATCTATTCAACCGAAGAGGCCTTTACGAAATATCTCAACAAGCCTTCGACAAAAGTCTTGGACAATGATATGATCCAAGGTTTTTGCATGGCCATGTACAGAGAGCTGTTCTCCAGTATCTTTATGTATTGGTCATATAATGACGATATTGAGAAGGCTCGCAAGAGCTATATGGAGGCCATCCTCGAGATGAACGCTGGCAAACCGATGTATCCGGACGCCAACTCCACCATGCGCTGCACCTACGGCAAGGTTTGCGACTACTCGCCGAAGGATGGCGTACGCTACAATTACTTCACCACTGCCGATGGCATTCTCCAGAAAGAGATTCCCGGCGACCCCGAATTTGATGTCAATCCGAAGCTCAAAGAACTCATCTTGAAGAAAGACTTCGGGCCGTATGCGATGAAGAACGGCAAACTGCCTGTTTGCTTCCTCACCGACAACGACATCACCGGTGGCAACTCCGGCAGCCCCGTACTGAACGGCAGGGGCGAGCTCATCGGGTGTGCTTTCGACGGCAACATCGAGGCCCTCTGCAGCGACATCTATTTCGACACCGAGCTACAACGCTGCATCTGTGTTGATATCCGCTACGTGCTCTTCGTTATTGACAAGTTTGCTGGTGCACAGCGTTTTATCAATGAAATGAACATCATTAAATAATTAATCATTTAAAAATTTTTCTATGAAAAAAATCTTTCTGTTACCTTTACTTGCCTGTCTGTTTCTGACAGCTGGCGCCACCAATCCGCCGGATGAAGGTATGTGGCTGCCCATGTTTGTTAAAGACTACAACTACGCTACCATGAAGAGTCTCGGTCTTCACCTGACCGCTGACCAGATGTGGGACATCAACAACTCCTCCCTGAAGGACGCCATCGTGGAGTTGGGCAACGACGGCCAGCACTTCTGCACCGGCGAGATTATCTCCACCAACGGCTTGATGCTCACCAACCACCACTGCGGCTACAGCAGCATCGCCGACCACTCCACCACCGAGCACGACTACCTAAAAGACGGTTTCTGGGCTGCCAGCTACGATGAAGAACTTCCCAACCCGGGTCTTACCGCCACCTTCCTCGTACGCATGGAAGATGTCACCGCGAAAGTGTTGGAAGGCGTGACCGCCGACACCAAGAATTCTGACCGTCAGAAAGCGATCAAGAAAGTCTCTACCGACCTCATCAACGAGGCCGAAGAGAACGGTCGCTACAAAGCCGTTATCAAAGATTTCTTCGATGGCAATGAATACTATATGTTTGTGTATGAGGTTTATCGCGACGTGCGTCTGGTGGGTGCTCCCCCGAGCAGCATCGGTAAGTTCGGCGATGAGACCGACAACTGGGTATGGCCCCGCCACACCGGCGACTTCTCCATGTTCCGTATCTACACGGCTCCCGATGGAAGTCCGGCCGAATACTCAAAGGACAATGTTCCGATGAAGCCCAAATACTCGCTGCCCATCAGCTTGAAGGGCATCAACTATGGCGACTATGCCATGATCTGGGGTGTTCCCGGACACACCACCCGTTACATGACCTCCTACGAGGTGCGCCAGACCTTGGAGTGCCAGAACAAGCCCATCTTCGAGGCTTTGGATGTCATCCTGCCCGTCATCCGCGAGCAGATGAACGCCCGCGACGAGGTGCGTATCGCTTACGCTTCCGACTACGCCAGCATGTCGAACATGTGGAAAAACCAGAAGGGCCAGTATGCCAGCTTGATCAAACTCGGCATTGCCGACAAGAAAGCCGCTCAGGAGGCTGAACTTATCAAGTGGATCAACGCTGACAACAAGCGCAAAGAACTCTATGGCAATCCGTTGGAGAAAATCGAAAAGGCTTGCGCCGAAGTGGATGCACAGGCCATGCGTGCCTTCATGTACACCAACATGAGCCTCCGCAACTCCAAGATGCTGTTCGCTCCTTACAACCTGCCCAAGCTGCCCACCGAAGCTGCTACTCAGAGCGAAAAGGACGAAATCCTCAACAGCTACCGCGAATATATGACCGGTTCAGACCGTCTGACCGAGCAGAATGTGATTGCCGCTACCCTGCGCCTCATGCAGCAGCTGCCCGCCGACTACCAGCCGGAAGGCATCTTCGAGTACATTAACAAGAGCTACAAAGGCAACTTTGACGCTTTCGCCAAAGCCTGCATGGACAAGTCGATTTATGGCAGCGAAGCCAATCTTACCAAATATTTGTCGAAACCTTCCCAGAAAGCCCTTGATAACGACCCGCTTTACACCTATTTCAAAGCTATGCTTTCACACGTTATCAAATACCAGGGTATTTACTTGAGCGCCAACAACAAGCTTACCACCCCGCGCCGTATCTATATGGCTGCCTTGATGGACATGCAGAAAGGCAAAGCCATGTATCCAGATGCCAACTCCACCATGCGCTGCACCTATGGCACCGTGTGCGACTACTATCCGTCTGACGGTGTGCAGTACCTGCACTACACCACCGCTGAAGGTATCCTTGAGAAAGAGATTCCGAACGATCCCGAGTTCGACGTAAACCCGAAACTGAAGAAACTCATCCTCGACAAGGATTTTGGCCAGTATGCCATGAAGGACGGCAAGCTGCCGGTCTGCTTCATCACCAACAACGACATCACCGGCGGTAACTCCGGCAGTCCGGTTTTGAACGGCAATGGCGAACTCATCGGCTGTGCTTTCGACGGCAACATCGAGGCATTGTGCAGCGATATCATTTTCGACACTGAATTGCAGCGTTGCATCTGCGTTGACATCCGCTACGTGCTGTTCGTCATCGACAAGTTTGCCGGTGCGAAACGCTTCATCAACGAGATGGAGATTGTGAAGTAATCACTTCGACTATCCTCACAATACGAAGAATCCCCCATATCTGCAAGGATGTGGGGGATTCTTGTTGGGAACGAAATAAAATGTTTGTACTGACAAAAATGACGGGGAAACCTAAATTTCGTCAGTAGAATGCCTCCTACCCCTACAGCAGTTCGTCGGCCAGCTCCTCGAAGCTCAGACCGCCGAAGTTGCCGGAGCTCATCAGCAGGTAGGCAGTGCCCGCCTCGCGGTGCGCCAACAAAAAGGTGTGCAACGCCTCAGTATCGGTGAAAACTTCGAGGTCGGTGCGTCCGAAAGCTTCGTAAACCATCTCTTTAGTAATAGGCGGCAACTTCTTGTGCTCCACAGCCTTCGGGTCGAAAAAGATGACTGGCACATCGGCCGCATCCATCACGTGCTGATACTGCGCCAAGAACGCCTGCGACAGACTGCTGAAGGTGTGCAGCTCCATACAGGCCACCAAACGGCGGTCGGGATACTGCTCCCTCACCGCACCTATCGTGGCCTTCAACTTGGACGGAGAATGGGCGAAGTCTTTGTAAACCACTCCCCTGTCATTGCGCTTCACCAGCTCCAACCGCTTCGAGGCCCCCTTGAAGGTACGGATGGCCTCGTAAAACTGCTCGTCGCTCACCCCCACCTCACGGCATGCCAACCGCGCCGCATTGAGGTTCGCCATGTTGTGCTTGCCGAAAATCAGCATCGGCACCTCACCGCCAGCGGTCTGCAAATAGGTCACCCCATCGCGAATCACGTACGGATGTACTGTATAAGGTTCTTTTTTTACGCCTTCAATCTCTTCACCCAGTATTCTAACATTCTCATCATCATTACAATAGATAAACGTATGGTCTATCATCTTGGCAAAGGTGCGGAACGTGTCCACATACTCGGGGAAGGTCGGGAAAACATTGATATGGTCCCACGCTATACCGCTGATAATGCCCACGTTAGGCTTGTACAGGTGGAACTTGGAACGGCGGTCGATCGGCGAGGTGAGGTACTCATCGCCCTCCATCACCATAATCTTCGCCTCGTGCGACAACTTCACCATCACCTCGAAACCGGCCAACTGCGCGCCCACCATGTAGTCGCAATCCACATGATGATACTGCAGCACATGCAAAATCATTGCCGTAATGGTGGTCTTGCCATGACTGCCACCCACCACAATACGGAGCTTGTCCTTGCTCTGCTCGTACAGAAATTCGGGATAGGAATACACCTTGATACCCAGCTCGTTGGCACGAATCAATTCGGGATTATCCAAGCGGGCGTGCATCCCCAAGATGACCGCATCGAGGTCGGGCGTAATCTTGTCGGGATTCCAGCCGATGGTGTCGGGAAGGAGTCCATATTTCTCCAAACGGCCTTTGGCGGGATTGAAAATCTCGTCGTCGGAACCGGTAATGGTGTAACCTTTCTGGTGAAGGGCGATGGCCAGATTGTGCATGGCGCTACCGCCGATGGCAATAAAATGTATTTTCATGATCGGATTTTTTAGCAATGATAAAATAAAAAAATTAATGGATGCCGGAACTGCCGAAGCCGCCCGCACCACGCTCAGTGTCAGATAGTTCCGCAACCTCTTCCCACTCCACTACCTCGTGGCGCGCCACCACCATCTGGGCGATGCGATCGCCGGGCTGGATGGTGAACGGTTCTTTCGACAGGTTGACCAGCCCCACCTTCACCTCGCCACGATAGTCGGCATCGATGGTGCCGGGCGAGTTGATGACAGTGATGCCGCTCTTGATGGCCAGACCGCTACGGGGACGCACCTGCGCCTCGAAACCGGCCGGCAGCTCAATGAAAATGCCAGTGGGAACCATGGCTCTTTCCAATGAATTCAACGTGATGGGTTCAGTAAGGTCAGCGCGCAAGTCCATCCCCGCCGACAAAGCGGTGGAGTACGACGGCAGCGCATTTCCAGAACGATTGACAATTCTACACTTCATATCGTTTTTTTTTTGCAAAAGTAATAATTTTCTCCGAAAATTTACATTCTTCATTAAGAAAAAAAAATCAAGAAACACCACTTTACATTTTGGGTTGATTCTCCCCTCGCCCCGATTGTTTGTTCATTTTCTTTTCGATTGCAAAAAGAAAATGAACCAAAAGAAATGCGCTTTGCCGCTGTGCAAATTCCGGCTAAAATCGGCACTCTCTCGCTAAACGGCGAAAAACTTGATGAGCTTCATTTCATTACGCTCATCTTCGGACAATTCGCCGTTCTTCACGCTCGTTCGCACCGATTTCTTCACGCCTCCATTTGCAAGGCGGCGGTGAGTTGAACCTGCAATATTTATCAATAATCTGCCGATGTATCGCAACGTAGCGTTGTCAGTAGATACGCACTGCATGCGTCCTTGGGTGGTGCCGCTGTGCGGCCATTGTGTGCCAGCGGCACACAATCTCAATAACCCCAGACTAGTCCGCGATTAGCGGACGCAGTCTGGGGAACGATGCCGCCGCGCACATCCCGCGGCACACTGACAGAACAATAGAACCTGACGATGGGTATGCCGCGGAAAAACGGGAAGGCTGCCAAGAACCATTAGAATGCCAGCTATTCGCTCAGCAGCTGCGACAAAATCTCCACCGACTCGATTTTACCAATCTGACTGTTATGTTCCTCAAAATATCGTAACAACCCATACATCAGCTCATTACGAACAATCTTGAGCGGCATAACCGAAACATCTTTCTCATTCATCAGCTGCCACAGATAGGCAGAGGCCTCGCGGCTCAGGAAGTTCGGATACTCGAAATACTCATGCACGAAGCACGACTCGTCGATGGAAAAAATGGCGTTGTAGTCGGAATAATTGGTGGCGGGAAAGATGCCCATCTCGTGGGCAAGCCGCACCATGAAACGCAGGTGTATGTCGGTGAGCTGCGCCGTCTCATCATCCAATTCCTGCAAAGCCTTTTCCACAAAATCGTACAGCGAAGCATCTGCACGATACTCTCTTAATATTTTATAAATCAATTCATTATAAAAGATAAAAAGCGTACGCCGCACAAAATCAAACGGAATCAGCTGGTAGGTATATCGGAGGGTGATTTCCCGAAAATACTTGATGTTTTGTCCTTTGTCGTCGAAAACCACCTCTACCATCGAGAGGTTCTCCAGCAGGGCCATCGTGCCGCGCCGTGCTTTCGAGTAAGCGCCTTTCACGATGAACGACTGCACGCCCGCCTCCCGCGTGAAGATGTTGACAATCACGCTGTTCTCGGAGTATTTAGTCTTATGCAGAACGATGCCGCGGGTCTTGATTTGCATAGGGTTTTCGATGAAAATGGGGGTCGGGCTACCCTTCCCGACAGATAAAAGAAAGGCCTGCCGCCTCGAAAGGCAGCCAGGCCAACGCATTATGAAAATGATAAAGATTACGCTTTGATCTCAACTTCCACACCGCTGGGGAGCTCGAGACGCATGAGAGCGTCGATGGTCTTGCTGGTGGGACCATAGATGTCGAGGAGTCTCTTGTAGGTGGAGAGCTCGAACTGCTCGCGTGATTTCTTGTTCACGAAGGTGGAGCGGTTCACGGTAAAGATTTTCTTGTGGGTCGGAAGCGGGATGGGACCAACGAGCACCACTTTGTCGTCCTTGTCAGCCTTGATGGTGTGGACGATTTTTTCAGCTGATTTGTCAACCAGATTGTGGTCGAAAGATTTCAGTTTGATTCTAATTTTTTCTGCCATTTTTGTTGATTGTTTGTTATTTTACAAATATTTGATTTTCAATAATTTCTATAATAATGCAAAACGTCCCACATTCATGATATGATCTTGAATATCCTGCGGGACGGGTTCATATTTGAAGAATTCCATACTGTAGTTGGCGCGGCCGGAGGTGATGGAGCGCAGGGTGGTGACGTAGCCGAACATCTCGGCGAGCGGCACCTGAGCCTTGATGATCTGCATTCCGATCTGGGCATCAATCTGCTCCACGATGGCACGGCGGCGGTTGAGGTCGCCGGTCACATTGCCGATATACTCGTCGGGAGTAACCACTTCGATCTTCATGATGGGTTCCAGAATGATGGAGGGCACCTCACGACATGCGTCGCGGAAGCCGATCTTGGCACAAATTTCAAAGGCCATCACATCGGAATCCACGCTATGGAAGCTTCCGTCCAGCACCGTAACCTTCAGGTTTTCAAGCGGGAAGCCCGCCATCACGCCGTTGGTCATAGCTTGCTTGAAGCCCTTTTCGATGCCGGGGATAAACTCCCGGGCGATGGCGCTTGCCAACGACTTGTTCTCGAACACCAGTCCATGCTGATCCATCGGCAGCGGTTCAAGCTGGAAGTCGATGTCGGCGTAGGAGCCCTTGCCGCCGGTCTGTTTTTTATAGACGGTGCGGTGGCGCACACTCTGGAGGATCTCCTCCTTGTAGGCCACGCGGGGCTTGCCGTGGTTGCATTCCACGTTGAACTCGCGTTTGAGGCGGTCGAGCAGGATTTCGAGGTGCAGCTCGCCCATACCGCTGATGACCGTCTGTCCAGAGTTCTCATCCACGCGCACGGTGAAGGTCGGGTCCTCCTCGGCGAGGCGGGCCAGGGCATTCATCAGCTTGTCCTCATCATCCTTGGTCTTGGGCTCCACGGCCACCGTGATGACGGGTTCGGGGAACTCGATGTTTTCCAAGGAGATAGGATGTCTTTCGTCGGTGAGGCTGTCGCCGGTATGAATCTCCTTCATGCCCACGAGGGCGACGATATTGCCGGCCTCCACGCTCTCCAACTGCTGTTGTTTGTTGGAGTGCATGAGTAGGATCTTGGCGACGCGCTCGCGTTTGCCGGTGGCCACGTTCCAGACGGTTGCGCCGGCCTGGAGGGTGCCGGAATATACTTTGATGAAGGTGAGTTTGCCGACATACGGGTCGGTGGCGATTTTGAAGGCGAGGGCTGAGAACGGCGCTTTGGGGTCGCACTCGCGGGTCTCCTCCTTTTCGGTTTTGGGGTTAATGCCCGTGATGGCGGGAATGTCGGCCGGTGAGGGCAGATATTCCACCACTGCGTCGATCAGTTTCTGCACGCCCTTGTTCTTGAACGACGAGCCGCAGAGCACGGGTTGGATCTTACGGTCGATGGTGGCTTTGCGAATGATCGGAATCAGCTCTTCGGCGGTGATGCTGTCGGCGTCGTCGAGGTACTTCATGGCGAGGTCGTCGTCGAACTCAGAGAGTTTGTCGAGCATCTTGTCGCGGTACTCGGCGGCCTCCTCCATCATATCCTCAGGGATATCGTAAGCCTCGTAGGTCACGCCCTGGTCCTCGTCGCTCCACACATAAGCCTTCATCTCGAGCAGGTCGATGATGCCGGAGAACTCGTCCTCGGCCCCGATGGGGATGGCGAGGATGACGGGGTTGCCGTCGAGTTTCTCCTTGATCTGGCTGACGGCGGAGTAGAAGTTGGCGCCGGAGCGGTCCATCTTGTTGATGTAGCAGATGCGGGGCACGTGGTACTTGTTGGCCTGGCGCCACACCGTTTCCGACTGCGGCTGCACGCCACCTACGGCGCAGAAAATGGCGACGGCCCCGTCGAGAATGCGGAGGGAGCGTTCCACTTCCACCGTAAAGTCCACGTGGCCGGGGGTGTCGATGATATTGATTTTATACTCCTCGTTGAGGTGTTTCCATAAAACGGTAGTGGCGGCGCTGGTAATGGTGATTCCTCGCTCTTGCTCTTGAACCATCCAGTCCATCGTCGCCGTTCCCTCATCGACTTCGCCGATTTTGTAGCTTTTACCCGTATAGAAAAGGATACGTTCAGTCGTAGTGGTCTTACCGGCGTCGATGTGCGCCATAATACCGATGTTTCGAATATTCGATAAGTTTTCCGACATAAAAGATCCTTTTTTTACCTTGAATAAGGTGTGGGTGGGGGTATCAACAAAGATTAAAATCTGAAGTGTGAGAATGCCTTGTTGGCTTCAGCCATTCTGTGGGTATCCTCTTTACGTTTGAATGCTTGTCCTTCTTCGTTCTTAGCTGCGATAATTTCTGCTGCCAACTTAGCCGCCATAGATTTCTCGTGACGTTTACGGGCGAAGTTGATCAGATTCTTCATGCCGACGGATTGTTTACGAGCCGGACGGAGTTCAGTAGGAATCTGGAAGGTGGCACCACCGATTCTCTTACTTTTGACCTCCAAAGAAGGAGTTACATTGGCGAGGGCTTGTTTCCAAACCTCGATACCGTTTTCTTTGGTTTTCTCCTCAACGATGTCGATAGCATCGTAGAAAATCTGGAAAGCGGTCTGTTTTTTGCCTTTCAACATGATGTTGTTGGCGAACTTGGTCACCATCACATCGTTGAATTTAGGATCCGGAAGGATTATTCTGGCTTTTGGTTTTGCTTTTCTCATAGTCTTGTAGCTTCAATAAATGATTAAAAATTTACTTACTCTCGGCACACCCATTTTGGTGCCCAATTTACTCGTACTATTTTATATATTCAGTACTAAGCTTTTTTCTTCGGACGCTTGGCGCCATATTTAGAACGACCTTGGAGACGGCCTTCCACGCCGGCGGAGTCCAAAGCACCGCGCACGATGTGATATCTCACACCCGGGAGGTCCTTCACACGGCCGCCGCGCACGAGCACGATGGAGTGTTCCTGAAGGTTGTGGCCCTCGCCCGGAATGTAGGCGTTCACCTCTTTCTGGTTCTGTAAACGAACTCTCGCTACCTTACGCATAGCTGAGTTAGGTTTTTTAGGCGTCGTGGTGTAAACTCTGAGGCAAACACCGCGCTTCTGCGGACATGCGTCCAAAGCCTTTGACTTGCTCTGGGAAGTGATCTTTTTTCTTCCCTTTCTTACTAATTGCTGAATTGTCGGCATACTTGAATTTGATTAATACTTGATTTTTTGTTGTTTATAAACGTCCAAAATTTGAGGCTGCAAAATTACAACTTTTTTTTATTCTGACAGTCAGTGCATTAATTTTTTTCACATTTTTTTGTGATAATGATAAAGTGGTGATTATTAAGGGGATGAGAGATTTATAAAAATTTGAAAAAAAATCTCAACCTGTCAAATTCCGAACAGTTAAATATACTTTATATCATTTTCTGTACGAAAATTTGCTATTTCTGCTTTTAAGATGATTTCGCACCTCTTACAAAATTTACTATGGCAGAACAGACTATCTCTTGATGAATTTCTGGGTAGTGGTGCCGTTGTCGCCGTGCAGACGAACGAAATAAACCCCACTTTTGAGGCCGCTGATGTTGATTTGCATATTGCTGGTCGCGTTGGCACTATAGACGCTTTGACCAAGGAGGTTGAGTATTTCGACAGTGCTGTATCCTTCCGCCTCCACATTCAGCACGGTGGTGGCGGGGTTCGGGTGGATGGAAACCTTGCTGCCCTCAGTTTCTTCTTCAATGCCCACGTAACTTTCATTGATCATAATATTGTCAATCCACAAATCTGCACCGTATCTGCCATAGTAGTTGAACATCAGCTTCACATTGGTCTCACCAAGCAAAGGGGTGAGGTCAACCGATGCGTGCGTGACGGTATATTCTTCAAACGCTCCCTGGTCATTTCTCATATCATAGATAGGAGTGGAAGAGAAGGTGTTTCCATTGTCGGTACTGGCATATATGAGGAGGTTGTGCTGTTCGGCAGGGTTGGGATTGACAAGGAAATGATAACTTGTGTAAAAATCAAAAGTGAGCGCAATGCTTGTAAGATTGGTGGTGAGATCAATCGTGTTGGTAACCAGTTTTTCATCTTGTTGTGCTTGTTGCTCCCAGTCCCAGGGACATGCAGCCCAAGTGCTATTAGTATAAGTATCATAGAAGAGCCTCCATGTATAAGAGTTATTGGACTCTAACGTCCAACATCCGGGAGGGAATATTCCACCTTCAAAATCCTCCGTGTAGGGGATGGTACCGATATGTTCGTCACAAATGATGGAGTTACCGGTAACAGCGACCGTAGTATCATTGGTGTTATCCGACGAGATCGTGATGGTACCCGTAAAGTCACCCACTTCGGTGGGGACAAAGCGGACATACAGGATGGGTTGTTCGAATGCCCCCGTCGTAGCAATTGTGGTAGTGGTGGAGAAGGTTTCATTGTCGGAGGAGACTTCAAATGGAGGAGCCGTCACTGCTGTAATATTGGATGTGAGACCAAAGGTGGATAATCTGATCTTATGTGAACTATGGTCGGTCCCAACTGGAACTGCGGAGAAATGGATGTCAACTTCTTCCGGATTCAAGAAGGGCTGCGGTGCAAAGCAGGTGTTCTGTAGGGTCAGAAAATCACCAGCCGCTGGCGCACCTCCCCTAAAGCAGCTGAAAATAAGGATTCCGAAAGGATCATAGATGCCGAAGTAACACTCATCATCATAATTGCCGGATCTCCAAACGAAGCTACACTCGCCCACTGGCAGAGCAATTGTGGTCCTGGCATCCGTACCAGAAGAGAAGGAAGCAGTTCCTATTAAAGCCGTATCTGCATACACATCGATAGCTGCACCGTTCCACCCATCTCCCCAATAGTCATACATTTCAATGGTATATTCGCATGTTCCTCCCACAGATATCCTGGCAGCATTATCGGCACCCACGCCGGCATTATTAACTGCATAAATTGTGTAAACATAAGACCCATTTTCGGCTATGGTCGTGTCGGTGAAGGTCATCGAACCACCGATTGTGGGGTTGGCGAAAGAGTGGAGAAGTTCACCGTCACGATAAAGTTCCACCGACGTAAGTGAGGTGAGGGCTTCACCCCCTATGGTGAGGGTGGGGTTTATCCAGGTAAGCTCGACACTAAGTCCGTAATCGGGGTCGCCAGTAGCGGTAAAATAGCTGACAGCTGCAGGATGTTGCAAGTCTGTCTCGGTATAATTCAGCGGGGAGAAAGCAGAGGCTTGGGTGGGAAAATAACCGACAAAACTCAGCGTGTCGGCTTCCAAATCCAGGGTGTAAAGTGTTGCCATATAGTTGTCGGCATTGTATGAGGCCCAAAATACCGTGTTGGTCTCGCGGTCAACAGCGATGTCTTGGGCATAATCTACCGTAAAGTCCACAGGAATCAGCATTGTAAGCTCGCCCGTGACGGGATTGAGTTCGGCGATGCCGTTGGCAGTGGCATCTACCATGAGGAAACGCCCATCGTTGGTGATGGTCATGGCCAAGAGGAAATGAGGATCTTCTGTAGTCACTGCTATTACTTGAGTTTCAACACCGGAGACAGGGTCTATCGTATAAAGTACAGGCGAGTATCCGAGCGACAAGCCATACATTGTGTTGTCAACAGGGTTGAAAGCGATGGCGCCTGAATGGTTACCTGTGGCGATAATGGTTTGAAGGCCGGTAGTAGGACTGATATAGCCAAACTGGCCACTGGTGGAAGTGGCGAAATAGTATTTTAAGTTGTAGTACTCACAAGAATTCGTATGTTCAGCGGCGGTAACACCATAGCTGCTAACCGTTAGCGGATTGTTCAGAACAAAATGACCGAAATCAGTGCCGTTAAGTGCCACAATGGCTTCCGTTTGCAAAGAACGCATATTGGTTTGCGAGACCGTTCTATTCATTTGCTGCTGATTGCGCGGGGCAAGTCCAGTACTTTTTTGTGCATGTGCCACCATAACAGCACAACACAATGCAAAGATCACAAAAGTCTTTTTCATAATGAATGGATTTTTGACACCGCAAAATTAGTAAAAAAGATAAAAGATTAGCCAATATTCATTGAAAAAAAATGGACTAATGGCAAAAATGGATAAGAGACACTCTTCCTATTCTATTCTCTCCCCGTCCGTCGGTCGTGCTGCCAGAGCTGGAAACTGTTGTACAAGTTCTGCCAGACGGCATACGCGGCAGGGAAGATGGCCGCCAGCGGCTGCAAGTACATGCCCGCCATCCAGATGGCTAATGCCGTGTTGCGCTGCCCGAGCCCCTGTCCGCCCGCAATGCGGTCGCCGTAACGCCGCCCGATGAGACGCCCCACCCCGAACTGCACGGCACACCCTATCAGCGAGGCCACCGACAGCCAGATGATGCTGCGCCAGTTGCCCTTGCCATGCAGGTAGATGAAATCGATGGTCTGCCCGATGGTGATCATCAGCGCAGCTGCCCACAGGTAAAACGACCAGCCTTTGAAACGGGCGACAAAATCGTTGGCCTTGGGCGCCAGCCATTGCAGCAGAATAACAATGACCAGCGGCAGCAGAATGGTAGGCCCTATCTTGGATAACACCATCAGAAACGACTGGTGGAACGGCAGATCCACCTGCGTGCCGATGAATGAGAAATAAAGCGGTGCCAGCAGTGCGATGGCGAAGTTGCCGACCAAACTATAAGCGGTGATAGTGCCACGGTCGGCGCCCAGCATGCAGGCCACCACCACCACCGATGCCGCTACCGGACTCAGCACCCCGATGAGCACGCCCTGCGCCAGCAATTCGTCGAAAGGCCGCAGGGCGAGGTAGCCGCCGAGACTTACCACCGCCTGAAAGAGCAGCATCCAGCCGTGCATGGGCGACAGCCGCAGCTTGCGGATCTCCACCGCACTGAAGTTGAGGAAGAGGATGATAAAGAGCAAAAAGGGCACCACAGGCCGCATCATCGCCAGCCAATGGTGGAAGAAAAGTCCGACCACAATGGCCACAGGAAGCACCAAACTTCTGTATTTCTGCATATTATCGTAATTATCACGGAACCACTTCCCCACCCTCATATCGCTGACAGGCTCCTCTGAAAACGGCGGCAAAATTACGGAATTAAACTGAAAAATGTGCATGGGATTTTGTTCATTTTCTTTGCGATTGCACAAAGAAAATGACGAAAAGTACGACCTCGTCCCGAAGGGACGAAATCTCAGTAACCCCAGACTAGTCCGCGAATAGCGGACGCAGTCTGGGGAACGATGCCGTCGCGTACATCCCCGCGGCACGCAGACAGGAGGATAGAACCTGACGGCGGGTTTGCCGCGGAAGAACGGGCGGGAAGATAGATGGACGGGAGAAATTTCAGTCTTGCAGCGTTGACACATCCTGTATGGAGATTTGTCTTTTCCGATTATTGTTCATTTTCTTTGCGATTGCACAAAGAAATTGACCCAAACCGCGAGTAAGCGAGCAAAAAGAGAGCTTGCTTTCTTTTTCGAGCGAGAGCGGTTTATCTAAAAGAAATGCGCTTTGCCGCTGTGCAAATTCCGTCTAAAATCGGCGCTCTCTTGCTAAACGGCGAAAAACTTGCATCGCTTCACTTCGTTCCGCGCTGCTTCGGACAGTTCGCCGTTCTTAACGCTCGTTCGCACCGATTTCTTCACGCCTCCATTTGCAAGGCGGCCAGAGATACGACCTCGTCCCGAAGGGACGAAATCTCAGTAACCCCAGACTAGTCCGCGAATAGCGGACGCAGTCTGGGGTGGGCTGCACGGGTGAAGCCCACCGCGGCACGCCGGCGGCTGGATAGAACCTGACGGGGTGTATGCCGCGGAAGAACGGGCGGGCGGATAGATGGGTGAAAGTGGGGATGTGTGATTTCCGAGAGCCGCTTCTTACGACATTTAGAATCATATCAGACCTTCCAGCCTTTTTTCACAACTATAACAAGCTTTCCACAAAAGACTTTTTACCAATAGTTGTTTCATTGCCATTCTCAAACTTGGTTATTTTCCATTTGCTACCGTCCAAGATTGGCAAATAGAAAATATGATCCGTTTTTTTGGAACAGGCTTTATAACAACTTTTTAGGCTACGAACTTTTTTCTCGTATTCCTCCTCGCTGATATTGAGCGCTGCTGACTTGTTAACGCTTTTCACTTCGAAAATATGGATTCTGCCTTTTTTGTCTTTCATAACAAAATCGGGGTACGATGAATGAATGCCATCGGCGAAATACTCATATTTTATTTCGGAATTCAAAGGAAAATTTTTGCCCCACAGAAATTTATTATCCTGCACTTGTAAAACGTTTGTCTGCTTAATGCTGCTGTGGCGAATATCTTTCAGTACTTCCGCCCACTTCTTTTCAGCTTCGCTGTCGAAAGAAAACTCATCTGTGATTTGGTCATCCTCTTTCCTATACCAAACCCAATCGTCGAGAGTGAGCGTTTTTTCAGTTTCGTTGTAACAACTGTTATAAGGGAAACTTACTGGCTCGCAAACCTCCATACTTTTTTCATAATCAGTTATGTAGGAATGATATTTCTTCTTTATCTCGCCAATGTTTTCCACACACAAGCGCCATTTTTCGTAAGTGTCGGCATAATTGTAGCAAATATCTTGTATCTCGTTTTCGCACTGCGAAAGAGAGCGGTGCATTTCAAAAATGCTGTCTCCAGTAAGTTTTACATTTTTGCCATCAAGTATAGCCTTCGCATCAATATCATTGTTGATGGTTTCAACTTTCAGTTTTGTTGGTGTCACACGCACTTCGGTTTCAATACCATAATTGCCAAACAGGTTAACCATTTTGGGCAAGCCTGAATCTTTTGGCTTTATTCCCCATATCCATGCTGTGGAAGCCAAGTCTTGTGCATCTTTCGGCAATCGCTCAAAGTCTAGCAGTCGCGGATTGCGGCGAACGCGCCCCATGACTTGCTCATCAAGTTGCTTGCTTTTCGTATCGCGCACTTGATAAAGCATACAAGCACGGGGAATGTCCCAGCCTTCAGAAATAACCATCTTGAAAATGATTACTGAAATGCTTGATTCCTTGCCTTTCATATACTCTTTCCACTTCGACACGGGCAGTTTATTCAAGCCCGAATCGTTAGTTTGGCAGCCTTTGCCCGATTGGTCGCCTGTAATGTATACCCATTTCAAATCCTGGTGTTTGGTGTTGTTGAGCGTAGGAAAAATGTTGTTTTTCAACTCATCTTCTGCCTTGTCCTTGTTGGAAATTTGGACAATGAAACATGGATTCACTTGCAGCTTATTGACATAATCCGTCTTGATTTTCTCGAATTTGTCAAGTGCTGTGTCGAGAGAATCGTTGTCTGGCTGAAATTCAACCTGTTTTATCAGTTTGGCATCCTCGGCATCAGAGTTTAAAATCTCTACATCAGGCAGTTGTTTGCGTGATAGTTTAGGCGTTGCCGAAAAATTGATAACCGCAGTGAAATACGGCCTTAATTCATCAAGATTGCTTGTTGCAATGTGGCACTCGTCTTTTATCACAAAAATGCTTTTCTGCACATGTTGCAAACTACTTGTTGTTTCTTGCAAAAAATTTAGAAAAGTTCCTTCTTCTTTCAGTTTACTCCTTTCCTTGTACAAATCGCGTGGCAGCACATATACATTATGGTCGGTTGGAATGAATATGGAACCTTCGCCGCTTGTTTCCGAATTTATCAAATAGGGATTTAGGTGAGTGAAACTACCATTGTCACGCAACGCACAAAACGAATTGTAGTTTTGCTCTGCCAGCTCACTCTTTGAAAGTGAAGAAACCAAAAACACTATATTGCTATGTGCGGCAAGAATACGATTCATAAAATCCGCCATCATATAGGTCTTGCCGCTGCCAGTTGGGGCTTTTACCGTGTACTCTTTTTTACCACGCGCAAGCATTGCAATCATTTGCTGTACCGCACGATTCTGTAAGTCTTTTGCTTCCTGCAACATAGCTTACTCCTCCGTCTTTTGTTGTTCCTGATACTTTTGCGTTTTATCGAAGTTGCCGCAAACCCACTCGATTTTCTCCTTTATGTTTGCAAACTTCTCTTTGCCGTAGAGCGTTTCGTCTATCACATCGAATGGCGTTTTGCCTTCTGTCCATTCAAAGTTGGAAACACTCTCTATTTCATACACATCGAGGTTACCGCCGTATGGCTTGTTTTTCTTTGCCCACTCAAAATCTTTTGTGCCATCTAATGAACTTCCTAACATAACCCTTCTAACTCGTTCTGCTGTTATTTCGGATAGTTCGTGTGGACGTCCTATTTTGTCGCAAAGTGCGATTTGATTTTCAATGGTTGTTTTTGCACCCCCTATTGCAGATTTTAATGCTCCATCCAATTTTTCATTCAATTGACAGAGAATAAAAGTACGATTACCTTCGGGTATTTCTTCCTCCAGCAAATCACTATCTTTTGCCTCACTACGATTGAGGTCGAGAACAGCATGACCAGTAGTGGCAGAGCCAGCAAAAAAATCGAGGATTATTTGCTTTTCTTTTTTAGGGACAAGGTTTATGCACCATTCAACCAAAGCAATTGGCTTCGGATTATTGAACATGTTTTTACCAATTATTTCGCTCAAATCAGAAGTTCCTTTTGCATTTCGAAATTCTCCACCATCAATCCAAGCTTTTTCTACTTGATATATATTTTGGTCTTGTTCTTCGTCATAATATGTTTTGCGATAAATGGTTGCCCCATCATAAATAAGATAATCGTCCTTGTCTTTTTCAAACTTTTCAGGTTTCCACATCCAACGCCCATCCTCACCATTCACTTTTTGAGGCAATATCGTTTCAATGCAATCCTCAGTTTCTTTTAATGATAGTGATTTGTTTTTAGTCACATAAATTGGATAGTACAAATTAGGCCGTGCCTTTCTTGTTGCATCAGAACCGCTTGCTTGAAACTTATCTAATTTATAATTACCCAGTTGGTCACAATACTTATATTCTTTTTCACCTACAATTTTCTTTTGTAATTCGGCATCATTACCTCTTTTGAAAATAAGCAAATAATCAAACGGTTTGCGGAGTTCGGAGGACGACCTTGTTGCCGCATCACCAGCACCAGTTTTTCGTGGTGCACAAGCTATAAAATTACTTTCCCCCATCACCTCGTCAAACAAACACTTCACATACGCCTGATTCTTATCGTCAATGGAGCAAAAAATCACACCTTCGTCCGACAGCAGTTGTTTTGCGAGAACCAAACGAGGATAGAGCATCGAAAGAAGGTTGTCGCGTGTGATGGCATTTTGGTAATTGGTTTTGGCAAACTCGCCCATACTGTCTTTCCCGTATGGCGGGTCAATGTAGATGACATCGATCTTGCCACGATACTGAATCAGAAGATTTTGCAAGGCTTCGTAGTTGTCGCCAATAATCAGTTTGTGCGTAGGTTTGCTGTCGTCGGTATGGAACGAGAGAACCTCATTCTTCTTAAAATACTTAATGGTGTCGCTCATCTTCTCCAACCGCTTGTCGAAATGGAGTCCAGTTCGTTTGTAGGTGGTGCCGAGTGCCGCAATGTTGATGGCTTCGTCGAGCGAATCGGCGTTGTTGATGAGTTTGATGAGCAAATCGGCGTTCGTTTGCTCAAGGATTTTGTCCGAGACACGTTTCTCTATCTCGGCAATTAAGGATTCTTTGGTTGCGTTCATAGCTATGCTTCGTTCAGCGTCAGCACTTACCGATAATGCAGGTACTCACACAAATACCTCGAGGCAGACATAAAGAAAGCGCGGACTTCCCTTATGAGCTCCGAGGTATCTGGCAAGACCCACAAATCCAATAAGTTCCGTCCACGCAAGCGCGGACGTTCGCTGAACTTATTCTGTGGATTTGTTGCTCTTCTAACTGCCAGATTTTCGGAGCATCTCGAATAAATAGCAAACGCTATGGTTAATACTAAAATTACTCTATTTTTCTATTTTCTGGTTGTTTTTCGTTAAATATCGGTTTAGGCGGCAAAAATAACACTTTTCCCACAAAAAATTGCTACTTTTGCAAAAAATTTCATCATGGAAAACACACCCAACGATAATCTCGAAAACACACCCACCCTCAACGCCCACAACAAGGAAGAATTTCCGCCTGCGCACACGGCTGAGCACCTGCTGAACCAAACCATGGGCCGCATGTTCGGTTGCGAACGCAGCCGCAACAGTCACATCGAGCGCAAAAAGAGCAAAATCAACTTCCTTATCGACAGGCCGTTAACGCAGGAGGAAGTGGCCGCCGTGGAACAGAAGATCAACGAGCTGATCGCCGCCGACCTGCCCGTCACCTACGAGTTTGTGACCCGCGACAACATTCCCGCCGGCGTCACCCTCGCCAAACTGCCCGACAGCGCCAGCGAAACCCTCCGCATCGTGCGTATCGGCGATTACGACATCTGCGCCTGTCTCGGCACACACGTGCAATCCACCCGCGAGATCGGCAACTTCCGCATCACCAGCACCAGCTTCAACGAAGGAAGTTTTCGTATTGTATATAAAGTAGCTGAATAATTTTTTGTAATTTTGCAGCCTGAATTTTCACTATGAGCCTGTCGCGTAAAATTTCATGCCTGCTGATTACCGTGGCCTTCTTGCTGACGATGGCCCATTCCATCGTGCCGCACCACCACCACGGCGACATCGTATGCTTCGGCATGACCTGCCAACACGAACAGCAGTGCGACCACGACCATGACGGCTGCGACTGCGCCACCTGCGGCTGCCACCACGGCCCTCACCCCCTCCATAGCGAAGACAACTGCGTGCTCAACATGCCATACATTCTCACCCACAGTCATATAGACCTATCCCCTGAGGATGACGCAAGCAGCATTTTTTTGGCACACCTCACCGATGCCATTCTTTCCGACCTATCCACTTCCCTATCGGCACCTGCCACGAGAAGCCTGATTTTCAACTGTACCGACCTGCCCGTGCTGAATCTGACAGACGGGTGTATTGTGTCCCATCGCGGTCCTCCGGCTATTCTGGCATAACAGAAACAGTCTGAAAATCAACATTTTTCCAAAATATTTTTTCTTTTTTGAAATGAAAAAGACATTATTATATATAGTGTCGGCAAGTCTGATGTTAGCATTAGGGGCTTGCCACCACGATCATCACGATAATGAAGAACATGAGCATGAACATCATGGTCATGGAATTACGCTGGCACTCACCGCGTACAATTCTGATTATGAGATTTTTGCAGATGCCACTCCCCTGTCGGCCGGACATCAGAGCGAGCTCATCACCCATGTCACCCGCCTCGCGGATTTCAAACCACTGAAGTACGGCTCGCTGACTGCCGTGCTTTCGGTAGGCGGCAAGAGTGTGACCGCCACCGCCGACGCACCTGAAGAGGCGGGCATCTTCCATCTGCACCTTACCCCGCCCACAGCCGGCACAGGCACCCTCACCTTCACCTTGCACACGGCCGACAGCACCACCACGCTCGTCGTCAACGATGTAACCGTCTATTCCACAGAGGATAAAGCCCTCCACGAGGCCGACGAGCTGATTGACGAACACCCCAACGCCATCACTTTCACGAAAGAGCAGTCATGGCAGGTGGATTTCGCCACCGGCTGCGCTCAATGGCGGCCTATCGGGCAGAGCATCCCCACCACCGCACAAGTGCAGCCCACCCAAGGGAACCAGATGCGGGTGGTGGCCAAGTCGAACGGCATATTCCACTACCACTCCACTAACTTCTTAGCCGGACAGCAGGTGCGGAACGGCGAAACCATCGGCAGTGTGCTCACCGACGGCTTGGTGGATGACAACCTATCGGTGCGGCTCAGCGAGGCCCGCACCAACTACGAGACTGCCAAGGCCAACTACGAGCGCGCCAAGGGCTTGGTGGACAGCAAAATCGTTTCACAGAAAGAGTTTTCGGAACTGAAAGCAGCCTACGAGAATGCAAAGTCCATCTACGAGAACCTGCAGAAGAACGTGAGCGGCAACGGCAGCACCGTCACCGCACCGATGAGCGGCTACGTGACCGAGATTTTGGTGGCCAACGGCGACTATGTGACGGTAGGTCAGCCTATTGCGGTGGTTTCCGACACCCGCAGTCTGGTGCTGCAAGCCAGCGTGGCGCAGCGCTATGCCGCGTGGCTGCCCAGCGTGACCGATGCCGCCATCGAAAATCCCATCACCCACGAAATCAGCACACTGACGGAGATGAACGGCCGCATCCTATCATACGGCAAGTCGCTGGGCACGGGCAGCCATCTGCTGCCTGTCACGCTCGAAATCAGCAATATGAGTGGCTTCACGCCGGGCGGCTTCGTTAAGGTGTGGCTGAACACGCAAGGCACCGAGCCGACCGTGGTCATCCCCAAGAGTGCACTCTTAGAGGAGCAAGGCAACTACTTTGTTTTCAAGCAGTTCACACCCGAGAAGTTTGAGAAACAGCCCGTCAGCATCGGCGCTTCCGACGGCAAATACGTGGAAGTGACTTCAGGATTGGATGCTCATGAGCGCATTGTAACCCGTGGTGCCGTATTGGTGAAACTCGCCAAGGCCAGCGGCGCTCTCGACCCACACGCCGGCCATGTGCATTAGTAAAATAGAAGAGCCATGTTAGACAAAATCATACAATTCTCACTCAACAACAAGTACTTTATCTTGTTGTGTTCCATTCTGTTAATCATCTTTGGTGTACGCACCACGAAACAGATGGACATTGACGTTTTTCCCGACCTGACCGCCCCCACCGTGGTGGTGATGACCGACTGTCATGGTCTCACCTCCGAAGAGGTGGAGCGGCTGGTGAGCTACCCCATCGAGACCGCCATGAACGGGGCTACCGACGTGCGGCGGGTGCGTTCCACCTCGTCGCAGGGCTTCTCCTTCGTGTGGGTGGAATTCGACTGGGGCACCGACATTTCTAAAGCGCGCCAAGTGGTGAGCGAGAAACTGGTGACCGTTGAAGGGCAGATTCCGGCAGAGGTCGGTCAGCCCGTGATGGCACCACAGTCGAGCGTGATGGGCGAGATTTTCTTTGTGGGACTGCAGTCCGACAGCATCTCGCCGATGGAGCTGCGCGACATTGCCGAGTGGCAGGTGCAGCCTGTCATCATGTCCACCAACGGCGTGGCGCAAGTCACCATCATCGGCGGCGACTTCAAGCAGTTTCAGGTGCTGGCCGACCCGTACAAGATGGATAGTTACGGGGTCACAATGGAAGATCTGGAGCAGGTGTGCCGCAGTATGAGCGACAACTCGTCGGGGAGCGTGGTGCGTGAATACGGCAACGAGTACGCCGTGCGCGGCATCGCCCGTACCGCCGACACTAGCGAGATGGAACGAACCTTCGTGAAGATGCGCAACGGACAGCCCGTCACCGTCGGCGATGTGGCCCGCGTGACCATCGCACCCGCACAGAAATTCGGCTACGGCAGCGCCAACGCGAAACCCGCCATCGTGATGTCCATCACCAAACAGCCCAATGCCAACACGTTAGAGGTGACCGAGCAGATCGAACAGAAACTCGCTTCCATGGAGAAAGCCCTGCCGAAGGGCGTGAAAGTCAACACACACATCTTCCGTCAGGCCGACTTCATCCACACCTCAGTGAGCAACGTGGAACGCGCCCTCATCGAAGGCAGCGTGCTGGTGGTCATCATCCTGTTCCTCTTCCTCGGCAACTTCCGCACCACCCTCATCTCGCTGCTCGCCATTCCCCTGTCGCTGCTGGCTACCATCATCACCCTCAAAGCATTAGGCATGACCATCAACACCATGAGCTTGGGCGGTATGGCCATCGCTGTCGGTTCGCTGGTGGACGATGCGATTATCGACGTGGAGAATGTTTATAAACGACTGCGACAGAACCGACTCAAACCGCCGGAAGAGCAGCAGAGCCTCTTCAACGTGGTGTTTCACGCCTCTTCCGAAATCCGCAGTTCCATCTTCAATGCCACCCTCATCATCATGGTGTCGTTCATCCCGCTCTTCTTCTTGTCGGGCATGGAAGGCCGCATGCTGAAACCGCTCGGCATCGCCTTCATCGTCTCCCTCTTCATGTCGCTGATTGTCGCCATGACACTGACTCCGCTGCTGTCGAAGATGCTGTTGGGACACGACAAGTTCCTCGCACGCAACCAGAAAGACAAATGGCTGACGCGTTTCCTGAGCCGTCACTACCTGAAAAGTCTGCAATGGTCGCTGCGGCACAACGGCTGGGTGATTGGCAGCGTGGCAGGCCTCTTCATCGTGGCGGTGGCGCTTTTCTTCACGTTAGGGAGAAGTTTCTTGCCCGAGTTCAACGAAGGGTCGCTCACCCTCTCGGTGGTGACACAGGCGGGTACTTCATTAGATGAGAATAATGAGATTGGGAATTTGGTGGAGAAAACCCTGCTGTCGATTCCGGAGGTGACGGGCACGTGCCGCCGTACGGGCCGAGGCGAGTTGGACGAACACTCGCAGGCCACCAACAGCGCGGAGATTGAGGTGAACTTCCAACTGAAAGACCGCTCCAAAGAGGAGTTCGTGGAAGAAGTTCGCGAAAAACTGGCCGCCATACCCGGCATCGCCACCACTGTCGGACAGCCGCTCGGACACCGCATCGACCACATCCTGTCGGGCACCCGCGCCAACATCGCCATCAAGATTTTCGGCAACGACCTCAACGACTTGTACACCACCGGCCAGAAAATCAAACAAAGCGTCGAACATATTGAAGGACTGGTAGATGTGAATGTGGAACAGCAGGTTGAAGTTCCTCAGTTGCAGATTCGTGCCAACCGCCAGATGCTGGCGCAGCACGGTATCACCATCGAGCAGTTCAACCGCTACGTCAGCACAGCCATCGGCGGCGAGAAGCTGAGCGACATCTACGAAGGCGCCTACAAGTATGATCTGATTCTGCGTCTCGACTCCAACTACACGCAAACCATTGAAGGACTGAACAATGCGCTGATAGACACGTACGATGGCGGGAAGGTGCCGCTGTCGGAGGTGGCCGAGATTCGCTCTGCCAGCGGTCCCAACACCATCAACCGCGAGAACGGTCAGCGTAAATTAGTGGTATCGGCCAACGTGGCTGGTCGCGACCTGCACGGTGTGGTAACCGAGCTGCAACAAACTATCGACAAGGAAGTGAAGCTGCCCGAAGGCACCCGTATCGAGTACGGCGGCCAGTTCGAGAGCGAGGCCACCGCCTTCCGTATGCTGCTGCTCACCTCGGGGCTCGCCCTTATCATCATCCTGCTGCTGCTATTCCGCGAGTTCAAGAACTTCAAGCTCGCCAGCATCATCCTGATCAACCTGCCCATGGCTCTCATCGGCGGCGTGTTCGCCCTCCGATTCACCAGCGGCGTGCTCAGCATTCCGGCTATCATCGGATTCATCTCCCTGTTTGGCATCGCCACCAGAAATGGCATCCTACTTGTATCCAACTACTTACGGCTTCAAAAGAGCGGACTTTCGCTCACCGAAACGGTTGTGCAAGGTTCCAACGACCGATTGAATGCCATCCTGATGACCGCCATCACCGGCGCTCTCGCCCTGCTGCCCATGGCCATCAACGGCAACCTGCCCGGCAATGAGATTCAGAGCCCGCTCGCCATCGTAATTCTGGGCGGACTGGTCACTTCCACCATCCTCAACATATACGTAGTGCCTGTGGTTTACTTCCTGACACACAAGGAGAAAGCATCATCCATTAAAGAATAAAACTATGAAAACCATAAAAATCATCACCAGCCTTTTGATCACCATCTCCCCTCTCCTATTGTTAGGGCAAACCGTCGAAGAGGTGTGGAATGCTGTAAGCAGTAACAACCTGACCATCAAGGCTTACCAACAGCAGGCAGAAGCAGACTGCATGGAAAACCACGTGGGATTGGCGCCCGACAACACGGAAGTGGAGTTTGCCTACTTGTGGGGAAATCCCAACAGTATTGGCAACCGCATTGACGTGAGCGTGATGCAGCCATTCGAATTTCCCACTACATACGTTTACCGAAACCGCATCGCACGCCTGCGCGACGAGCAGTCGACATATTTTCTCAACCAGCAGCAGAATGAGGTTCTGAAAGAGGTGGGAGAATTATACTATAATATTGTGTATCAGAATGCTCGTATCAGCGACATGGAGCACTGTTTGCAATTCCTGGCCGACATCTCATCGGCATACAAGGCCAAGTTTGATGCTGGAGAAATCAATATTTTCGACTATAATCGGGTGAAATTGGCGGAGCTGAACCTCCAGCAGGAGAAAAGCCACGCCGAAACCGAGCGCAACAACCTGCTCTTACAGCTCCAGCAGCTGAATGGCGGAGTGAAGTTAGAGGTGACGGAGGACGAATTCCCCGAATTTGCGCTCTATAACAGCTTCAACGACTGGCAGTTGAAGAATCCCAAGATGGAGTGGCTGAACAAGCAGCAGGAGATTTCGCAGCAGGAGGTGAAGCTCAGCAAGTCGATGTGGGCGCCCAAGTTCCAAGCCGGATACATGTGCGAGCGGGTGCCTTCGGAGCTTTTCCAAGGCATCAAAGTGGGTCTCACGCTGCCGTTGTGGCAACAGACCAACACCGTGAAGTTAGCGAACGCGCAAAGTTCTGCTGCAGCGCTGCTGGCCGCCGACGAGCAGTTCCGTTTCCGCACACACCTGCAATGCTGCTACGAGACCACCCGCGCTCTGGTGCAGCAGATCGACGAGTACCGCAACCTGATACAGTCAGTGGATGTGTTCGAACTACTCAACCAGGCATTGGAGAGCGGACAGATTTCGCTAATCGAATACCTGTCGGAACTTTCGCTCTATCATGAAAGTCACGAGCGGCTCTGCGAGATGGAACACGATGCCGCTTTGCAGTACGTTGAACTGCAATTATATAGCCGATAACAAAAAGAGGCGCACCTTTCGGTACGCCTCTTTCATTTGTATAAAAAGGAAGACGAGGGTCAGATAATCAGCATGGCATCGCCGAAGGTGAGGAAGCGGTACTTCTGCTCCACAGCCTGCTTGTAAGCCTCCATCACAAATTCGTAACCGCCAAAAGCCGCCACCATCATCAACATTGGGCTTTGCGACTGATGGAAGTTGGTAACCATAGCGTTGGCAACCACGAAGTTATACTGCGGGAAGATGAACTTGTTGGTCCATCCATCGTAGGGTTTCACATGACCGTTGGTGTAGGTGGATGATTCCAGCGCCTTCATAGTCGTGGTACCGATGGCCACCACATTACGGCCAGCATCCTTCGTCTCGTTGATCTTGCGGGCGCACTCTTCCGAAATCGTCATAGCCTCCGAGTCGGTCTTGTGTTTGGTAAGGTCTTCCACATCAATATCGCGGAAGTTGCCCAGACCGGCGTGAAGCGTCAGTTCAGCGAATTCCACTCCCTTGATTTCCAATCGCTTCAGCAACTCACGGCTGAAGTGGAAACCAGCGGTAGGAGCGGCCACACCACCTTCGCACTTGGCGTACAGGGTTTGGTAATCCTGCTCATCTTCGGGGGTGATGTCGCGCAAACGCAGAATATCATCCGGGATAGGCATCGAGCCCAACTCGCGGAGTTTGCGTTTGAAAGCGTCGTGGTCGTCGTCGAAGAGGAAGCGGAGGGTACGGCCACGCGAAGTGGTATTGTCGATGACCTCGGCTACCAAATCGTTGTTTTCGCCAAAATAGAGCTTGTTGCCGATACGGATTTTACGGGCGGGATCCACCAAAACATCCCACAAACGGCTCTCTTCGTCCAATTCTCGGAGCAAAGAGACGCGAATCTTCGCACCGGTCTTCTCCTTCTCACCGAACAAAACCGACGGGAAAACCTTGGTGTTGTTCATGACAAAAAGGTCACCTTCGTCGAAATAATCCAAAATATCCTTAAACATCTTATGCTCAATGGTTTTCGTCTTTCTATTCAACACCATTAAGCGTGCCTCATCACGCGATTCCATGGGATGCAAGGCAATCAATTCCTGAGGCAAAAAATACTTAAATTGTGATAACTTCATGCTACAATATTCCTCTCTAAAAAATGGGGTGCAAAATTACAACATCAAAACACGTTTGTCAAGTGTTTTGTTCATTTTTTTGCAAAAAAAATTAAAAACGCTCCAAATACTTGAGGTCAAAAGGATCCAAATCGATTACTTTCCAGTCTTTCGTGACGAAATAAATGAACTCCTCGATGTAGCCATCGGTATAACTGTAACACTTGGCCTCGTACATGACGACCGGGTCAACTTTAGTGCTCAAACTATTGTAAGACTGTTTGTTGAAATAGTCGATACTATTCTGAATTTTGTCCATGTTGGCCGACAAACTCACGAGGGCATCGTTGTCGCGCACTTCGATAGCGGAATCGATCTTGGGCTGCAACTCATCGCGCTGGATGCTCAACAGTTGGCACATCAGGTCGCAATACGTGGATTTGAAATAGGGAGAGTAGCTCACAAACTTGATGCTATCGTACGCGCCTAAAGCCTCGTCGGTTCTGGCATAGTTCATTGCGGCCGCTTCCACTTTCGAGCGCACCTCTTCTTCGGTCTGCGTCTTATCATCCGCCTTCTTCTTACAGCCTGTCAATGAAAATGCAGCAACAAAAACAGTGGCCAACAGGATAGCTATATAATTTTTCATACGCTAATAAATAATTCCAATTTTTTGAATATCAATATGATTCTGATTCAAAGGAAGCACTTCAATATTACCGAACTGATACACATTGAAGGTTCCGACCGGCTGCAGTAACGCACTGCCTCTCATCAGGTTCACTTCTGCGGATTGGGGGATGCGGATGCGGTAGCCAGTATTCGGCTTATGGCCTTTGGCGCAACTCCAACTCACAGCAAACGCATCAGCGGAGGCCACCGTCTCGGCGGGCACCAGCTGCAGATAATAGTTCTCGGCAGGCTTAGCCGACAGGCGGGTGTTGAAGCCCGTACCCGATGAAACTGAAAAGAGCGGAAGCAGCGTGGTCGTGCTGTCAGGCGTCACCACCACCGTGTAATGCAACTCCTCATCCACCACAAAGCCCGTGAACAGCGCGATATAGTTCTTCTCCATCTCGTTCAAATGGTTGAGCATCATCTCTAATGTAGCCTGAGGATAGGCCACCTCATTGGCTCCCGTCATCAGTTCATAACGGTCATCGCGGATATGGCCAATCATATCGGCGGCATCCTGCGCCTGCTGAGCATTGGTCTTAGCCACCATCTGAATCTTCTGGGCGGGCACCTGACGCACCACACCATCTACGATCTGCGTTTCGGTATAATTGTCAGCCTGTTCCTTATAGGCAAGGTCAGAATAAAAGCGGAAAAATTCCGGAATATCTAATGGATGCTCGCTATAGGTCACCGCTTCCTGGCTCATTCCCGACTCAGCAGCCGCCAATTTTTGCTTCTGTGCCAAAGCCTCCTTCATCTGCGAAGCTGACAATTGGACCGCATACATACAAGCGGTATCGGGTAGCACGATGGGCTGAATCTCAACATTTTTCAAAGAATAAGAAATATTATCTGAAGAAATGACATTGTTGAGTCCCAACAACTTACCAGCGTATTGGGAATAGACACCCGCAAATTCATGCGAACGTGTCACGGTGACGTTCACTTGGAAGGCCGTCTGCGGAAGCGCATAGATGATGTACTCCTTGCCGTAGGCAAAGGTGCTGTCAACCGGCAACGGGTTGACCTTTTTTTGTGCAAAAAGCCCCGTGATAGCGAGGCTTGTCATCAATATCGAGAAAAAGATTTTTTTCATTTCAGATGTTGTAATCGAATTTTGTCCGACTAAATGTGGAATTAGTTCGCGGGCACCAGGTTGGCGAAGCCCATGAAAGCCATGGCGAGGATACCGGCGGTGATGAGGGCAATCGGAACACCCTTCATCGCTTTGGGAACCTTCACCAGCTCCAGTTGCTCGCGCAGACCAGCAAAGATGCAGATGGCCACCGCAAAACCGATGGCGGAGCAAACGGTATAAACCACACTGTCAAGGATATAGCTACCGGCAGTGATGTCGAACTTCTGGGTAACGCCGATGGCCACACCCAGCACTGCGCAGTTGGTGGTGATCAAGGGAAGGAAAATACCCAATGCCTGATAGAGCGACGGGCTGGACTTCTTGAGGATAATCTCCACCATCTGCACCAAGGCAGCGATAATCAGGATGAAAGCGATGGTCTGCAGGAACTCCAACCCCATCGGCACGAGCACATACACATGGATAAGGGAGGTGACCAGCGTGGCCAAGGTCATAACAAAGATGACGGCGACACCCATGCCGAGAGCGGTGCCAAGTTTATTGGAAACGCCCAGGAAGGGACAGATTCCCAAAAACTGCGACAATATAATATTATTGACAAATACGCAGGCGATAAGCATTAAAATGTATTCCATAGCGATCGATTATTTGGGTTGTTGGATATGACGAATGAGAGCCATCAGCAGACCAAGCACGATGAACGCGCCGGGGGCGAGGACAAATACGAGGATGTTGGTGGAGGCGGGCAGAAAAGCGTGGCCGAAGATGGCGCCGCTTCCGAGTATCTCGCGCACCGCACCGATAAGGGTAAGACTCAGTGTGAAGCCGACACCCATACCGATACCGTCGAGGATGGAGTCGAACACGCCGTTCTTGGAAGCGAAGGCCTCCGCACGGCCCAGCACAATGCAGTTCACCACAATCAATGGGATGAAGAGCCCGAGGCTGTCGCCCAAGCTGGGAACGAAACCTTTGATGAGAAGGTCAACAATGGAGACGAAGGTGGCGATGACCACGATAAACGCGGGGATACGCACACGGTCGGGAATGAAATTCTTAAGCAAGGAAATCAGCATATTGGAGAGGATGAGCACAAACATGGTGGCCACACCCATACCTAATCCGTTGAATGCCGAAGTGGTAACACCCAGCGTGGGGCACATACCGAGCACGAGTACGAAGGTGGGATTCTCCTTCAGAATGCCGTTGGTGAGGATTTTCAACTTTTTCATTTTGTAACTCCTTTCTTTTTAAGGACTTCGTCATAACCTTTGGCAGCGCGGTTCACAGCGTCGCAGAAGGCGCGTGAGGAGATGGTGGCCGCCGTGATGGCATCCACCTCGCCGCCATCCTTGACAACCTTGAGGGCAAATTGGCTGGCCTTAGGATTGATTTTCTTGTCCTTGTTTTTGAACTGTCCGGCAAACTCGTCAGTCTTGATCTTGTCGCCCAGACCGGGGGTTTCGGAAGCCTTGATGACGGAGGTGCCGATGGTGTTGCCCTCTGCATCGAAGCCCACCATGATGGTGAACCTGCCATCGAAAGCCTTGTCGGTGTAGGTCTCAACAGCTGCGCCGAAAAGCGAACCGTCGGCGTTGTAAGCCAGATTGACCGTAATTTCCTGTTTGTCACCTTGGAAAGCGAGGATGCTCTCGGGTTTGATTTCTCCCTTGAAGTTGGGCAGCACTTTCTGGATGGCTTCTTGACGAACCCGCTGCTGTTCCTTTTCAATGGGATCCTTGGTCAGCGCATAGACAGCGGCCAGTGCGCCGGCGGCCACCACAGCGATGACCACGAGGGCCAACAGCATATTGGGAAGGGTGGATGTTTTTTTACTCATTACTATATATATTTATTAGTTGAGAAAATTTCTTGATAATTAATGGGCGAAACGCTTCGGCTTGAAGGCCTTGTCGATCAACGGAACGAGGGCGTTCATGATGAGGATGGAGAAGGAGACTCCTTCCGGATAGGCGCCCCAGAGACGGATGATCATGGTGATAAGACCGCATCCCACACCGAACACGATCATGCCCCACTTGGAGGTGGGTGAGGTGACCATATCGGTAGCCATGAAGCAGGCGCCGAGAATCATACCGCCGGTGAGCAGGTGGAACCACGGAGTAGCATAATGGGTGGGATCGACGAGCCAGAAGATGCCTGCGAAGACGAAGGCGGTGAGCAGGAACGATACAGGGATATGCCAGCTGATGACGCGGCGCACCAGCAGGAAGATAGCACCGAGCAGCAGGGCGATGGCCGAAACCTCACCGAAGCTGCCGCCCATCTGACCGACCAGGTAGTCGAAACCGTTAGGCATAGTCGCCGTCGTGCTGTCGCTGAGCGTCTGCGTGCTGTGCATCAGCGAATCCATGGCATGGGGGTTGCTCTTCACGCCCTCCTTAATGACGCCGAGTGGCGTGGGACCGGTGACTGCATCGGCAAATGCACGGGCTCCCTGGCGCGGAACCGGCCAGCTGGTCATGGCCGTCGGGAACGAGATCAGCAGGAACACACGCGCCGTGATGGCCGGGTTGAAAAGGTTCTTGCCCAATCCGCCGAATGCCATCTTGGCAATGCCGATAGCGACCAAGTCACCGACAATCAGCATCCAGATGGGAAGGTTGGCCGGCACATTGAAGGCCACCAGCATACCCGTGATGACCGCAGAGCCGTCCATGATAGTGGACTCCTGCTTCATCAGGAACTTGACAATCAGCCACTCGAACAACATACAGCACCCGACAGAAACCAGCGTGAGGATGATGACCGGAATGCCGAAATAGTAAACCGAGACCAAGAAAGCCGGCAGCAACGCGATGACCACCGACCACATGATTTTCTTCACAGACTCTTCACCATGCACGTGCGGAGAGCCGGAAATTTGCAATAACTTATCACTCATTTTACTTCAAATTTTGCGAGTGCAAAGGTACAAATATTTATTAAGCTGAAAAATAATTTTTTGATATTTTTTTCCAAAAAATACTTGTATATTTGCAGCCTAAATCTTAAAAAAGAAAAACATCAATCAATCAATTATTTAAATTAAATTTTTCATCCATGAAAACCATCAGAACCTTATTCATCGCCTTCACCGCCTGCATGGTGGCCTTCGCTTTCAATTCTTGCCAGAAAGATGGCGTGTACAAACCGAAGAAAAAAATCTCCAAGATATACACCTCCGAAGACGGCGGCGACCGCATCCTGCAGGAGACTTGGAATTGGGACGGCAAAGTCCTCACCAGCATCACCCTCAATGATGATGACGTAACCATCAACTTCAATTATGACAAAAAACAGCTCTCTTCCCTCAGCGCTGGCGACGAAGAAATCATCTATTCCTACGATGGAAAATTACTGAAAAGCATCACTTGGATGAGCGACAATGAAGAGGTGGCCTCCTATACCTTCAAACACGACGGCAAGTTCATCTCCGGCGTTGACGCTGTCATCGACAACGGTTTCATGAAAAACTCCCGCCTCCTCGATGTGGCTTTCCGCGGCATCGACCCGACCATCGCCGAGACCCAGGTGACCCAGTTCAAAGCCTGCCAGGCTGAAGCCAAAGGTCTTTACAAATACAGCGATGTGTATGAATACGACCACAACAATGTCATTGGTCTCAAGAGACACGATAACAACAACAACGACTTCACCTACACCTTCACCTACAGCAAAAACCTCAACCCCTTCTACCATCTGCTTGCCCCCGAAGGCCTCGGTGATGATGTCACCGGTTACGGTCTCTCCAAAAACGCTGTGCAGTCCTACCACTTTGAGGACACCTACATCAGCAGCCGCGTGATTGACATGGAGATCACCTTCCCGAAACTCGACGGCAAATATCCTGTTGAAGAGACCCGCACCGAGAAGACCACCCACACGGTTGGCAACCTTACCAACATCTACACCAATGTAACCACTTATTATTATGAATATGAATAGCAGATATTTCTGCTAAATCAGATAAAGTGAATGGCAGTTACGCTGCTGTTCACTTTTTTATTTTATAACAGAAAACATCATCATGAAAATTCTCCTGCACTGTTGCTGCGCGCCCTGTTCGGCTGCCATTCTGGAATGGATGTTGCAGAACGGTTGGGAACCCACCCTGTTCTACTTCAACCCCAACATCTATCCGGAGCAGGAGTACCTTATCCGCAAGAACGAATGCACGAAATACGCCGCCAAATTAGGCGTGCCTATCATCGATGGCGACTACGACCATGAGGCTTGGCGGTGTTCCGTCGCCGGTCTGGAGGAAGAGCCCGAGCGCGGCGAGCGATGCCTGCAGTGTTTCCGGATGCGGATGGAGGCGACCGCCCGCCTCGCCCACGAGCTGGGTATCGCACTGTTTGCCACCACGTTAGCCTCCTCACGCTGGAAGCGCCTCGACCAGATCAGCGAGGCGGGACAGGCAGCGGCACTTCCCTACCCCGACGTGGAATTTCTTGACCGCAACTGGCGGAAAGGCGGTCTGCAGGAGCGGCGCAACATCCTACTGAAGGAGAACGGATTTTACAACCAACAATACTGCGGCTGCGAGTTCTCATTCCGCCCTAACGAACCATCAAATATCTGAAAATGACAAATTTATTTTTCGACAGCGGAGCCACTAAGTGCGACTGCATCCTTCTGGATGAGCAGCACCGCTATGTGCGGCATTTCACGGGTGCCGGCATCAACGCCAGCTATGCCGATGACGCCACCATCGACGCTGCCATGGCGCAATTTGCGGAACAGACCGGTAGCGATGTACAGGAGATTGTGTTTGCCGGTGCGGGATGCGGCAACGCGCAGAACGCCGCGCGCGTGCGAAAGGCCATCGAAGCCCACTATCACGCTACAACCATAGTGGTAGAGTCGGACCTGGCGGGTGCCTGCCGTCTGCTGGGCGGTGGCGAACCCTGTATGGTGGCGATCCTCGGCACGGGTGCCGCTGCCTGCCGCTATGATGGTCATCAGATTACGGAGATTTCGCCCTCCTTGGGCTGGATGCTCGGCGATGAGGGCAGCGGCACCCACCTCGGCAAGCTGCTCATCACCCGCTACCTCCAAAACGACCTGTCGGCAGCGTGCCGCACCCAACTGGAGAGCACATACGGATTGGACCGCAGCGAGGTGCTGCGCCGCGTGTACCGCGCCCCCTCCCCCAACCTGTTCTTTTCAGGATTGGCTCAATTCATCGGAAATAATATAGAAGAATTTACTGAATTACAAGCAATTACAACAGAATCCTTCAACCAGTTCTTCCATCAACAAATCCTTCCCATCCCCGACCACGACACCCTACCCCTGCACCTAATAGGCTCCGTAGCCTTCCATTTCCAGCCCTATCTGCGCCAGGCTGCCGAACGCAATGGCATTCGCATCGGCACGGTGGCCGCTTCGCCGCTCAAACAGATCCGAGGATAAATCTTAACTTCTTAACTTCTTAACTCAAACCCTCCCCATCAACGAATCAACGAATCAACAAATCAACCCCCAACCACCATGCTTTGCATTTACAACCCCAGCACCGACCCCTGTTTTAACCTTGCCGCCGAGGAGTATGTTCTCAAACATTTTGAGGAAGACATCTTTATGCTTTGGCGCAACGACAAATCCATCATTATTGGCAAATACCAGAACACGGCAGCGGAGATCAACGCAGACTACGTGCAGGAGCACGCCATCAAGGTGGTGCGGCGCATGACGGGCGGCGGCGCGGTGTTCCACGACCTCGGCAATGTGAACTACACCTTCATCGGCAGCAAGGGCAGCGGCGACTTCCGCACCTTCTCGGAGCCCATCCTGCGGGTGATGAATGAGTTGGGCGTACCCGCCCGATTTGAAGGCCGCAACGACTTGACCATCAACGGGATGAAATTCTCCGGAACGGCACAATGCGTCTATAAAAACCGCATCCTGCACCACGGCACGTTGCTGTTCTCCTCCGAGATGAGCGACCTGACGGCAGCATTGAAGGTCAACCCGCTGAAATTCACCGATAAGGCCGTAAAATCGGTGCGGAAGCGTGTCACCAACATCAGCGAGCACCTTCCCAAGCCGATGACCGTCACCGACTTCATCGACACTGTGATGCGGAACATCCGCGACAACAGTGGGAAGGCCGTCATGTATGATTTCACTGAGGAAGACCTGCAGGCCATCCGCCAGCTGCGTGACGAAAAGTACAGCACCTGGGAGTGGAACTTCGGCACATCGCCCAAGTTCAGTTACAGCAAGCTGATGCGCACGGGCGGCGGCAACGTGGAACTGAACCTCAACGTGGAGAAGGGACTCATCCAGAACATCAAGTTCTATGGGGATTTCTTCTCACAAAAAGAACCAGCGGAGTTTGAAAGCCATTTCCTCCATCAAAAGTATGATACTGAAAGAATTCGTAAGATTTTGGAGACCGTGGAAATCAGCGATTATTTCAGAAATGTGACGCTGGAAGAGATGATGGCTCTATTTTTCTAAGAAAAATCGTATTTTTGCACCCTCAAATTCAAAACCTCAAATCATGAGAAACTTATTATTAATCTTCGCATGTGCCAGTCTGATTTTTGCCGGCACCGCGACCAAAGCACAAACCGAAATGACAAAACAAGAGAAAGCAAGCTACGCGCTTGGTGCCAACTATGGCGAACAATTCAGAAACCTGGGCATCACCGTTGACATGGACATGCTGGTGAAGGGCATCAAAGAGGCCATGGCCGGCGAGAACCAGTTCAACCAGGAACAGATGCAGGAGGCCTTCAGCTATGTGGATGAGATGGTGAAAGAGGCCCAGAACCGCACCTTGACGGAACAGAAAGAAGAGGGTGCCAAATTCTTGGCTGAAAACAAGAAGAACAAGGATGTGAAAGAGACTGCCTCCGGCCTTCAGTACAAAGTGGTGAAAGAAGGAAACGGCAAGAAACCCGCCGCAACCGACAGAGTGAAAGTGCATTACACGGGTACCTTGCTCGACGGCACCGTTTTCGACTCCTCAGTACAGCGTGGTGAGCCCGCCGTATTCCCGCTCAACGGCGTGATTTCTGGCTGGACCGAAGGTCTGCAGCTGATGAGCGAAGGCTCAAAATACATCTTCTACATCCCCTCCAACTTGGCGTACGGCGACCGTGGTGCACAGACCATCAAGCCCGGTGCAACCCTGATTTTCGAAGTGGAACTTTTGGAAGTCAATCCTCAATAATTTATGAAAAAACTTCTCCTTGTCCTTTGTATTGCTACGCTGCTGATCGGCTGCAACCGTCAGCAACAGAAAACTGAAAACGTATTTTTCAAAGGGAAGGACTCATACCAGCGCGAAGTGGTGCTCCAAAACGAGCCCCTTCGCGTTGTTTCTTTCTCGCAGGCTGTCACGGAGGCCATCTTCCTGCTACATGCCGAAGACAAGCTGGTAGGCATCTCCCAGTTCTGCGACTATCCCCCTGAAACCCAAAACATTCCCAAAGTCGGCGACCTCATCAACATCAATGTAGAGAATGTGCTGAAACAGCGTCCTGACTTGGTCATCGTAGGCTCCATCGTCAGCGACAAGACCGTGAAGCAGTTTGAGAAAGCCAACATTCCGGTATATTGTCTGAAAGAAGAGCAGCGCATTGACGACCTGCCGCGGCTGATCCGAACCGTAGGGAAATTGCTGAACCGCACCGAGGCAGCCGACCAACTTGCCCAAAACTATCATCATAAAATCAACCAGTACAAGTCGAATGCGCCAAAGTCGCAGAAATCGGTGTATTATGTGGTGGGCTTTGGAGCGACCGGCGACTACACGGTTCCTGGCAACACCTTCATCCACGACATCATCACGCTGGCGGGCGGCCGCAACATCGGCGAGAGTCTCACCACATGGAGTGTGAGCCGCGAATACCTCTTCCAACAAGACCCCGACTGCATTTTCATTCGTGAGGAGGACTATGATGCATTTTGTCATACAGCACCTTACAACCAGCTAAGAGCAGTCAAGGAAGGCCATGCCTACCCCATCCCCTCCAGCAGCATCGACAACCTCTGTCCGAGGAATTTCCAAGTCATCGATGCAATGGCTGAAAGACTGCAAGAATTGGCCGAATAAATTTTCTTCATCCCATCTTCATTTCACAATATTATCGTACTTTTGCTGAGGATAATAATTCACACACAAAGGTTGATAATTCATTTTAAAATATTGATAGATAAGTATTAAGAAAATTTATAATTTATGAAAAAAACATTTTTACCCAAGGTAATTTTCACTTTGGCGACTCTTTTTGTGGTCGCCTTTGGCACCCTGAAAGGGCAGACCTGGAATTTGGTTGACATCAGCGAGCTCACCTCAACTGATATTTTCGTGATTTTGGACACCACCAGCAGCTGTGCCATGATCAACAGCAACGGTGCCTCGTCCGCTCCCACCCCCTATCCCCTCACCTTAAACAGTGACAAAACGGAAATCACGTCAGTGGTGCCCGATAACTGCAAGTGGAACATCGGAGAAGATGCCACCGGCTACATTTTATACCCCAATGGCACAACAGAAACGTGGCTGTACAGTACCAATACCAATAATGGCATCCGTGTGGGCACCAATACCAACAAGCATTTCATCATGGAAAGCAACTATCTGAAGAATGTGGAATATGGACGCTACGTAGGTATTTACAACGGAAACGATTGGCGCAGTTACACTTCCATCCACACCAATATCAGCAGCACCCGCACCTGCTTCTTCAGACTTACGGAATCCACGTCGAGCGTACCGCGTCCCACCTTCTCAGTGAACACAGGCACTTATTACACTCCGCAAACCGTCACCATCGCGTGCGAAGAGCCCGATGCGGTGATTTACTACACACTGGACGGCACTGAACCTAACGAAAGCTCTTTGGAGTACATTTCTCCCATCACCATCACGCAGACTACCACCCTCAAGGCCATCGCCGTGCTGAATGACGAGAGCAGTCCGATTGCCACCGCCACCTACACCTTCCCGATTGACGTGGCCGACCTTGCCACCTTGCGCCAAGGGGCTACCGACGGCACGCTGTACCACTACACTGGCACAGCCACCGTCACCTTCGCCAACAACACCCGCCACGCCAAATACATCCAGGATGCCACCGCCGCCATCCTCATTGATGACAGCCCAGGACATATTACCAGCACTTACGTGCAGGGCGACGCCATCACCGGCGTCGTCGGCACCCTTCAGGTCTATCAGGGCATGCTGCAGTTTGTGCCCACCATGGACCCGGGAGCCTCCGCAGGCACCGGCAGCGTGATCACCCCTATCGAGCTGACCTGCGAGGAGTTATTGGCAGACGCTGAAAACTACGAAGCGCAACTCGTCACCCTCACCAACGTAGTCATCAGCACCACGGCAACTACCTTTTCAGGCGCCACCTATTACGACCTCAACGGCAACAACAATCCCAAGATGGGAGTTCGCTACAACGACCTCGACCTTGCAGGAGAAGCCATTCCCACTGTGGCACAGAACATTACTGGTGTTGTTTTCGATTACAACGGCACCTACGAAATCTTCCCGAGAAGCATGGCCGACCTGGAGGATTACGAAGACATCCCTATTGTTGACCCGCAGACCTTCTATGTGGCATTAAACGTGGCCGGTCTGAACAACATTTTCGACACTTTATATTATACCGAAGGTGAAGAGGCAGTTGAGCTTCCCACCCCCCTCACCTGCAAAGGTTTGGATTTTATCGGATGGGCATCAGCTGAATTGACATCTCCCGTATCCGACATCAGCGGCATGGAGATACTTCCTGCCGGCACTTTCATCCCCACACAGGACACCACATTGTACGCCATCTTTATGAAAGGCTGGGAATTTGCCTCAAGTCAATTCTACATCACAAGAGAGAGTTTTGAGGAGACGGTGACTCCTTACGGCACGCTGGATGCCTGGCTCACCCTTGACCCCAACGGCACCGACACCTTGGAAGGCTACTGCGACCTTTATACCAACAGTAATGCCATGCAGATGAACGCCACCCGCGCGGGGATGTACAACACCCGTCCCGTTACCGGCATCGTCACCGGTATCCGCCTCATGGTGGCCAGCAACAGCTCCACCCGCACCTGGACCCCTTACGTGGCCAATGTGCCGCTGACGGAAGAAAACTACCTGACAGAAGGCACCCCGCTGGAACCCAAGTCCATCGCTGGCGGCGACAGCGACTGGTGGGATGTGGCCCTCTCCGACGATTACCACTATTTCTATCTTGCCTTCAACACCGCTGCCGCCTATCTGGACCAGGTGGAAGTCAGCTACTTCAAGCCCGAAGCGGTGACCTACCTCTCCATTCCCCAACCCGACACCAACGTGGTGACCGACATAGTGTGTGCTGGTCAGAGCTATTACGACTGGGGATTCTCGATAGATGACCCCGCCACTGGTACCTACTTTGTGGAAATGCCCTCCGAAATCCCCTATTGCAGCGAAGTGATGCGCTTGGAACTGACTGTAGAAGAGCCTGACACCATCCGCATTGACACTGCTGCATGTGGAACGCTGGTGATTGCCGGCGACCCCGACAGAATCTTTACGGAAACCACCAGCGACACGATCAGTGAGCCCAATCCCATTTACTTCTACGCATGTCCCATCACCACCATCTACAACATCACCATCTACGAACCAGCCAATGTGAGCCTCAGCATCGACACCTGCTACAGTTACACTTGGGGCGACGATACCTACTATGAGAGTGGTGAATATGTGAAAGAATTCCTGACCACGGAGGGCTGCGACAGCATTGTAACCCTGAATCTTACCATCCGTCAAGGGGCGAACTACGAAGAAACCGTAGAAACCTGCGGCTACGAATATGTATGGACTTACGCCGGCAATGTCGAGACCTTGACGGCCTCCGGCACCTACACCCGCACCGTGGCCGGTGAGTTCTGCGACGACACCTACACGCTGCACCTGACGTTGAACGCTCCCGACACCACCGATCTCTATGCACAGATTTGCAGCGGAGAGACTTACAACCAGTATGGCTTCAACGAGAGCGAGGCTGGTGACTACGAGTTAACGCTCACCAATGCCGCTAACTGCGACAGCATTGTGCGTCTGCACCTTGCCGTGGGTTCGGCCACCATCACCGAGCTTGCCGCTGAGGTGTGCCAGAACACCCATTATACCGAAAACGGATTCGACATCCTGGCGGAGACCGCCGGCGTCTTCACCCACAGCATGACCATCGAACGCCCAGGCACTTGCGACAGCATTGTGAATCTTACCCTGACCGTACTTCCCACCTATTATCAGGAGATCAGCGATGAGGCCTGCGGCACCTACACTTGGAACGATACCGAATACACCGAGAGCGGCACCTACACTTGGAACGGTCAGGCGGCTAACGGCTGCGACAGCACCGTTGTGCTCACCCTCACCATTCACCAACCCGCCACCCTCACCATTACCGACGAAGCCTGCTCCAGCTACGAATGGAACGGCACCACCTATACGGAAAGTGGCGAATATACCTGGCTGGGGCAGACCGCCGAGGGCTGCGATTCCATCGTCACGCTGCAACTCACCATCAACACGCCCGACACCACCGACCTGAATGAAACCGCTATTGACAGTTACACTTGGAACGAAGAAACTTTCAACGAATCAGGTGTTTACACTCGCATTTTCACCAACATTCACAACTGCGACTCTGTGGTGAACCTGCACCTGACCATCACCCACAACTATACCGTCACCTTCGATGTGAACGGCAACACCTCGCTGGTGCCGTCTGTCGTCTTCAACACGGCTGATGAGACTCTCGCCTTGCCCACGCCAAGCGGTTGCGGTGCTGTGACGTTCGCCGGCTGGACAGCCGACAACACCTTCGGCACTAACAATATGCCCGAACTCATCACCACCCTCACCCCGACGAGCGACATCACACTGTATGCAGTCTTCATGCAGATGCCCGAACTCGACAGCATCGTCATCACTCGCAGCAGCTTTGCCACCGTATCAGGCTATGGCACCCCCGATGAGTGGCAGGCTATTTCAGCCGTCAACGGCACTGCCATCACCGGCATCGCCGACGTTTACACCAACGATGCTTGCATGCAAATGCGTGGCACTACCGCCCCGCACCCCTACAATGTGACTGAGTTGCCCGGCAACATCGTTTCCATCAGCATCGTAGGAGCCGGCAACGGTTCCCCGCGCCCATGGACTCCCTACCTTGCCAACACTTCGCTTACGGCTGATAACTTCAGCAGCGAAGGCACCGCCCTCAACACCCAGACCGCTACCGACAACGAATCCGAAGTGCGCTGGAATGTCACCACACCGGCACGATACTTCTACCTCCGACTCGGTGGATCAGCAGTATATGTCAGCAGCATCACCATTGCTTACACCAATGGCGACATCCGCTACTCGCTCAATCCGACCGAAGAGATTGTGCTCAACGAGAGCATCTGTAATGGTCAGACTTATACTGACGACATTTTCAATGAAAGTGAAGCGGGCACCTACGAGGCCACCATTCCTGGCGAGGGCTTCTGTGCCACACACTACACCCTTCACCTCACTGTGAACCAGCCCATTGAAAGCGAAATTACAGAAACGGCCTGCGGCAGTTATGAATGGAACAACCAAACCTACAGTGAGTCTGGCAACTACACCGCCACCTTCACCGCCGCCAACGGCTGCGACAGTGTGGTGACGCTGCACCTGACCATCAACCAGCCCGTTGAGAGCGCAATCACCGATGAGGCTTGTGTGACGTATGAATGGAACGGTCAGACCTATAACGAGTCTGGTGATTACACCGCCACCTTCACCGCCGCCAACGGTTGCGACAGCGTGGTAACGTTGCACCTCACCATTAACCAGCCCGTTGAGACAGAAATCACCGACGAGGCTTGTGTGACGTATGATTGGAACGGTCAGACCTACAACACGTCTGGCGACTACACTGCCACCTTCACTGCCGCCAATGGTTGCGACAGTGTGGTAACGCTGCATCTCACCATTAACCAACCTGTTGAGACTGAAATCACCGACGAGGCTTGTATGACGTATGATTGGAACGGCCAGACCCACAACACATCTGGCGATTATACCGCCACCTTCACCGCTGCTAACGGCTGCGACAGCGTGGTGACACTGCACCTCACCATCAACCAGCCCGTCGAGACCGAAATCACCGAAGAGGCTTGCGTCAGCTATGACTGGAACAACCAGACCTACACTACCTCCGGCGATTACACCGCCACTTTCACCGCCGCCAACGGCTGCGACAGCGTGGTGACGCTGCATCTGACCATTCACCAGCCTGTCGAGAGCGAAATCACCGATGAGGCTTGCGTGACGTATACATGGAACGGTCAGACCTATAGCGAGTCGGGTGACTACCCGATGACCTTCACCGCCGCCAACGGCTGCGACAGCGTGGTGACGCTGCATCTCACCATCAACCAGCCCGTGACAAGCACCGAGAGTATCACCATCTGTGCCAGCGAGTTGCCCTACACTTGGAACGACATCGTGTTTGAAGATGAAGGCATGGACAGCGTGACCCTGACGGCAGCCAACGGCTGCGACAGTCTGGTTATCATGACCTTAACCGTCACCCGCATCAATATAGAAGTTGAGTGGAATGGCACAGCAGAGAACTTTCATTTCTTGGTAGCCATCCAAGATAATGCTGAATATCAATGGATTGACTGTTCCACTAACGAACCCATTGAAGGTGCGACACAGCAACAGTTTTTCCCTCTCGTTTCTGGCAGTTATGCCTGTATCATCGCATTGGGCGGATGCGCCGACACCACTGACTGTGTAGATGTCAGCGTCGGCATCAACGAGTACAACTCTAATTCTCTCACTCTTTATCCGAATCCCACCACAGGGATTGTCAATGTACAATGTACAATGAACAATGTTCAATGGGTGGATGGTGAAATTCAGGTGTTGGATGTGTACGGCAGGGTGTTGGATGTGGTCAATATGGCAGATGCACGCGGTGTATCCCTACAGACCGTGCCAATCGATCTGTCGCGTTATTCCTCGGGTGTCTATTTCATTCGCTGGATTGACAAGGACAATGTCATGGGAACAGCCAAGGTGCTGCTGAACCGATAATTGCCATTGTAGGCAATTAAAAGGCAGAGGCCATCGAAATGGTTTCTGCCTTTTTTATTTCAAAAAAGAAACGATATCTATCTCACTTCACCCGCAGCTGCCAGAAGGCCACCGCACTGGCCGCCGCCACGTTGAGCGAGTCCACCCCGTGCGCCATCGGAATCTTCACTACATAGTCGCTGCCAGCGATGGCTTTCCGCGAGAGCCCGTCGCCCTCGGCGCCCATGACTACCGCCAATTTTTCCTCCGCCGCCAGGCAAGTGTCGTCGAGTGCTATCGCATTGTCGGACAGTGCCATGGCGGCGAGTTTAAACCCTAACGTTCGCAGGCTTTGCGCGGCGGGCATGGGCCACTCCTCCGGACGGTCGCAAAGATACGTCCACGGAATCTGAAACACCGTGCCCATGCTCACGCGCACGGCACGGCGGTTGAGCGGGTCGCAGCAGGTGGGTGTGAGCAGCACCGCCTCGAAGCCGAGGGCCGCCGCCGACCGGAAGATCGCCCCCACATTGGTAGCATCCACCACGCTGTCGAGCACCACCACGCGGCGCAAACCCGCACACACCTCTTCCACACGCCTCGGTGCCGGCCGCCGCATGGCACACAACACCCCGCGCGTCAGCGCATAACCTGTCAGCTGCGACAGCAGATCAGTCGCACCCGTATAGATGGGCACGCCCTCAAAGGCACGGATGAACTCCGCCGCCTGCGTCTCCACAAACTTACGCTCGGTGAGCAACGCCAAAGGCTCGCAACCGGCCTCCAACGCCACCCGTATCACCTTGGGACTCTCGGCAATGAAGATGCCTTTCTCAGGCTCCAGCCGGTTGCGCAACTGCGTCTCGGTGAGCCGCGCAAACAGTTCCAAGCCGGGATGGTCCAGTGTTTCTACCTCAATAATCTTCGCCGCCATTCTCCTACCCGTTTCGTTTCGATGCAAAAAAATCCTTCATCATCTTCTCGCTCTCCTCAGCCAGCACGCCCGTTCTGACCAGCGTTTTGGGATGCAGCACAGGACGCTCCAAAGTGGTATAGCCCCGTTTCGGGTCGGAGGCGGCATACACCAACGTGCCCACCTGCGCCCAGGCGATAGCGCCCGCACACATCACACACGGCTCTACCGTAACGTATAAGGTACAGTCGTTCAGATATTTGGCACCTAAATGGTTGGCAGCTGCCGTTATCGCCTCCATCTCGGCATGAGCCGTCACATCGTTGAGCCGCTGCGTGTGGTTGTGCCCACGGGCAATCACCTTGTTTTCCATCACCACTACCGCCCCGATAGGCACCTCGCCTTCCAACAACGCATCATCAGCCTCGTTGAGGGCCTGCCGCATGAAGTATTCATCATTAAAAATATCCATAAATATCTTATTATTAAAGAATTATCGAATCAAAATCTCATCCAAGAAAATATAAGAAGGATAACCAGCACCGCTATGACCTGACGGCAGCACACCCGGATTGCGCACCACCACCTTCAGGTTGTCGGTGCGTAACTTCAAACCGGTCAGCACGATAGAACCGAGATGGTCATCGCCCACCTGATTGAGTTTCACGTGCAGTTTCTTCACTAACTTCTCCTTGCCATTGACGGTTGTATAGACCTCCACATCCTGCGGGGCCAGAATCCAGTCGGTATAATGGTGCAGATACGATACCTCCACCTCGCTGATGAGGGTGTCGTGCGACCAGCGATAAGTCAGCGTAACATCCTTACCCTGAAAGCCTTGCCACTTTCCATCGCGATAACTTTCCGACCCCCGCTCCCCATCGAAAAGGGCATCCTCTCCCCCACCGCTGTATTCGGGACGATAGGTGCTGTACCCCCCAGAACTGCTGGCCTGCGCCATCAAACCAAGATGAACATCGAACTTCTTTTCATCGAAAACCCAATCCTTCGCTGCCATACCACTTCTAACCGACACCACGCAAGGATGATCCAATATAATGGGACTAGTATAGGGCTTCATTGTACTTGTGTCACCATCCAACATATAATCAATCTTGCAGTTGGGAAGCGCCGTGCTCAACTCCAGCAACAATCCATTCTGCGTGCGTGAGGTGTTGAAAAAGACATGCTGCGGCGTTTCATACAGCTGTATTAGCTGACGGGTATAATACCTATCAGTAACCGACTGCCAGTAAGGACGGTACTCCAAGTTGCGCAGATAGTTGTAACCTTCTTGCAACTTGACCAGCCAAGCCTGCAAGTCAGCAGAAGACTCTTCCAACATCTGATAATCTGCCACCTCTCTTGTCTGCATATAGTGATACAGGTCGAAGCGATACTTCTGAAGCATCACATCATTCCACATACGATTGGTGGCCTGCACCGCACAATAGATGAGTTCAGGATTTTCGTACTGCGCCTGTTCGGAAAGGATCAGCTGAAGCAGTTGTATGGTGAACATCAGCGACATACGTTCCTCTTTCACATCGGCCAGCGCCTCCTCGGTAAGCAGCGGCGGGAAGAGCTGCCACGGACAGAACCGCCACAACGAGCCCATGGTATAGAGTTCCGGCACAGGACTTTCCTGATATTGGGCCAGCACACGCAGAAAGTCGGCGATAATGTTCTCATTATTATAGAAATGGAAAAACTGGAAGTTGAAATTGGTGTCGAAGATCCGGAGCCGTTCCGCCCGTTCCTGCTCGGCAGCAGCATGCTCAGTGGCAGTGATGGGCTTCCAAGCCATCTCGGCACCCCAACCGAAGGCGTGCCAAGAGCTGTTCAATAATGCTTCACCCGAATCATTCCACGCCGTGTTAATCAATCCTTTAGCTCCTAATTGCCACCCATCGCGGGCAAAGTTGGCGATGTTCTTCTCATAGTTGGGCATCATCGGGAAGACCGTGCTCCACATGCTGTTGCCGGGCACCACCCAGAAGTCGAAACCTGCCTCTTGTACCGGACGAATCATCGAACGGAACTCCTCTGAGGGCGCATAACTCCATACCAACATCTGGATATCTTTCGGCAATTTGTCAATTATCTTTTTGTCTTTCAACACAATATCAGCCCACATCAAAGTGGTTTTCTGTCGGGATGCGAGAAAATCGTGCAGCCATATAATATGCCGGCTGTATGCCTCCGATGCTCCTACCTTTTTCACATATTTCTCTGCCTTACCACTTCCCAACTGCTCGGTTTCGTCACAATTTATGTTAAAAAATGGAGATGAATAGCACGCAGTTTCCTCATCTAAAATCGTCTTCAAAAACTCGTATGTCGCGGGATTGGAGGGATCGAGATTGTATTTGCTGTCGGCCAGATGGGCATACTCGGGCAGGGTGAGTATCTTTTCGAAATGGGCAAAACACTGCTGGTTTCCAATTAGTTCTACATAATATTGTTGTGCATACGCCTCCAGCTCACGGATCTCTTCCGCCGAAAGTCCATCGGCTGGAGCATAGTGATAATGCTGCGATTTGAAAGTGTTTTCGGTATAAAGCGTGAAACAATTCAACTTAAATTCTGCTAAAATCCGGATCTGTTTTTTCAGAAAATCCATGGTCGGGATAGGTCCGCGGCTAATATCATCCATCCAGCCGCGCCACTCCATAGCGGGATAATCCACGATGGTCATGCACGGAATTTCAACCCGCTGATATTGCGTATGATCCATCCGATAATTGTAGCGGTAAAGTTGTTTCAGACTTTGCAGGCCATAGAAAAGCCCCTGCTCGGAGCGTGCTCGGACGCGGATGCCTTCTTCTGTCACCATCAACTGATATGCCTGCTGTTCAAATTGCGGAAATTTCAGATTCTCAATAATTTCGAAGGCTATTTCAGCAGCTATACCATCATTCGTCACGTTCACTTCGGCTTCGGGCAGCTCTTGCAATTGTTCCAGGAAGAAGTCTGTTTTAGCAAAGTCGGCTGGGAAAGCCACGTGCGGCTGATGCCACACGAAGGTGCCTTCCTGAAGCTCCACCTGCTGCGGCGACGGGATGAGACCGACGTTCTGAGCGCATGCTACACCGCAGAATATCAAGAATATGGAGACAATAAGAAGTCGTTTAATCTTTCGCATAAAATACAATTGCAAACTACTTATTTGGCGGTTTCTCTGTACGAAATCAGCGCGGCGGCATTCAGCACCACCGCCATCACCGCCAACACGATGAACTGCGTCCGGATGTTATCCACCGTACTGCCTTTCAAAATCACAGTTTTCATCGCCGACATGAAGAACGACATCGGATTGGCATAGTTAAGGTACGACGCCCATTGTGGCATACCCTCTACGGGAGTGAGGATACCGCTGAGCATCACAAAGAGGATGAACAGGAAAAAGACGATGAACATGGCCTGCAACTGGTTGGATGCCATGCTGGAGATAAAAAATCCCAATCCCAGCATCACAAGCAGATACACGGTGGTGAGGCCAAACACCAACAGCAGACTTCCCTGTATGTGAATGCCAAATAGTAGGTTCATGATCAAGAGCCCCGCACCGAACTCCACCAAACCGAGAATCAGGAAGGGGATCATCTTGCCCAACAGGAACTGCCATTTCTTGATGGGCGTGACATTCACCTGCTCGATAGTTCCTAACTCTTTTTCTCTCACAATGTTAAGGGCTGTCACGTAGGCCCCGATAAGCGTCACCAAGATGATGAGCAAGCCAGGCACGATGAGGTTCTTGTAGTTCATCTGCTCGTTGAACCAATATACGTTGGTAGTAACCAGCTGAGCCAGTTGCGGATTCATGGCGCGGGCGGCCACCTCCGCCTGTTTGGCACGCTCTGCCTGTTCGGCTTTCTCCGCCTGCCGCTCCATCAGCTCCTGATCGCGCTGCGCCCGCTGCATCCGCTCCGACAACTGCAACTGCATCTTCTGCATGTCCTGTCCTTCCCCACTCTGCAAAGCCAATGATGACACAGAAGCCGTTTCCAACTCCGAAAAGACATCCATATCATACTCTGTATCAGCACTTATCGGTGATACTTTCGGCGTAGATTCCGCCATCGTCATGAAATAGTTGCCCAACACCGTCTGTACATATTCGCTACCCAAGCCCGCCTTCACCGTGTTGATGGCATTGGCGGTGATATGCACCTTCACCGGCTCCTGCCGCACTAACGATTTCTCAAAATCAGCCGGAAATTCCACGATAAAGTCCACCTTGTCGGCCCGCATCAAGGCTTCAGCCTCCTGCCGCGACTCCACAACTCCTTCATTGATAAAGTATTTCGAGGCAGAAAAAGTGGAAAGAATGTCGGTGGTCATGGTCGAACGGTCATGGTCCACAAAAACCACCTTCACATTCTTAATTTCATAGTCGGCAGTATAGGGAAAGAGCAAAAATTCGGCCAAAGGAGCCAATATCAGAATCTTCCACAACAAAGAATTGCGGAAAACCTGCAAAAACTCCTTTTTTATCAACATCAATATCACTCTCATCGCTTACCTCCTCCTATCTAATCGTGTCATACTAAATGCCATCAACACCACTGCCATTCCAAAAAGAATGACCATGTACAACCATATATCCAAGAAGCCTGAACCCTTGAGCATCACGTCTTTAATGGCAATGATAAACCATTTGCCCGGGAAAATATTGGCCAAAATCTGGAAGAAAAATGGCATATTGTCGATGGGGAACAGAAAGCCCGACAGCAATGCCGTGGGCAGGAACAGTCCCATCATGGTAATCATCATGGCGTCCAGCTGCGTCTTGACCATTGCGGAGATAGCCATACCGAACGAGGCCGACGTAAGCATGAAGACTATGCATAAAAGTAGCAGAAGCCACACACTTCCGTTGATGGGCATGTGGAACACTACCACGCTGATAATGATGATGATAAGGGTAGAAATGAAAGAGAGAATCATGTATGGGATGACCTTCCCGATGACCACATACACCTTCTTCACCGGCGCGATGAGCAGCATCCGCATCGTGCCCGTCTCCACCTCCCGCGACAGCGTGATGGACGACATCAGCGCGGTGACAATAATCATGATCAGGGTGATGATGCCCGGCACGAACATATATACGCTGTTGGCCTCCGGATTGTACATCATCTGCGAAGTCAGCTCAATGGCATTCACCGAGCCCTCCGCAGCGTTGTAATCGCTGGTGAAGTCGTTGAGTATCAGCTTCACATAGTTATTCAAGATGGAGGCGACGTTCATATCCGACACGTCGCTGATGATCTGTATGGTGACAAATTTCTCACCCGTCAGCTGCTCCTCAAAATGGGGAGGTATGATGATGGCCAACTTCACATTTTTCTCCTTAAAATCGCCGTCAATCTCAGATTCCGCATTGGGATACGACACCACTTCAAAATATCCAGAGGAGGTGATTTTCTCCACCAACGCCTTCGATTGTGAGTCTTTCGAGAGGTCAAGCACAGAAATTTTGGCATGACTGATGTCCATGCTGATGGTGAAGCCGAAGAGCAGCACCAGCATGATGGGGATGGCCAGCACCAAGAAAAGCGTAATTCGGTCACGGAAAATGTGAGTGAACTCTTTTTTCAAAATTTGACGCAACTCCTTCATAACCAGTCCCTCATCGTTGAACAAATTTCACAAAAACATCCTCAATGGTGTCCACCTGCATCTGCTCTTTAAGCTCCGCGGGCGTCCCCACCAACTTCAGCTGACCGCTCGACATGATGGAGATGCGGCCGCAATACTCTGCCTCGTCCATGTAATGCGTAGTCACAAAAATAGTTACACCTTGCGAGGCGGCCTCGTAAATCAAGTTCCAGAACTCGCGCCGCACGATGGGATCAACACCGCTGGTCGGCTCGTCCAAAAAGACGATCTTCGGACGGTGCAAAATGGCCGTGGCAAACGCCAACTTCTGCTTCCACCCGAGCGGGATAGAATAGACCAATGTCTTGGCCTTGTCTTCCAAGTCTAACATCCTCAAACTGGAATAGATACGCTCTTTCAGCTCCTTACGCGGAATGCCGTAGATTGTGCCAAAAAGTTGCATATTCTCGAATACTGAGAGGTCGTCATAGAGCGAAAAACGCTGGCTCATATAGCCGATATTGCGCTTGATAAACTTGGATTGGGTCTTGAGGTCATAGCCGGCGATGAGGGCAGAGCCTTCGGTGGGCTGCAGCAGTCCGCACAACATACGGATGGCGGTAGTCTTGCCAGCGCCATTGGCCCCGAGGAAGCCGAAAATCTCGCCTTTCTTCACGGAAAATGAGATATGGTCCACCGCCGTGAACTCGCCAAAACGGCGGGTCAGTCCCTTCACATCAATGGAGTAAGGGGTATCAATAGCGGTATTGGAGCGGAAAATTTTCATCTCAATTTCCTTTTACGATTTCAATGAAACAATCTTCTATATTAGGTTCTATCTGTTCGATTTCTCCGTGTGTTATATCATTTTGTTGAAGAAACACTTCAAATTCAGGAATTGCCTTTTCCAAAGGCTCATAGAAGATGACGTGCAAATTTTCGCCATAGGGGTAGAAGGTGCAGTGGGCGGCATATTGCCCCATGACTTTCAGCAGCTGGAAGATGTCGGGCGTTTGCAGCGTCACGAGGTGTCCGTTGAAATCGCGGATGATATTCTTCGGCGTATCCAAGCGCATAATCTGCCCGTCTTGCATCAGGGCAATACGGTCGCAGAGGGTAGCCTCATCCATGTAGGGGGTGGAGACCATGACGGAGATGCCCTGCTGTTTGATGGAGCGCAGAATTTCCCAGAACTCTTTACGGGAAACGGGGTCCACGCCAGTGGTCGGCTCGTCGAGAAAGAGCAGTACCGGCTTGTGTATCAGGGCGCAACAGAGGGCAAGTTTCTGCTTCATACCGCCAGACAGTTTGCCAGCGAAACGCTTCTTGAACGGCTCAATCTGCGACCAGATGGAGGCGATAAGCGGCATGTTCTCCTTGATGGAGCTTTGGTACATGGTGGCGAAAAACACGAGGTTCTCCTCCACGGTGAGGTCGGGATAGAGCGAGAAGGTGCCGGGTAGATAGCCGATATGCTTACGGATTTCGAGGTAGCGGGTGCGCACGTCGAGTCCCAACACGGCCGCATCGCCCGAGTCGGGCAGCAGCAGCGTGGTGAGGATGTTGAAAAGGGTGGACTTCCCTGCCCCGTCGGGACCTACAACGCCGAACACCTCGGCCTCGTCCACCTCGAAACTGACATCGCGGAGGGCGTGTACCTTGCCGTACGACTTATCCAGATGGGAGACACTGATGACCGCCATCGGTAACTATTTGAAATAGACATCTCCGGGCATTCCGATCTTGGCGGAGCCGTCGTTTTTGAAGCTTATCTTCACCGCATACACCATGTTGGCCCGTTCCTTCTTCGTGACAATCATCTTGGGCGTGAACTCGGCCTTGTCGGAAATCCAGCTCACCTTTCCTTTGATGACACGATCCTTACCGCCTTCAGCATCAATATGAATGTCAGCATTCTGTCCCACCTTGATGGTGGAAAGCTGGTCTTCAGTAACATACACTTTGATGGACATGTTGGTGATGTCGGCAATCTTGAACAGCGGTTTGCCGGGATAAGCCAGCTCGTTAGGTTCGATATATTTTTTCAGCACAGTGCCAGTGATGGGGGCGGTGATTTTACACTTGTCGAGGCCGTTCTGGAGACGGGCCATCTGGATGCGCATAGCCTCCACATTCTCGAGGATGGCTGCCGACTGAGTGCCGAGGGTGGACTTGGTGGCGGCAATCTGGCTTTTCAGAATCTTAATCTGTGCGTCCACATCATCCAACTGTTTGGTAGTCGCAGCGTTAGCATCAACAAGGGTGGCCACGCGGGTACGCTCGCGCTCCATAGTTTGCAGTTGGGCCAGCAAGGTATTGAGCTGCGACGGGATGTCGGGGCGGCTGGCCAGGGTGGCACGGATCTTCACCTCCAACTGCTGGATTTGTAGGGCCAAATCCATGGTGTCGGTATAGCCGAGCAGGTCGCCGGCCTGATAGTTCTTTCCTTCCTGCACGTCGAATTCGAGCAGTTTGCCGTTACTCTCGGCAGAAACGATGATCTCGGTCGCATAAAAAACGCCATGGGCATCCGCTTCGTCGTCATCGTTACCGCAGGATACGAAACTGAAAGCTGCCGTAGCAAAAATCAATGACCATAACAGTCTCTTCCCAACATATAATCTTCTCATAAATTTCTCTAAATGATTATGTTATAATAGATTTGATGAGAGGTAAAAACCTACGCATAGGTTATGCAAAATTAGTAAAAATAAACTTCCAACACCCACGATAGAGAAAAAATTTTTCATCATGTAGTTTTTGCGCAATTTCGGACAATTTTCTCCGAAAAAACAGGCATTCCGAACAGTGAGAACTCTATACAATCTGCCATTTTTTGACAAAGTCTCCCCTATTTTTATTTATAGTATTACTTTAAGAAATTATTATAAAGTTATCATTATAAATTAGTTAAATAAAAACTATAGCAATTGATATCTGTCATCCTCAGGCCTTCTATTTTTTTTCATAAAAGATGACGGAGCGAAACAAAAAAAATGTAATTTTGCAACTCGAATAGCGGGGTAGAGCAGTGGTAGCTCGTCGGGCTCATAACCCGGAGGTCGCAGGTTCGAGTCCTGCCCCCGCTACAAAAAGAGGCTTCAGAAAATGAAGCCTCTTTTTTTATGCATATTTCAAAGATACAACCCCTACCCTATTTCCATCCATTCATTGAATAAATAGAATGATACTAGAACTGGAAGTAGATGAACGGCTGCAGGTCGGCGGTGACGAACTGATACAGCACGAAAACGGCCACCACCACTACCAGCACCAGCACCCACATCGGCAAAACCGCGAAATTGTAGCGGTACCAACGCTTCCAACGGTCGGGTAACCAGTGGATCACCATCCCCACCAAGAACATGATAAATACATATTTGTAAGCCCCTAAAATGTCGGGGATGAGCGAAAAGTCCCAATGACTACCAATCTGTGTCACCATCGATTTCGCTGTGTTCCAAGCGGTTTCGTTGGCCGTAGCGGGATCGAGGTTGGAGCCGGAACGGAAGAACAAACGGGTGAAGGAGATGAAGACAAAAGTCTGCGCGATGCCCCACACCTTGTCGAGCCAGCCCACATAGGTCTTCCTGAAAATGATCGCACCCAGCTGTTTCACCAGCGTACCGGCGCAGATACAGCCGGTCCACACGCTGCCAATCCACAGCAGCGGACTCGGGAAAAAGTAAGTAAATACCGCAAAAGCCCCGAAAATCACGGTGATGACCGCGCTGCGCACCGGGAGTTTCACCCCTTTCCAGAATTTGTACACCAAAATCCCCAGTCCGTTGAGTCCGCCCCAGATCATAAAATTCCAACTGGCACCGTGCCACAAACCGCCTAACAACATGGTATTCATATTGTTGATATTGGTACTGATTTTGCGGCGGCTCTCCTTCCAAAAGATAGCGAAAAGGGCCAGCACGAGGGCGATGCCCCCCAACACACAGGCCAGCACCCAGCTGCGGGTGAGCAGCACCGCCACCACACTCACCACCACAATGATGATGAAAGTGGCAGGCGTAGCGTTGCGATTACCGCCCATCGGAATATACAAATAGTCTTTCAACCAATTAGATAGCGAAATATGCCAACGCTTCCAGAAGTTACCCGCATTGGTGGCCTTGTAGGGCGAGTTGAAGTTGAGCGGCAGGTAGAAACCCATCAGCATGGCCACACCGATGGCGATGTCGGTATAGCCCGAAAAGTCGGCATACACCTGTAACGAATAGATGAACAGTGCCGACAGGTTCTCAAACGGCGTGAAGAGATGCGGATTGTCGAACACGCGGTCCACAAAGTTCACGGCGAGATAGTCGCTCATGATGATTTTCTTGGCCAATCCGTTGAGAATCCAAAAGATAGCGATACCAAACTGGCGGCGCGACAGGAAGAATTTCTTGTACAACTGCGGCACAAACTGGTCGGCACGGATGATAGGACCCGCCACCAAGCCTGGGAAAAAGCTGACATAGAAACCGAAGTCGAGAATGTTGCGGATGGCCTGACATTTCTTCCTATAAACATCCACCAAATAACTGATACTCTGAAAAGTATAAAAAGAAATACCCACCGGAAGGAGGATCTTGCTGGCATCGAAATAGTTCTTTCCTGCCAACTCGTTGGTCCACTGGGCGAACCAGTTCACCACCTTCAAATCACTATGAAACAGCGTGTTATATGAATCTGTAAAGAAGTAGGCGTACTTAAAGTAACAGAGCACCAAAAGGTTGAGGGCAACGCCCACAATCATCCACAGTTTTCGCCACCCCTGCCGCTCGGCCTTTTCTGTCCATCTTCCTATAAAATAACCATATAAAGTAGTGATTATTAATATAATGACAAAAAGTCCAGAGGTCTTATAATAGAAGAAAAGGCTGACGAAGAAAAGGAAGGCGTTGCGGAGCAGGCAGCGATTGCGAGTCAATGAGAAAACGGCGAAGACCAATGCGAAAAAAGCCCAGAAATAGAACTGGGTGAAGAGAAGCGGATACTTTTCATCAAAGGAAAAGATGTTGGTGAAGAAGATTCGGATGTTCTCTAAGTTCATCGTTTCGTCGTGAGCTGCGGGTCTTTAAAATGAAGCGGCAAAATTACAACATAATTCCGAATCAACGAGGGGGCGAATTCCAAAAAAAGTTGTACTTTTGCAAACTCTTTTTCTATTATATAATTCTTTGATAATTAAATTATTAAATAATGACAAATCCTATATCCAAATTAAGAAACATCGGAATCGCGGCGCATATTGACGCTGGAAAGACCACTGTATCGGAACGAATCCTCTTCTTCACGGGCGTAAACCGCAAGGTGGGTGAGACCCACGACGGGCAGGCCACCATGGACTTCATGAAGCAGGAGCAGGAGCGCGGCATCACCATCGCCTCCGCAGCCATCACCGCGCAATGGGACGACCATCAGATCAACCTGATCGACACTCCCGGCCACGTGGACTTCACCATCGAGGTGGAGCGTTCGCTGCGTGTGATCGACGGCATGGTGGCGGTATTTTGCGCCGTGGGCGGCGTGGAACCGCAGAGCGAGACCGTATGGAACCAGGCCGACAAGTACCGCGTGCCCCGTATCGCTTTCGTGAACAAGATGGACCGCGTGGGCGCTAACTTCCAGGAAGTGGTAGTGCAGATGAACAAGTACCTTGGTGCCAATGCGATGCCCATCCAGATGCCTATCGGTGCCGAGAGCGAATTCCAGGGTATGGTGGATCTTGTGGTGATGAAAGCCATCACTTTCAAAGAGAAAGAGCGCATTGTGAGCGACATCCCCGCCGAGCTGATGCCGCAGGCCTTGGAAGCCCGCCGCGCCATGATTGAGAAACTCGCTGACTTCGATGACGAAATCGCTGAGCTTTACTTGGATGACCAGGAGGTGAGCGAAGAGCTGCTGAAGAAAGCCATCCGCGAGGCCACCATCAAGCTGTTGGTGACTCCCGTGCTGTGCGGTGCAGCCTACAAGAACAAAGGCATCCAGCTCCTGCTCGACGCCATCGTCGCCTATCTCCCCTCTCCTACCGACCTCGGCGCCGTTATCGCCCACGACCCCGACGATGAAGAGAAAAACATCCATCTTCAACCTTCTAACAACCAGCCCTTTGCTGCTCTCGCCTTCAAGCTCATCAACGACCCGTACGTGGGACAGCAGACCTTCATCCGCATCTTCAGCGGCAAGCTGCAAAACGGCATGAGCGTCTATAATACCAATAAAGGTAAATATGAGCGCGTGGGACGTATCTTCCGCATCAAGGCCAAGGAGCGTCAGGAGATTGCAGAGGCAGGCGTTGGTGAAATCGTGGCCCTCGTCGGCATGAAGTTCACCCGCACCGGCGATACGCTCTGCGACGAGAAGCAGCCTGTGCTGCTGGAGTCCATCAACGTGCCGCCGGCCGTTATCGAGATGAAAGTCAACATGGACGACAAGAAAAACCGCAACAAGCTCGGCGAGGCATTAGCCAAGCTCACCAACGAGGACCCCTCCTTCCACTCCCATTTCGACGAGGAGACCGAGGAGACCATCATCTCCGGCATGGGCGAGCTGCACCTCGAGATTTTGGTGGAGCGCATCCGCGACGAGTTCAAGGTGCCCATCACCGTGGGCGCACCTTCCGTATCGTACCGCGAGACCATCACCACTGAGACCGAGTGCGACTACCGCCACGTGAAGCAGAGCGGTGGTAAGGGACAGTTTGCCCACACCGTCATCCGCTTCGAGCCCAACCCAGGCAACGGTTTCGAGTTCATTGATATGACCAAGGGCGGCGTGGTGCCTAAAGAGTTCCTGCCCTCTATCCAGAAAGGTCTGATCAACGCGATGGCCAAGAGTCCGGTGGCCGGCTACCCCGTGGTGGACGTGAAATGTGTGCTCGTGGACGGCAGTTTCCACCCCGTGGACTCCAGCGACATGGCCTTCCAGCTCTGTGCGGCGATGTGCTTCAAGCAGGCGTTCAAGAAAGCCAACCCCATCGTGAAGGAGCCTATCATGAAGGTGGAGGTGAGCACCCCCGACGATTTCATCGGCAACGTGACGCGCGACCTCAACAAGCGCCGCGGCCGCATCGAGAATATGCGCCGTTTCCGTAAAGGCTCACAGAAACTTGACGGTTTCATCCCGCTCTCCGAAATGTTCGGCTACGCCACCGCCCTGCGCAACATCACCAGCGGGCGCGCCAACTACTCGATGGAATTCTTCGAATACCAGCCCATGCCCGCCGACAAGCAGGAAGAGGTGATCAAGAAACGTCAGGCAGAAGAGAAGGAAAGGGCAAAATAGGCTTAGTCAAGCCAACCCATACCTAACGACATAATGAACCCAAAGTAAAGTAAATAGAAGCCATAGAGGATAGTCGCGCCCACTCCCAGCCAAAGTCCTACAGTGCTGAGAATGTGGCTGACTCTCACTTTCGGTGTCATTTTACCACCCATAGCGAGATAATCCCGAATGTTACGTTTATTATTCGCACCAAAAACAATAGCAATGATACTGGCTACCGGAAACTGGCTCATAACGACAGTTGCGATGGCCTTAGGCAAAAAATCAGGAGTATCAATTTCTGGCAACTGCTGTCCGTACTGCGGATAGTCATTTTGGGGTTGTGGGTACTGAGGCTGATTGTACGGCTGGTTGTACTGGGGCTGATAATTATTGTCTTCCATTTTATGAAAATTTGATGAATTTAAGAAAGCGGATGCCTTCTTTCGGAGGTCATCCGCTTTTGGTGGTCCCACTCGGGCTCGAACCAAGGACCCGCTGATTATGAGTCAGCTGCTCTAACCAACTGAGCTATAGGACCCAATCCCCATTGGGGTTTGCGGGTGCAAAAATACAACTTTTTTTTCATTCGCATACCTACTCTCAAAAATTGTTTGTATTTTTGCAGCCTTATTTTGAGTATGATGAAAAAAGCACTCGTTTTATTCCTGATAGGCTCGCTTCTTGCGGTCGGTTATGCCCAAAATGATACCGTTAAGAAAGCAGAGAAACCGCAGAAAGAGCAGAAAGAGTACAAACCGCTGGTGGTGCGCGACCGTTTGGTGTTCGACATCTACCATAGTTTTTGGATGGGCGCCCCCTCGCAGGGCAACTTCATGAAGTTCGACCCTGGCTTCAACGTGTCGGCCATGTGGGACTTCATCCTTCCGCAGGCCAAGTCTCTCTCCTTCGGTCTCGGTCTCGGCTTCACCTACTACACCCAGTATTCCGACTGCATGTTTAAATATGTACGGAATGATGATGTGAGCCGCTATTTCATTCTTCCCGAAGACCTTGAATACAAGCATAGTAAGCTTGCCTACATGAATGTCAACATCCCCATCGAGATCCGCTACCGTCACCCTTGCGGCTTCAAGATTGACGTGGGCGTGCATGTGGGGTTGGTGGCCGGTCTTTCCTATAAATACAAAGGCCCCCACTACAATGGTGTTGATGGCGACTACCTCAACTACAAGGACTTGGATTTCTACCACAAACAGAAATTCAGCGCAGACGTGTTCATCCGCATGGGTTGGAAGTCGTTTGGCGTTTACTACTCCTATCAGCTGAATAAGGTGTTTGAAACGGGCAAGGGTCCCGCCATGAACCCCATGTCGTTGGGCATCTCCATCGCGTTGTTCTAATTCAAAGATTCGACGATTTACGTATCTTTCTTCTTTTTATGGTGGCATAAAGGATGCATCTTCTGCTATTGCTCATTTATTGCTTTTTATTCAAAATTTATAATTCATTATTTATCAATAATTTATAAATAAAATTGCAAAAGAAAAATATTTTTATCATTTTATAAAATGAAATAAAAAAAGTTGTATTTTTGCAGCCGCAAATGAGCCCAGGTGGTGGAATTGGTAGACACGCCACTTTGAGGGGGTGGTGAGCATTAGCTCGTGCAAGTTCGACTCTTGTCTTGGGCACAATTTGAAAGAGAACTCCAGCAATGATGGCTGGAGTTTTTTTTTATTGGCAAAACTGGTGGAATTCATGGTTTAAACTTTTTTTTCAAAAACACCTCTCATACTTCGCAAAAATATTGTATTTTTGCCAATTAGATTCATTGAAAACTAATCATTATAAAAATGAAAAAAATCATCATCCTTGCCGTGTTTTTCCTCACATGCGGCAGCCTGTTTGCCCAGCTTGACAATGGGGCAAGACTTCCTTCTGTAGATTTGAAAACCCTTGACGGTGAGACCTTCAGCACCAAGCAGATGACCACCGGTGAGCATCCGTTCATCGTCAGTTTGTGGGCCACGTGGTGCATGCCGTGCCGCGAAGAGCTCGACGCCATCTCCTTGGTTTATGAGGACTGGGTTGACGAGTTTGGCGTGACCTTGTTCGCTGTCTCCATCGACGACAGCCGCTCTGCCTCCAAGGTGGCACCTTTCGTGCGCGCCAAGGGCTGGGAATATGTGGTGCTGCAGGATGTCAACTCCGATTTCAAGCGCGCCTTGAACGTGGTGGACGTTCCGTTCCTCTGCGTTTTCGACCAATACGGCAACCTCGTATGGTCGCACACCTCCTACGCACAGGGCGGTGAGGAAGAAGTGTATGAAGTGCTGAAGAATTTGCAGAATAAAGACAAAGAATAACATGAGACGTATATTTCCAATCCTGACCGCACTGCTCATTACAGTATTGTGCAGCAGTACGGCATGGGGACAGTCGAAATGGGGGCACATCAGCGGCGACTTCGGTTTCAACGGCATGTATTACATCCCCGACAGCATCATCGGGGCCAAGGAGGTGAAAGAGAAGGTGCGCGCCAACACGTGGCTCAACCTCAACTACACCAACAGCGGTTTCACCGCCGGCTTGCGGTACGAATTCTACAGTTTCCCGCTCATCGACTTTGAGGACATCGGCTACAAAGGCCAGGGACTCACTCACTATTTTCTTGATTATAAGAATGATTTCATTCAAGTAACGGCCGGTACTTTCTACGAACAGTTCGGTAACGGTTTCACGCTGAGAGCCTACGAAGACCGCCAGCTCGGCATCGACAACAGTCTGCTCGGCGCACGCATCAAGGTAACGCCCTACAAAGGCATCACCCTGAAAGGCGTATGGGGCATCGAACGAAAGAACTTCGACTTCGAATACACCAAACGGCACGACTATGTGCGCGGCCTCGATGCGGAACTGTCGTTCAGCGACATGATTGGCAAGCTTTCGGAGAAAGGCTTTGTGCTTTCTGTCGGCGGCAGTTTTGTGAGCAAGTACGAGAAGAGCGAGAAGGATATGTACATCACCCTTCCCGACAACCAGACCGGCATTCTTTCGGCTGACAAGATTCCGCAGAATATCGCCACATGGGCGGCACGGCTCAACTTCGGCTACAAAGGTTTCCGTTTGGAGAGCGAATTCGCCCACAAAATCAACGACCCCAACAACACCAACAGCTACATTTATAAGAACGGCAACTCCTTCCTGCTCACCGCCTCCTACTCGATGAAAGGCTTTGGCGTGGAGGCATCGTTCATCCGTTCCGACAACATGGACTTCCGCTCGCAGCGCGACATCTCCGCTTCCACGAGCCTGCTCAGTATCAACTACATACCCGCTGTCAACCGCCAGTACACCTACGCGCTGCTCGCTAACTACACGTATGCCAGTCAGCCCAACGGCCAGATTGGCGTGCAGGCGCAGGTAAACTACAAGATTCCGAAAGGTTCGAAACTTGGCGGCAAGTACGGCATTGACATCACGGCCAACTACGCCCGCTTTCACAATGTGGAGCAGAAGCTGGTGCCCGATGCTGAAGCCAACGGCCTCATGAACGGCACCGACGGCTATACCTCCCGTTTCTTCGCCTTCGGCAACGACCTGCTGTATCAGGACATCGGCATCGAGTTCAGCCATCGTTTCAACAACAAGAACTGGAAACTCGACCTCGCCTACAACTTCATCACCTACAACCTTACCATCCTGCAAGGCCATCCGAGTCCGATGTTCAAAGGCCATAACGTGATGGGCAAGGTGACATACAAAATCAACACGAAACACGCTCTCAAGCTGGAGGTTCACCACCTGTATGCCAAGGAGGATGACGGCAGCTGGCTCTACGGTCTGTTGGAGTACTCCATCGCGCCGCACTGGTTCATCTCCGTGGCCGACCAGTGGAACTACGGCAACGCCGACAAGATTCACCGTACCCACTACTACAACATCGCGGCGGCCTTCGTCATCAAGACCACCCGCATCTCGTTGAACTTCGGTAAGACCAAGGAGGGCATCCTCTGCATCGGTGGTGTGTGCCGCAGTGTGCCGGCCTCATACGGTCTTGGACTCACCGTCACCACCTCTTTCTAACCCCTACCCTATTCCAAGAACCCTCGGCGGCATCGGGCCGCCCCAACATCATCAAGCAAAATGAAAAAAATCAACCTTATTGTCACCCTCGCTATTCTCTTGTGTGCCTTTGTATCGTGCGACAAGATCGAGGGACCTTATATCACTCCTGACGAAAGTGTGGAGACCAATGTGGAGTTTCCCGACATTGACCCAGCCACAGTGTTCCGCAAGGTACTCATTGAGGAATATACGGGGCACCGCTGCACCAACTGTCCTGACGGGCACCGCGAGTTGGCATCGTTACACGAGCGGTACGGCGACTCGTTAGTGGCCATCGGCATCCATGCCGGCAGTTTTGCCATGACCTCAGGCATTTTCTCCACTGACTTTCGCACTGAGGAAGGCAACACCCTTTACGAAGACTTCACCATCAACCAGATCGGTACGCCGGCAGCGGTAGTGAATCGCAAGCAGCACGGAAACGTCTATCCGCTGAGCATTCCCGCCTGGCAGCCCGCCATCGAGGAGGAACTCACCCATGATTGTGTGGCAGCGGTTCAACTGATCAATGTGTTTGACGCGTCTTCCCAAAAACTCACCGCCCACACCAAGACCACGAGGCTCAACGGCGACACCAGCGACTTGCAGATCGCACTCTACATCATTGAGGATGGCATAGTAGCCCCTCAGAAAGACGGTGAAGAGACCATTCCTGAATATGTACACAACCACGTGCTGCGCGGTTCGCTGAATGGCGTTTACGGCACACAACTCACCACTCCCGAGGAAGATGGCACCTACCTCAAATCGTATGAACTGGACTGCAGTGCCAAAAGCTGGAATTTCAGCAACTGCAGTGTGGTGGCCATCCTGATGGATGCCGAAACACACGAAGTGCTTCAAGTGGAACAGGCGAAATTCTAAATTCATCCCATGAAGAAAAAGATTGCCGACCTCCGTATCGTTAAGGCCTCCCAGGATTTCTTCAACCGCATTACGTTACCGGGATTCCAAGGGCTTTCCGTTGGCTATGTGATGGCCTTTTTCGGAAAGGCAGTCACGAAAGGCATCATCCAGCACCGTGCGGCAGCCATGACCTACCGTGTTTTCTTCGCCCTCATCCCCATGATGATGACTCTGTTTGCGGGCATCTCTTTTCTCGGGCCGAGCGTTAAAAACACGCTGCTCGACTTCATCCAGTCGATGGTACCCGAATACGTGTGGCCGGCCGTTGAAAACATGATCACCGGCATTATCAACAAGCACAACGGCACCCTGCTCTCGTTCTCGCTGCTGTTCAGTATTTTCACCATTTTCAACTCCATGAATCTCAGCATCAACATCCTCAACACCACCTACTTCAATATCGGGAAACGCTCGTTATTGAAACAGTTGCGTGTGATTGCGATGTTATTACTTATCTGGCTGTGTATCATTCTGTTATGTATTGGCGTGTTTATTGCGGCAGAAGCCTACGTTTATCGTGCGCATCACTACGTCATACAATCGCCCAAGCTGTTGACGGCGGGCATTCATGTGGCCAAGTGGCTGTTGCTGTTCTTCCTGGTATATCTTTTTATCTCTTCGTTCTATTATCTTGCGCCGGCCTCGCACAAGCATTTCAAGTTCTTCTCGGCGGGTTCCACCTTTGCCACCATCGCCATGCTGCTGGTGTTGGGTGCGATGAACATCTTCTTCTCCAACTTCAGCAACTACAATGCCTTGTATGGTTCGCTGGGTGCGGTATTTGCCATTTTGATGTGGCTCTATTGGAACCACATGTTCATCCTTATTGGCTACGACTTGAACGTCAGTATCGCGACTGCCAAGCGCAGTGCGCTCCGTGCCAAACCCAAACAGCCGCGATCATGAGACCATCCTGCCGGCTTCTATTCCTACTTTCCCTTCTTTTGGCGCTGATGGCGACCTCTTGCCATCGAAATAATCTCATCGACCCAGCCCAAACCGACTTCATCTACGTGGAAGGGAATAGTTTCAAACTGCATGGGGAGCCATTTTTCCCGATGATGCTCAACTACATAGTCTGTTTCCAGAGCACGCAGGACGGCGGTTTCATCGTTGCGCCCAACACCCACTACGACTCCACTGGTTACGTGGAGGCCTGGGGCAAGGAGGCAGTAAAGGAGCAGTTAGACGGGCATTTCCAGCTCATCAAAGAAATGGGGTTCAACACGTTACGGGTATGTTTCGACCGCACTGGGAAAGATGAAAAGGGAATATATTATGGGGCGGGTGACCAGAAATTCCACCTCGGCAATAGTCAAGATGAGCAGGCCATCCTACAAGGGATAAAGGAGTTTTTGGCTATCGCTGAAGCGCATGGTTTGCACGTGATGCTGCTCATCACTCCACCGCTTGGAGATCCTGATATTGAGAAGTTTACAATTCGGATGCTGAAAACCTTGCAAGATTGTCCGACCTTGTTCGCATACGATTTCATGAACGAGCCGTTGTATTTCGACCCCGTGGAGAAACGGAAGAAGAGCGAAGCGTTGAAGCTGGTCACGCATTGGAAGGAGTTGATGACGAAGAATGCACCCTATCAGTTGATCACCATCGGTTTTTCGGAGCCATTAGAGGTGTTTGAGTGGGATCCTTCGATGCTGCCGGTGGACTTTGTAGAGTTCCACACTTACCATCCGTTGCGGGTGGCGAGTGAGATCTATTGGTACTCGAAGTATGTAGGGAAGCCGTGGATGATAGGTGAAACGGGGCTTCCGGCCGACAATGACAGCATCAGTTACGAGGAGCAGGTGGAGTTTTTGCGTGAGACCTACCAGTTGGTACGCGATGCTGGTGGGTGTGGTTTTGGCTGGTGGGAATTTCAGGAGTTATCTGGAGGCAACTTCGAGGCGCAATACACGGGTCTGATCAACCATCAGGGGAAAACTACTACAGCGGATGGAAGATACACGCTGACAGGTACGGTGAAGCCGGCAGGATGGTGTTTCCAGCATCTTGCCGACCAATATCAACCTAAACCATTGGAACGCCCCGTCAATTACTACAACATGTTGGGGTACAAAAACATACGTATTACAGGGACCATCATAGACCAGCGCACGAAGCAGCCCATTGAGGGGGCAGTGATACGAGGTTGGAACGAATGGTGGAGTGTAGGGATGAACACGTATAGCGACGAGAATGGCCGTTTCACGTTGTACAGCAACGACGAATGCATACATTTTGAGATTTCCGCACCTGGGAAGAGCAAGGCCAAGTTCAACAAGAAACTCACCTATCGTTGTGATAGTGGTGAAAAGTTTGATGTCAACCAATTACCTAACAGGATGTTAGAGTACCATCAGATTTCGCATCATCCCTTCCTTGACCGCAGTGACACCACTTCTTTGCCGGTGCTGCAGTTCCGTGCAGAGGAGTTCAATCAGTACAAATGGTCGGGAGAGATGGGCACCGTGATGCTCCGCGACGAGTAAGGCTCCCCTATTTTTCAGTTTTCACCAAATTCCAGCCGAAGGCCGACAATGTTTTAAGAGTCTCAAGGGCGGTACGGCGGTCGTATTCCTTTTCGCATTCTGGAAGTTCATCGTAGGGCACGAGGCAGGGGTGTTGCTTAAGCTGGTCGTTGCGGGTGGGGCCGTAGGTCCAGCCCTGCTCGATGCGGGTGCGGGCCCACACTTCGTGTACGTTCCGAGCCATCGCTTCTGCCAGTTTCAGCAGTTCAGAAGGCAACTCAATGCTGGAGGTGTCAACGGGATTGGGGGTATAATTATTGGTTTTCATGATTCTTGTGCAATTTTTTCTTGATAATGTCTATGATGGCTCTCGTCATGTCAATATTGATTTTCACCGTCTCATGATCCAGTTCGGCAAATGGACGTATGTCGTCGTGGGCGAAATGCCTGTTTTTCAATTCTTTCTTAAAATCTTTACCTAATTCAACAACCTTATCATGTTCCTCTTTAGTGGTAGGACGGAAACCTTTGGCCAATGTATCTGTCACCCAGCGGAATTGCTCTGTCACACTCAATTGCAAAATCTCATCCTCCGTCGGGAAATCGTCACATTTTCCAGAAGCATCATGGGCAAAACAAGACAAAGATTCCACACTTCCGTTCGCCCAAGACATTTCGTAACCCAGACCGCGCAATTTGGCGATGATGGAACGCACATTATGAACATTTGACCACCGGTCATAGTAAGACAATTCCATCCAACTGACTCTCTTAGCCTGCTGATTATAGGATTGACGATAGGCAAAATCCACAGATTCAGCCAGTTCTCTTATGGTATTCCCCGGCGTGTTCAGACTGCCATATTCACCAGGAGAGAAAACATGCAAGTATTTGAACATCGGGTGGTCGCTAAAGCCTTGCATACTATCATCATCATGTTGGTATACCCACACGTGGATGGGATTGTCGCCCTCCATCAAAGTACGCGGAAGATACAATGCTGTAGCCATATTTTTGGGAGAGTCGTTCGTACAAACTGCCATCGTCAGAATCTGACTGTTGTCTTTTGCCCAAGCCTCAATCAGATTCATCAGTTTGGGGTGTGCGATGCTTCCTTGAATAAACTCAAATTCAACGTCCAAAAGGGGATTATTTGAAACACGGAGAGGAACATGATTCTCCCAAATCAATGTATCGAGTTCATCATACGAGTTGGGGCAACATTTGAACAATTCTTTATAACGTCCCATAAAGTAAAACATCTCTTCACGGGCATGGTCGTCCACCAACGTAATTTTGACACGATGATTGGGGTAATGAGCCACCATCAGTGCCTCCCGGGCCAAAGCCAGTCCCATCTGTGTCATTCCGAGAATCAGCAGATGGGCAGTAGTACCTGGGCAACTGGCCAGATTCTGTCTTTCATTCTGGTAGTCCAACGTCATCAGTTTTTTGCCGCTTTCAAAATCCGACAGCAGATTCCCTGCGATATTCTCATAAAAATTGAATGCCATGGCTTTGTTCCGCAAGCTATCCTTCACCCCCAATCCTTGTCTTTGCATCAGCGAAAAGGTCACGATATTGCGAATATGGATATGGCACTGGAAGTTTTCGGGCACCTCCACCATTTCACAGATAAGATCCAAAGACTTGAGGTTATTGGCATCGTGCATGGGGTCATCAGCCTGTCCGATGATGAAAATCTTGAAGGCCTCACCGACACACACCTTCATTTTAAGGTCTTGGCTGTCGCATTTGTTACACTGGACAACCTCCACCCGACCGAAAAGATCGACCGGCAGCATCTCACGGAGACGGTTTCGGATTTGCCGCACGTCGGACGGCACTGCAACCACCACCTGTTTTCCCATTTTACATGCATCCTTGAGGGCGCATAGCATCATACTGTCGAAACCCAGAAAGAGGATATGTCTTTTCCATGCATACTTTTTCAGTGTGCCATCCAAGTAGCGGTCACCCATCGTACGCATATAGTTCGTGACGATAGGGATTAGGATGATGGTTATCAGAACGAAACCGATTGCATACGCCACAGCGGAAACCATGCCCATATTGTCTTCACAACTGCCTTTATATGGAATTTGACGGAGACTCACCGGACTAAAAACATCCACCCAAAACTTGCTCACAAGCCTCATACAAGGCACAATTTCGCCAATAAAGGGGATCAGGATGATGGAGAGCACAATCACACAGAGAAGAAGCCAGATAAATCTCGAAGAGATTTTGGACATACTCTTAGGAAGCCATGTTTGAAAATTCATCATATTTAATTAATGAGGGTTATTTTTCATTTTTATTTATTGACGATGTGTCTCCGTGTCACGTGTTTTCTTCTTCTCTTGAAGCATCTCCAAACTATTTTCAATTTCTTTTATCATTGGAAATGTCTCATCAAAAACCGATTTTAGAATATCCAACGCCTTTTTATAATACTTTTTCGCCTGTGCATAGTCGCCTTGTACACCATACAATTCACCCATATTATTATAAATCAGGGCTATGTATGGATGATCCTTCCCATAAACGGATTTCAGAATATCCAAAGCCTTTTGGTAATACTCCATGGCCAATTTGCTATCTTTTTGACAAGAGTACACCTCGCCGATATTGATATAGTTGATGGCCACCTCAGGATGATTCTCTCCAAAAAACGATTTTTGAAGGGACAAGGCCTTCTGGTAATACTCCAAGGCATGGAGATAGTCGCCTTGATTATAATACACCACGCCAATACTCCCATAGATTTGTGCCACATTAGGATGCGACTCCCCGAAAAATGCCTTCATGATGTCCAAACTCTTCTGGGTGTACTCCAACGCCTGGGTATATTCTCCCAAAGAGCAGCATACCAGTCCAAGATTATTGTAGATTTCCGCTATATCGGGATGGTTCTCACCGTAAATCGTTTTTTGTATGGACAAAGCCTTCTGGAAGCACTCGGATGCAGGCACAAAATCTTCCAAATTAGCATATACGGTCCCCATGTTGAGGTAGCTGGTGGACACGTCAAGATGATTCTCTCCCAAAATCGACTTTCTGATAGCCAAGGCTTTTTGGTGACAATCCAATGCTTGGGCATAGTCGCCCAGATCTTCATACACAATACCTAAATCGCTATAATTCAATGCCACATCAGGATGGTTCTCCCCGTACACTGCTTTTCGAATCCCCATCGCCTTTTGGTAATACTCCAGTTCCTGGGCATAGTCGCCAAGTTCCCCATAAATATTGCCGATATTGCCATAGCAAGTGGCCACATCTGGATGGTTTTCTCCATAAACCGATTTGCGGAGGTTCAAAGACTTTTGGTGATAATTCAGTGCTCGCTCGTATTCGCCGACATGAGAGTACACTATTGCGATATTGTTATAGCACATCATCACATAAGGATGGGACTCTCCGTATTGCGACAGGGCGTGGCGCAGCGCGCGCTGGTAATATACCAAAGCATGTTTATAGCCCGCGAGGTAGTTCAGCATGAACGAACCCGCATCCAACTGCCACTCCACCTTCGTCGTGTCGAGGGCTGCCCGCATCATCAGGTAATGGAAGGCGGAGTCATTTTCAAATTGCGAGGCGAATTTCTCGTAGAAACTGTAGCAGCGGCGCCCCAGTTCGTCGATATCGGCGGCCAATACGGCTTCGGCCTGCTGCAACTTTTCTTTCTCTTCGTTGAGCGCTTGCGCTTTCTTTTGCGCATCCTTGATCTGCTGCGACACATCGCCGCGGGAGCGCAGCAGAGAGTCGGCTTTCACCAAGTCACCATTCTCAATGCAGAACGACACCTGCCGGTAGAACTCGTCCAGCAGGTCGTAATCGAGTTCCGAGTACCGTTTGGCCATGTCGGAGACGAGTTTCTCGTTGCTCTCCTGATATGCATAGAGTTTCTGTAAGGCTTGGCGGTATTCCTCCTCGGTAATCTTGTTTTCCTCCTTGAGGGCGTCGATTTCATCTTCCTTCTGTTGCAGTTGCTTCTGTAGCTGTCGGCGCAGTTTTCGTTCGGCGGCCAATTGGTCGTCGGCGAGCTTCTCCTTGGTCTCCATCGAGATCACCAGCGGATTGGAGGAGCAGACATACTGTTTTTTCAGCATGTCGGGATCGGTGAGCACATAGCCCTGCTTCTGCACGTCGCTGAGGTAGAACTTTTGGTCGGGGGCGGTCAGGGTGAAGTCGCCGTTGGCGTCGGCCACGGTGGAGTGTCCTCCGGTCAGTTGAATGGAGACCCCCCCGATGCGGGTGCCCGGAATCAGATTGCCTTTGCTGTCCATACGACCTTTTGTCTTCGCATAGCCCGTCTGGGTGGTCTGGGCGAACGCAAAGGTGGCGGCGAGGAGGAAAACGAGGGTGAAAACCTTTTTCATTATAATATCATTGATTATTTCTTGAAAATCATATCCTTATCCGAAAATGGCGGACAGATGGTATCGTCGCATAATGGTATGGAAGCTGAAATGGGATACCTAACCCGTTGCGCCGACAATGGAATTGTCAATGAAACAGTTCCGTTATTGTCAGACTGCACGGTTCGTCCATCTATGTTCACTTCTACCCCCGACAGATACTGTTCCGTAATCGGGTCGTAAAGCAGGAAATGGATGTCTCCAAAGTCAGCCGGATTGCGGGCGATATTCAACGTCAGATTTTTTGTCAGGGTGACAACGGTATCTGTGGTCAGGAAGTGTTTACAAGAGAAGGTCACATGCACAGGTTTGTTGAGGTATTTGTGCGGGATGTTGCGGAAAACCAGCTTCCCATAGATGGTGCGGAGCGTGTCAGTCTCGGTCTTGTTGTCGAGCGCGAGGGTCACCACCGCATCCTTCATCGGCGGCAGGTTGTCGTTGTGTACGGAGGTCTCTTTCACTTGTACGGTCACATCCACGGGCTGACTATTGCGCCACACTCCCAGCAATACAGCCAGCAACACCAGCGCACCCACAGCCCAAGCGATGGCTTTCATCCTGCGCTGGCGGCGGTGGCGTTTCCATATCGTGTCAAATTCGACGTTTAGCAGTTTGGAGATGAGTTGCACGTAGGCCCGCTCGCGGTTCAGCCACGGCAAGCGGTGGATTTTCTCATGGATATTCGCCCCCAAAATCTCGGGCAGCCCCAGCTTATCCACCACAGGGTTGAAACACTCCGTTTCGGGATTTCCGCTATGCGGTTCTCCATCTACTATGAAGAAATGGATATCCTTAGTCCTTCCTAACTGATGGAAGAACTCAATTTCCTTCCCCACCCATTCCGATTTGGCCGAATGGGGAGAGCAAATTACAATGAGGTGGCGGGAAGCCGCTAACCGATCCTGCAGTTCTTGTGACAGTCCCCCTGGCTGTATGTCGGTGGGAGCGAAAAACACCGGCTTAATAGGGGTACGCATCCACCCGCGCTCGCTGCACAGTGTGGCCGGCATCCGGTAGTGCTCCAGTTTTTTCTGCAACCGTTTTCCCCACTTAATGTCGCGGGAGTTATAGCTAATAAATGCAAAATACTTGTATTGCGAATGGGTGAACTGTGTATCCATTATAGTAGAACAGATTTAATGACAGAATACGACCTGAATTCGTTTCAGGTTTAGTCTGCAAAAATAATAAAAAATTGAAAATGAAAGAAGTGCGGGCGAAAAAAACGTCACAGAAAGTGCATTACGGGTGCAAAACTCTCTCCATGGCATCCGCGAATGCATTATAGAAAAGGTCGCCGACAAGATTGTAGCCTTTGGCGGTGAAATGCACGCGGTCGGACTGTGCATAGCCTGCGGCACGCCACTTCTGCATCGAGCCAAAGCCGCCCATGATGGCAAACTGGTCCCATACGGCACCGCCCACGGCATCGGCCAAGCGGTAGCATACCTTCTGCACCAACTTCCCGTTGGGATTGGCATGGGCGCGCCTCCCCGAACCCTTGTAACTATCGTTGTTGGTGAGGAAGATGAAGGCACAGTCGGGATTCACCTGACGGAACATCTCCACAATTTTCAGATAGTTATTCTTAAATACCAACGTGTCGAAGTTCGGACCAGAAGCATCGTTGATGCCGATGCCAAAGATGACCAAGTCGGGATTCACCAACTGCATATCCTCCACAAAGTCGGCGCAACGGATATAGGAGTCGGTAGCGGCGCCATTCACCCCGATAGAGTGGAAGGTAACACCCGGTTTATCATTTTCCAGCAGCAGTCCCGTAACCGTAAAATCACCACCATCATGGCAATTCAGTTTGATGGTAAATGTATCGGTAACCACTGGCAAATCAAATACATAACGGCGACTTACCGACGAGTAGTCTTCCGGGAAATACTCCTTGCCGTCGAGCACCAACGAGGGCAGTACCTCCACCGTGTCGCACGGATAGCCCAGCAAGGTGACTCGCGTGGTGCCGTAACTGAAGTTGCTGTCGATAAGGCGGATGGTAAAAGCCGCGTTCGAGTCGGCGGAATAGACCGCAATGCCGCAGGCGCCGAGCCGTTTGTCGTGCGACTTATACACATTCCGCACCAACTCGAACGGCACGGTTCTTCTCACCCGATAGTCAATGGGATTGTTGCACTTGTTGGCGGTGGAATAGGGGAAAATCATCCCTCGGCCAGAAACGGCATCGGGACAATTGCGCAGGATGTTCTGCCGAATGCGGTTTGACATCGTACCCGCCTGCACGTGCGAGCCCCCGATATGGAGGATGCTCACACTCCCCTCCCCTGTCTTCATTACATTATCTAATTTATTAAAAAACAGAGAAATAAAAGTGCTATCTGAAGCGATATAGAGCGTATCATCCTCATAATGCACCACCGCCAACGAGTCGGGGATAACCGGAGTAAGCCGCTGGGCCGAAAGATGCTTTGCGGATAAAAACGGCAGCGCGAAGAGGATCAACAAAAAATAGTAGTAGGAGATTTTTTTCAGCATGGTCATCATTCATTTGCGGGTGTGGATAGGTCAACTTCAACCCCATTCTCTATCAGATAATGTTTGTAAGAGGTCTCGAAAGCCTCTTTGAGGTACGCGGAAATTTTTTCAGCGCCAGCGGGCGAGAAATGCACATAGTCCTGACCTGCAAGCCCTTTGTTCACCCAAGAGAGCATGGAGTTCTTGCCGCCCATCACCTCAAACATGTTCCAGAAGGCAGCCCCATTGCTCAAGGCTGTAGATTTCAGTTCCTCCACCATCAGTTCCATCATAGGATAACTCTGGCGGATGCCGTTGACCACGGTGGACATATCAGACGGTCCGATGAACAGGATCGGGCAGTTGGGGTAGATGCTTTGCAGGTATCGGATTTGGCGACCGATGCTGGCCGCGTAGTTCTTCACGCCCTTCTCGCTACTGCCGACGGCGGGCATAGCGTTGCCGCCGTACTGGAGGATGATCATCGCCACATCGGTTTTGCGGTAGCTGGTGGCGAGCAGGGTGCCATCGTTGCTGGTGAAATCGGTGCCGGAGTTGCCGCGCATGGCCACATTGTCAACGGCCACACCGCTTCCGGCATCCACCATCACACCGTAGATGTCGGCGGTGCCGGAAAATGAGATCCGGAAGGAGTTGAGCGTGGAGGGCAGGTCCCAGTCCAAGATCTGGAAACCGCCGACAGAGTCGCAGGTGAGCGTTTCGGAAACCTCGCCACCGGTCAGCGTGGCGGAAAACAAGCCGTTACGGTCGTTGAGCAGCACGCGGACACGGGTAGCCCGGGTGCGCGAGAAGGAGCAACTGGCGCTGCCGGTAACGCGGTAATATTTCGACATGATGCCGTATTTCTTGGTCTTGTCGCGGCTGGCCGTCCCGTAGGTGGCATACTGCGTGTAGTTGTCGGATGCCCACTGGCTGACCGTGCTGGTGGGACAACTCTGCACCACTGGCAGCAAGCCCGGTCCGCCACCTCCGAAAAGGCTCTGGAAATAGCCCCGCAGCGTGCTGGTGAAGCGGTCGAGTTCTATCTGCGAGTCGCCGTAATGCAGCACCCGGATGGTGCGCCCATCGTGCTTGGCAGAGGCAGCAGCCTTATAGAAAGCATTGAAATACTCGTAGTTATCATTGGGGAAATAGATACGGGAGACATGCTCCTGCATGGCCTGCTCGTACATCTCCAGCAGTTTGCGCTGCCGCTCTATCGAGTCGTTTTCGGCGGCCAACGCGGCCTCCGCCTCCTCACGCTCGCGCTTCAGTTCCTCCGCCTCTTTGATTTCGGCCTCCACCACCTCCTGCGAACGGTTGGTCAGCACATTCTCCAACCCTGCAAAACGAAGGTTGAACGGTCCAATCTTCACCCCGTCTTTCGGGAAAAAGATACACACCAACGCCAACAAGGCGATCATGATAAAGATGAAGATGACAATTTTATAGATTTTCATGCCAAAATGCTATAGGACTGAAGGTTTGCTAAAGGTTAGTTCCATTCTTCAGGGTTCACCTCGTCGATTTCTTCGCGCAGATTTTCAATGATAAACTCCTGACGCTCACGGCTGTTGTTACCCATATAATAGTCCAGCAGTTCTGAAATCTTGGTGTTGGGTTCCAGCACGATGGGTTCAAGCCGCATCGACTCGCCGATGAAGTGTACAAACTCCGGCGGTGAGATCTCACCCAGACCTTTGAATCGGGTGATTTCAGGTTTAGAAATCTTCTTCATCGCATCCTGCTTCTCCTGCTCGCTGTAGCAGTAGATGGTTTTCTGCTTGTTGCGCACGCGGAAGAGCGGGGTCTGCAAAATATACACATGACCGGCGCGTACCACGTCGGGGTAATAGTTCAAGAAGTAGGTCATCAGCAGGAGGCGGATGTGCATACCATCCACATCGGCATCGGTAGCGATGACGATATTGTTGTAGCGAAGGCCTTCGATGCCGGCGTCAAGGTTGAGGGCGGCATTGAGCAGACTCAACTCCTCGTTCTTATAGACATCCGCTTTCTTCATGACATTCAGCGTTTTACCACGCATGCTGAACACCGCCTGCGTCTTGCTGTCGCGCGAGGTGGTGATGGAACCGGAGGCCGACAGACCCTCGGTGATGAAGATGGTGGAGCTGAGCCCTTCGGCGTTGCGGTCGGTATTGTAGTGGTATTTGCAGTCGCGGAGTTTGGTATTGTTGAGACTCACCTTTTTCTGAATCTCCTTATTTCCCTTCTTAATGTTGGCAATTGCCTTACGCTCGGCCTCCGACTCAAGAATTTTCTTTTTGATGATATCCCCTACCTCTGTGTGCATGTGCAGATAGTTGTCTAACAGTCTGCCTACCACATCGTTCACGTAGTTGCGGATGGTCTGACCATCGGGCTGCATGAGGGTAGAGCCGAGGCGGATTTTGGTCTGCGACTCAAACACCGGCTCCTGCACCTTGATGGAGATGGCGGCGACCAGTGCGTTGCGGATGTCGTTGGGGTCGTAATCCTTGCCGAAATAGGTGCGCAAGGTCTTGACGATGGCCTCGCGGAAAGCGTTCTGGTGCGTACCGCCCTGCGTAGTATTCTGGCTGTTGACAAACGAGTAGTACTCTTCGCCGTAGTGGCGGGTGGTGTGGGTGATGACGAACTCAAACTTCTCATCCTGCAACTGGATGGGGTCGTACAGCATCTCGTCTTTGTTCACATTATTGCAAAGAAGGTCATACAAACCGTTTTTGGAGAAGATTTTCTGTCCGTTGAAATGGATGGAAAGCCCACGGTTGAGGTAGGCGTAATTCCACATCATCTTTTCGATATATTGGGTAAACCAGCGGTAGTTGACGAAGATAGAGTCGTCGATGATGAAGGAGGTGAAAGTGCCGGAACGCTGGTCGGAGAGTTCGATGGGCGACTCGTTGGTGAGCTGTCCGCAGGAGAACTCGGCGGATTTGGTCTGTCCGTCGCGGAAACTCTGCACTTTAAAGTAGGTGGATAGGGCGTTGACGGCTTTCACACCCACACCGTTCTGACCGATGGAGTTGGTGAAAGCCTCGCTGTTGAACTTGCCGCCGGTGTTGATCTTGGAGACGCAGTCCACCATCTTGTTGAGCGGGATGCCGCGGCCGTAGTCGCGCACCGCCACGACATTGTCCTTGATGGAGACCTCGATAGTCTTGCCATGCCCCTGCATAAACTCGTCGATGGAGTTGTCGATGACCTCTTTGAGGAGCACGTAGATACCGTCGTCGTGGGAGCTTCCGTCGCCCAGCTTGCCGATATACATGCCGGGACGGAGGCGGATATGTTCATACCATTCGAGGGTGATAATGTTGGAGTCGTTGTAATTTTCAGCCATTTTCTTTAGAAGATAATTATTGATTTTCGGGCGCAAAGGTATGCAAAAAAACTGACTTTTCAGGGCGTTTTTTCGTAATTTTTTGAGCCGTTGATTGTTTGTAATTCTTGAATAAAAGCGTTAGAAAAATGTTGAAAAAATAAGGGGACTGCAGGGAGAAATTTCAGAAAGTTCATGTAAATTTGCAAACTAAAATAATTAGGTCATTATATATTGATAAATAATTAAAACACAATAATTTATGAAAAAAGCAACCTTTTTAATCCTGCTCTGCGCTGCCATTATGGGCGTAGGATGCAGTTCCTCCAATGCCAACAAGAGCAATTCCGCAGCCAAAGAAGCCAACGGAGAATCTGCTGATGAGCAGACAGAGGCGGTTAATGAAACAAAAACAGAACGCAATATGGACGATTTAACGAAAGTGATTTTCAAGACCAGCATGGGCGATATCACCATTGCCCTGTACGACAACACGCCGCTCCACAAGGAGAATTTCCTGAAACTCGTCAAGGAGAACTACTACGACGGAGTTCTCTTCCACCGTATCATCCAAGGGTTTATGATTCAGACTGGCGACCCCGACTCCAAGGGTGCTCCGGCTGGCAAGATGCTCGGCAATGGCGGTCCCGACTACACCATCCCCGCTGAGTTCCGCGCAGAGAACTATCACAAACGCGGTGCTGTGGCTGCCGCACGCCAGGGCGACCAAGTAAATCCCACCAAGGCCTCATCGGGTTCACAATTTTACATTGTAGATGGCAAGCCTTTCACCAAAGACCAGCTGAACCAGATCACGATGGCTTACGGCACCTCCTTCACCGATGAGCAGACCGAGATTTACACCACCGTGGGTGGCGCTCCGTTCCTTGACATGCAGTACACGGTATTCGGCGAAGTGGTGGAAGGTATGGATGTGGTGGATAAGATTGCCGCACAGAAGAAAGACCGTTACGACCGTCCTTTCAACGACATCAAAATCATCTCTACTACGATTGTAGAAAACGAAGAATAAGTCAAAATACAACTCACCTCACAAAATCTTTCATTCATGTCAATCATTGAAAAAATAAGTTCTGAATTAGAGAATTTCAACGTCAACACGGCAGATGCGTTAGAGAAGTTCCGGATGCAGTTTTTAAGCAAGAAGAGCGAGTTGCAGGGACTGCTCAGCGAGATCAAGAACGTGCCGGTGGAAGAGCGCAAGAACTTCGGGCAGCAGGTCAACTTGCTGAAGCAGCGCGCGCAAGCCATCTTCGAGGAGCATCGCGCCCGTCTGGAGGCCAGTGCCCCCACCCAGCAGAATGACATTGACGTAACCCGCACTGCGGCCACCGCAGAACTCGGCTCGCGCCATCCCATCTCCCTGATGATGGACGAGGTTTGCAGTATCTTCGAGCGCATCGGCTTCACCACCGTGACGGGTCCCGACATCGAGGACGACTGGCATATCTTCACGGCGCTCAACTTCCCGGAGGAGCATCCCGCCCGCGACATGCAGGACACCTTCTTTGTGGACCAGAAGCCCGACATCGCGCTGCGCACCCACACATCCACCCTGCAAGTGCGCACCATGGAGAAGCAGCAGCCGCCCATCCGCGTGATATGCCCCGGCCGCGTGTTCCGCAACGAGGTCATCACCTCCCGCGCCCACTGCATCTTCCACCAGATGGAAGGCCTGTACATCGACAAGAACGTCTCTTTCGCCGACATGAAGCAGACCTTGCTCTATTTCGCCAAGCAACTTTTTGGCGAAAATACCCGAATCCGTCTGCGTCCCTCCTACTTCCCCTTCACCGAGCCATCGGCGGAGATGGACGTGTCGTGCAACATCTGCGGCGGCGAAGGATGCGCCCTCTGCAAACATACCGGCTGGGTGGAAATCCTCGGCTGCGGCATGGTGGACCCCAACGTGTTGGAGAACTGCGGTATCGACAGCAAGGTGTACTCTGGTTTCGCCTTCGGCCTCGGCATCGAAAGAATGACGATGCTCAAATATAAGACCAACGACATCCGCCTCTATTTTGAGAACGACGCCCGTTTCATCCAGCAATTCACCGCTGCCGGCCGTTAATCGTGCGCAGACATGGGCAAGCTCATCGCATTCATACAAAAATATCTGCATATCATTGTATTAGTGATATTGTTCATCGTGGGCTTTTACTTCATCTATCAGTCCACCACCTACCCGCGATTTGCCATTGCCCATGCCACCTCTACCATCACGGCTCCCATCAACAAACTGAGTTACAGCATCATTAGTCATTTCAACCTGCGTCCCGAAAACGACGCGCTCGTACAGCAGAATCTCCAACTGCTACAAGAGCGGGAGTCCAACTACCTCGTCAGCAGCGACTCGATTGCGACTGCGGAGAGTGTGGTGACCGACACCAACACGCACAAGACCACCCGTACGAAGCTGTACGACTACTCCACTGCCAACGTGGTGTACAATACCATTCACCGCAAATGCAACTATATGATGATTGACAAAGGCTCCGAAGACGGCGTAGTGCCCGACATGGCCGTGCTGTCGGCCAGCGGCATCGCCGGCGTAGTCACCGACGTAACGCCCCATTTTGCAACCGTCACTTCCCTACTCCACCCGAACAGCAACATCAGCGCGAAGGTCATCCCCGCCAACCAACTCGGCACCGTGACCTGGAAATTCGGCGACCCGTCGTCCGCCTACCTGAACGACATTCCCGAGCACATGAGCATCAACGTGGGCGATAGTGTCGTCACCAGCGGCTTCTCCGACATCTTCCCCAGCGGACTCCTCATCGGCGTCATCAGCGAAAAGAGCAAGTCGCCCAACGACAGCTTCCTCACCCTCAAGATCAAACTCGCCACCGATTTCAACCATGTCAACCACGTATATATTGTCCGAAATCTTTATAAAGAAGAGATGGACCAATTAAAAGAAAAAATGGAAGATGAATAACGCGATCACCAAACAGATTCTGAGCTTCTTCCTCCTTCTGGCGCTCCAAATTCTGGTGTGCAACCACATCTACGTGTTTGGCTTCATCAACCCCAATGTTTACCTGCTGGCTATTCTGCTGCTGCCCATCACACTGCCCAAATCCGCCCAGTACGCCATCGGCTTCACCACCGGCCTCATCGTGGACATCTTCGACCTCACCCTTGGCATCCATGCCATTGCCACCCTCGCGCTGGTAGCCCTGCGTCCATGGATTATCAAATTATTAAGTGTCAATAAGATAAAAACAGAGGAAATCATCCCGACACCCAAGACCAAAGATTTCTCGTGGCTTCTTTACTATACACTTATCATGGTGTTTATCCACCAGACCTTCACCAGTCTGCTCGAAATCTGGAGTTTTAACCGCTTCGGCATGACCTTCCTTTCCATCCTCATCAACACGGCCATCACCACTTTGTTGATTCTTTGTATCGAATATATTTTCATCCCCAATAAGTCAAACCTCAATCAATCAATATAATGAAATCAAAATTAGTCATTGGTAACTGGAAAATGAACAAGGATTTCGAGGCTGCTGAAGAGCTCACCACCGCCATTCAGGAGGCCATCGAGAATATCAACTTGAAAACAGAGGTCGTGCTCTGTCCGCCATTCCCCTACTTGGAATTGGTGACCGACATGGCCGACGAGTCGAACTTCAACGCGGGAGCACAGAACTGCAGTCAGTTCAACGACGGTGCATACACTGGTGAGGTGTCGGCGGCGATGCTGGCCGGCATGGGCGTCACCTTCTGCATTGTCGGGCACTCCGAACGGCGCAAATATTTCCACGAGACCTCAGAGGTGATTGCCGAGAAGGTGAACCGTCTCATCGAGCAGGAAATCATTCCGGTAGTTTGTTGCGGCGAGGTGCTGGAGGAACGTCAGGCAGGCCGCCATTTTGAAGTGGTGGAAGCCCAGATCAAAGAGGCGCTTTTCCATCTGCCCAAAGAGAAATTCGAGCATGTGGTGATCGCCTACGAGCCCGTATGGGCCATCGGCACCGGCGAGACCGCCACACCCGCGCAGGCCGAAGAGATGCATAAGTTTATCCGTACTTTGGTGGAAAAGAAATATGGCACCGAGACGGCGTACAACAGCTACATCCTCTACGGCGGCAGCTGCAATCCGAGCAACGCCATGGACCTCTTCACGCAGGAGGATGTGGACGGCGGACTGATCGGCGGCGCATCGCTCAAGTCGGGCGATTTTGTAGCCATCATCGAGGCTGCAGAGACAGCAGTCAACGAGAACTAACAAGGGATAATATTCCGATATAGGTGTAGGGGCGCAAAATTTTGCGCCCCTACTTTTTTGATGACACCAACTAAAAACGGGCAGCCAGGATTCTGACTGCCCGTTTTGAACTATAGGGAATGATGATTATCGGCGGGTAACTTTCACCACGGCGGTACGACCGTCGGTGGTGGTGAAACGCACGAGGTACATGCCCGGAGCGTAAGCGCTGAAATCGAGCTGCTGCTCGCCAGACATCTGGCTGTTGGAGAGGATGCGGCCGAACATGTCGCAAATCTGCACCTCGCAGGCAGCAGCCTCAAAGTTCACGTTCACCAGACCGGTGGTAGGATTCGGATAGAGGCTCACGCCCAACATCTCAGCCTCGTCGATGCCCACAATTTCGATAATGTCGGCATTGGTACGCGGCAGAATCTGGTAGGTAGGTTCGTCATCCGGCATATAGATGGAGGCAAAACCCATCACATCCGCATTGGCACCAGCGGCCAAAGTAGTGTCCAAAGTCTTGAACTGGTTGCGGAACATAGCGCTGCCCGTCTCGTCGGTCATAACCACTTCTGTGGTTTCGTCGGTGGTGAACTCAAGGCCATCGGGGAAGGTGACATTGTTGATGCGAACCAGACGGGACTCATATTCAGCGAAGTTGGATGTAAGCTGCTGAATATCAACAAGCACCGGGTTAACCGTAGCTGTACCGAAGGCGGCGGCCCAATCGGCAACCGGAACCATCTCATTGAGACCGTTGTACAGACTGTAGGTTCCCACGATACCGCCACTGATGACATCTCCCTCGTTATAGGTGCGAGTGACGACCGGTGTGGTGTTGTCATAAACAAGAAGTCCGCCAGTGGCATCTTCAATGAAGATGCGACGGCCGTTGCGGTAAACGAAAGTGACGCTACCCGTAATACGGTAGGTGCCTGCAGTGAGTGCTCCAGCAGCCTTGAACTCGGCGATGTTGGCCACAGCGGTCGGGAAAGTATATTCGGCGAAAGCCACATTGCTGGGATCCATACCTCCCTTGAAAGCACGGGCTTTCAGCGTGCAGGTGCTGTCGATCACGAAAGGATTATAGTACTGCATGCTGGTTTCATCAGGCGTGGTGCCGTCGGTGGTGTAATAGATGGTAGCACCCTCGGTGGCACAGGTCAGCGTAACCGTGATCGGGTTGACGTAGCTGTTGCTGGGTTCGGAGATGACCGGATCATCCACCACGCTCGGCTCCAAGCCGGTAACGCCATACACACGCACGCGGTCAAAAGTACAGTGAGCGGTGTTGGACGGAATATCATCCTCATCCAATTCAATCTGGAATTTCAGGCGCACAGAATAATACTGGCCGGAATCGGAAACGAAATAGGTGAAATCCTGCGGGTTGGTGGTCAGCACATATACGGAGTCAGCACCATAGGTGGCACCGCCATCGAGTGAGCGACTCACGCGGAGGTTCACATGCTGGTTGCGATATTTGGCGGCAAACTCAACCTTGGTGACATTGTGCAGGTTGAAGTTGGTGAAGGCATAGCCCATAGCATCGGGAGAAGTGGTGTACCAGCGCATCTGCATCGACTGGGCATCATCAATGGGAGAGGTAGTGGATACCGTGCCAAAATAGCTGCCCCATTGCTGATCCTCAGGACCATCGTAACGGATTGTTGGGTTATTATAAGTATTGGTAGCATTAAAATCTTCATCTGCCTCGAAACCAACCGTATAAATCACCTCATCAATCGGAATCACCGCATTCAGGGCAACGGTAGCCACCACATCGCCGGAGGCCAGCGTGACGGTACCGTTGGCAGAAGCCTCACCCACGAAAGTAACGGTCACCTCGGCAGCGTTAGCATTGGCAGGCAGCGTGGCGGGAGTCACCTCGAAAGCGGCGTTATCCACCGTGATGGCGATGGCTTCCGTGAGGTTGAAGGCCGTCACCGTGAAGGTGTGCGTTTCGTTGGTAGCCTCAAATGAGAGGGCGGTCTCGGAGGTTTCGATGGCCACGTAAGTCGTGGTGAGCAGGAAGATGACCGTGTCGGTAGCCAGAACGGTATTGTCGCTGGTCACCAAAGAGACGATGTACTGGCAGTCGCCAATCTCGGTCAGATATTCCATCAAATCAGCACTTTGATGTGCAGTCACTTCGTCTGCATCGTGGAGATAGGTGTCGAGCACATTCTCACCATTGAGGGTGAGTTCCACATGGATCATCGAACCATTTTCAAAATCAAAATAGTTATAAGTAAATGCAGGATTGATGACGGCATTCTGCTCATACACTTCACCGTATGCAGGAGTAGTAATCGTGACATCTGCAATCATCGGAACGATGTCGTACTCTCCACGCGGAGCGAGACGGTGCTGGTCATCGTGAGGGATAGCGAAACCCGTCACGCTGCACATTCCTGACGGCACGGAATAGTTATCAAGGACACGAAGTTGGTTGCAGGCCAAAATCTCATCGCTGCCCTGTGATAAGGTCACACAACTGTTGCTTGAAGTGCTGAAAGTACCGCTTTGGAAAGTAGCGTTGGTAACCGTCACGAGTTTGCAGTCATAATCGTCGAAGTTGGCATTCAATTCAGCGATGGTCACTTCGATGGGTTCAACGGCAGTACCCGTAGTGGGAGTGGGGTTAAGGAACTCAGCATTAGCGATTTCTACCAATCCATAATAGGGAGATTTTACACCGCAAACGCCACCGCTGATAACATTACCATTCGTGAAAGTCGGCATACCCGAACCATAGATACAGGTAGCGGCAGTGGCATCCTGAATGAAGATGTAACTACCCGTCTGATGGCTTACCGTGAGGTCGCCGGTCAGTTTGAAGTAATTGTGTTCCGCATCGTTTTTGAACTCTGAAATGGTGCTCACCTCGGTAGGAAGCACATAATTGGCGGTATTGACAGAACTCACATCCAATCCATCGGCGTATGCGATAGCAGAAAGAGTGGTAGTAGCGTCAATCAGAATTGGTTCGGTGTAAAGTGTACCGGTAAGGCTGTCAGGGGTGGTGCCATCGAGGGTGTAATAGATAGATGCCCCTTCTGAGGCGCAGGTAATTTCCACAGAGAAGGAGTTACAGTAGTTGCCCTGAAGTTGTGAGAACTGCGGCTGTGCGGTGATGGGCAGGTCGCTCACACCGCTGATCTCGATATTATCCAGACGGTTGTTACCGCCGGTGCCGCTTGCTCCGTCAAAAGTCACCTTGATATAGACTTCCGACTGGTTGTTGACATCTGTGGGGAATTCAATCGTCATAATGCGTTGCGGATAGGTAGCATTAGTACCCGAATTCATTCCTATCAGCACGGTATCCTCTACAAAATTCACCCCATCTACACTATGCGACCACGTCTCAGTGACAAAACCAGTGCCGGATCCACGCTCGTTGAAACTTATCTGGATATCCATCATATCAAGTGTAGAAACGACAAAAACCGCGGAGTTGCCGTTGTTGGCACTGCCGATAAAAGTGATATCTTTGGTAGCCGTAGTCACATCACAAAGAGCCGCTGAAGGGGCAGCACCGTTATTGCTGAAATAGATACCGGCGTTGGTACCAGAGGACACCACAGCCCATTCGGAGGAACCATGCGTACCGTCAGCGTAGAGTGTTCCCTCACCACATTCGGCCGGAATGGCATTCGGACTGGTGGTGGAAGGGAACGTCCACCCCGCGATGGTGGTGCGCTGGCCCATCACCTGCGACACCGACAGCATCAGTATCATCACAAACACTGATGCAACAAATGATAAAAATTTCTTCATAAAGATAATAATTAAAAATTTATAAATAATTAATTTACAATAAATTATAAGAACTTTACACCATTTTATTGACAATGCAAAGTTAATGATATTTATCGAATGACAAATAGGGTAAGGAAAATAATTTTGGAAAACTCGCACCGAATTCTTCACGCCTCCATTTGCAAGACGACGGCGGATAGAGTGTGCCAGAGGAACACCAACTCAGTATCCTCACACAAACGAACGTAATACGTGCAGTGTGTGGTAAAACTAATTTTTCTTCAGCGTGAAACCCAATTTGTAGCTGCCGGGATGCCCGACAGAGTACCGAGCCTCATTCTTAACCTTGTTCTTAACCGCATCCACCAGAGAAGCAGGAGCTCCTCCATCCTTGGTTTTCGTCACATTAGTAACTTTTCCGCTTTCGTCAACGGTGCAGACAAACTCGAAATAGAAATCTTTATCGGCGGAGAGGGAACTTAAATCGGGTATCTTTGCCCATTTGCCGCCGGAGCCGCTGCCAGTGCCGCCACCCGTGCCGCCGCCGCTACCAGCTGCGTTGCCATACCCCAGACCGTCGCCGTGGCCGCTGGCGCCGCCATTGCCTGACGTAGTACCGCCGGCTGTTGAAGCCTCCTGACCACTGCCCACCTTGTCGCTGCCAAACATAGCAGAACTGTTGGGCTTGGGTTGTTCGGGCACATTGGCCTTAGGTCCGGTGGGACTGGTGGCCGTATTGGTGGTAGGAGTGGACTGCCGCTGCTGGGTAGAGGAAGTTGTCTCGGGAATCTCAGGAGACGGTTTCGGATTGGTGGGGTTGAAATTGCCGCCATCCATCATGTTACCACCGCCTGACACATCCTCCAACTCAATCTCCTGCACTTCAACAATCATCTCATCTACCGGCGGATCCGGCGGATTCTTGTGGGTGAAACCGCACAACAGCAGAAACACCAGCAACAAAGCCAGACAGAATGCCGTGGCGCCTGCGGAGATATATTTGTTTCTGACTTCGTAATTCATAACAATAATATTTATGGTTAATTAGACGGGTAAACGGTCGCCATCGCCATGCTGAACTTGGGTTTGTCGAGGGCTTCGCGCTCCTTGTTCAGCGTGGCCACAACGCCCATCATATCCACCATGCACTGCACGGGCACATCGCGGTCGGCACGCAAAATCACCACATGCTGCTCGGTCTCATCCTGGTCCATGGCCACGCGGAGCTGAGCACCCAACGTGTCCAAAGAGGTCGTTCCCGGATCTTGGGCGTCGGCAGGATTGACATGGAAGACATGCAGCGAGTCCACATACACCTCAAGGTTACGCTTCACATTCTGCTGACCGGCCTCGCTGGAAGGAAGGTCCACCCGGATCATGTTGGGAGAGACGAGCGTAGAGGTGATGACAAAGAAAATCAACAGCAGGAACACCAAGTCGGACATCGACGACATGTTGGGTTCCATCTTTTTACTGTGACGGGATTTGATAGCCATGATTCGGAATTTTTAGGGCTATTTGCCAGGTTCGTTCAGAAGATCCATAAACTCGGTGGTGTGGCCTTCCAACTGATGAATCAGTTCGGAAACCTTGTCAACGAGAAAGTTATACAGCACGTAGGCGATGATACCCACGATAAGACCACCCACCGTGGTAATCATAGCCGTATAGATACCGCCCGACAGGTCGGCAATATTGACATTATTAGGATTGCTGGCCATCTCGCTGAAAGCGGTAATCATACCGGTAACGGTACCCAAGAAACCGATCATGGGGGCGATACCAGAGATGGTGGCGATGGAAGAGAGACGTTTCTCCAAACGCTGCACCTCCAACTGACCAGTATTTTCGATGGCGGTAGAGATGTCGCTCAGCGGCTTGCCGATACGGGAGATACCCTTTTCAATCATGTGCGACAGCGGTGACTCGTTGCCCTTGCACAATGCCATGGCTGAATCGAAACGACCTTCATGGATGAAATCCTTGATGTGGTTCATGAAGTTGGGGTCCACCTTGGTGGCACGGCTCAGCGTGAGCCATCTTTCAATAAACACATAAATCACCCACAACAACATCAAAATCAATGGAATCATAATCCAAAGACTTGACGGGGCGAACACCAATTTGAAAAAGCTGACTTTCTCTTCAGTTTGAGCTACAGTTTCTAATAAAAACGGCACATTCATCATAGTAAACATTATTCTTAAAATTTTCGCAAAATTACAATTGTATCACTTGCTATGCGACCATAAAGCCCATTTTTTTCAAACAACTCCGTGTTGAAATTCTTATTTTTTCAACGCAAAAATCTCTCATCAAATTGCATACCTTTGCAACAAATTCAATAAGAATATATAATCTGTTAAATATATGTACGTTACAACACGAAATCAGTCTGTCAAGCACGCAAAAAAGAGCAAGAAATCCAATAATTCCTCCTCAAAAGGTGGAGGAAGTTCCTCCAAAAAGCATCTCACCAAAGAGCAGTGGCATAAAATTTTTGGCATCCTGCTCCTCCTTTTTTCACTCGTAGCCTTCGTTTCCATTTTGTCATTCTGGTTCACCCATACTGCCGACCAGGAGTACGTGCAGCCTGGCAGCGACATCCAGCCCGGCAACTGGTGCCGCGGATTAGGCGCTTACCTCGCCCATTTCTGCTGCGACGCCACCTTCGGCCTCTTCGCCATCGGCATCCCGTTCCTGACCTTCCTGTACGGTGTGCGACTCACCTTTGAGAAAACCCTGCTCCCCCTGTTCCGCACCACCGTCACCACCGTGCTCACCATGGTGTGGCTCTCGATGTTTCTCGCCTTTTTCTTTGTTAAAAAAGGTGAAGTCGATATCAACTCATTCCCGTCCGGATTCTTTGGCAACTCCATCACCGGACTATTAGTGGACGGTACTGGCAAAATCGCCACCTTCTTCATCCTCCTCGCCCTCCTGCTGCTCATCCTCTTCCTCTGTTACAACATCTCCCCCTCTGTTTTCGTGAAGGCTGGTTCCAAAGTGAAGGACAAATGGGTAGAAAGCCGCAAAAATCGCAACGACAATGATGATGATGACGATGATGACGACTACGATGAAGATGATGCTGAGGTAGTGGTGGGCGGAAAAAAGAAAAAGAAAGGCAGTCAGCAGCGCGAAACAGAAGACCTGCCCGGCCAGTACATCGAAGAGTTGGGCGGACTGAGCAAGGAGTATGGCAACAACACCATCGACCTCGGCGGGAGCGAAACAGCGAACCAAAAGCCGGAAGCTCCTGTTTCAGAAGTCCCGTTCGATATTGTCAATGGAGACTCTTCCAACGATACCCCACAAGAAGAGAATGTCAACGCAGAAATGGCTGTTGAACCCGACACTCCCGAGCCTGCTCCCCTCGCCTTACCGGAGCCCGTCCTGCCGTTAGAGGACTACGACCCGCGCCTCGACCTGTCGCACTACCAGTTCCCCACCACCGACCTGCTGCTCGACTACCAGCCCACCGTCATCAACGAAGCCGCCAAGATGCAGGAGCTCCGCGAGAAGAAAGAGCGTATCGAAAAGACTCTCAAGAGTTTCGGCATTGAAATCAAGAAGATTTTCGCCACCATCGGACCTACCGTTACCCTGTACGAGATTGTACCTGCAGAAGGCGTTCGCATCAGCAAAATCAAGAACTTGGAGGACGACATCGCGCTGAGCCTCGCCGCCCTCGGCATCCGTATCATCGCGCCCATCCCGGGCAAGGGCACCATCGGCATCGAGGTGCCGAACGCCAACCCGCAGATTGTGGCCATGAAGGACATCCTCGACTCCGACAAGTTCCAGAACAACAAATACGACCTGCCCATCGGTCTCGGCAAGACCATCAGCAACGAGCCCTTCGTGGCCGACCTCGCCAAGATGCCGCACCTGCTCATGGCCGGTGCCACCGGACAGGGAAAATCCGTTGGACTGAACGCCATCATCGCCTCGCTTCTTTACAAGAAACACCCGTCAGAACTGAAGTTCGTGCTCATCGACCCGAAGAAGGTGGAGTTCACCCTATATTCGATTATCGAGCGGCACTATTTGGCCATGCTGCCCGGTGCCGACAACCCCATCATCACCGATGTGAAGAAGGTCATCTACACGCTCAACTCTCTGTGTGCGGAGATGGATGCCCGCTACGACCTGCTGCAGCTGGCGCAGGTGCGCAACATCAAGGAGTACAACACCAAGTTCTGCCAGCGCAAGCTCTCCCCCACCAACGGCCACCGTTATCTGCCTTACATCGTGCTGGTTATCGACGAGTTCGGTGACCTCATCATGACCGCAGGCCGCGAGGTGGAGACTCCCATCGCCCGTCTGGCCCAGCTGGCCCGTGCCATCGGTATCCACCTCATAATCGCCACGCAGCGTCCGTCGGTCAACATCATCACGGGTGTCATCAAGGCCAACTTCCCGTCGCGTATCGCCTTCCGTGTCACCTCCATTGTGGACTCGCGCACCATTCTTGACGGCAGCGGTGCCAACCAGCTCATCGGCAAGGGCGACATGCTGCTCTCCACCGGCAGCGACCTCGTGCGACTCCAGTGCGCCTTCATCGACACGCCGGAAGTGGAGGCCCTCACCCGCTTCATCGCCGACCAGCAGGGATATCCCGAGCCGTTCCTCCTCCCCGAATACGTGGAAGAGACCACCGGCAGAGGCGACGACGAGCCCGTGAACCCCAACGAGATCGACTCTTGCTTCATGGACGCCGCCACCCTCATCGTAGAAACGCAGATGGGCTCCACCTCACTGCTGCAACGCAAGATGAAGCTCGGCTACGCCCGCGCCGGCCGCATCATGGACCAGCTCGAAGAGTTCAAGATTGTAGGCCCCGCCGTGGGCAGCAAAGTCCGTGAGGTGAAAGTGAAAACCGCTGAGGAGCTGCGGGTGATTTTCCAAAATATGGGACTGATTTAAATGGAGAATTGAGAATTGAGAATTGAAAATGGAAAACTGAGAATTGGGAAGTTTTCAGATTTATTTGTATATTTGCCCGTTGAATTACACCCTATTGTTTCACCAAAAAAAATTGAACATACAGAACAGATAAATTGACATTATAACATATTAGTACAAAGCGTTTTATTTTCTTTATTAACTAATAATAACTACTATGAACAACGAACTTGAACGCAACGACAACGCAGGGTTGGATTCCTTGGTGAAACAAATTTCAAACGTACAAGATGTATTACAAGGTGTTGCTGCGCATGCAATCAACTTGTCATTGACTGCTCGCAACTGGCTGATTGGTTTTTATATTGTTGAATATGAGCAGAATGGTGAAGACAGGGCTCAGTATGGTGAAAATCTTTTGAAAACCGTAGCCCATCGTTTGAAGAGAAATGGACTTGGGGAACGTCGTCTATATGAATTTCGCCAGTTTTACGGAACTTATCCCTATATGGGTGAGACAGTGTCATCATTTTTGCAAAAACAATACCCCAATCCAAAATTGCGGTCGGCAACCGCAATTTTACAAATTACTGATAATAAGAGAAATGGAATTTTGCGGTTGCCGACCGCCAAATTGAAAGAGTGGCAGACTTAGGAATGAGTATGCCTCACAGCTGAATATGTATTTGAATTACTACCGCCACGAAGTGATGCAGCCCGATGACAATCCACCTGTGGGTTTGCTTCTTTGCACAGACTATGGGGAAACCACTGTGCGCTATGCTATTGAAGGATTATCACCCAATCTTTTTGTCAGCAAATACCAGCTGCAACTCCCCTCCGAGGAAGAAATCCGTAGCTATCTGTTGGAAAACTTCAATGACACTACCATCGCTGAACTGCAAGATAACGACACGCCAAATGAATAATTTTTTCTATCTTTGCAACGTTGAATTTCACCCTATTGTTTCACCCAAAATTTGAACATACAAAAGAGATAAATTAACATTATAACATACTGATATATAAAGCGTTTCGCTTTCTTACTACTCCGAAATGTGGAAGTTTCTTAATGTAGTACCAATGAAAGTAGAAACGCCTGCGAAGTAATCGTGGGCTTTCTGTTGGTACTATAGGTATTCCACAACCTCGGAGTAGAACAAAAGTTCACGATTCTTTTTTATGTTTGTGACAGAAAGCGAAAACGGTTCGCAACCAATTGAAAGAATGATTATTACAAATATAAAAAAAGAGATTATGAAAAAACAGATTTTATCCTTTGTTATCGGGACGTTTGTCCTCGCATTCCTGTTGGGCACATTGCAGGCACAGACCGTTACCCTCACCTTCACGGGAAAGGATGCCAACAACAACTGGGTGCAGCTGAACCGTGTGGCCATCACCAACCTGACGAAAGGGTGGCAGGAAACCATCTATTGGCCCGACACCACGCTGACGATGCAGAACGGCACGGGCATTGACGAATCCGTTGCCAACGGCGGTTTCGGTCTTTCGCAAAACAACCCGAACCCGTTTTCCGGCACCACCGACGTAAACCTGACGGTTGCGGACGCTGGTGCGGTGACGTTGGAAATCGTGGATGGAAACGGTAAAATTGTAGAGACGTGGTGCACCGCGTCTCTACAACCAGGTACAAATCAATTCCGCGTTTCCCTGTCCGCCGCGGGCACCTACGTGATGACCGCCCGCCAGAACGGCAAAATGTCGTCCATTAAAATGGTGTGCAACGGTGCGGGGAACGGAAATGGGATTGAATATATCGGGATGGTGCCAACAATCACATACGTGTTGAAATCCACCACCAACAATCCCTTTACCTTCGGTGACCAGATGGAATATGTAGGGTATGCCACCATCAACGGCACGGAATACGAAAGCGCCCGTATTTCGCAGGCACAGGGCGCCTCGCAGACGTTTGCGCTGGTGTTTGAGGCTGCACAGCATACCATTCCGATGGTTACTACGAATCCTGTGACGAATATCGGTGCCGCCTCCGCCACAGTTGGTGGAATGGTAACCTCTGATGGGGGGGCAACCGTAACCGCCCGTGGCGTATGCTGGAGTACTGGTCACAATCCTACCACTAGCGCCAGCCATACCACCAACGGCAGCGGCACAGGCAGTTTCACCAGCAATCTCACTGGACTGACAGCTGGCACCACCTACTATGTACGAGCGTATGCCACTAACAGCGTGGGGACGGCATACGGCGAAGAGAGAAGTTTTACCACCCTACCCGCTGGTGACGGGCAGCCTTGCCCCAACGCTGCCACCCTTACCGACATTGATGGTAACATCTACAACACGGTGCAAATTGGACAGCAGTGCTGGATGAAAGAGAATTTGCGAACCACAAAATACGCAGACAATACAGACATTGCGCAGGGCAGTAGCCCATCTACCACAATAGCCTATTGGTATTATCCCAACAATGATGCTTCTAATAAACCCACCCGCGGACTATTGTACAATTGGCCAGCGGTAATGCACGGAGCATATTCCTCCTCTTCAAACCCTAGTAATGTGCAGGGCATCTGCCCCACGGGGTGGCACGTCCCGAGCGATGCGGAGTGGACGCAGCTGACCGACTATGTAAGCAGCCAAAGCGAGTATGTGTGTGGAAATGTCTACACCTATATTGCCAAGGCGTTGGCATCCACTACAGGATGGGATAGCAGCACAATTTTTTGTGCCATAGGCAACATTTCCAGCAACAATAATGCCACTGGTTTTAGTATGCTTCCTGCAGGCTTTTACAGTAGAATTAGCAGCTACAACGATTTCGGGATATGTGCCTTCTTCTGGAGTGCTACCGCATCACCCGATTCTCAGAGCCTTGTGCGAACCCTCTCCACCGGTTGTACTAGCACTAGAGTGACCTTCTCCAACGGCGATAAGAATGACGGTTGTTCAGTGCGTTGTATCTGCAATTAAGCGAACTGAATATGGGAATTCCACCAGCCGCAGGGCTGGCGGAATGGTGCGGGTGTAATGTAGGGTAAATGGTGGGTATCCAGTCCTACCCTTCCTCCTCCCCCTTTTCCCTCATAAACTCGTCGGCAACGTACAAATCGCCGTAGAGGTAGAGGCCGGTGGATTTGTCATGGAGGTCGGCGCAGGTCTGGCTTTCGTAGAACAGCTGCAACGCCTTTGGTTGTGTGTCCTTCGACAGGCTCAGATACCGAACGTCAGTCAATAGTCGCGTCTCTTCGAGACGCTTTTTATCGCGGGTGGCGCCGTACCCCAGACTGCACTCCTCTTCGTTCCGTTTGTCAGGGGTTACTGAGATTGCGTTTCTCCGAAACGCAAGATAAATGCAGTGCTGTGTCGGCTAACCGCCGCCTTGCAAATGGAGGCGTGAAGAAATCGGGCGTTGCGAGCGTGAAGAAGGGCGAATTGTCCGAAGATGAGCGCAATGAAATGAAGCTCATCAAGTTTTCCGCCGTTTAGCGAGCTTTACCCGATTTTAGCTGGAATTTGCACAGCGGCAAAGCGCATTTCTTTTAGATAAACCGCTCTCGCTCGAAAAAGTAGGCAAGCTTTCTTTTTGCTCGCTTACTCGCGGTTTGGGTCTCATTTTCTTTGTGCAATCGAAAAGAAAAGAGACAAATCGCAAGCAGCAGGTCACTCCCACAATTTATCAACAATTTACCAACAGGTTTTCAACAGCAGAAAAACGTCGCTTTTTTGCACTTTTTAAGACATAATCTGCCATTTTTCGTGCAAATATTTCAACAATCACAACCCACTCTATGCCAAAAAGTTGCAGAGTGGTTGGGTATGGAAAATGGTCGTACCTTTGCAGCCCTATAAACTAATTTACACTCATTATGCAAAAGAATGAAATCATACTATACCAGCCCGATGATACCGTAAAGCTGGAAGTGCGCAGCAAGATTCAAATCATTAGAGGAACGGCTGTTATGATAGATCGGGATTTGGCAGTTTTGTATTCTGTTGACACCAAACGTATCAACGAACAGGCTCGGCGCAATATTGAAAGATTCCCTGACAGATTTAGATTTCAGCTCACAAATGAAGAGACTTCACAACTGGTCGCATTTTGCGACCGGTTCAAAGCATTGAAACATTCAACGGCAAATCCTTTTGCCTACACAGAACAAGGCGTGGCAATGCTGGCTACGGTATTGAAAAGCGAAACAGCCGTTAAAGTGAGCATTGGCATTATGGATGCATTTGTGGAGATGCATCGGCTTTTGGAATCTACAGCTGGGCTTTCACAACGAATTGAATCATTGGAGTATCGACAATTGAAGACAGATCATAGAATTAATGAATTATTCCAATTTATTGAAAGCCCAGACAAGCCCTTCAAAGAGGGCATCTTCTTCGATGGACAAATCTTCGATGCCTACGCCTTCGTTTCGGAATTGATACGCTCTGCAAAGAGTAGCATCGCGCTGATTGACAATTATGTAGACGAATCGGTTTTGCTGTTGTTGTCGAAACGGGCAGAAGGCGTTTCGGCACGCATCATCACACGGAAAATGTCGGAGAGTCTTCAGTTAGACATTGAGAAATACAGCCGCCAGTACGCTCCGATAGAGGTGGTGGAAAGCCCCCGCTTCCACGACCGCTTTCTCATTATCGATGAAACGGTCTATCACATCGGCGCTTCCTTGAAAGATCTGGGAAAGAAATTGTTTGCGTTTTCCAAAATGGATGTCCCCGTGGAATGGTTGGAACCGTAATAAGAGATTGCAACGGCCACGTCATCAGTATGAGGGTGTGGTGAAATAATATCAACTTTTTTTGTAAGTTTGCACCCGAATTACTTTTACTATAAAATGTTCGAAATTCAAACGCAGCGACCCTCAAATATCACCACCATGATTCTCACCACTAACCAAATACGAGAGAGCGAACGCCAGACAATGGCAACCGAACCCATCGCCTCCATCGACCTGATGGAACGGGCAGGCACCCGCTTCGTGGAGCACCTCTCCGAAACCCTGAACCTGAATAGCTTACGCAGCATCTACCTCTTCTGCGGCCCCGGCAACAACGGCGGCGACGGCCTCGTCATCGCCCGCCTGCTGGCACAAAAATCCATCGAGGTTTTCGTCATCGACTGCTCTTTCGACAAAAAACGCACCGAAGAGTTCCAAACTAACCTGCAGCGTTTCCAACAACTGAATCTCTCGAACGCCCACCTCGAACCTTTCGATGAAACCACTCTACAGCAGCACGATTTCAACGATACTCTCTGCATTGACGCGCTGTTCGGCATCGGTCTCAGCCGCCCCGTGGAAGGAAGATTCCGTGATGCTATCCGCTTCATCAACCTGTATTTCAACGAGATAATCGCGGTGGATGTTCCCAGCGGTTTCTTCTGCGACGAGCACACTCCCTGCACGGCACCGCATGTGAGAGCGAAGCGCACCTTCACCTTCCAATTCATGAAATGGGAGTTCCTGCTGCCCGCCAACCGCAATAGCGTGGGAGAGGTGAGCGTGCTGGATATCGGACTGCAAATCCCTACTGAACTGAAAGATACAGACATACTGAACGAAGAAGCCGTACAGGTGTGTACCGCCGACATGGTAAAACTGATGATGAGTGTCACCCCCAACGAAAAGTTCTCCAACAAAGGCACTTTCGGTCACGCCCTGCTGATAGCAGGTTCGATGAAGATGCCCGGCGCGGCGATTCTGAGTGCGACGGCGGCTTTGCGCGGCGGGTGCGGAAAACTCACGGTACACTCCACCCGCAATGTCACTACGGCCCTGCCCACCGTACTTCCCGAAGCCATCCTCGACCCCGACCCGTGCGAAGAGTGCGTGTCGGTATGCTACTGGGAGGAGATGAGCGGCCTGAACGCCATCGCCATCGGTCCCGGCATCGGGCAGTCGCCGAAGAGCGAAGCACTGCTCAAGTCACTGCTTTCGGAAGTGCGCTCCCCTATCATCTTCGATGCCGACGCCATCAATCTTTTAGCCCACAACAAAACCCTCATCGCCGACATCCCCCCGCGCTCCGTACTCACGCCTCACGTGAAGGAGTTTGAGCGGCTGGCGGGAAAGTGCGACAGTCAAACCGAACGGATGATACGGCTGAAACAGTGGGTGATACGCCATCAGGTGACGGTCATCCTGAAAGGCCACAACAGCGTGGTGGCAGTACCCGATAAGAAGTTCGGCTGCCGGATGGTCATCATCCCTACCGGCAACGCGGGCATGGCCACTGCAGGCAGCGGCGACGTGCTGACCGGACTGCTGCTCGGACTGATGGCCCGCACCCAGCTACCCGAAGTTTCGGCCATCTTGGCGGCCTATCTGCACGGACTGGCCGGCGACCTCGCCTTGGAGAACGAATCTGAGGAAAGCCTCATCGCCTCCGACATCTGCCACAACATCGGAAAAGCCTTCAAAAAAGTAAGAGATTAGCGCGATTCCACCTCGTATCGGGTAACCTGAATCTTGCGCTCCAACGAAGCGGAAATGCTATACACCGAGTTGCGCTTGTCGTTGGGATTGTCGCTGACTTCCTTGGCGGCCATTGACGAGCCCTCTGGTTCACTAATGATCACGAGGCGGTTTCGTGCCGTGCCAGACAAATACGGCAAAAAGATTCCCTGTTTATATTCTTTTAAATAATTAATGAAAGAAGCGATACGCCGCGACGAGAGCGCATAATTGTATTCTGCTTTATGTAAAGGACTTGCGAAACCGCACACCGTGATAGTGACGCTATTCCCAGCCGTCAAATCAGTCAGCAACAACTGCGAAAACTCCTCTAATTTGCGGAAACCTCGCTCCACCGAATCAGCAAAAAACCTTTCGATTCGCTGGCGGGCCACCTCAGCATCATCGCCTTTCAACCCGCGGGAATACTCGGTCTTGTAGGTATCCTTCATCGCGATATAGTCGGCCAGCGTGCTTCGGTAATTGCGGGTAGTCGTGGTGGCCGTGGTGCGCGGATCGGGTTCATCATTATGAAAATAAAGAGTGATGGGCAACAACAGCGTCACCTTCTCCTGCACAGAGACCGTATCGGCAACAATTGTATCTTCTTTATTATTAACAACTTCAACCCTTTCCAACCATTGATAATGATATAAGTCGGTGCAACAGGTATCGGCATCGTCTTCTGGATTTTTCGGACGATTGGAGGCAAAATAACCACCCTTATCGTGCCGATTAACGGTAAAATAGATGTCGTTGGCACTGGAGTTGATGGGAACACCGATATTGGTAGGAGCAGTCCATTTCGACAAAGCTCCTTCGGAATAAAAAACATCGTAACCTCCTATTGTCAAATGAGTTCCATCTGAGCTAAAGTAAAGTCGGCCATTACTTTTATCATAAAAAGGCGTGATTTCATTGTCGGGAGTATTGACCATGCTGCCGGCATTGATGGGATCATCGAAATGATTGTTTTGATAGATGGAATACCAGATATCGAGTTCGCCGAAGCCACGAGGACGATCGGAAACGAAATAGAGGACGCTATAGTCGCCCGCATCCACCCAGTTCGGCTGGGTGGTGGTAGTACCCGGCAGGTTGATGCGGCGATTCAGCTGTTGAGGTTTGTTCCAATGTCCTGATTTCCAATCACTACGCCAAAGCGAGCACTGGAGCTTTTTGCCCGAATCACGCAAACAACGGGCAAAAATCATCAAAGTTCTATCTTCATTAAAAGTAACCCCACAATTATAATATTTGTTGTCGTTGACCAATGGCGATACCGAGACCGGCTTCGAGAAACCGCCTACCGTGAGCTGGCTCCGATAGATGCGGGTAGTCCAAAACTGCTCGAAAATATCACCATAATCATCCTCACTTTCAGGGCGAAGCGATGAAAAGAAAAATGAGGAATCGGGGAACAGCACGCCATTATATTCCGAGAACTGTGTATTGATGACATTGGAGACCTCTTCAATTTCTACGGGGATGGTATCATTCTGAATATAAGAAATTTGGCGTTTCCGCTCTTCATCATCCAGCACCTGCTGTGCAACGAGGCCGAAGCTCTGCATCAGCATCCATCCCAAAAACAAAAATTGAAGCCATCTTTTCATCATCATACCTTTTACATCACATCATACGGACAAGAAAGAATGGCCTTACTTCTTTTCTCTCTGGCCTTTTTAAATATATAGTATAACGACACCTCGAAGCCGCCTCGCGCATGGCTGGCCACCGTCAAGGAAGAGAAATTGAGGTCGTAGCTCAGTCCTAACCGAAGATTTTCCCATTGCACCACCCCGCAGATGACGAGGGCGTCGGCCCAGCGGTAATAGACTCCGCCGCCGGCTGCGAACCGGTTGCTTTTGGGATTTTTGAAGTACTCATACTCCAAAAGGGTGCCGAAGATAATTTCCCGATAGCGATGCTGGAAACTCGCCATTGCCGATGGCGACAGCACCAACTGCTTGGCCACCGGGATATGGGTAGCGACATACGCCGTGTACTTGCGATGCAACACACTCTTGCCGCCGTTCAGCGTGGTAGCAGGTTGCGCAAGGTGGCTCACACTCATCCCCACACTGTAACTGCTTCGCTTGTTGGGTGTCAGTGTCCACGCGGCACCGACACCGCAGTCAAAAAAACAGTACTTTTCCCTTTCAAACGTCTCACTGATGGGAATGCCGGGGTTGTAGGCGCCGCCCTGGAACTGCTCGTCGAACGAGAGTGCTGAGTAGTCGATGGCGCGCTGGTCGAAACCACAAAAGACACCCAGTGAAATCTTGTGGCGGTTAGCCCGATCCAATGACTTGGTAGCCCCAACGAACACATTGCCTTGGAACGTACGGTATTTGGAATCACCAGCACGGTCGGCGTTAAACTGCACGCCCACGCCGAGAAGGAAGCGATGGGCGTTGCTCTTCACCACCTGCGCATCGAAAGAGCCAGAAAAGGTGAGGTACGGCTTGGTGACCGCCAGCCACTGCGTCTTCTGGTTCATCCCCACACGGAACACCCCGTCCATCGCACCCGTATTGGCAGGATTGAGATACAGCGGGTTAGCCTCCCACTGCGAGTAGTGAATGTCCTGACCAAACGAAGGCAGCAGCGAGGCGATAAAAACGGCAATCATCAGTACATAGCGGTATTTGTCGCGCCAGCAGTTGCGCAGATAACGGCGCAGCTCATTCTCGCGAGGATTGTTCTGCGGCTCGTAGAATTTCTTGCCGCTGATAGACTCAGGCAGATACTCCTGATTCACGAAATTCTGCTCATAGTCATGCGCATACTGATAACCCTTGTGGTAGCCCAAATCCTTCATCAACTCGGTCGGAGCGTTGCGGATATGGAACGGCACGGGCAGGTCACCGGTCTTCTTCACCCAGCTTAATGCCTCATCAATAGCAAGATAGGAGGCGTTGCTCTTGGGGGATGAGGCGAGGTAAATGGCAGTTTGAGAAAGGATAATCCGTGCCTCTGGCATCCCGATATGATGGACAGCCTGAAAGCAGTTGTTGGCCAACAGCAGCGCGTTGGGATTGGCATTCCCGATATCTTCGGAGGCCAGGATAATCATTCTTCTTGCGATGAAAAGAGGATCCTCACCGCCCGCCAGCATCCGCGCCAGCCAATAAACCGCCGCATTGGGGTCGCTGCCGCGCATCGACTTGATGAAGGCCGAAATCACATCATAATGCGTGTCGCCCTTTTTATCATAGATGGCCAGATTCTTCTGTATCACCTTCTGCACCAAGGCATTATCCACCACAAGATGGGTGGTGCCTTGCGGGGCGGCATTCACCACTAATTCAATAGCATTCAACAATTTACGAGCATCACCACCCGACACACGCAACAAGGCCTCATTCTCCTTCATCTCAATTTTCAGGCCTTGTTCCTTTTCATAATAATGAATAGCAGAATCGACAATCTTCTCTAAATCAGCCCTATTCAAGCTCTCCAACACGTACACCTGGCAACGGGAGAGCAACGGGGAGATGACCTCAAAGGAAGGATTCTCTGTGGTGGCACCTATCAGCGTCACAATGCCCTGCTCCACAGCCCCTAACAGCGAGTCCTGCTGTGACTTGGAAAAACGGTGGATTTCATCAATGAACAGGATGGACTTTCCATCGGCTTTGCGGGCCTGTTCAATCACCTCGCGCACCTCTTTCACGCCGGAGTTGATGGCACTGAGCATGTAGAACTGTGCTTGTGCCACCTCCGCGATTAGCAGAGCGAGTGTGGTCTTCCCCACCCCGGGAGGTCCCCACAAAATCATCGAGTGCAGATTGCCTGTCTCGATGGCATGACGCAGACTTGCGCCCTCGCCCATCAAGTGCGGCTGGCCGATATATCCGTCAAGGGTTCTCGGCCTCAGTATCTCGGCCAAAGGCTTCTGCACGGCAGAAAGTATTAGTGGACAATCAATTTCTCACGTACCACGACGCCATTGCGCATCACCACCTGCAACAGGTAGGTGCCCTGAGCGAGGCCGTTCAGTTCCATCTCGCCCTGTGCCGCATCCACACGCACTCTTCTCACCTGACGACCTAACACATTGTACAGATACACCTCCGCAATGTCCTCGCGGTCGCAACGCAACGTAACCACATCGGTGGCCGGGTTCGGATAGACCAGCACATGGTAGTCAACATGGCCATACTGCGGGATTCCCGTGGTATCTTCCACCACGATAGTATGGTAAGCGGTGTTGCTGCACCCTGAAACAGAGTGGGTTGCCGTAACCGAATAGGTATAAGTTCCCGCTGTGTCGGGTGTGACATAAATCACAGATGATTCTTCACCCGTATTCCACACGAAGCTACAGTTGTTGGCCTGTGCCACCAGCATCTCCGTGCCTCCGAGGGTCATCTCGTGAGTTCCGATGATATTGACGGAAGGCTGTCCATATACAAAGAGCGTCAGGGTAATGGTACTGTCGCAGCCGAGGTGGGTGGTGCGATGGAAAGTGAAGGTCCCTGAAATGGTGCCGACATCAAATACCGTATCGTTCCATGTATAGGGGAGTTCATTTTCGCAAAGGCGCAGCATCTGGCTCTGAGCGTAGGTCTGATTAACCGTGAGATGCAGTGTCCACACGCTGTCGCAGCCGTGCGAAGTGGTATGGTTGAACACATAGTCGCCCGTGGTGGTTCCCTGCTGGAAAGTTCGGTTTTCGCGTTCATAATAGTATGGCAGATCGCTGGAGCAGATGGTCAGACTTTCGCCATCTTCATAGTAGGGATAAATGGAAAGATGAAGGGTGATGATGCTGTCGCAGCCATAGATGTTGGAATAGGCGAAACGATAGGAGCCCGACTGCGAGCCAGTATCGAAAGTGGTATCGGTCTGCGAGAAATAGTATGGCAGGTCGTTTTCGCAAATTTGCAAATTGACATTCTGCACGAAGGTAGGCCGCACGGTGAGCGCGAGTGTCACAATGCTGTCGCAGCCATACATGCTCTGCAAGTTGTAGGTGAAAGTACGGCTGGCAGTGCCTACCGGGAAGGTGATGTCGCGCCACGTATAAGGCAGGTCGCTCTCGCAAATCACCAGCGACTCACTCTCCTCAAAGGTGGGATTCACCGTCACGTGAAGGGTGACGATGCTGTCGCAACCATGGATAGTCTGACGATAGAAGACGAAATCGCCGGTGGTGGTGCCTTCCAAGAAAGTGGTGTCGCGCCACTGCAACGGGAAGCCGTTCTCGCAAACCTCCAACGTCTCCTCCTGCGCATAGCTCGGATGCACAATCAGCGCCAAGGTCACAGTGCTGTCGCAACCCAGCGACGAGGTGCGAGCGAACTGATAGATACCGCTCTGGGTACCTTCAGCGAAAACGGTGTCGCGCCACGTGTAGGGCAGCTCGTTCTGACAAATCACCTCGGCGGTATGAACCTCATAGACAGGAAGTACCGTCAGGTGGAGGGTGAGCATACTGTCGCAGCCATTCACCGTGGCACGGCCGAAGCGGTAGTTGCCCGACAGCGTGCCGACCTCGAACAAGGTATCCATAGCCTCATAGCGGTACGGCAGCTCGCTGGCGCAAATGGTGATGGCATCTTCGTTTTCATAAATAGGATTGACGGTAAGATGCAACGTCACCACACTGTCGCAACCATACTGGTTGGTAAGGTGGAAATCGCGAGTCTGCGATGCGGAACCTACTGGGAATACCTCTCCCAAGAAAGCAATGGGCAGGTCGTTCTGACAAACCGTCACATATTCGTCGGAGGCCGAAACAGGATTCACGGTAAGGCGCAGCATCACGGTGCTGTCGCAACCGTCCACGGTAGTACGGTCATACTGGATGTCGCCACTCTGCGTTCCAACGGGCAGGGTAACATCGCGCCATGTGTAAGGAAGCTCGGTCTCGCAAAGGGTCAGGCTCGCTTCCTGCTGATACGACGGATTCACCGTCAAGGTCAGGATGACCACGCTGTCGCACCCTGCTGCCGAAGGTCTTTCAAACAGGTAGGTACCGCCGCGTGTGCCAGGCTGGAAGACCGTGTCGCGCCATGTGTAGGGCAGTTCGCTCTCGCAAATGGTCGCCTCTTCATACTGGCGGTACAGCGGATGAACCACCAAACGAAGCACCCAGATACTGTCGCAGCCGTACTGCGTCTGTCCAGCAAAAGAATAGGTGCCTGTTGTGTATGTTCTGTCAATCACCTCATCATTCCAGATGAACGGCATGTCGCTTTCGCACACCTCTATGGTCTCGCTGCCGCCGAAGCTCTGGCGGATGTTCAGCGTAAGATAGACAATGCTGTCGCAGCCCTGCGAGGTCTGGCGACGGATGACATAGGTATCGGTGGGGGTGCCCACATGGAAGACGGTGTCATAATAGGTAAACGGCAGTCTGTTGCGACAAAGGTCAATAGTTTCGTAACGCTCTGTCGGATGGTTGACCGTAAGGTTCAGCGTCACCACACTGTCGCATCCATGGGCGCTCGTCAGATGGCGCACAACAGTCTGCGTTTCACTGCCTTCCTGGAAGGTCGTGTCGCCGAAAGTATATGGCAGGTCATCGGAGCAGATGGTCGCGGAGAGTTCGCGGCTATAGGTAGGATGAACAATCAAGGTGAGGGTGGCGGTGCTGTCGCACCCGGCGGCATTGGTACGGGAATAGGTGTAGACCCCGCTCTCGGTACCAACGGTGAACACCTGATCGCGCCACACGTACGGCAACTCGCTGGCGCAGATCTCCACGGTCTCCTCAGAGGCGGTGGCCTCGCGGATGTCAAGTGTCAGCGTCACGATGCTGTCGCAGCCCTGAATGGTCATCTTGTTGAAAACCATCGTGCCGCTCTGTGCATCGGCGCTGAAAGTAGTGTCGCGCCACGTATAGGGGAGCTCGCTACGGCAGAGGCTCAACGCTTCATGCTCATCGTAGGCGGAATGAACCACCAGCACAAAGGTCACGATGCTGTCGCAGCCCAACGAAGTCGTGCGGGGCAGCACATAGACACCGCTCTGTGTGCCCGTCTCAAAAATGGTATCACGCCAAGTATAGGGCAGCTCCTGCTGACAAATCTGCGCATATTCCACTTCATACTTGCTCTCATTCACCACTAGGTGCAAAGTCACGAGACTGTCGCAGCCGTGGATGGTATGACGGGTGAAGAGGAAATCACCGCTCTGGCTACCGATTTCAAAGATTGTATCGCGCCAAGTATAAGGAAGATCCTGCTGACAGATGGTCTCATTTTCCTCCAGGTAGAAAGCGGGATAGATGGTGACGGAAAGATTCACGATGCTGTCGCAACCGTCAGCGGTAAGGCGATGGAACTGATAGGTAGAATCCACGCTGCCCACCTCCAAGGTGGTGTCGCGCCACACTGCCGGAAGCTCGTTCTGACAGAGTTCCAAAGTTTCGAACTGTTCCACGGAGTAATGCACGGTAAGATTCAAAATGACCACGCTATCGCACTGAAATTCAGCGGCTCTGTAGAGCGTATCCACATAAACGCCCGTCTGCGCGTAGGTCTTTCCGTTCCATTCCACGCTGTCGCAAACGGTCATCACAGTCGTATCGGCCACTACCAGGCAGTAGGGCGTGAAGGTGACGGGGCCAGCCAGTGGGCTGGGGTTGGCGGGGTCGCACATGGCCTGCACATACAGGTCGTAGGGCTGCTGACCGATCAATTCAGTAAGATAGAGAATGGTATCGTTATGGTTGATGGAAATTCCTTCTGATGCAGGGTCAAAGCCGGCGGGGCCGTACACCACGCGCCATTCGTTCTCGATGCTTCCTGCTTTCCAGCTGGCGGTGGCGGTGGTCATCATCACGTCGCTCACCTGAATGTCGGTAACCGTCGGACAGGGCAGGAATTCCACGGAGAAGTTGTCGATGACACAGCGCCAGTCCCATGAAGTGGAAGCCGAGTACCAGCGGAAAGCCAGTCGTGCGCCGTCAGGAATGTTAGTGCCTGCCAGCGAGTATTCGTGCGGGGTGGCCGTTGTGGTAGAGGTTACGCTTTCCAGCGTCACAAAGGAGGCAGCATCCAGCACATTGGTCATATAACCGAAGGTCAGTTGGCTGCCGGAGACATTATCCATACGGGAAGAGAAGCTCACCTTCACCCCGTCGAGGTCGGAGGCAAACCACGGCACCGCCACATAGTTGTCGGCAGAGAAGCCCGACGCATTGCGGGCGGTCATCACAAGACCGTTATCGCCGCTAAAAGCGTTATACGTACTGACATGCGGGGAACGGGCGGGTGTAGCAGCCGACAGCGAGCTCCAGCAGGTGGGCATCGGTCCTTCCACAGCGACTCCCGTACCCGTATAACTCTCCATATCTTCCCAATAGGGGATGGAAGCCGACTCGCAAGGTGTGACCGCCAACGCTGCTACCGACCAATCAGAGAGGGAGTCAATGGAACAGACAGCCCTGACATACACCTGATAAGTAATGCCAGGCAGAAGTTCAGAGAGAGTACAGGTCGGTTCGGTCACATTCAAAGTCACCCCTTCCCCATGTGCAACCCCTTGGGGCATGTATTCCACCATCCAAGAAGTCTCTCTCCAAGCCTGCTGCCACTCCACATGGATCTGGCTGTCAGACAATGGGTAGCAATTGGTAATCGACGGAACCTGACAAAGAACAAGTGAATCCACCTCCACAAGGTCGATGGAACAGTGGGCGCAGGTATCGTTGTTGCTCCAAGAGAAAGCAAGGCGGTCGTCACTCGTCAGAGAGAGTTCACGCAGACTCACAAAATGCTCTACCGCGCTGGTTGAACTTGGAACAACCTGAATAGGAGTGAAATAGGAGACCATCCCTTCGGTATGCCAATAGCCGAAAGAGAGTTGTCCGAGCGTGTCGTTTTCCATTTTCGTAGTAAACGACAAGCCCAGCGCATCAAAGTCGGCGGCAAAAGCGGGCAGAATCACGCAGTTGGAAGTGCCGTAGATGGAGCTGTCGCCAGCGGTGAGCAGCAGAGCGTTGCTGTCGGGGGCAAAATCGGGCGACACATGCGGGGCATAGATGCTGTCGCTGCCCATGAAGACAAAATCCCAGCAGTCGGGCAGGATGCCGCGCACATCGGCGGCAGTGGCACTATCGCTGTCGAAATTGCACAGCATCGGCACCGCGGCGGCGGGACAATCTTGACTTTGCGCCCGCATCAAAGAGGGCGAAAATAGCAGTATCATCACAAAAAAGAGACAAACAGCGAGTAAATTCCTGCCGTTAATTTCATGTCTCATCATTTTTTCTAACCCATACATCTTTTCTTTCATAATATATAATTTCTTAATTATCAATTACTTATAAATAAAAATACTTCATCATAAACCTTTCTTCACAAGCCCACTTATACATTTTATGAAAATTGAGGCAAAAGTACAGATTTTTCAAGACATGACAATGATAAAAAAGTATAATTATTACAAGAAAAAATTATATCTTTGCACTTTCTAAAAAATGACAAAAATGATTCAGACCCGATTTGAAACGGAAGGTTGTCGCACCTTCCTTCCCGAAGTGCCAGAAGCGGTTCATAACCGATTGAATGACGCATATTTACAACTCATCAACCGCAACGGTGCCGGCAACGACTTTCTCGGCTGGTTAGACCTGCCCGAAGCCGCCGGAAGCAGCGAGATCAAGGATGTCAAACGCGTGGCTGCCCGCCTAAAAGAGTTGTCGCAGGTGGTGGTGGTCATCGGTATTGGAGGCTCGTACCTCGGCGCCCGCGCCATCATCGAGGCTTTGCAGCCGCATTTCAGCGACTTGAATCCCTCCCCTACTGCCCCCACCGTACTGTTCGCTGGCAACAACATAAGCGAAGATTATCTATCTGATTTACAGAATATTTTAGACAAAAAAGAGTACTCTCTCATCGTCATCTCCAAATCTGGCACCACCACCGAGCCGGCCATCGCCTTCCGCATCCTGAAACAGCATTGCGAGAAGAAATATGGCAAGGAGGAGGCGAAGAAGCGCATCGTGGCCATCACCGACCGGCAGCGCGGTGCCCTCAAGCAGTTGGCTACCCAAGAGGGTTACGACACCTTCGTCATCCCCGACAATGTGGGCGGTCGCTACTCGGTGCTCACTCCTGTGGGACTTCTTCCCATCGCCGTGGCGGGTTACGACATTGACGCGCTGCTGGAAGGCGCACATCGGATGCACGAACTGCTGATGGCCGACAAAACGCTCCAAGGCAACCCTGCCATGCATTACGCACTCATCCGTAACCTATTGTATTGCAATGGGAAAAGAGTCGAATTGATGGTGGCTTACGAACCTCGCCTTTATTACCTCATCGAATGGTACAAGCAGCTGTTTGGCGAAAGCGAGGGCAAAGAAAACCGCGGCATCTTCCCCGCCGGCTGCATCTTCTCCACCGACCTGCACTCGTTGGGACAATACGTGCAGGAGGGCCAGCGGATGCTGTTCGAGACCGTCATCTCGGTAGAAAAGAGTCATCATACGCTTCCCATCCCCTTCGACGAGCAGGACACCGACGGACTTAACTACCTGCAAAAGAAGAGCATCACCGAGGTGAACCATGCCGCTGAGACCGGGACCCGTGCAGCCCACATCGCTGGCGGCGTGCCCAACCTGCGCATCGTCATCCCCGAAATCAACGAGCTTACGCTTGGCGAACTGGTCTTCTTCTTTGAATTCGCCTGCGCGATTGGAGGTTATTTGCTGAAAATCAATCCTTTCGACCAGCCTGGAGTGGAAGCTTACAAGAAAAATATGTTCAGACTGCTCGGCAAAAAATAGTCACTTTTCACCCAAAAATTTTAAAATTTTAACGCAAAATCATCACTATGCCAAGAACCAAAAAAGAGATGGGCGATGTTAGCTTGTTAGGCAACCAAAAGACCGCCTATCCCACCTTATACGAACCCGCCGTATTAGAGGCGTTTGACAACAAACACCCCGACAACGAATACGTGGTGACGCTTGACTGTCCGGAGTTCACCTCGCTGTGCCCCGTGACCGGGCAGCCCGACTTCGGCCACATCATCATCCGCTACATCCCGAGGATCAAGATGGTGGAGAGCAAAAGCTTGAAACTCTATCTGGGCAGTTTCCGCAACCACGGCGACTTCCATGAGGACTGTGTGAACATCATCATGAAAGACCTCATCGAGGTGATGGATCCGAGATATATCGAAGTAACTGGCCGGTTCAACCCGCGGGGCGGCATCGCCATCAGGCCGTTTGCCAACTACGGCGACAAAGAGCATCAAGAGATGGCATTGCAGCGCCGGATGGCGTATCTCAACGAAGAATAATGGTCATGGGTAAAGACGCTGTCATCATCCTTTCCGGCGGCATGGATTCGACCACCATGCTATATGAGTTTCACGACGAGATTGCCCTCGCCATCACTTTCGACTATGGTTCATTGCAGAACAAACGGGAGCAAAAGTTTGCGGATATGCACTGTAAAAAACTGGGTATCAAGCACATTATCATCCCGTTAGAGTTCATGGGAAAATATTTCAAGAGCTCGCTGTTGATGTCGCCCGATGACATTCCAGAGGGGCGGTACGACGATGAAAATATGCGCTCCACGGTGGTACCGTTCCGCAACGGCATCATGCTGGCGGTAGCTTGCGGCATGGCCGAGAGCAACGGGCTGAAACGGGTGATGATGGCCAACCATGCCGGCGACCATGCTATCTATCCCGACTGCCGGCCGGAGTTTGTGGCGGCAATGTCAGCGGCAATGTCGGCGGGCACCTACGAAAATGTGGAGTTGTGCGCCCCCTACACGGGACTCAGCAAAACCGATATCGCATTGAGGGGCAAGCGATTAGGCATCAATTATGCGGAGACATACTCCTGCTACAAGGGTGGCGAGGTGCATTGCGGGGTGTGCGGCACCTGTCAGGAGCGGCGGGAGGCCTTACAAGCCGCCGGCATCGACGACCCAACCCCATACCAATCATAAATTTTCAACTTTTATTTTTCCATTTTCAATTCTCAAATTCAATGTATTACGTAAGAAAAACCCTTGAAATATCCTCCTGTCACCAGCTCTACCTCGACTACGAGAGCAAGTGTGAGAACCTGCACGGCCACAACTGGAAGGTCAACGTGTATTGCCGAGCTGAAAAGTTAGACAGCAATGGCATGGTATGCGATTTTACCGAAATCAAACGTCTGATACACGGAAAGATAGACCACCGTAACCTGAACGAGGTGCTGGACTTCAACCCGACGGCCGAGAACCTCGCCCGCTGGATTGTGGACACTGTACCCAACTGCTACCGTGCCGATGTGTGGGAGTCGCGCGACAACAAAGCCTCCTATATTTCCGATAACGCGCCCCAAAACTTCGACTAACGTGTACCGCATCAACGAGATTTTCTACTCCTTGCAGGGCGAGGGATTCCACAGCGGCATTCCCAGCGTGTTTGTGCGTTTCAGCGGCTGCAACCTGCGCTGCTCCTTCTGCGATACCCAGCACCAGACCGGCAGCATGATGGAGCTGTCGGCCATCGCCGAAGCAGTCAACCAATATCCTGTTGCACAATGGATTATACTAACTGGCGGCGAACCATCATTGTTCATTGACGAGGAGTTTGTGCTGAAACTGAAGGAGGCGACTGGAAAGAAAATCGCCATCGAGACCAACGGCACCCATCCCCTACCCTCCCACCTCGACTGGGTGACACTTTCGCCCAAAACCGGTTTCGAGGGCGGCGACATAGCGCCTTGCATCCTGACGCATTGCGACGAGCTGAAGGTGGTGTATTGTCATCAGGATTTATCTCAATATCAAAATATTACCACAAAAAATCGCTTTTTACAACCCTGCTATTGCGAAGATGCTGAAGCGAACCGCGCCAATTTAGAGGCGTGCGTGAAGGCGGTGCTTCAACACCCCGGCTGGCGGCTGTCGCTGCAGATGCATCGTCTGATTGGCATCCGCTAAAATTATTTATCATACTTATATTCTAATTTAACTAAAAGGAAAAAACTCATGGCCACACAACCCAGAACGCCATTGTGCGAACGACCCTTCCCCGACTATACCCACCGCGAGGAGATGATGAACATGCTGAGTCATGCCGTGGGCGTGGTTTGCGCCATCGTAATGATGGTGATAGCGGTGCGAGCCTCGTCTGGCGACCCGCTCAAAGTCGCTTGCAGCATCATCTATGTGGCAACGGTACTGGCCGCCATGCTCTTTTCCAGCATCTACCACGGTCTGCCGAAAGGGATGTCCAAGCAGGTATTCCGTGTCATCGACCATTGCGACATCTTTTTCACCATCGCCGGCACCTACACCCCCATCACCCTGATCGGAATCGTGCCCATCAATCCTGCCATGGGATGGACGATCTTCGCCATTGAATGGGGATTGGCCATCATCGGGGCAACGCTCAACGCCATCGACCTTAAGAGATACTCCAAATTCTCGATGGCCTGCTACTTGGGCATGGGCTGGTGCGTGATTATCAGTCTGCGCGACACCATTCTCGCCATGACGCTCGAAGGCTTCCTATGGATTATAGGGGGCGGCGTGGCCTTCACCATCGGTGCGGTGCTGTACCTCATCGGCAAGAAAAAACGCTACCGCCATTTCATCTTCCACGTTTTCGTGCTCATTGGCATCGTGACGCAGTTCATCGGCGTGTGGCTGTACCTTCTGTAATTCGTATCACCATTTTTGGCGATAGTTTTCCCACCAAATCACCTGATAATGGGATTGTACCACCCTTTTAGGGGAGGTATTTTTGCATGCTTAAAAATAAGAGCATGAGAAAAGGAATCCTACTACTGATTTTAGCGTCATTACTATTTGATTTTCAGATACTTTCAGCACAAGAAAACCAAAGTTCATCCAGCAATGAAAATGCACCTGCCGACAGTGTGAAGCCCAAAAGCCGTCTCACCATTGGTGGGTATGGTGAAGCGGTATATAAATACAATTTTTATAGTGATAATATGTTCCGCTACTCGCACGCTGAAAAGTATGCGAACGCGAAAGGCCACGGGCGTGTAGATCTCCCCCATGCGGTGTTTATGATGAGTTATGATTTTGGCAAAGGATGGACCTTCAACGCTGAAATCGAATTCGAGCATGGCGGCACCGAGGCAGCCGTGGAGGTAGAAGCGGAGGAGACCGGCGAGTTCGAGAAGGAAATTGAGCGCGGCGGCGAGGTGGCTTTGGAGCAGTTCTGGTTGCAGAAATCGTTTTTGGACTCCAAAATCAACATCCGCGCCGGTCATATTGTAGTGCCCGTGGGCGGCACCAACAACGCCCATCTCCCCAACGAGTTTTTCGGAGTGTATCGTCCTGAAGGTGAGAACACTATCATCCCCTGCACGTGGCACGAGACCGGCATTGAGCTATGGGGCCGCATCAAGGGATGGCGTTACGATTTAATGGTCATCCCGGCACTCAACTCCAACATGTTCAACGCCTCCAACTGGATTCAGAACGGTTCGGCATCACCCTACGAGTTCAAAGTGGCCAACAAGCTGGCGCTGGCCGCCCGCATCGACAACTACAGCGTGAAGGGGCTGCACATCGGGGTGAGCGGCTACGTAGGCAACTGCTTCCGCAACGACATCATCACCGACGGAAAGGCCAGCAAATACGACAAGGTAAAAGGCACGGTGGCCATTGGTTCCATCGACTTCAGTTACAAACACAAAGGGTTTGTGTTGCGCGGCAGTGGGTTGTACGGACACCTGTCGGATGCGGGGCTCATCTCCACCTACAACGCCTCACAGGTCAACAGTTCGCAGTCGCCCTACCCGCATACGCTGGTCGGCAAAGCCGCTTGGACGGCCGGCTGCGAGGCGGGTTACGACTTCTTCACCCTTTTGAAAGAGAATTCGAAAGCCAAAGATCAGAAATTCTTTGTCTTTGTAAGATATGAATACTACGACTCTTACGTGCCGGTGGCCGATGCCACCCCGTACTCTTGGAGCGAGCGGCACTGTGTGAGCGGCGGCATCAACTACCGTCCCATCCCCGAGATCACCATCAAGGCGGAAGGCGGAGTGCGGCTGCTGCATTCGCAGTACAACCAGGAACCCTGGATGGCGTTGGGCATCACGTGGGCGGCGTTCTTTAAGCACGAGAGGGTGAAGTAGTTAAAAGTTGAAAGTTAAGGAGTTAAGGAACGAATAAGAAAAAAAGTAGAGACGTGGTGTACCGCGTCTCTCAGAAATCAAAAAAAATATTGATTATTCAATTTATTAAGTTATTAAGTTATTAAGTTATTAAATTATTAAAAATCAATAAATTATAAAAATTATGAAGAATAATGTTTTAATTCTTGCAGCATTATTGATGGCCGGGCTGATGACCGCGTGCCACAAGGACGACCCGGTAGAAACCGCAAAGAAGGAGCAGGTGGCGATTCTTGAGCAGTATGTGAACCACACCATTGCGCCCACCTACAGCAATCTGGCCGCTTACTCAGAGCAGCTGGTGACCGACTTGCAGACTTTGCGTGCTGAGCGCACACAGGCGAATGTGAACCGCGCCTGCGAGACTTTCCTGAACGCTCGCGCATGGTGGGAGAAGAGCGAGGCCTTCCTGTTCGGTGCCGCCTCCGACTTCGGCATCGACCCGCACATCGACTCCTGGCCGCTGGACGTGGACGCTTTCAACACCATGATGACCAACACCGCACAGATTGAAGCAATGGACGCGGAAGATGGCGACGAATATGCCGGCGACAAGCTCGGCAATTCGCTCCTCGGCTTCCACGGCATCGAGTACATCCTTTTCAGCAACGGTTCACCGAAAAGTGCTGATGAGATTTCTGACCTTCAGATGATTTACGCTGTGGCCGTGGCCGGCGACCTGCGCAACCGCTGCTTCCAGTTAGAAGTAAGCTGGTTGGGTAAAAGCGCCCCCAAGTCACACCGCAACAAAGTGGAGGATCTGGAACTGAACTACACGGTGAACGGCGGCGACTATAGCTACGGTACCAACCTGATGGAAGCCGGCACGTTAGGAAGCACCTATCCCAGCTCTGTAAGCGGACTGATGGCCATCGTAGATGGTTGCCGTACCATCGCCGACGAGGTAGGCACATCCAAGATCGGCAAGCCGTACAATGGCGAAGACCCGAACTACATCGAGTCGCCGTACAGCCACAAATCCATCGAGGACTTCTACAATAACATCCTCAGCATTGAGAGCGCCTACATGGGCGGAATTGATGGCGAACGCAACGAGGATGTGTCACTTCACGGCTATCTGAAAGAGCATAATGGCGAACTTGATGTGCGCGTGCTTTCCGCTATCGCGTTGGCCAAGTCCAAGATTCAGGCCATGCCTGCACCCTTCGTACAGAACTATAGCAATGCCGCCAATGGCGAGGCTTCTGAAGCCTGCCAGCAGCTGGATGAGGTGCTGTCGGAAGTGGACAACTGGTTGAGAACGGAAAACTGAAAACTGAAAATGGAAAATTGAGAATTGAGAATTCAAATCTTCAAATCTTTCAAATCATAAATTAATAATCATGAAAAAATATCAAAATAAAATTCAATTTTTAAGTTTGATGCTGGTGGCATTGCTGGTGATGAATGGCTGCCACAAGGATCCGGAACCAGAGCCGCTGTCATGGTTGGAGGAGGAGACGTATGCTGGCGGCAAATTGGGTACCACCTTCAACGCATCCTCATCGGCCTACGAGGATCCCGCGCCGGCGGTTACCGACATTGCAGGCTTCAAATATGGCGAATACCTGTTTGAGCGCGACTTCACTCAGGGCACCGCACCTTTTAACGGACTGGGACCCTTGTACATCCGCAGTTCCTGCATCGCTTGTCATCCTGGCTACGGTCACGGCAAGCGCATGGACCGCTACATCGCCAACGAGTGGGGCAACGGTTACCTGCTCGTGGTCACCGACCAGAACGACACGTATGTATCCTCACTGACGGGCATGCCGCAGACCAAGGCGGTGGCGCCCTTCAAGGCTCCGATTGACGAGTCGCAGATTCAGATCAGCTGGCTGCCTTATACCGACGAGTGGGGCAACACCTTCCCGGACGGCGAGACCTACAGCCTGATTTATCCTGAGGTACACATTCCCGCCTCTGCCTACTATGTTCCGTTGGAGGTGGGCGGCACCACCATTCCTTATGGCAGCGAGATTGTGCGGTTGGAGTCCACCATCGGCATTTATGGCACGGGATTGTTGGATGCCATCCCAGACGACTCCTTGAAAGCACAATATCAGAAAGAGTATAACGCTGGCGCGAACCTTAATCCCGCCATGTGGGCCGGCACCGACTGGGCTACTACCGGTTTGTACGGCAACACCAACCATCCCAAACGCTTCACCTATGCTTGTACCCGCGGTCCGTTGCAGGACGGCCCTGGCGCCAACGCCATCTGGAACATCACCAACGTGACCCGCAAAGACCGCCGTTACCACTACATGACGGCTACCTACGCCCGCGTGGCCTCGCAAGACCCCGAAGTGCAAGCTGAGTTCTACAACTATTTTCCGGAATACAATGTGAGCGGCGACCCCGAAACCGACATTTACAACTACCTCACTGGTACGAACTTGCCGGCAGAGATGAGCGACGACGACTATGTCAACCTGATGATATGGCATAGAGGCTTGGCCGTGCCCGCCGCCCGTAACTTAGACGACCCGACCGTGCAGCGCGGCCGCCAGCTGTTCCGCGAGATCGGCTGTGCCACCTGCCACCGTCCCAGCTGGACCACCGGCAACGACCGTTTCACCGACCCCAACCATTTCTTCACCACCAGCGACCAGCGTTTGCCGCGCTACCCCAACCAGAAGATCTGGCCTTACACCGACATGATTCAGCACAAACTCCACATGCAGAACGACATCCGCACCGGCTGGTGCCGCACCACCCCGCTGTGGGGCAGAGGCCTCTCGGCCATCTGCACCGGCTCGGCTGACCGTCTGCACGACTGCCGCGCCCGCAATGTCATCGAAGCCATCATGTGGCACGGCAGCGCACAGAGCGACGCCCGCTGGACCATCGAAAAATTCCGCCAGCTCAGCAAGGAGGACCGCGATGCCATTGTGCAGTTTATCAATGCCATTTGACATTATTTTGCCATAATTTGGATTTAATAATTGGTTGTTTATCAGTTGTGAAGACGCACGTCCGTGCGTCTTCACATTTTTCAAATTAAATCATTAAAAATGAAAAAATTACACCTCATTCTTACCATTCTGACCGTTGTGCTGATTGTCGTGATGGCTGCTGGCACTATCGTAGAAAAATATCATGGCTCGGATTATGCCATCAGCCACATTTATGGCTCATGGTGGTTTGTCGGGCTTTGGGCCATCGGTGCCGTCGGTATGTTGGCATCACTTTTCATGCATAAAACGTGGAAACGTCCCGTAGTGTGCCTTCTACATGTGTCGGTGCTGCTGATTTTGCTCGGTGCCCTGCTGACCAAACTCACGGGACAGCATGGTGAGATGACCCTCAAGCCGGGCGTGGACAACCATTATTTCCAAATTGAAAAGAAAGGAGACACCTGCGATATGGAACTTCCTTTCACCCTCACCCTCGACCATTTTGAGGTGGTAACCCACCCGGGCACCCACTCCCCTTCCGATTTCGTAAGCCACCTGCACATCACCGACGACGGAAGTGAGCCTGTGGAAGCTACCATCTCCATGAATAACATCCTGAAACACAAAAACTACCGTTTCTATCAGAGCGACTACGACGAGGAGGGCAACTCGGTGCTTTCGGTGGCTCACGACCCGTGGGGCATCGGTTTCACGTATGCGGGCTACATCCTGCTATTCGTCTCCTTGGTGGCGATGCTGGTGGTGCCAAACGGGAAATTCAGACAGCTGCTCAAAAAGACCTCTGCCAAGGCTGTTGCCGTGATTGCATTGTTGATAATGGGTTTCAGCATCCCCTCCATGGCTTCCAATCCGCCCCGCACGCTGCAGAAAGAGAGTGCTGACAAGATGGGACAGATGTATGTGCAGTACAAAGGGCGAATTTGTCCGCTTCAGACTCTGGCCAAAGACTTCACCACCAAACTGTACGGTGCACCCACCTACAAGGGTCTCACCTCCGAACAGGTGCTCAGCGGCTGGATTTTCTACTTTACCGACTGGCAGAAAGAGCCGATATTCAAAATCAAAGACCAGCATGCCCGAAAAGTGCTCGGCATCCACGAGAAATACGCCAAGATGACCGACTTTACCGACATGTATGGAGAGAACAAGTTGGATGCGGAGGTGTCCAAACTGCCGATGGGCGACCCCAAGCGAAAAGGGCTTCTCGCCGCCAACGAGAAGTATAACCTCATCCTTATGCTGTACAATGGAGAGTTGCTGAAGATTTTCCCCCATGCCGACAGCTGCAGTCAAGAGGTAACGTGGTACTCGCAGAGCGACGAATTGCCGCTCGACGTTTCCGACATGGAATACCTCTTTATCCGCAAACAGTTGAGTTTCTGTCAGGAGTACGTAATAAAAGGTGATTATCAAAATTTGAATAAGCTATTCGAAAAGACCAAAGCCTATCAGGAGAAGTATTCGTTAGGACAGACGCAGCCGTTGGCGCAGTATCGGGCTGAGCGGATTTACAACCGACTCACTACGGGCCGTTGGTTAGCGATGGTCAACATCCTTTTCGGACTGATTGTTTTCGCCTTGTCGCTCATCTGCATTGGCAAAGGGCGGCGGCTGTACAAGCCGCTTCGCATCACTGCAACCGTATGGATGGCGTTGCTTGGGACTTTTCTGGCGCTACTGTTCATCCTGCGGTGGATTGCGGGCGGGCACGTGCCGATGGCCGGCAGCTTCGACTCGATGAACCTGTTGGGATTGAGCATCTGCGTCATCACTTTGTTGTTGGTGAAGAGGCACGAGATGGCGCTGCCGGCCGGGCTGCTCATGACCGGATTCGTGCTGCTGGTGCAGATGATGGGCGGTTCCAACCCGCCGGTCACCCACCTGATGCCAGTGCTCACCTCTCCCCTGCTGAGTCTGCATGTCACGGTCATCATGATGGCTTACGCCCTGCTGTTCTTTGTGATGCTGAACGGCATTACCGCTGTAGTGGTGCGGATTACCCAGCGCGACAATCTTGCCTATCTCGGTCGTTTGCACGATCTTAGCAGGTTACTGCTCTATCCGGCGGTGGCTTTGTTGACGGTGGGCATTTTCATCGGGGCGGTGTGGGCCAACATCTCGTGGGGCAACTACTGGTCGTGGGATCCGAAGGAGGTGTGGGCGCTCATCACGCTGCTGGTCTATCTCATTCCGCTTCATTCCACCTTTTTCACCCAAGAGAATCGTCCGATGCGCTTCCATCTCTATGCCATTTTCGCATTCTTATCGGTATTGATCACCTATTTTGGGGTGAATATGATTTTAGGCGGGATGCACAGCTATGCGTGAGAGAGGGGAGATTGAAGATTTGAAAGATTTGATTATTTCTTCAAAAAATGTAATTTTGCAACTTCTTTTTAAAGTTCAATTTTCCTCATGAAAATCCTTTATAAAACCGCACTAATTCTCTTACTGCTATGGTTAGGAGTACCAACTCATGCACAAGAGATGCAAGAAGCGACTAAACGCAGGGTGCTGACAGGTTTCAGCGGCGGCATGATGCTGCATACCGGTTATTTGGACGGACGGCTGCCGCAGGTCGGCTATCGGGCTAAAGGTGCTCCGTTCGGTATTGGCGGGGCTATAAGGCTTCACTTAGGACAGCACTGGATGTTGGGCAGCGAGGGCTATGTCTCCACGCTGCGGCAGCTGCACAACGGCAGCTACATCCGCTACGGGTGGGGCGGCGTGCTGGGGGCGTTCTACTGGAGTTTCCCACATGTGGCGCCCTACGCAGGGCTGACCGTGGGCGGGGGCGGGCGCACCGCCTTCCTCATGTTCGACGGCAACTCGAAAGACTGGCAGGCAGAGAACACCGTATATTTTCACAAACAGTCCTTCTGCGCCGTCACCCCGTTCATCGGCTGCGACTTCATCGCCACCTCGTTTCTGCACATCACCGTGAAGGCCGACTGGCTCTGTCCCATCGCACACGGCGGGTTGTTGGCACCCAACGGGCCGCGGTTCTATGTGGGGATCATTTTTTACCATTAATCTCTCTCATTTCCAGTGTTCTTTTCAATAGCACCAATCCCTTCACAAATTATCATCCTCATTAGAAGACATAGAAGACCACTTTGAACTCAAGCGGCCAGCACGTTTTAGCATATGAAATGCGGTCATATTATCCTCTATCTGAGTATAGCAAAGTGCCATCAGATAATATACAAGACCTTCTAATGGATAAAATTCTTTCAGAGACTGCAGCCATTTCAAAATATCATGTGGCGATTGCCCAATATTCTCTTTTATACAAAACATGTGCTCAACTAAATCTTCACGGAAAAAGCCTTCCTTCAACATCAGCTGCAATGCTTTCTCCCAAACAGCTAATGCATCTCTTTCCTGATGCAAATAACAATGAACACTTCCAATATTATACCACAAATCAAAAATACAAACATCTCTATGTCTGTGATTTTGTGGAATAAGTGTCAATTCCTCGCATTTCAACAAAAAATTGAGAGCACTCTGATAATGTTCGATGGATTTCCGCTTGTCCAGTTGCTCCTCATAATGCTTTGCTATAACTGCATGTACAATCCCCATCCCCTTGAAACAGCGCGGATTCGAAGGAAACACTTTGCATAGTTCATCAAAGCAAGCGAGGGCTTCTCCAGTTTCAAAAGAAGGCTGATTAATTAACCAAACAGCATAAGTCCACTTTGGGAAAAACAACTCTTTCTTCAAGTGATGAAAATCCTCTATCCAAATCCTAAAAGAATCTTTAATGTTAGGGTAATTCTTAATTATTTTACTATAAAGCGTACGATAACCATCTATAACGATTCTAACTGATTCTTCATCAGTCGTTTGAACACCATTATAATCAATTTCTTTTAGTTCATCTATCAAATCTTGGCATGTTGGAATCGAATCCCATGCCTTAGCATTTGGGCCTAGCAATTCACAAATGGAATTCAGTGACTTGGAATAAACGCCACAATCATCATAACCAGTATAGTAGAGACACTGGTATTTTAGCGCATTAATCTGTTCAAATACCCAACGTGCTTCTGGATTTGGGAACGACTTACGCCATTCACCATCCTCCTGTAACAAACAGACGACAATTTTAGGCGAACCTGTTTTCTTTTGATTTTCGAGGCAACGTTTTACCTCTTTCAGACACCACCACTCTGAATTGGTCTTTTTGGGAGCACGGTAATTGCTACTATCAAGCAAAATGAAATAGTCACATTGATCAATCTTTTCCATGAACTCCCTCTCAAAATCGGCAAACGGATCCCCATCAATCTGATCACGCCAAATTGAAATATTGAGACGCGAAAGATCATTGTACACCCTCATAGCAACTTGACTATCGCGCCATGAGTAACTAAGAAAAACGCGAGGACACATTATTGTTTTGGTTATTTTTTCTTGTCTTTTATTTTAGTTGTGCCATCCGTATACAAATACACATTCTGCAAACATTCCTCGCGCAACTGGCTACATTCTCTATTTTGCCTCATGTATTCATCTCTCAGCCTTTTCCAACGACTAATCAATGTATCAAACTCATTCGTTGACTTGTAACAATCATTCACCAATTCAATTGATAAACCATATAAATCATTATACAACTTCCCATAATAGGCGTACATTTCATCACCATATAATTGAGACAACACATTCTCTCTTTTGCTCTTGTTCTTGAATTCACTTTCCAATGCGATAGCATCTCCCCTACAATTAATTACGGAATCTATCATTTGCTCACACATTTCAATATGATTATCAATAAAAGAGACCGTTTCAAGGCAATAAGAACTTCTTTTATAATAAAAGTTCGCCAGGTCTTGATAATAATTGGCAATTGAAGAATAGTTTTTTCTTCTCACCTTAAGTTGTGGTGGGGGGACTTCTCGCTGCTCAAGAAAATAAACCGAATCATTATGCCATATCTGTTGCGACTGCTCCAATACAGCACGTTCACTTTCAAACTGAACTTTTATATTATTCAATCTTTCATGTATACTCACGCACTCAGCACCCCTTTTGTCGTAGGCATCATATTTTTCGCGGGAAAGAGTTTCATCATTCATTTTAATAAGTGCAATCGGGGTGTACACTTCTGGAGCATCGTCCTTAAACTCCCTGACCTGTTTTAGAAATATTTTCCAGTTGTTGGGGAAATATTTTTTGGCATAGCGAAAAAAAGCTGACCATTGGCAAACAGTTACCGTAGCATCCATCACAACAGGATTCATTTCATACAACCAATCATAGTGCTCTTTCATAAAAGAATTTCCTGCATTGCCACAGCGATAGGCAGTATCAGCATTATAGAAAAATCTATAGTAGGGGCGACCTACTATTTTAATAACACCTCCCTTAATATCAAAACTGATAGGCTCATTAAAATCCGTCAAAATATATGTCGCATAAGATGCGAACCGCACTTCACGCATATTTTTCGTGTCTTCAATAAAAGGAATCCTGCTATTACTCCTATGCACATAAATCTTTGAAGAATACAGTCGAAGTACTGCATCTAAAGATTTTTGTTCATTACTTTCAGTTTTCACCCAAGAATATTTATATTTTTCAGAATCAGCTAAAACATACCCATTCATATTTGCAGGTAGTTTACCAACATCCTCTAAAGGCAAATAACCGGATGCTAGCAGCAAATCCGCCTGCATAAGTCTCAAACCTATAAGTTTATCTATAAATGCCTTATGGTATAAGAACTTGGATTCACCTTTTGTTTCATTACCAAATACAGTGAAAGCCGCATTGCTACGATCATCATTTGCATATTCAACAATGGGCTGTAACTGCCAAATATCAAGCGGTATTGAGTACTGTACACCATTAATTACCACAAATGCAGCATTTTTTTCGTTGTCACAAAAAAGATTAAACGAATGCACATCAATTCGAGGTTCAGCTATTTGTGTAAATGCTATTCCTCCAACACGATTAACAAATCTATTTGATATTTTTTCTGCCTCTACTGCCAACTTTTCGTGCAGAATCCTTTTTGTTATCGAAAGGTCTTTTGGCGGCGGAATGAGTTCCATTGACCCTAAGCGAAGCCCTGAAACTGTCTGAGCAAAACAGGACAGAGACATTACAGCCAACATAAATATTAGCATTAATGACCAGAACACTTTTCTACATTGAATTTTCATGATACTCCAAATTAAAAACTTCTATGAATACTTCAACCTTCGTCGCCTTTGCCAATCTACGAAGTTCCATAAAAAAGAATGGCAAAAGTTGACGGTGCAAATTTAAACAAAATTTGATTATTTCGCAATCATTTGCGAAAATAATTCCGAAATTTTGCCGTACCTTTGCAGCGCAATTGCAAACTCATCATGATTATGGCAAAAAAGAAGATATTAGTGACTGGCGGGAACGGCTACATCGGCTCCCACACCCTTATCCAGCTGATTCGTGACGGCGGTTTTGACGTCGTCTCCATCGACAACCTCAGCCGTTCGGCACGCGGCACCATGGACCGCATCGAAAAGATTACCGGCTGCCGTGTCAAAAACTACGAGACCGACCTGTGCGACCTTGCGGCCACCTGCGCCGTGTTTGAGCAGGAAGGCCCTATAGACGGCGTTATCCATTTCGCGGCGTACAAGTGCGTGCCCGAGTCGGTGGAGAAACCGCTGTTGTATTACCGCAACAATATCAACTCTCTGCTCAACATCATCGAGGCCTGCGACCGCTACCATGTGCCGCACCTCATTTTCTCCTCCTCCTGCTCCATCTACGGCGACGTGAAAGACCTGCCTGTCACGGAAGAGACTCCCGTGGGCATCGCCGCCTGTCCGTACGCCCATACCAAACAGATTGGCGAAGGCATCCTCCACGCCTTCTGCGAAAGCCACCCCCAGTTCCAGTCCATCCTGCTCCGCTACTTCAACCCGGTAGGCGCCGACATGACAGGACTGAACGGCGAACTGTCGCCCGACAAGCCCAACAACCTGATGCCCATCATCATGGAGACCGGCAGCGGCAAACGGCCTTCGATGACCGTTTACGGCACCGACTACGACACCCGCGACGGCTCCTGCATCCGCGACTATATCCACGTGACCGACATCGCCGACGCACATGTGAAGGCTCTGAAGTTTTTGATAGAGAAACGTAATACAGAAAACTGCACCACCTTCAACCTCGGAAGTGGCAACGGAATTTCTGTGCTGGAAATGCTGAATGCTTTTGAAAAGATAACGGGCCAAAAACTCAACTACGAGTTAGGTGGCCGCCGTCCGGGCGACATACCGGCCATCTACAGCAACAGCGAGAAAGCACACCAGCTGCTCGGATGGCAGTGCCAGTACGGCGTTGAAGACATGATCCGTAGCGCGTGGCAGTGGGAGATGAACCGCGAAGGCTAAAGCTGCGCCATCATCGCTTTCAACAACTCCACATTTTGCTTCACCACCTTTTCCGATTCATAGAACCGGATGGAATCCTCTTCATCAAGTTCCAGCTCAATGACGCGCTCCACACCGCCTGCCCCCAGCACGGTCGGGACACCAATGAAGATATCATTCAGTCCGTATTCACCTGTCAGATAAGAACATACCGGAAACACACGTTTCTGGTCGCACACGATGGCCTCTATCATCTCGCAGATGGCCGCTCCGGCGGCGTGCCAAGCCGAAGTGCCCAGCAGGTTGATAAGTTCGTCGCCGCCCATACGGGTACGGTCAATCACCTCGTCGATTTCGGCCTTCTCCATCCACTGCCGCAGCGGAATACCACCGATAGTAGTGTAGCGCGGCATCGGCACCATGGTGTTTCCATGTCCGCCCAAAATCAGTGCGTGAATATCCTTGGTGGAAACATGTAATTTCTCAGATATGAAGGACTTATAACGGGCAATATCCAACAATCCTGACATGCCCATCACCCGATTTTTAGGAAATTTTGAAACGAGATGGGCACAATAGCAGAGCACATCCAGCGGGTTGGAAACCATCAGGATGATGGCTTCAGGCGAGTACTGGGACACCTGCGACACCACGCTTTTCACGATGGCCGCGTTGGTGCGGATGAGGTCGTTGCGCGTCATGCCGGGCTTTCGCGACATGCCCGAAGTGACCACCACAATGTCGGAATGAGCCGTCACGGTATAGTCGTCGGTGACGCCCACCACGTTGGTGTCGAACCGCTGGATGGCGGCCGCCTGCCGCATGTCCAATGCACGTCCTTCCGCAATTCCCGGCTTGATGTCTAACAACACAATTTCATTCACCAGCCCTTTCTGGGCCAAACAATAGGCGCATGAGGTACCGACCGCGCCCACACCAATGATGGAGACTTTGCTCATAGTATAAATGGCTATTTTTTCTGTGCAAAAATACAACAATTCTTCGTGCCCTCACCCACTGATATTCTTCCATTTTTATTATTTTTGCAAAAAACATTTTTATGAAAAGATTTTCTTTACTATTCATTTGTATCAGTCTGACTATTTGTCTGTTAGCGCAATCCTCCCCTATTACCACCCTCACCTTGAAAAACGGAATGAACGTGGTGATGTGCGAAGACCACAGCCAGCCGAAAATCTATGGCGCTGTGTGCGTGCACGTGGGTTCTAAGAACGACCCTGCCGACAATACCGGCATGGCCCATTACCTCGAGCATCTTATGTTCAAAGGCACCGACCAAATTGGTACGCTCAACTGGGAGAAAGAGCGGGTATATCTCGACAGTATCACGATGCTGTATGATGAGTTGCACGGCATCACAGACCCCGAGCAAAGAAAATCTATTCTCCTACACATCAATAATTTAAGCAACACTGCCACCCAATATGCCATCCCCAATGAGGTGGATGTGATTCTGGATAAGATGGGTGGAGAGGGCATCAACGCATTCACCAGTACGGATGTCACCTGCTACCACAACTGCTTCCCCGCCAACCAGCTGGAGAAATGGCTGACGGTTTACACCGAGCGTTTCCGTCATCCTGTTTTCCGCCTGTTCCAGAGCGAGTTAGAGGCCGTTTATGAGGAGTACAACATGTACCACGACAATCCCATCATGGTTTTCATGGAGGATGCGTTGGAGCTGGCCGCCGACGGGCATCCCTACGGCCGTCCCACTATCGGCTACCAAGAGCACCTCAAGAACCCGCAGATCTCGGCCATGCAGAAATTCTTCAACACCTACTACCATCCCTGCAACATGACCCTCGTACTCGTAGGCGACTTCAGCAGCAAGGCCATCCAGCCCCTGCTCGACAAAACCATCGGCAACCTGCACAACGAAGCGCCGGGGGTGGACAAAGACCTCGCCTATCGGACCGAACGAATGAACACCAACCTCAACCAGAAAATCACGCTGTCAGGACAAAAAGTCATCAACCTGAAAGAGACTCCTGTGAAAATGGGCGTTCTCGGCTTCCGAACGGTGACCGCCAACCATCCAGATGCCCTCTACCTCGACATTTTGGGCCGTCTGCTCAACAACAGCTCCTCCACTGGCCTTGTGGACCAGCTCAACAACGAGAGCAAGTTGCTCATGGCTTACAGTTTCAACTACAGCATGGTAGAAGATGGTCTGTTCGCATTCTTCTATGCACCGAAAATCATCGGACAGTCGCACGAGCAGGCCGAAGCGCTGCTTTTGGGCACCCTCGACTCACTGAAAAAAGGTCATTTCAGTGATGATCTTTTCAATGCGGTCAAGATGGAATATCTCACCGAGTACCTTTCTGGCATGGAATCGATGGAAGATAAATTCGATGAAATCTTAGGGATGGTCATTAACCAGCAGAACGTGAGTTTTTATGAAAAGAAAGAGAGCCTGATACGGCAGCTCACCAAACAAGAACTGGTGGAAACCGCCCGCCGCTATTTCACCGATGACTGTCTGATCATACGTTCGAGTATGGGTTTCAAGAAGATGGAAAAACTCGACAAGCCCAACTGGTCGCCGGTGGTGGCACAGAACACCGACCAGCAGTCCGACTTCGCTCAGAAAATCGCCGAGATGCCGGTCAAGGAGCTGACGGCGCAAGATAAAAACATAGCAGACAAAGTGCAAGTGGTGGGAATCAATCACGGATTCAGTTTATATAGTACAGCCAACCCCGTCAACGACATCTTCACCCTCAACATCAGCTACAACTACGGCTACAACGCTGACAAGCGGCTCCCCAATGCCATCAGTTATTTCAACTTACAGGGAACTGAAAATCAGCCATTCGACAAATTCCAGCTCAAACTCCAGCAGATTGGAGCATCGATGGATGTTTACTGCACTGCAGACCAAACCATCCTATCCATCAGCGGATTTGACAAAGATTTCAAAGAAATCCTTCTGCTTTGTCAAGAGAAATTGTTGAAACCCGGCAACGATGAGAGCAAGCTCGCCACGCTGATCGACGAGGAGACTTCTGCAAAGCAGATGGAGAAAAAAGATGCCAGCGCATGGGGAACCGCCCTGTTCCATTACGCCCTCTACGGACAATACTCGCCTGAGATCCACAAGATGACCCTCAAGGAGTTGAAGAAGGTTTCTGGAGAAGAACTGTTAGACGCTTTCAAACAAGCTACCTGTGCAGATGGACATGTAACCTACGTGGGCAACCATGATGCGAGGGAGGTGGCCGACATGCTTCAACAGACCTTGATTCATGAAACCGCAAAGCAGAGCAGTGACTCAAAAATAAAAAAAGAGACTACTCGGGAGTTGCCCGCACTGCGCACTTACGACAAGCCCACCATCCTGCTGGTCTCCAACAAGCAGTTCATCCAAAGCAACATCTATTTCTATCTGCAAGCGAAGCCTCTACCTAATGTGCACCAGCGGACGCTATGTCTGGCCTACAACGAGTACATGAGCGGCAGTATGGCAGGTGTTATCTTTCAGGAAATCAGAGAGCTGCGTTCGCTCGGCTATTCCGCATACGGAGGCTACAGCTACGACTGGCTGAACCGTCGTCAAGGGATGGTATGGGGCTATTTGGGCACACAGGCCGACAAGACGGTGGAGGGGTGCGAGGAGATGACGAAGCTGTTGACCCGCTTCCCCGAAAAACCCGAAAAGTTCGAGAATGCCAAGGAGGCGGCCATCCGTAAGTTAGAGACCTCCACGGTACAGTTCCGCGACCTGCCCGAAAAGGTATGGCAGTGGCAGGAGCAGGGCTACAAAGGCGACCCCACGACAGAGCAGCTCCAGCTGTTGCGCAACATCACATTTGATAATGTGAACGAGTTCTACAAGATATCGACAGAGAAGTCTAACATGATCATCACCATTGCAGGCGACAAGAAACGCATGGATCTGAAGGCGTTAGGCGAGAAATTTGAGATCATTGAGGTGAAGCCTGGAGACATTATGAAATAGACAATGATTCATTGTTAAAGCAAGCCCATTCTTATGGAAAAACGTCTGGTCATTTTCATATTCTTATTGGCTCTCTTCCTGTTACCTGACGTCTCCGCACAACAAATAATCTCTACACACGAAAGGGATAGCTATCCCAATAACCTCTCCAATTCCGAATTCAAGTCGCATGTGAAATCTGTCAAATTAACAATGTATGATGATGCTTCAGATTCGACGAGAAGCTACCAATACATACGCACTTATAATTCCAAAGGCCTCTTAATGCATGAAATCACCAATTATTATTGGGAATACTATACAGACACTATATACAGAAGCTATTCTTACGACTCACTTGACCGCCCTTTTTTGGTCACCACAATCTGTTCAAAAAACTGGCGGGAATGCCAGAATTCTTATCAAGAATTGGTATATGACAATCTCGGACACTACAGTCACTCCATTTTCACCTATGACAACAGCGAGCCCGAACCATCCTTCAGGTGTTTTTATAATGAATATGGCCAGTACATTCGCTGCGAATACCGCCCCACCGCTGAAGAACACGAATTAGGATACAACCACGATCTAATGCAACAGGTCTTCCGATATGATAATCATGGGAATTGTATTGAGAAGGTAGAAATAGAGGATGGCGACACCATGTATATAGAACGGAACTCCTACGATGAAAATGGGAATGTAATTGAATATAGTTACCAATGCACATCCAATAATGACCCTTACACCTTCCGATCTATATACTATTACAATTCAGACAACCTACACATAAAAACTGAAAGTTTTTATGACAACACTCTTCATTCAGTGAGCAGATATGAATATGATGATCAACAATTATTACAATTGGGTATCACTTACAATAATAAAGGTGAGATTGTTTCTTCTTTCAAATGGTGGTACGATGAGCGGCATAATATAGTGGAAACAATTGATTTTGATCCAACTGGCAAAGCAGTACATAAGTTCACCTACGAGTACGAGTATTATGAATAAAAAAACAGCCGCCACCTATCAGGTAGCGGCTGTTTGATTGATATAGGTAAATTCGCTTACTTGCCCATGGCAATATTGTAGGTGTCAGTAGCAATCACCAGCTCTTCGTTGGTGGCCACCACCACGATTTTCACCTTGGAGTCGGGAGTGGAGATGATGGCATCGTCGCCGATGACGGTCTTGTTTTTCTCTTTGTCGAGTTTAGCGCCGAGGAACTCCAGACCTTCGCAGATGGGCTCTCTCTGGAAGAAAGCGTTCTCGCCGATACCGCCGGTGAACAGGATGACATCCACGCCGCCCATAGCAGCAGCGTAAGCACCAATGTACTTTTTCACTCTGTAGGAGAACATGTCGAAAGCGTAGGTGGAACGCATATCGCCTGCCTCTTTGCCGGCACGGATGTCACGCATGTCAACGCCCTTTCCGGAAACGCCCTTCAAACCGCACTCTTTGTTGATGAAGGTGGTGATCTGCTTGAAGCTCATGTTCTCTTTCTCCGCGATGTGCAGCATCACGCCGAGGTCGAGGTCGCCGCAGCGGGTACCCATCACAAGGCCTTCAACGGGAGTGAAACCCATAGAGGTATCCACCGACTTGCCGTCCTTGATGGCGCAGATGGAGGCGCCGCTACCAAGGTGACAGCTGATGATTTTGGAATGGTTGTAGTCCACACCGGCGATTTCTGCGGCGCGGGGACCCACAAACTTGTGGCTGGTGCCGTGGAAACCATAGCGACGGATACGGTCTTCTTCATAATATTTGTAAGGAATGGCATACAGATATGCGTGCGGCGGCATGGTCTGATGGAAGGAAGTGTCGAAAACAGCCACGTGCGGCACGTTGGGCAGCAGCTGCTTCATGGAGTTGATACCCACGAGGCTGGCGGGGTTGTGAAGCGGAGCAATCTTGCAGAGTTTCTCAATCTCGGCGATGGCCTTGTCGTCAATCAGGCAGCTTTGGGTGAAATACTCGCCGCCGTGAGCCACGCGGTGCCCCACTGCGCCAATCTCATCGAGGGAGGAGATAACGCCCATCTTGGGGTCGGTCAGCGCATCCAGCACCAGTTTGATACCGGCAGCGTGATCCGGAATGGGAGTCTGGGTGTAATATTTGTCCTTGCCGACCGGCTTGTGGGTGAACTCGCCCATCTCGAGGCCGATACGCTCCACCAAACCTTTGGCTTTCAGCTCGGCATTGTTCGCCATGTCAATGAGTTGGTACTTGAGGGAAGAACTTCCGCAGTTGATGACTAATACTTTCATAATGTTTGTTTTTATTGATAATTTTGGTTAATAATTTTCTGATTATAAGCATTATGCGGCAGTCTTAACCCGCGGGTCGAGCCAGCCGTAGATAATATCGACAACAATATTGATAAGAACTAAGATGATGGAGATATAGAGCAGCGAGCCCATCAGCACGGGCAGGTCGTTCTGACTCAGAGCATCCACAATGACTACGCCCATCCCCTTCCAGTCGAAGATGTACTCCACGAACACCGCACCGGCCAGCAGTCCGGCCAGCCAACCCGAGATGGCGGTCACCACCGGGTTGAGGGCATTCTTGAGGGCGTGTTTCAGCATGATGCGGGCGGGAGTCACCCCCTTGGCACGCGCCGTACGGATGTAGTCCTGCGACATCACATCCAGCACCGAACTTTTGGTCAGTTCGATGACGATAGCCAAGGGACGGATGCCCAGCGTCAAGGCCGGCAGGATGATGTTCTTCAGATCCACGAACACTCCCTGTCCGTAATCATCAACAGAATAGAGACTTCCGAACATGCTGAGGCCTGTATAGTCGGACAGCAGATAGGCGAAAATCCACGCTAATAGGATGGCGACGAAGAACGAGGGCACCGACATGCCCAGCACTGCCACCAGCAGCGAGGTCTTGTCGAACCATGTGCCCTGGTAGATGGCGCACAGCACCCCGATGAAGATGCCCACTACAATGCCGAAGATGATGGAGACGATGGCGAGCAACATGGTCTTCGGGAAGGCTTCCGCAATGATGTCAGCCACCGGACGGTCGCCATGGTACGAGCGACGCAGGTAGGGAGCCTTCAGCACCACTGCCGATTTTTCAAATCCCATTATCTTGACATAATGATAATTACGGTCATTGAGGTAGAAAAAGTTAGTGGCATCATCGGTGCGGTGCCATGAGATAGGCGACAGGTCGTTGAGGTAGCCTAAATACTGGACGGCTATCGGCAGGTCGAGGCCCAACTGGTGGCGGATAGCATCCTCGGTCTTCTTGTCGTTATGCTGCCCCATAATCTCGCTCACAGGGTCGGTGGGCAACACGGCGAACAGGAAGAAAACGAGCGTTATCACTCCGAAAAGGAGCAATATTCCGTAACCGATTCTCTTCAGGATAAACCTCAGCATCCGCTCTTACAGAAGAAGATAAAGTTAGAAAACCAGCTTAAAACCAATGCTATGCACATTGATAATCTTGATGCTGGGATCGTGTTCGTTGAATTTATGGCGTAGTTTGGCGATATAGACATCCATGCTGCGGGCGTTGTAGAAACTGTCGTCGCCCCAGATTTTCTTCAGCGCATAACCTCTTTCCATAATCTCATTTTTCTTCTCAATCAGCATGCTGAGCAGTTCCACCTCGCGGGTAGTGAGTTTCTCCACCACCTCGCCATTTTTGGAGAGTGTCTGCTTGTTGGGGTCGAAGCTGAGCGCGCCCACCTGAACAGGCTTGTGGGGATCACCGTCGGCATTGCTGACGCGGCGAAGTACGGTCTGGATGCGGGCGAGCAGCACCTCCATGGAGAAGGGCTTGGTGACATAGTCATCTCCGATGGAGAGCCCTTGCAGGATATCCTCCTGCATACTCTTGGCTGTCAGGAAGATAATCGGAATTTTGCTATCCACCTTGCGGATGCTCTCCGCGAGGGTGAAACCGTCCTGAATGGGCATCATCACGTCCACCAGACAGATGCCGAAAGTATTGGCGCAGAACATCTCGTAGGCGACCTCGCCGTTGTTGGCATGCATCACCGAGAAGCCTTTGGCCTCCAAGTAAGTGGTGAGCACCTTTCCCAGGTTAACATCGTCTTCTGCTAATAAAATTTTACAAGTTTCCATATTGCTCATTTTTTATTGTTCTTAATAGGAATATATACGGTGAATGTGGAGCCCTCGCCTACTACGCTCTTTACTTTTACCTCACCACCATGAAGTTCCACAATCTTCCTCACATAGTTGAGTCCGAGCCCATAGCCTTTGTTGTCGTGTACATTTCCCTTGGTGACGCGATAAAATTCATCAAAAATGTGCTTGATATTTTTCTTGGGAATGCCGATACCATTGTCGGATATGGCAACCGCCAACATCCCTCGTTCACACCAAGAGGAAATTTCAATGACCGGCTTTTTGTCGCTGTATTTGAGGGCGTTCTCTATCAGATTAATAAAAATGCTTTCAATATGCGACTTGTCGGCCACCACAATGGGCATCTCCGCATTATAATGGGCAATGAACTGGCCGCCCAAATTGCTGACTTGCAAGGAGAAATTCCTCACAATGGCGTTCAACACCCCATGAACATTTACATCCTCAGCATTGATTTTGAGCTGTCCCTTCTTGAGTTGCGCCAACTGCAGGATATTGGTCACCATCTTCTGAAGTCGCTCATTTTCAGCCCGAATCATCGAAACATACGCCTTACGGGTTGCCGCATCGGTCTGGATGGAATCATCTTCCATGGCTTCGCAAGCGAGCGAAATGGTTGAGATCGGCGTCTTGAACTCATGCGTCATGTTGTTGATGAAGTCGTTCTTCACCTCCTGATTGCGCTTCTGCTGCGTTAAAGTGATAATCATAATGATCATCAATAGGCTGAGCAGCACCACAATACCAGCGATGGGCAGCACAATGGGGAACATCTTTTTGAGGAAGAAGGCACGCTCTGATGGGAAGTTCAGGATAAGATAATGCGTGTAAACCTCTGTGTTATTGGTCTGTAAAGCAAAAATATAGGCCTTGTCCACAATGTTCTTGTCCATCGACTTGCTTCGAATAACGAAGTGGTCTTTGGGGAAATTGAAAATGCCATACTCGAAGGCGATGTCCATCCCGTACTCATGAAGCGTTTTCCTCACGATGTCGGTAAAATCGCGGTTATCAATACGGTTGATTATGGAGTCAGTATAGAGGGAATGCCCAGTGGCCACTGTATCCAAAACGACAATTTTGGCACTATCATCACTATGGAAATAGCTGGTATCCTGCTTCAGAACGATCAGGTCGCCTTGGTATTCGGTAACGGTCTGGGTGAGCAGGGCGCTTGGCACCCCGTCGTTCATCACCAGCAAAGTATGGGTATCGGGCGAATCAGCTGATTCTGAAAAAGATACGAGGGCGGTATCAGACATGAATTCCTCATTGATTCTGTCGTTGAACTTCTCGGCGATTTCTCGCCCCACCTTCAGCACCTCACCCGTGAAAGCCGTTTTCTGGGCCTTTTCAGCCTGCACATACAAACGATAAAAACTGATGGCTAACGCGCCCACCAGAATAGTCAGCAGCAGAATCCACCAGATGAGGAATATCAATCGTTTGCGTCCCATATTAAAAGTTGAAATGCGAGGGCAAAAATACAACTTTTTAAAATAGAAAACAAATTTTATCCCCTATTTTTGGAGAAAAGTTAAACCTTATGGAAATCAACCTACTATCAGGCCACCGCCCACCACCAGACCGTCCTGATAGAGCACCAGCGACTGTCCGGGAGTAACTCCCCACACAGGCTCATCAAAACGGAGTTCCAGACTGTCGCCGTCAAGGCTCACGGTAGCCTCCGCCGCCGCACTCCGGTAGCGGATTCGCGCCTGCACCTGCGGATGCTCGCGCAACCTTTCAGCATCGGTGAAACTGCAACCCTCCGCACGCAAAGTGGTGGTCAGCAGGTCGTCGCGGTCGCCTAACGTCACCGTGTTGTCCTTCGCCGAAATGGCGGTCACATACTTCGGCGTTCCAAAAGCCACCCGCAACCCCTTGCGCTGCCCGATGGTGTAGAACGGGAAACCATCGTGCCGGCCTACCGTGTGGCCTTCCCTATCCAAGAAGTCACCGGGGTGGACTATCTCACTAAAATCGGGCACATTCTCCGACAAAAATCTACGATAGTCATTGTCTGGTATAAAACAAATTTCCTGACTTTCAGTTTTTTGCGAAAGTTTCTTAAAGCCATGGTCGAAGGCTATCTTTCGCACCTCCGGCTTGGTGAGATTCCCTAATGGGAAGATGGTGCGGGACAAATTCGCCTCGGTAAGCCGCCATAAGAAATAGGTCTGATCTTTCATGGTGTCGGCGGCAGTGCCCAGGTAATAATGGCCATCGCGCTGCACCACCCGCGCATAATGCCCCGTGGCAATGCCATCGCAGCCTAACTCATCAGCTTTGTCCAACAACAGTCCCCACTTGATGGAAGAGTTGCACAACACACACGGGTTGGGCGTGCGCCCGTTCATATATTCATGGATAAAATCGCCAATGACATGCTCCTTAAAAGCCTCACGAAAATCCAAAATATGATGCTCAAAACCCAGCTGCTCAGCCAGATGGCGCGCCTCCATGATGGAGTCGATGCTGCAGCAGCCGCGCTCTTTGGCGATACAACTCTCCTTAATGCTGTCGAACGTGCGGAAGGTGCCGCCCACCAGCTCATAACCCTGTTCCAGCAACAAAAGCGCCGACACGGTACTGTCGATACCGCCGCTCATCGCCATCAAGATTTTCTTTTTCTTCATCCCCAAAAATTTCCAGCAAAATTACAACTAAAAATCAAACCACAAATCTCAAGATTGAGAATTTTATAATATTTTTGCCGAAAGAAAAATGACAGCTGTCAATATTTTCATAAATCATTATAAAACAATAATTTAGATTAAAACAATGAAGAACATATCCTCCCTCCTCACCCAGCAACATTTCGAAAAAGAGAAACTTGTGGCCCTGCTTGCCTGCAAGGGCGATGACATGGACTTGCTTCTGAAAAGGGCGCTTGAGGTGAAAAAGGAGCATGTGGGGCATCAGGTGCATTTGCGCGGCCTCATCGAGCTGAGCAACATCTGCCGCAAGTCGTGCCTCTACTGCGGCATCCGCAGCAACAACCACAAGGTGGAGCGCTACGAGCTGACCGATGAGGAGGTGTTGTCGTGTGCCCGACTGGCGCACCAGCTCGGCTACGGCTCGGTGGCCATACAGAGCGGCGAGCGCAGCGACAAGGCCTTCACCGACCGCATCACCCGCCTCGTGCGGCAAATCAAAGAGATCGACGGCGGATCGCTCGGCATCACGCTCTCGCTCGGCGAACAGAGCGAGGAGGTGTACCGCGAGTGGTTTGAGGCCGGCGCACACCGCTACCTGCTCCGTATTGAGGCCTCCAACGAGGAGCTCTACTACCGCATCCACCCACGCGACGAGCGGCATGATTTCCACCAGCGGCTCGGCTGCATCGACTCCCTGTTGAAAATCGGCTACCAGACTGGTACGGGCGTGATGGTGGGCCTCCCCTTCCAAACTCTCGACGACCTCGCCGACGACCTCCTTTTCTTCCTTCGCAAAGCTGTGGCCATGGTTGGCATGGGACCGTTCATCCCTCATCCCGACACGCCGCTGTACGCATACGCCGACCAGATTCCTTCCGCAGAAGAACGCATGAACCTCACCCTCAAGATGATTGCCATCCTGCGACTGATGATGCCCGATATCAATATGGTGGCGGCCACTGCCAACCAGACCGTTGACCTGATGGGGCGCGAAAAGGCCATCCTTGCCGGTGCCAACGTCATCATGCCCAACCTCACCCCCAACGAGTTCCGCGAGGATTACCTGATTTACCCCGACAAGGCGTGCGTGGGCGACAAGCCCGAACAGTGCCGCTTCTGCTTAGACAAACGGATGGAGTCGATCGGGCACGAAATACAGTATAATGCGTGGGGCGACTCTCCGGCCTTCACCAAGAAAAAACAGCAATAATTTCTACATGTCACCCACAAAGTGGATGCACTTCTCCTTGATCATGTCGTTGGGATTGGTGCCTAACACCCCTTGCGGGATGGGCTGCCCAATCAGTTCGAACAGCTGCACCCAATACAGCGGGAAAGTGCCGTCTGGACCTTTGAAATTCATGGGGGAAGCTGTGAAGATATAGTCGCCGTTCTCGATGTAGGAGTCGCGCACCAACTCGCTGCAGTACTTGGCTTTAGGGTCGGGAACGAAGGCCATGTTATACACAAGTCCGCAAAAACGCTTGGCATTCTCCACATACTCAGCAGCATGGCGATTGTCGTTGAGGCGCATGATGCGCAGCAGCGGCTGGGAGCCATCCTTCAGCGTGAAGTCGGTAAGGAAAGTGTCGATGGGATAGCGGGCCACGCCGTGCTTGAGGGTGGCATCGATAATCCACAGGCCGCCCACCGCATCCACCTCAAGGATAGCGACATGGATATATTCGGTGTCGCCGGAGCCCGTGGCGGCAGCGATGGCGCCGGTCATGGTGGTGTCGTCGTGGATGGTATAGTCGGACGGGATGCCCACAAACAGCAGGTCGCCGGTCTGCACAGCTGGATGCTGCGCAAAGGCCATGCCTAAGACAAAGAAGAGGCAGATGGTCGACAGAATTCTTCTACAATTCATTATTTTGAAAATCAATATTTTACAAGTAATATCAAATAAAAAAGCACGGCCGAAACCGTGCTATAGTAGAGAAGCGGAAACGCTTATTTTTTCTTGACGAGCTGGCCAGAACCGTTGCTGGTGTAGCTGATTTTGAGGTCGCCCTTGAACATCACGCTGCCGGATGAGGTGATGGTGACATCGAGGCTGGAGGATGCGGCCACGCCGAGGTCGCCAGTACCATTGTTGACCACCTTAGCCTTTTCAGCGGCGAGGTTCAGAGCATCGAACTTGGAGGCATTGGAGGCGGTGATGTTGACATTGCGGGCGGTGCCTGCCATGGTGATAGCACCCGTGCTGGTCATCGTAACATTGACATCCTTGCCAGCGAAACCGGTGAAGTCCATATTGCCAGCGTTGTTCACCTTGAGGGTGAGGGCGTCGGTTTGCAGACTACCCCAGCGGGAGCCTTCGAGCGAGTTGGCTTCCACTTCCACTTTGGGGGCAGTGAAGTTGTTGATGTTGCCGGTCACGTTGTCAGACATGGAAATTTTAACAGCGCTACTACAAACCACATCCTTCATATTCACCTCGAAATTGCCGGTTGCAGCGATCTTGAGGCTACCAGTTTTCAGGTTGGTGATGTTACACTGACCTTTTCCAGCCAGCGAGAGGTCCATTTTGTCTGACGGGATGCCGTCGGCGGTGATGTTACCTTCGCCCTTGAACTGCAGCTTGTTGAGCATGGAAGTGGAGAGGGTGATGGTGATGGGGTAGTTGGGCGCGAGGCGGGTCTTCTTTTCAACATAAATGTTGAGGGTCTTGCCTTTCACCTCAGTGATGATGTAGGGCAGCAGGTTCGACTCGGCCTCTACCATGACCTTGGGGGAGATGGCGTAGTCGAGTTTGATGTTGAAGTCGGCGGTGACGACCACCTGTTGGAATTCGGTGACGATACGGGTGTCCTGTTTCAGGTCCTGGTTGCCGGGGATGTCGGCTGCGCTGACAGCTGCAAAAGTGCAGAGTGCGACAAAAAATGCAAAAAATTTCTTCATAACTATAGATTTTTAATGTTGTCGAAAAATACGGCTGCAAAATTACGAGAAAAATCAATAAGAAGCAACGGTAAAGCAAAAAAAAGACGCGATGCGAAAAGAATGTCGTCGGTTTGCCCAAATATGGGGTGATGCGCATGAAGGAAGATTTTTGCCGAAATTGCAATCTTTTGTTTATCAATAAATTGATAATAAAAAAATTTTTTCAAGAATTTGTAAAAGATGATGAAAAAAGTTGTAATTTTGCACCCTCAAACATGGCGGTTGTAGCTCAGTTGGTTAGAGTACCGGATTGTGGTTCCGTGGGTCGTCGGTTCGAATCCGACCTGCCGCCCAGAAGCAAAGCAGCGACAAGAAATTGCCGCTGTTTTTTTGTTTGGGATTGGTTCATTTTCTTTGCGATTGCCCTCGTTCACTTCGATTTCTTAACGCCTCCATTTGCAAGGCGGCGGTTGGCCGAACCCTCATCGTTCTCTTCTCACGACTCGGAGAAAGTACAACTTGATTGCTTTTGTTACCTTAGTGTTCGCGACAACGATTGCAGCGGTATCCTTTTCGTTAGAAAAGATTTAGCGGAAAGCGTGCCCGGTCGCCCAAAATCAAAATAATTAAACTTTAAGCCATCATTAGTTTTAACGTACTCGAAATATCAGGTCATAAAAACATCATCTGCCCAAAGATTGCCATGCGTAATATCTTGTTTCAATCGGGCGGTATAATAATTTACAAGACACTTATTACAGCAGTTGTTATGTTGGGAATCCTCAACTATCTGTAATGCACAATCGTCACAAAGTTCTTGACCATTCATCCCTACGGACAGAATGAAAAACATTAAAAAAGATAAAGTGAAGAGTTTTACTTTCATATTTATTCTACTACTATGGGACATAATAGAGACCATCGATATTCGGTGATATCATTAGAGGGAAAACCTTACAGCATTGGCGATTAAAGCTCAAATTGAGGGAGGGCGCATCAGCCCATTCCCATGGCGAGAATTGCATTACCATCACTCTCGGCGGATAACTCACATCATATAAGATCATATCGTAGGTGTTCCCGATTTTAATTTTTTCTGTGGTAGATGATTTATTTCGCCTATCTTTGAAAGACAAGATTGTAAACCTTGAAGTGTGTAAAGTATCAACAACGTCTATCATAATGAAATTGCTTCCTAATCCTTTCTTTTGCCATTGTGGGCAGTTTCGTAAAGGTTTTTTTCTAATGTTGACAATCTCATACGGTTGCTTGATAGAATCAGTAATAAGTACAGGTTTGCCATCATACATGTCAATGGTATCACCAGGATTGCTCTGAACAATAATGTGTCTTCTATCGTCGTAATAATATTCAGGTAGACGTATAATTACATTTTTATAGCTGAAATAATATCCGGAATGACACACAATGCTGTCTCTCTGCCACAGGTACGTGGTTGCGCTATCATGATAGTAATAGTAAGACTCACGGCTGGGAATTTGCCCTTTGGTCAAGTTCAAAAAAGAAAATGAAACCAGTAATATAACAGTTGATATTTTGAATAATTTCATTTCGTTAATTGTTAAATTATTTCAATAATTTTAGTTTTAACATACTCGAAATATCAGGTCATAAGAACCTGTAGAATGGTACGTTTTGTATATCATATTATTGCAACAATTTTTGTCTAAAAAATTGTGCAAATTCGCATTTTTTGAACTTTTCGAGGCGCAAAATTACAAAAAAGCCGTCACATAGTTGCAAAGGCTTTCGGAAACTTATCAAATCTGACTATCCCTACTCCTCCACCCCTTCTCCAATGCCAACTCTCACGGTATTATCGCCACGATACTCCCTGTTCGCTTGTCAATAATCCGTATGGTCTCCCCATCTTCCTGTATTTTAAAAATAGGATGGTCTTCAGCAATGTTAATGGATGTCAACCTATTGCACAAATGAAATGCGTCATTTCCTATAGATGTAACAGAATTCGGAATGTTGATGGAGGTCAAATTCACACAATGATAAAAAGCACAATACCCGATGGAGGTAACCGAATTCGGAATGTTAATGGAAGTCAGCCCTACACAATGATAAAAAGCCCAATCCCCAATGGAGGTAACCGAGTTCGGAATGCTGATGGAGTCCAAGCCTATGCAATGATAAAAAGCCCCATTGCCGATGGACTTAACAGTATTGGGGATGATGGTGTTTTGACATCCCACAATCAATTTATTGGTTTTTGACAAAATGATGGCATTACAACTGTCACGGCTATCATATACAGGATTGTTCGGATCCACATGGATGCATGCCAAACTGTCGCAAAAATGAAATACATCCCTTCCAATGGATTTGACAGATCTGGATAGGCTGACCGAGGCCAGACTGTAACAATAGTAGAAGGCAACATCCCCAATGCGTTTGACCGAGTTGGGAATGGAAATAGCGGTCAGGCTGGGGCAACCAAAGAATGCTCCGGCCCCAATGGATTTTACAGAGTTAGGAATGAAGATATCGGTCAGATGACTACAGGAAGCAAATGCAGACTCTCCGATAGAAGTAACGGTGCTGGGGATGACAGTTCCTTGACATCCCAATACCAATTCATTGGTTTTAGACTTAATGATCGCATTACAGTTTTCGCGGCTGTCATACACGCGATTTCCCTTGTCAACGCGGATAGAAACCAGGCTGTCCAAGTTATAAAATGCGTACTTGCCAATAGCAGTGATTGATTGGGGAATGTAGATAGCGTGCAGAGAACCACCAGCGCTGAAAAGGGCTTTCTTCCCAATAGCAGTGACCTTGTATGTTTTTCCCTCAAAAACAACGACTGAGGGGACGGAAAGATTCCCTAAAAAGTCCCTGCCTGTAAATTTCACAATCTCAACAGATTTACCGTCTTTAAGTATTTTACACTCGATTTCCTGCTTGGTCGGGCAATAGGCCTTGAAGGTCTGCGCCTGCAGCCCAGTCACAACACTTACCATGAGCAGGGTTAAAAGAATATACCTTTTCATATTTGACGGTCTCGATATTTACATCATAGGCTTATTAACGCTCTAATAGTAAATTTATTGCGAATCAATAGGATAAAAAAATTCCTACTGCATTCATGTGGTGAATAGTCTCCAATACAAGCCCACTGGGTGGGAGATTCCCTGTGCAATCTTTTGTATTTTTTTACAAAAAAATCTATTTGATAAAAAATTATTTTCTATATTTGCCGCTTCATTCTTGAAAAAAAATATTTTATAAACATGAAGAATTTTATACCCCTTTTCATCACTCTAATTGCCCTGTGCATCCTCCCCTACTCGCAGGCGCAGGTGCTGCTGCAGAATGAGAACCTCAGTACGGTACAGCAAGACAACAGTTGGGATCGCACTACCAACTGGCTCACATGGTCGCAGAACACCGACATCTACCACATGATCGGCTTCAACAACTCGGTGGATTATTATGCCATGCAGCGTTTCACCACATCGGACCTCGCGCCATACAACGGCATGCAGCTTACGCAGGTGCGCTTCCTGCCCTCCAACGTGGCCTCCGAGCCCACCTCCGCCACCTATACCGTGGTGGTTTATACCGGCGGTGACTACGAAGGCTATTATCTGTACAATTCTCCCGGCACGCTACGCTGCTCACAGGTGGTGAACGACATCACCTACGGGCATTGGAAAACCGTGGTGCTGAGCACCCCCATCACCATCAACTCCTCGCAAGAATTGTGGATCGGCGTGCGTGTGCAGGCCACTCAAGGCTATGCTATGTCGCACGATGACGCCACCGCCGTTGCCGGCAAAGGCGACCTGATGGGCTACAACGGCTACTGGGGCGTTCCCGACGACTTCCTCACCGATCCCGAAATCCACAACTGGAACGTGGCCGGCTGCGTGAGCGACGGTGTGGTCGACGAGTTTATCGACCTGAAAGTCAAGTTCATCAACAACGGGACCTCGCAGACCCAAATCACTTCGCTGAATGTGCCCGCCAGCAGCTCGTTCCGTCCCGTGGCGGTGGTGCATAACGACAACAGTTTCCAAGCCCAACTCGACTATACCGACACCATCACCTTGCGGGGCTACATGGACGGCAACCTGTTCTCCACCCACCGCTATTTCGACACGCTGGTATCGGGGCGCGGCATCTGGATGAATATCTTGGAGATGACTCCGGCGGAGGTCTTCCAAAACGGCTATTGCGGCACTACCCACAACTTCTGCTACGAGGTGGAGGTGCCGGCGGGCTGGAACGACTGCGACCTCACCAACAACAGTGCCTGCATCACTGTAAGTTTTGCCAACTACAGTCAGCTTTACCATATCACTGTGCTCAACACCGACAGTACCGTGTCGCCTTCCGGTGTGGTGGATATCTACCCGGGCGGCAACCAGCGGTTTGTCATCACACCACCTGAGGGCATGACCATCGACCATGTGCTGGCCGACAACGTGGATGTGACTGGCGATGTACACATGGTGATCAACATCGGACGCACCTACACGTTCAGCAACGTACAGAGCGACCACACCCTTCTGGTGACCTACCGGGAAGACGGTGTCGGCATTGAGGAGCAGCCAGAGAACGCGCTGCGTGTCTATCCCAACCCCGCCACCACCCGTCTCTATCTTGACGGGGTGGCTGGTATCCAGAACGTCACCGTCTTCGATCTCGCCGGTCGCTCCGTACTCTCTTCTGGAGCTTGCACCGACCTTGATGTTTCGAGCCTGCCAGCGGGCAGCTACATCCTGCATGTAACTACCAATCAAGGAGTTGAAAGAGCCACCTTCATCAAGACATCATTGAAGTAAAATCAATAATTATTAATAATAAAAACATTCACAAATGAAAAGATTAACCCTTATTCTTTTGCTTTGTGCCGCCCTCTTTGCGGTTTCGGCACAGAATGCCGCCGTGCGGCTCTCCAAAACTGGAGAGACCTCTCATGTGTCCATGCCCAACCAAGACAGAGCCTCTACTTGGCTCACTTGGGCTTCTTACATTGACGACGGTGTCATCAACAACTCCTACATGGACAATATCATCTTCGCGGAGCGTTTCACCACCAGCGATCTCGCCCCCTACAACGGCTTCCAGCTAACGCAGATCGCCTTCTACGTGGAGAGCGGAAACTACTCACCTTCAGGCAACTACACCGTGAAGGTGTACCAGGGGGGCAGCTACACCTCCAGTACCTCTATGAATGCCGGCACACTCATCGTCTCGCAGGCGGTCAGTTCCGTCAACTTGGGCAGCCTCACCACCGTGACCCTCAACACCCCCATCACCATCGACGCCTCCCAGGAACTTTGGTTCGGTGTGGGTATCAGCAACGTCAGCGCCAACAGTTACATGATGGGCTTCGACGAGACCAGCAGCATAACGGGAAAGGGCTCTCTGGTTTGGGATTCAGACGATAACGAATGGTATGACCTGAACGACTATATCTCTGATTTTCAGGTAAGCAGTTGGGCTATTGAAGCTTTTGCCGTAGATCCCAACGGCGGTGGTGTATTGGTGGATTTGTTGACTTGGTATATCGACAATGGCACCAGCCAGAACGAAATTTCCTCGATGACAGTTCCTTACGGCAGCGACTTCAGTCCTGTGGTGGTGGCATATAATGCTAATTATGGAGATGCCGTGAATGACTTTAACGGTGTCATCACTTATGAATTGACCTTAGATGGCACTTATATTGGCACCTACGCCACTGGAACCACCGCCATCAGCAGCGGCAGCGGCGTCTATTTTGACGATATCACCATCTTCCCCGCCTCCTATATCGCCAGCCACAACTACTACGGCACGCACACCTTCTGCATGAACGCCACGGTGACTACTCCGTGGGAGGAGAACGACCCCTCCGACAACTCCGCCTGTCTGACCGTCAACTTCGAAGGACCGACCAGTGTCACCCACACCATCACAGTGCTGAACACCGACGGTACCATCACGCCGTCGGGCAACGTGACCGTGGCCGACGGTGCCGCGCAGACCTTCACCATCATGCCCGGCGACTGCCGTACCATCGTGGATGTGCTCGCCGACGGAGTGAGCGTGCTGAGCAGTGTCACCAACAACACCTATACCTTCTACAATGTGACCACCGACCATACGTTCCAAGTCACCTATAGTGTGCCTTCTTTCAGTTTGACGGCTACTTCTGGCGGCAACGGCTCGGTGAACCCGACCAACACCACCTTACAATGCGGCAACAGCATCACCTACACCTTCACCCCCAACCCTGGCTACATGGTGGACTATGTGACCGATAACACGATGGATGTCACGACATTAGTCAGCAACAACACCTATACCCTCACCAATGTTACGGCTGACCACGACATCTACGTGGCCTTCACTCAGGATGCCTCCCAGACCTTCAACCTGACGGCTACCACCGACGGGCACGGCACGATCACCCCGACTCAGGCTACGGTGCAGGGCGGCGGCTCGCAGGTGTTCACCATCGTACCCGACAACGGCTATGAGATTGACTATGTGACCGATAACACCATGGATGTAACGGTCAACGTATCCAACAATATCTATTCGCTTACCAACATCGGCACCGACCACGACATCTATGTGGCCTTCCACGCATCTTCCACGCCGACTGACACTTACATTCTTACAGCCTCTACCGATGGCAACGGCACCATCACTCCAACCAATGCAACGGTCAACGCTGGTGCATCCCAGACCTTCACCCTCACGGCCAACAGCGGATTCTCGCTGCTAATGCTCACTGACAACGGCACCGATGTCACCGCACAGGTGGCTAACGACAGCTACACGCTCACCAACATCCAGAGCAACCATACGCTGTATGCCACCTTCCAGGATGACACCCCGCCCGTGGAGCCCTGTGATGTGCCCACCAATATTAATATGGATGAAAACGGTCTGCTGACCTGGACCAGCGATGCACAGAGTTGGACCGTCCGTTACACCATCAACGGCATCACCTACTCGGTCAACATCTCCACCCTCTCCTTCCAGATTCCCGGACTGCAGCCTGGTGACGTGGTGGATGTGACCATCCAGGCCGACTGTGGCAACGACAACCTGAGCGACTGGAGTGCGAACAGCAGTTTCACCTACAATCCCGATGGTGTGGCACAATACCGTCTCACCAACGTCCAACTCTTCCCGAATCCGGCCAACGAAACGCTGCATGTACGTTGCGACATCCCCATGCAGAAAGTTGAAATATACAATGTGATTGGCGGTCTGACGATGACAGTTGAACCGAATACTACTAATGCCGACCTCAACCTTTCGGAACTTCCGGCAGGCGTGTTTTTCATCAGAATCACCGCCGAAGGTCAGGTTTGCAACGGCAAATTTATCAAGAAGTAAGAAGAAGAGACAAGCCTTTTGAACTCCATCATCAGAGTCCTTTAATCCACACGCTTTCTCGAACAATTGCTATTGGACAATCCTCCACTCACCGGGCTGGAGGGTGCCCAGGCTGAGGTCCCCGATTTGGACACGGATGAGCCGCAAGGTGGGGAAACCGACCGCTGCGGTCATGTGGCGCACCTGACGGTTCTTACCTTCGGTGAGGGTGAGGCGGATCCAACTGGTGGGGATGGTGGCACGATAACGTATAGGCGGCACGCGTTCCCAGAGGTCTTCTGGCGGCAGTGTACGTTCCGCCTTGCAGGGGCGGGTGCGGTAGCCTTTGATGACAACCCCCTTGGACAGTTTCTGCAAGGCCTCATCGGGAATCTCGCCATCCACTTGGGCGAGGTAGGTGCGCGGGTGGGCGTTCTTCGGATCCAGCATCCGCTTGATCAGCCGTCCGTCGTCGGTCAGCAGCAAAGCCCCCTCGCTGTCGTGGTCCAGCCGTCCGGCGGCATACACGCCGGCAGGAAAACCGAACTCGTTGAGGGCCCGATGACCGGCCTCGGGCGTAAACTGACTCAGCACCCCATAGGGTTTATTGAACAAGATCACCATAATTCACTTCCTCGCAACAATTATTATTTTTACAAAGATATAAATTCTTACGAAAACAACCATTGGTTTTGTAAAACAAAAAAGGCAACGCGTTCACGTTGCCTTTTGTTTTGCGGAGAGGGCGAGATTCGAACTCGCGGTAGGATTACTCCTACGTCAGTTTAGCAAACTGGTGGTTTAAGCCACTCACCCACCTCTCCGGGACTCGTGCTTAATCGAGGCTGCAAAAATACAACTTTTTTCAATGCCAACCTCATCATCCCTTCAATTTTTCAAAAAAAAATTAATTTACTGATAATAAAATATTTATCACTATCATATCGCTTTCTATCATTCATCATTACTTATCAGAAAAGAAAATGTTGTAAGTTTGCAGTCCCAAAATCACCATTTCATGACCGGAACACTCCCCATCACCATCGTACAAAACGAAATCCATTGGCACGATATCTCACATAATCTTGATGCGGCACGCGAACTACTTCACGATGTCAGCCCCAACGGACTGATTGTTCTTCCCGAGACCTTCGCCACAGGATTCATTGTCAATAACTTACCTTCCAACAACTCGGCCCAAATAGTAGAATGGATGCAGCAGCTTGCTTGCGATCGCAACTCCGCCGTGACGGGCAGTGTGGCCGTACATGAGAACGGGAAATGGTATAACCGCCTCTATTTCATCACACCGGATGGCATTGTAGGCACTTATGACAAACGCCACCTCTTCCTTACCAGTCCCGAACCGGAACTGTTCCAAAAAGGAGACACACTGCCCATCTTCGAGTATCAGGGATGGCGCATCTGTCCGCAAATCTGCTACGACCTGCGATTTCCTGTATGGTGCCGCAACTCGGTGAAAAACAGTCAGTTCAAATATGACATCCTGCTATATGTCGCCAATTGGCCCGCTGCCCGCGCACACATCTGGAACACCCTCCTCACCGCACGCGCCATCGAGAACCAATGCTATGTGGTGGGTTGCAACTGCGTGGGCGACGACCCTCAAGGGAGACACTATCAGGGTGACAGTCAAATCATTGCGCCCAGCGGAGAACGCATAGTCATCGCCACCCCATCCACCGCCATGCTTGTACAGTCCGAACTCTCCTCAGTTCGCCTTAACGCTTGGCGCACCCGTTTTCCCGTTTCCGAAGACTGGGATTAAAATTTTATTAAAATATTTTTAATTTATTGTGAATATTTGAAAATAAAGTTGTATCTTTGCAGCCTCAAACTAACTAATTGAGATTGCAATGATGAAAAAGTTACTAATTTTTATCTATTTAACATGTGCTGTTTTTCTCCTAACGGCACAAAACAGCACCGGAATCGTCATCGGTTTTTACAATGTGGAGAATCTTTTCCACCCAAGCGACAACCCGCAGAAGAACGATGATGCCTTCACCCCGACGGGGCTTTATCACTGGACTTACGGAAAATATACACGGAAGATCAACAACATCGCCAAGGTAATATTAGCAATGAACAGTTGGCACCCGCCGGACATCATCGGCATGGCGGAGGTGGAAGAAGCCAGCGTATTGCAGAAACTGTGCCGCGACTCACCCTTGAAGGAGTATGGCTACCGCTACGTGCATCACGACTCGCCGGATGCGCGCGGGGTGGATGTGGCACTCCTCTACCGCGCCGACCGCATCACCATCCTACGGGAACGTGCCGTGCCGGTGGTGTTTCCCTTCGACACGGCCTGCCGCAACCGAGACCTGCTGTATGTGGTGGCCCGGCTGCCCAACGGCGACTCCATCCACATTGTCGTCAACCACTGGACCTCACGATATGGCGGCTACGCCCCCACCATCCCAAAACGGAATCACTACGCGCGGATGGTGCGCGCGCTGGCCGACTCGATACTGACCCACGAGCCCGCCGCCAACATCCTGATTACCGGCGACTTCAACGACTATCCCACCGACGAAAGCATCACCGAAGTACTGCGCGCAGGCGACATCGACCTGCTCGAGCATTCTGAACGAACCCTCTTCGACCTAATGTTCCGTTTCCTGAAGATGCAGAATATCGGCTCGCACAAGCATGAGGACTTCTGGGGTTGCCTTGACCAGATCATCGTCTCCCCTGCCCTGCTGGATAACAGCGGCACGCATATCATCGGGCAGCAGGCACACATCTTCATGGCCGACTTCATGGTGGAACCCGACGACAAGTACGGCGGATACCGTGTGTACCGCACCTACTCGGGGCCGCGCTACATCGGCGGCTATGCCGACCACCTGCCGGTGTTTATTAAATTGAAAACTGAAAACTGAAAACTGAAAATTGAAAACTGAGAGTTGTAGGTGATACGCTATCGCGTTACTCTTCTTTGCGAAGAAATGTGATGGGGACTTGCACGCAGCCGGAGACCACCTCGCCATTGACAGTAGCGGGAGTCCACAAGGGCATGGAGCGGAAGACTTTTCTCAACGCATTCTTCACCGCAGGGTCGGCTTTGCCTTTCACTTTGACACCACTCACCTTTCCTTTCGTGCTCACCTGGAATTCCACAACGACATCACAGTCAGCTCCCAGCTCACGAGCCGTTCCTGGAGCGATGAAATTCTCTCGGACGAACCGCTTCATCTCATCCTCTCCGCCTGGGAACATGGGGGATTTCACATAGTATTTCGACAAATCTGGTTTTTCGGCATCGCCGACTCGTCTCAGAGGGGTCTTCTCTGCAAAATCGAACACAGTAGATGTGGGGCCAAATGTATATCCAAGATGCGCATCGTATTGTAGGTGAACATATCCCGGCACCTTCCTAAAAGGTTCGGCATCTCCCAGCAGCACCCTATCAGATTTGGAACTCGTCTCCAATTGGGTGCTGTCACACGAGACTTCGGTCTGGGCGACAGCGGGCGACATTCCCGCCAGCGACAACCCAGCCGCCACCCCGAGAATGGCCACCTTTTGGGAGAGTTTCCGCCGCTGCGAGATGGCACTCTCCAACTGCCGCACCTCCCCTTCACAGCGGGGACACGTGCCAGAGCACTCACCTTCGAAGGTACATTCGGGGATCCACAAATCGATGCCGTTGGCTGCCGCAATCTCACGGCGAATCGCCTTCAGGTAACTACATTTGTCCTTGCCATTCATAACGTTGGGATAAAATGATGCGGCAAAGATACAAAAAAATATTATTCTTCATTCTGTGATAGTTCTTCCGCAATCATCTCCGCTTGTTTCAACACTGTCTCGGTAGCCAACTTCTGCATATCGGGTGGGTAGCCATATTTGCGCAGGAGCCGTTTTACCGCCACTTTCATCTTTGCCCGCACATTCTCCTTGATGGTCCAGTCGATAGAAGCATTTTTACGGATGGTTTCGGTGAGCACGACAGCCAATTCGCGGAGTTTGTCCTTCCCCATCAGTTCCTTGGCACTTTCGTTGTCGGCCACGGCGGAATAAAACGCATATTCATAGGTGGTCAATCCCATGCCTTCCGCTTCTTGATCTTTTTCTACTATGGTTTTGCTGAGTTTAATCAATTCATCGATAACCTCCGCCGCTGTGAGAATCTTATTATGGTAACGGGTGATGGAACTATCCAACATCTCCATCAGCGTGCGGCCTTCCACTACATTGAACTTGGAACGCAACTTGATTTCACCCTCCAACAACTTCCGCAGCACTTCCAAAGCGATGTTTTTGTGTTCCATATCTTTCAGCTCCATCAGAAACTCTTCGGAAAGAATGGAAATATCCGGCTTCTTGATGCCAGCCGCGTCGAACAGGTCGATGACCTTTTCCGAAACTAATGCTTTGTCAATGACTTGACGAATCGTGGTTTCAATTTCTTCATTTGTTTGTCCAGAATCAGACTGGTCGAACTTGCAAAGTCGGGCTTTCACTGCTTGGAAGAATGCGACTTCGTCTTTCACATCCATGGCGGCATCTTGTGGGATGGCTAATGCGAAAGCTTTGCCTAAGGCGGTCACCTCGTTGACAAAGCGTTTCTTACCATCGTCTAAACCCAAGATAAAGTCTTCCGCTTTCAGAATCCAAGAGAGCTTGCCCGAAGTGTCGGCAGTAAAGTATTGTCTGTAATCAAAGCCGTAGAACATCTGCTCCACCACTTCCAGCTTTTCCTGCATGAGGGCAACGGCCTGCTCCTGCTGTTGGGTCGGGTCGCCCTTGCCGCCGGAATCGGAATAGAACGACAAGGCCTTCTTCAAATCGGAGGCAATGCCAAGATAATCCACCACCAATCCGCCAGGTTTGTCTTTATATACACGGTTCACGCGGGCAATGGCCTGCATCAGGTTATGGCCCTGCATGGGCTTGTCGATGTAGAGTGTGTGCAGACAGGGTACATCAAAGCCCGTCAGCCACATGTCGCGCACAATGACGAGTTTTAACTCATCATTAGGGTCTTTCATGCGTTCTGCCAACGCCCTGCGTTGCTCTTTGGTAGTATGGTGTTTGGCGATATTTGCGCCATCAGAGGCGGACGATGTCATCACCACTTTGATGGCACCTTTCGCCAAGTTGTCGGAATGCCATTCGGGACGAAGTTTGATAATTTCGTCATACAACTCAGCGGCTATGCGGCGGCTCATCGCCACAATCATTGCCTTGCCCTCAAATACTTTTTGGCGTTCCTCAAAATGGGTGACAATATCTTTTGCGATATTTTTCAAACGATTGGGACTGCCAATCAGCGCCTCCAACTGTGTCCATTTCGCCTTGGCCTTCTGGACATCGTTCATATTGTCGATCTCCAGCTCTTTGTCCAGCTCTTCAACCAATTGGCGGCCCTCCTCGCTGAGTTCCACTTTGGCGAGACGGCTTTCATAGTAGATGCGTACCGTAGCGCCATCTTCAACCGCTTGGGCGATATCGTAAACATCAATGTAATTACCGAATACCGCCGGCGTGTTTTTGTCCTCCTTCTCAATGGGAGTTCCCGTAAAGCCAAGATAAGTGGCATTGGGCAGCGCGTCGCGCAAATACTTGGCAAAACCGTATTTAATTTCCGATCCAATCACCTCGTCGGCTTCGTTGCGCACATCCACCGTTTTGGCCTTGAAGCCATATTGCGTGCGGTGCGCCTCGTCGGCTATCACGATGACGTTGCTGCGGTCCGTGAGCGTGTCGTAAACATTGCCCGATTCGGGCTGGAATTTCTGAATGGTGGTGAAAATCACGCCGCCCGACTGCACAGACAAGAGTTTCTTCAGATGCTCACGGCTCTCTGCCTGAACGGGTGTCTGCCGGAGCAGTTGTTTGGCACCTGTGAAGGTGTCGAAAAGCTGGTCGTCCAAGTCGTTGCGGTCGGTGATGACCACAATGGTCGGATTGTTGAGCCGCTGTACGATTTTGCCCGTGTAGAACACCATGGTCAGCGACTTTCCGCTACCTTGCGTATGCCATACCACACCGGCGCGATGGTCGCCTTCCATCTGTTCTGCCACCGTTTTGAGTCCATAGTGCGCGGGCGATTCGGCGACCATGTTCTTCGTGTTGATACCCGTGGCTCGAATAGTCGATTCCACCGCCTTGTTGACGGCATAGTATTGATGGTAGGCGGCTATCTTCTTGACGGTCTTAATCGTGGTCAAACCTGTCTTCAAGTCCTCTTGCTTCTGCTTCTCGAAGACTGTGAACGACTGCACCAAGTCCAGTAAAGTGTCCTTCCGCAACATGCCGTTGACCAAAACCTCCAACTCGCTCACCAAATGTGAAGCAATGCTCTCTCCGTCCTCGCTCTTCCAAGTCGTGTAGCGACTGAAGCCCGCCGAAAGAGAGCCCGCCCGTGCCTCCAAGCCATCGGAAATGACAACCAGTCCATTGTAGGTAAACAACGAAGGAATCTGTTGTTTGTAGGTTTCAATCTGACGATAGGCGCTTTGCAAGGTGGCATTCTCATCGGCTGCATTTTTCAATTCAAAAATGACCAATGGCAAACCATTCACAAAAAGAACCACATCCGGACGGCGATTATGACCATTTTCGATGATGGTGAACTGGTTGACCACCGTGAACTCGTTGTTCCACGGGTCGTTGAAGTCGATGAGCCAAACTCTTGCGCCACGTTCCACGCCATCTTTATGTATCGACACCGGAACGCCCTCTGTCAGCAGGCGGTGGAACTCTTCGTTGTTGACCAGCACATCGGGCGAACTGATACGCAGAACCGTTTTGATGGCCTCATCCTGCACCGAATAGGGCAACGATGGGTTGAGCCGCTTCATGGCCGCTTCCAGCTTCTCGCGCAACACCACTTCCTCGAAACTATCACGCATGGGCATCTCTCCATCAGGTGCGATGTCAGGGCCATAGAGATACTGGTAGCCTTTGGCTTTCAGCTGGTTGATGAGCATCTGCTCGATGTCGGATTCGTGGAGTTGGGTCATGATTATGCTGTTTTAATCTTTGAAAACATATTCTGGATTATACTCGATATTGTAAGCTTTTAGAAAGGCCTCGTATTCTTCTTGGAAGGTCTTTTTGCGATGGTGCTCTTTCTGATTCATCACATATTGTTTTACATTTTGCACCTGAGAGGCACTGACGGAGAATATGGCATAGCCGCCTTGCCATGCGAATTTGGAATAATACGAGTCCAGTGTCTTGATCCACTTGCTGCTGCATTTCTTGATGTCTTCGACAAAATCGGCCATAGAGACAGTACGGGGGAGGGTGCACAAAATATGTATGTGGTTGGACACTCCGCCGATTTGGATGACCATAGCGTTTTTATTTACGATGATGCCGTCGATGTAGGCGAATAATTTAGGCAGATCTTCTTCGCGGATGGTTACCGAACTGTACTTGGTGTGGAATACCAGATGAATGTAGACTTGTGCGAGTGATTGAGGCATAGTATTAGAGGTTATGTGAATAAATAATGTCGTATTTGTCCGAGCCCTTCAGGCTCGGGGTGGCGATGGGGTGGTCCATTTGCCAATGGCGGTGCCATCGGCAATATACGTATGAGCCTTTCAGGCTCCGGAGTGTGGAGGTGGCGGCGCAGGTCCTACGGCGGTGCCGCAGGGAATATCTGTCCGAGCCTTTCAGGCTCTGTCTACCGCCGAATGATGCGGTATTGGAATGAGGCGCGGAGCGCCGCGAAAGATTTACCCTATGGGCAGCGCCCTGGAGAGCGACGGCCTCGCGGTACGGCCAGCAGCCTGAAAGGCTGCGACAAATTGAATACGGCGACCATCCCAAATCATGCACACGCACGTGCATAATCTCCATCAGAGCATTTCCTCTATTCCTCATATCTATGTCTTTCGCCATATTCAATTCATTTTGCAAAGATAGTCAATTGTCAAATGCTGTGGCCGATGGGGAGTTGCTCAATGTCGAATTCGTGGAGTTTGGCATATCTTACTTTTAAATAAAAAAATCTTAATCGCAACCATATTTCTTGGAAATGCGATCCAAATCTTTTTGCAATCCATTTATAAGTATATTATTTGCTAAACTCCCATATTTATGTTGTAAATTAGAAGATTTTGCTTTTACTTCACAAGATTGTAAATAATCTACAAATAATTTTACAATTTTGTATCGAACTTTCATGTCCTTCTTTCCATTTTTTTCTGGAATAGGAAATTCTTTCTTTATCTTCTCAAATAATTCCTGATTGACAATAGGTGTGTCTTGGAGAACTAACTCAAAATAATAGAAACTGTTTATTAAATTATTAATGTAATAATGGCCTCTTGCTGTAATTGTAATAGAGAAGTCTTCGTTCGGCAATTTACTCCAACTGATATCAGAAAGTTTTTTATCTGTTTCAACAAGATTTTCTTTTAACAACTCTTCTACTTCCTGATTAACAATCTCTTTTTTATATCCATAATTATTAAATTCATCAACTAATCCGCTGTAATATTTAAACTTATTAATGCTCCCCTCAAATGACAAACATTCATCCAGTGCTTTTAAAATATAGTATTTTATAAAGCAATCGGAGTTAGGACTTATTGGATAAAATAAATTTTTTATTTGACTTGATGTATGATTATAATAGACTTTGTTTTCTAAACCTATCGTTTTTACAAATTCGTGAATAGGTATAGTAATTGTATGATTCCCTTGATTATATACAACTCTTAGAATATATTCAGAAACATCTGTGTATCCTGAGACCAAAAATGTTTTAAATATTCTCAGTCCTTCTCTAACATTTGGGAAGCTCATTTGGGTAATAAAATCTAGGATTGGTGCATTTTCTGTTCCAAACAAGGAAGAATTAACGCCAACAAAAAAATCTTCTATTTTATTTTCCGATAGTTCAAAACTTTTATTTCCGATAGTACCTTCCAGTATGTTATTCTTACTAAACTTTAATTTCTCAATGATGTAATTAAGCCTTTTTTGAAGAACCTCACCATAATTAGGCGCTGCAATATGAAAAGCGTTACTATCAAAAGCATTGAATGGAGGTCTGTTTCTCCAATTATAATAATAGCCTTCCCGCAAAGAAATAATCACGCCAAATTTTGCTTGTTTATTCAGTGCACAAGCATTCAAGTATACCTGTTCCTGAATTTGGTCGCTTAATTGGTCTGCATTATCAAATACAATGAGAATTCTTTTATGTATTTCTTTAGTTAAATATAGATTAAGTGCCTTAAAATGTTCTTGTTTGTTTGCTGTCTTCAAATTCAAAAAATCTGACAACCGTTTATTATACTCAGTTTCTTCATTTTCAAAATAATACTTCCATATTCCTATTTTATTTCTATTAATTTCTGTAGCATATATTCTCTTTAAGACCTTTAATGAATTAATACTATACGAAGGATATTTTTCGTCAAATTGCTGTAGTAAATCATCATATATTATATTAAAATCAATAGTGTCATTGCCAGCATAATACTTCATCATATTAACAAATAAATACGGAGTATTTAAAGAACTTATTTCTGACGAATTCTTATTCAATAAGAATTTCAAAAAAGTAGTTTTACCTGCTCCTCTTGAGCCTATAATAATTATTGGTTTTGGTGTAGGCGAAGTGGCTTTTTCAGCAGGATAGTTCCCGATTTCGCCTCCAATTTGTTTCCCAATGCTGTCAATATTCCTCGCTTTACTAACTTCTTGCAAATCTGGTGGATTATCACTAAAAAGCCCAAGCAACTCTCGTTTGTTCTTAATCACCTCCTTATTTTCGACATAACACTCTTTTATAAACTCTGAATCATCTTCATCTTCATTAGCACTATAAATATCACCAAGTGCTTTGTCTATCAATGGTGCAATCTTAGCCGAAAGGTCATTTCTTACAATTTCTTTGTCTTTTTCAGAAATTGAAGATAAGATGGTTTTATAGAATGATTCTTCAACATCATATAATTGCTTGATTCCCTTGTTTTGTATAATGCTTTCTTTAGACAATGTGTTCCAAAACTCGACAAAATTTTCTTCGATTTCTTGAAAATTTCTATACAAAATGCATTTGTTTTGTTTCCAAGAAATCCCATTTGTATTAATGAATTTTGCAATTATGTATTGTTTACCATTAGTAATAATCCCAATATCGCAACCGCAATCGCTCAGATAATCTCGAATTTGATCAACGACTGATTTTTTTTCTGAATATATAGTATTCAGGTTGCATTTTCTTCTTGTATCATTTGGAAGAGTAAACTCAACAAATTGACGCTTTGCTTCTATGATAAAAGTCAAACCTGCTATTGAAACTTTATAATCGTAATATCCATTATCCACATGTCCTTCTCGTATAATGTCTTTTTCATCCCAACCAAGCACATTTATTAACATTCGATCTATCAATTTAGAACGAGTGTCGGACTCAGAAATATCTTGAGATTTAAGAGATTCGTAATCCTTTTTGTAATCTTCAAATCTGCTTTTTGATTCATCACATGTTATCATATTAAAACTCCTTTCTTTTAACTTTATATCTTTATTTCCCACTCATCAACCTTGGCAGCAATCCGTCTCGAATTTGAATAAGGGTTTGGATTTGCTTGTTGTTTTGTTCTTTTTTATTGTACAAGGACGCCACTGCATTTTCAAATTTATCAAAAACTTCCTGTGGGGGAATATCTATTGGTACATTATTGAGAACTTCTGTTGTCATACTTGGGACAGCCGATCCGACATTCATATTTGCCAAATCCTGGCCTTTCATAAAGTGAAACACAAATTTAGCAATGTTAGGCCGCCGCATTTCTGTATAAAACATTGTATCTACGGTCCAAAAAGGCTCATTCATATACATCACATTATTTAACGAGCCTTTTCTTGGAATCAGCACAGATTCTTTGTCATACAATGCAGTATCAGCATAGCGCATTATTCCGCCAGAACCAATGACTGGAATTTTTCCATCTAATAGTTTTTTATGGTCTTTGCCATACTTGACTTCTATCAAATCCCCCAACTTTCCTTCCTCCCACTCCTCCTTAGCCTCCACCACAAACCACTGCCTGAAGAGCGTTTCAGCCATCTGCTCCAAGGTGGCGTTCTCGCGGTACAGAAGGTCTATCTTGTCGTCAAGGGACGAGAGAATGGAGGCTATGCGGTGCTGGGTGGGGAGAGGGGGAAGATTAAGATACAAATTATCAAATGCTTGTTTAGGCACTCTCTGCCTTCCTGAACTGCCTTCCATATTGTGCTCTGCGTGGTCTCTAACCTCATCCCATCTTGACAAATAGTACACAAAATCGCTGTCAGAAACACCATCTTTTCCTCTTAAAATATGAAATTCTGTTGAGCCAAATCCAATACCATTTTCCAAATTCCGCACTTGACATATTTTCCCATTTTCCATACAAGGCGTAATTCTTGCAAATAATGTATCGCCATTTATGAATCGACTTCCACCTGTCAACTCTTTCTTTTGCGAACTCTCACAATATCTGACTGAACTATCTAAATCTTTCATTTCCACAAAAGAGACAGGAATTCCTTTAGGAATCTTCACAGAAGGATTTATCTCAACAAAATCAGAAAATTTATATTCTTTCCACTCGGTCATAGGCTTTTATTTTAGGTTTTCCTCAAGCAGGCGTTGCAATTCCTCCTTGCTCGGCAAGTAGGTTTGATACTTGCTTGCAAAGATCTGATTGTTGTCTTTTGGCAGGGTTATCTCCACCATTGCATCGCTTTTGTCGGTGCAGAGCAGGATGCCTATGGTCGGATTCTCGTCCTCGGTCTTCACAAAGCGGTCGTAATAGTTCACATACATCTGCATCTGCCCCAAATCCTGGTGCTTCAGCGTGCCGCGCTTCAAATCTATCAGCACAAAAGCCCTGAGTAGACGGTTGTAGAACACCAAATCGACACGGAAATGCTGCTCGTCGAAAGTGAAACGCACCTGCCGTCCCACAAAGGTGAAGCCCTTGCCTAGTTCCAAAAGGAAGGTCTGCAAATGGTCAATCAGACGTTGTTCCAACTCGCTCTCGTTGTACTGCGGCAGTTCGGGCAAACCGATGAACTCCAACACATACGGGTCTTTGATCATATCTTCGGGCTTTTCGACAATTTGTCCCTTCTGTGCCAAAGCCTTCACCCCTGCTTTGTCACGGCTCAATGCCAAACGCTCATATAGCGAACTGTCGAACTGCCGCTGCAACTCGCGCAGACTCCAGTTATTTTCGGCAGCCTCAATCTCATAAAAACGCCGCTCGTCGGGGTTCTCAATGCGCATCAGTTTCAAGTAGTGCGACCAACTGAGGGTGAAGTGCAATTCCGCAGACGGTGTCTGAGGAATTTGAGAATTCCGCAAAGGTGTTGCGGAATTTGTATTCTCAAGAGAATTTGATGATACTATCTTCAAATTCTTAGAATTCCGCAAAGTTGTTGCGGAATTTGAATAAATCAAATAGAACTTCCTCATTCTCTCAAGATTATCAACAGAATACCCCTTTCCAAATCGAGCGATTAAATACATAGAAACATTTTTCAACGTTTCTTTTCCATAACTCGCATAGGTTGTTCCTTTCTGCTCGTCATCCACAATCATCCTACCTATTTCATAATAGGTATAGACCATTGCCGTGTTGACAGCGGCAACTGTGCGTTTTTTTGCTTCTGCAATCAGCCGTTCTATACGTTCGGCCAAATCAGTTTTCATTATCTCGCTCATACCTCATTACATTTTTATCTTCCCCAGATTCTCCAGAATTATCTTGTTCAAACGCTCTTCCTCTTTCAATTGCTCCTCAAACTCGGCTTTCAAGGCGGTGAAACGCTCGGCAAAGTTGAAGTCGTCCTCCTCTTCGGGCAAACCCACATAACGGCCGGGCGTGAGCACATAGTCCAGTTCCGCCACACGACTCAAAGGCACCGACGCACAAAAGCCAGCAATATCTTGATATTCTGCCGATTCATCGCGCCAT
>JAFXTS010000031.1 GCA_017535665.1 Bacteroidales bacterium | reverse complement strand
GTTGATGGCGGGGAAGAGCAGCTCGCCGGCCTCCATCATCTGGTAGAGACGATGTACGCCAGTGGTGGTCTCTTCGGAAACGCCCTTCAGCTCGGCCACGGTACGGTGCCAGCGCTGCGGGTCTTCGGCCAGTATCGATTTGAGAGTACTGAGGATGACGGCCTCTTCGTGGGAAGAGGGGGTCTTGTCGAGGACTGCCGCATTATTTTCGGCAGCAAAGCCCTTATGAATCATGAGGGTAGCGTCGCCGCCATCGTCCACAATCAGCTGCGGACCTTTACCGCCTGGGAAGGCGAGGGCCTGCGAGGTGCACCACCAGTAGTCTTCCAGCGACTCGCCCTTCCAGGCGAACACCGGCACGCCGGCGGCCGCGATGGCTGCGGCGGCATGATCCTGCGTGGAGAAAATGTTGCAGCTGCACCAGCGCACGTCGGCGCCAAGAGCCACTAAGGTTTCAATGAGACAGGCGGTCTGGATGGTCATGTGCAGCGAGCCCATGATACGCACACCCTTCAGCGGTTTGCTGTCGCCATACTTTTCGCGCAGGGCCATCAGACCCGGCATCTCTTTTTCGGACACCTCGATTTCCTTGCGTCCCCAATCCGCCAACTTGATGTCGGCAATCTTGTACTTCAATTCGTAATCAGTCATTGTTTTACTGTATTAAATTCATAAAAAATACCAGATGCAAACCTGTCGATTTGCAGGCTGCAAAAATACTCTTTTTTTGTGATTTGCGAGCGGATAAAATCGAAAAATTAGCGGGGTTGTTTGCCCTTCACCGTCTCGCCGTTCCAGCCGTTGATGCCCTTTTCGAGGTTGTAAACTGTGAAGCCCATGCCGGTGAGTTTGCTGGCGGCGATACGGCTTCGCACGCCGCTGCGGCAATACACGGCCACTGTTTTCTTCTTGTTGAGTTGTGCCGCCTGGGAGTCGAAATCCGCCGACTTGACATCGATGTTCAAGGCGCCGGGGATGTGGCCGGCCTCATACTCTTGGGGCGTACGCACATCCACCAGTTGCGTGTTCTTTTTGCTGATAATTTTTGAAAACTCGTCATTGCCCACAGTGGTATATTCTTGCGAGCAGGCGGTCATCAGAAAAGCGATGACCAGAATTAGGAAAGAAAAAAGTTTTTTCATGATTTGATGGATATACTTAACCATTAACAAATTAAACACTTATTTATTAGGCAAAATCTGCAATAGATCAATAAAGTGACAAGCTAAATACATTGTGTAACTATTACTTTTTGTGTTCCCAGTGCCCATTTTTTGAAGAACCGGACCATTTAATCTGCAATGATTTCAGGTCGCGATAGATTGTTGGCACAGAGACTTTTAATTTTTGTGCTAATTCTCTTGCTGTAATAGAACTATTATCATCTATTAGTCGAAGTATATTTTGCTGTCTCTTGCCAAGTTTTTGACTATCATTTTGACTATCATTTTGCCTGTCATTTTGCCTGACATCTACATCTGTATTGTTTTCATTATCAAAATATTCCGCTCTCCCAAACAGCAGGTAGTCGCTTGCCTTTTTCGATGAAATCACACTCCGTCCAAGCTTGCTTTCCAACTGGTTGCGGGCTGCTTTTGCCACACTCCCGCCGTCTTTCGCAACCTTTGTCTGTTCCACATATCCTTTCGGATCGCTTTGTTTGGAAAGTTCTGTAGCTGAAGCTTCTGCGAGAATGTTGAGAGCAATCTCAAGGTTGGTCATATTGTCGCGCAAATTTTCTTTCTTCAAACCCTTAAAATGTTTGTATTGCTTTGTGGTAAAACCGCTCCATTCGCGTGTGATGATGTCGGTGAGAGATGCGTATTCCAACCTATCCTCCACCCCTGTGCGTTTCCATTCATCAGTCAGTTCTTTTCGCACTTCAATAGACTTAATACGCTGGTTAATCCAAGCATCGCTATACCCTAAACGCTTATAGTCAATAATAGCCTGGTCAATGCTTAATTCTGGGTCCTGCATCTGATCCAAACGCTGGCTGGCCACTTGCGCCATCCACTGCTTAAACGGTTCTGCTTTAGGAGATGGAATGGATTGGATGATACGAAAAAGCTGCTCAGTATCAGCTACATCTGTCAATCGTTTTTTGCCATCTGCAGCCAGAAGTTTCAACTGGTGACAATTTGTCACCGTTTCGTTTCCTTCCTCTTTCAGCCGCTGTTTCAGTTTGTTCCAATACTTTCTGGCTGTCAGTGCATCCTTACTATCAGTAAGCACACCACATACATCCACAATAGAGAAATACCATTTCTCTTCATCGTCGTCCCATACAGTACGGACTTTCCGCTGTTCAAACAGCTGTAATGCTTCTTTTTTCATCATCTTTTAGTATTAAATGGTTGTTAATTAGACACAATTGTGGCTCGAGATTCTTTGCCGCAAAGATACAACAAATTTACATTCCATTCGGAAGTTTGGGATGGTTTGTTAGTATAAATTTATTTTGTAATATTTTTTTCTGATGATAATGAGCCGCACCAGCCATACCGCAAAGAAGACGTCGGAAATAATGCGATACAGCGGCGGCATGGTGACGAATAGCGAGACCAGCCAGACAATCAAGTCGATGTCGAACAGGAGATTCCAGATGCGTTCTCGGTCGTGAAACTCGCAGACCATCTCTTTCTGGGGCGTCAGCTGCACCTGCTTGGTGGAAGATACCGACAGGTCGATGCCCTTGCCGCGCTTTCCTATCGGGATGCGGCCGCCGAACTGCACCCTCAAACTGTAACCGCCCGCAGGCGCAATGACGCGCACATCGCGATCCTTCACCATGCCGAGAAATTGGCCGTTGATAAACACAGCATGCGGCAGTTTCAGCTCGTACCAGCGGCGTTTGTGGCGGATTATCAGCACCGATTTTTCCATGGTTGGGAGGGTCATCGTCATTCAATTGTCATCCGCAAAAATACAAAAAATTGCGAAATGGTTTGAAAAACAAGAATTCTCACCACATTTTTCCTCTAAATATTTTTTTGAAAAAACTTTTTCTACCGCATTGTCAGAATGAAAAATAGTTGTATTTTTGCAGCCCAAAATCAAAAAGAGAATTTTAAAGGTTAAGATAATGAAAAAAGACATTCATCCTAAGGAGTACAGAACGGTTGTTTTCAAAGATATGTCGAACGAAACTGCGTTTTTGACGAAATCAACTGTAAAAACGAAAGACACGATTGTTTGGGAAGACGGTAACGAATATCCGTTGGTGAAATTGGAAATTTCCAACACCTCTCATCCCTTCTTCACTGGCAAGATGAAACTTGTGGACACCGCAGGTCGCGTTGACAAGTTCCGCAACAAATATGCCAAGCATCCCGCAAAGAAAGCTGAATAATCAAAAAAATATCATATCTTTGCAGCGGCTTTTTCAATCCGAAAAGCCGCTTTTTTTGTCTAAAAAACAACCACTTATGAACCTCATCTTGTTTGACAGCTGGTGTCACTCGCACCTATTGCCGCTCACCTATACCCGTCCGGCCGCCGACCTCCGCGTGGGCATCCTTACCCTCCGCGAGAAATGGGAACGCCGCCTGCAACCCTCTTCCACCCTCACCCGAAGCTACCTTCAGGAGAAATTTCCCTTGCAGACCAGCGATGACAACCTGCTGATTTCCGGCGCATTACTCCCTAACGACCAGCTGTTAGACGCGGTGAAGAACCTGCAACCCGAAGAGGCTCTTTACGATGAAAACACCCTGCTGGCCTTCCGTACGGCCGATGCGGCCAACCTGCGCAACTTCTTCGATGGCTACCTCACCCATCCCACCTCCGCACTCCCGCTGCGCCAGGTGAACTATACCGGTCCGTACGACATGGTGGTTCGTCCCTACCATATATTTATGTACAACGGTCAGGAGATTGAGAACGACTTCACCCTGCTGACCGCCGGCCGCACCTCCCAGCCGCTGAGTGCCACCAACGTGGTCATCGGCGACCCGAGCCGCATCTTCATCGAAGAGGGCGCCACGGTAGAGTGCGCCACCCTCAACACCCGCGAGGGAAGCATCTACATCGGTCGTGATGCCGAAGTGATGGAGGGTTGCCGCATGCGCGGTCCTATCGCCCTGTGCGAGCACGCCGTCGCCAAGATGGATGCCAAGTTCTACGGTGCCACCACCCTCGGTCCGCACTGCAAGGCGGGTGGCGAACTCAGCAACGCCGTGTTCCTTGGCTACTCCAACAAGGCCCACGACGGCTTTATCGGCAACGCGGTCATCGGCGAGTGGTGCAACCTCGGCGCCGACACCAACTGTTCGAACCTCAAGAACAACTACTCGCCTGTGCGCCTGTGGAACGGCGCCACCCGCAAGATGGAGGACACCGGCCTCCAGTTCTGCGGCCTCATCATGGGCGACCACTCCAAGTGCGGCATCAACTCGATGTTCAACACCGGCACGGTGGTGGGCGTGGGCTGCGGACTCTTCGGCACCGGCTTCCACCCCAAGTTCGTGCCCTCCTTCTCATTCGGCACACCCGGCCACACCTACGAGCCACACAACCTCGACAAACTCTTCGAGACAGCCCGCATTGTGATGGCCCGCCGACACAAAGATTTTGACTCCATTGAACAAAACCTGCTCAAAAGGGTTTATGAAATAACTGCATATAGCGAAAATTAATAGAATGAATACTTTTAACGACTTTCTTATGCCTGACCTCCTTGGTCCTGACTCCAACTTCATTCCGCTTTTCACCGCGGAAGACGAGGATCGTATCCGCAAGGAGAAGGTTTCCGATACCCTCCCGATACTGCCGTTGCGCAACACAGTGCTGTTTCCCGGCATGGTCATTCCCATCACCGTGGGAAGAGCCAAATCCATCAAATTAGTGCAGGACTTTTCGCGCAGCGACCAGCCTATCGGCATCGTCACTCAGAAGGACAATGAGGTGGAAGACCCTATGTACGAAGATCTTTACCATGTGGGGACGATGGCGCACATCCTGCGTTTCATCACGCTGCCCGATGGTAATATCACCATTATCGTGCAGGGCATCAAACGGTTCGATCTGATTGGAATCACCTCGGTGGAGCCTTACCTGACGGGAGTCGTGGGTGAGTATTACACCAACGACTACGACCGTTCCATCCGCAGCCGCAAGGTGTTCAAAGCCCTCATCGGCTCCATTCGCGATGTGGCTGCCAACATGATTTCCCTCTCGCCGCAACTGCCCCGCGAGGCCACTGTCGCCATCAACAACATCGACAGCCCCTCCTTCCTCATCAGCTTCCTTGCCTCTTATCTTAGTCTGAAAGTGGCTGAAAAACAGCGCATTTTGGAGATTCCTGACATTATCGAACGCGCCGACATCGTGCTCAAATATTTGAACAAGGAAATTCAGATTCTTGAACTCAAGGCGCAAATTCAGGATAAATCGAAGCAGGAACTCGACCGTCAGCAGAAGGAGTACATCCTCAACGAGCAGATGAAGACCATCCAGAAAGAGCTGGGGGAATCGCCGGTGGATGAATTATATAATAAACTGAAAGAGAAGGCGAAAGATAAAAAGTGGAGCAAGGAAGTACAGGATATTTTCGAGCGCGAGTTGAACAAGTTGAAACGCTCCAACCACGTATCGCCCGACTTTGCCATGCAGGCCGACTACTTGGAGCTGCTGGTGGATCTGCCGTGGAATGAATATTCGGAGGATGATTTCGACCTGAAGCGCGCCCGCAAGGTGCTTGACCACGACCATTATGGTTTGGAGAAGGTGAAGGAGCGCATCATTGAATACATCGCCGTGCTGAAGCTGAAGCAGGACATGAAGTCGCCCATCATCTGCTTAGTCGGCCCTCCCGGTGTGGGCAAGACCTCTCTGGGACGTTCCATCGCTGATGCGCTGCAACGCAAGTATATACGAGTTTCGTTAGGCGGTCTCCGCGACGAGTCGGAAATCCGTGGCCACCGCAAAACCTATATCGGTGCCATGCCTGGCCGTATCATTCAGAGCATCAAGAAAGCTGGCACTTCCAATCCCGTTTTTGTATTGGATGAGATTGATAAAGTGTTGGGTATGAATGTACAAGGTGATCCGTCGGCAGCATTGCTCGAAGTACTGGATCCTGAGCAGAACTCCTCTTTCTACGACAATTACCTCGAAATTGGTTACGACCTGTCGAAAGTGCTGTTTATCGCCACCGCCAATTCGCTCAACACCATTCCCCCGGCGCTCATCGACCGTATGGAGGTGATTGACATTTCGGGTTATTATTTGGAAGAAAAAATCAATATCGCCAAAAAACATCTCATTCCTAAACAATTGATTGAAAATGGATTGAAGAAAACTTCTCTTTCATTTTCAGAAAAAATTATTGCGAAAATCATTGGCGAATATACCCGCGAGTCGGGAGTCAGAACATTGGAGAAGACGATTGCGAAGATTATCCGCCACAAGGCAGCGAAGTATGTGCAGGACAATACGTTAGAGAAGAAGGTAACAGAAGCTGACCTGCTGGAAATCTTGCATGCGCCCATCTTCCAGAAGGAGGATTCGTTGGACAACGACACCTGCGGCGTGGCTACGGGCTTGGCCTGGACATCGGTGGGCGGCGAGATTCTTTTCATCGAATGCGTCACCTCGCCAGGCAAGGGCAACTTGACCATGACCGGTAACCTCGGCGACGTAATGAAGGAGTCGGCCACCATCGCCCATGAGTTCATCAAATCGCACGCCTCTTTCTTCAACATTGACACTAAAACACTGCAAGAAAACAACATACATGTTCATGTTCCGGAAGGTGCCACTCCCAAAGACGGTCCTTCTGCAGGCATCACTATGCTGTCGGCGATGGTGTCGTGCCTTACGGGCCGCAAGGTGCGCTCCAACCTGGCCATGAGCGGCGAGATCACCCTGCGCGGAAAGTTGCTGCCGGTAGGCGGCCTCAACGAGAAGGTGCTGGCCGCCAAACGGTCGGGCATCTACGACATCGTGCTCTCCTCCGCCAACCAGAAGAACATCGACGAGATTGAGAAAACTTATATCGAAAATATGAGATTCCACTACTTCACCTCCATGCTCGAAGCGGTGGACTTTATTCTCACCAAATAATTACCCCATGAAAAAAATCCTTGCCTTTTTCCTGACCTTCAGCTTATCGCTCACTCTGCAGCTGCACGCCCAGTGTCCCTCCATTGACATTGAGACGCTGATGGCCGACATCAACGCCGACAGTCTGCACCAGACCGTTTTGGATCTGCAGAATTTTGGGAACCGCTATGCCCTGCGGGAAGGAGGCAACCAGAATGTGGCGGAATATGTGGCAGGCAGATTGAACGCTTACGGCATTCCTGCCATCGTGGACACTTTCCATGAGTCTGGAAATCATTGGATTGGAGGCCCTTACGACCAGCTGTTTTACAATGTGAAAGGAATCATGGCTCCGTCAGCGCAGGCCGACGACTCGTTGGTGCTTATCGGTGCCCACTTGGATGCCATCGCGATGGATCCGGGAATGAACTTGCTTTCCTATACGCCGGGGGCTGACGATAATGCCTCTGGTGTAGCGGTGATGTTGGAGATGGCGCGTATCTGTCATCTGCATGGTCTTCAGTTCTCGCGTCCGGTTCATTTTATGGCCTACGACGGTGAGGAACTCGGACTTTTCGGCAGCGTACACGATGCTTGGATGCGGCAGGATGCGGGCGAAAAAATCGCCGTGATGCTGAACAACGACATGGTGAGCTACCAGCCCACGGATGATTGGCGACTCACACTGCACTGGTACAGTAATGCGCTGGATATTGTAGCTCGCGCCGCCGAAATTTGTGCGCAATATACGGATATAGAGCCTTATATACCTGCGGCGGCTGATAATGACGATGCGAGTCGCAGCGACAGCTATGCCTACTACCAGCAGGGGTTCCGTGCGGTTTTTGCCATCGAGAACATTTTCTCCACCTCCTACCATACCGATCACGACGTAGCCGACTCCAACAACTACGACTACCTCGCTCACGTGGCGAAATACAACCTTGCGATGCTGTTGGAGTATGCGAATCCTGCCACCGTGTCGGTCAACGACATCGTCGTAGCGCCGCAGCTACACGCCTATCCTAACCCCGTGTCTGACAAAATGATGCTGCAATATCAGCTGGCAGAAAGTTGCAACGTGGAGGTATTCGTCACCGACCTGACGGGGCGCACGCTGCTTTACCAAACAGAGGGGAGCCAGTCGGCGGGCAGTCACTTTGCGGAGGTTGACCTCGCACAGTTGCCGGCGGGCATGTACCTATGTCGCCTGCACACCGTTACGGGCAGTGCAACCGTCAAGGTGGTGAAACAGTAAAGTTGGTTTAGAACAGTTCGGCTTGGGTGCCGTCGCTGTTGAAGCGGAATTTTCCCAAATGCTTGTAAGCTAATTCGGTAGCCTCGCGGCCGCGGGGGGTGCGCATGATGTAGCCTTCTTGGATAAGGAAGGGTTCATAGACCTCTTCTATCGTACCGGCGTCTTCGCCCACCGAGGTGGCGATGGTGGTGAGTCCGACGGGGCCGCCTTTGAACTTGTCGATGATGGTGCCGAGAATGCGGTTGTCCATCTCGTCGAGGCCATGCTGGTCGACGTTGAGGGCTTCGAGGGCGACGCGGGCGATGGGAAGGTCGATGATGCCGTTACCTTTGATCTGGGCAAAGTCGCGCACGCGGCGTAGCAACAGGTTGACGATACGTGGGGTACCACGGCTGCGGCTGGCGATTTCGAGTGCTGCATCGTCGTAAAGCTCAATGTTAAGGATGCCGGCGGAGCGTTTCAGAATGCGGGCGAGGGTGGGCGCGTCGTAATATTGCAGGCGCAGGTTGATACCGAAACGGGAGCGCAGCGGTGCGGTGAGCAGTCCCGAACGGGTGGTGGCACCCACGAGGGTGAACGGGTTAAGGGCTATCTCGACGCTGCGGGCGCTGGGGCCCGACTCAATCATGATGTCGATTTTGTAATCCTCCATGGCCGAATAGAGATACTCCTCCACAACGGGTGAGAGGCGGTGGATCTCGTCGATGAACAGCACATCGTTGGGTTCGAGGTTGGTGAGCAGTCCGGCGAGGTCGCCCGGTTTGTCGATGACGGGACCGGAGGTGACGCGGAGGTTAACGCCCATCTCGTTGGCGATGATGTGCGAGAGGGTGGTCTTGCCGAGACCTGGAGGGCCGTGCAGCAGCACATGGTCGAGGGCTTCGCCGCGGGCGCGGGCCGCCTGCACAAACACGATGATGTTCTCTATCACCTTCGCCTGTCCGTAGAAGTTGTGGAAATCGGCGGGGCGGATGGCTTTCTCAAACTCCTTCTCGGCAGCCGAGAGCCGTCTAGGTGAGGGGTCAAGGTTACTGTTCATGGTCATTCTCCTCCACTTTTTCCGTCGTGACGGGCTCTTTTTTATTGACAAAGATATCTTTCAGCATAGTCTCGAGCACCACAGGCGAGATGCCGTGGGTGATGTCGCCACCGCGACACAGCGAGATGCTGCCAGTCTGCTCGGAGACCACCACAACGACCGCATCGCTCAGCACGGTGACGCCGATAGCAGAGCGGTGACGCAGTCCGAGGTCGGTGGAAATATCCTCGCGGTCGGAAACGGGCAGGATGCAACGGGCAGCCGCAATACGGTGGTTGCGGATAATCAGCGCGCCATCGTGTAACGGACTGTTTTTGAAAAAGATATTCTCAATCAGCTCGCGCGAGACGATAGCATCCAACTTCTCACCCGTGGCAATGCACTCGTCTAACGGGGTGTCTTTTTCAAACACAATGAGCGCACCCGTCTTCGAGTCCGACATACGCCGACAGGCTCGCACAACGGCGTTGATTTCCGGCATAAAAAGCGTATCCTCTTTCTTGTGGAAACGGAACATCTTGAGAATGCGGGCATTGCCAATCATCAGTAGGAATTTCCGTATTTCGGGCTGAAACACGATGAGAAGAGCCACAATTCCCACGCTGAGGACTTGCCCTACAATGCCACTCACCAAATTAAAGTGCAAGGCACTGAATACTTTCCATAAAATATACAGAATGGCAATCGTCCAGAAAATACGGATGGCCGCCGTTCCGCGCAGCAACCTATACAAATAGTACAGGATGATGGCGAACAACAAGATGTCGATGAAATCCGCGATGCCGAATGTGATGAAGTCGAACATATTCTATATCATTATCTTATCTCAAACGATCAGCGGCACGCACCTTCTTCTCATCGCTCTTGATGGCACGGTTGGCAAAGAAGAGGCAGACAGCAGGCACCAAAGACATCAGTATCCAATAATTGAAATTAACCACCATTCCAGCCTTGAACCACTCCTGCTTCTCGAAGACAAGATTGGGATATACATACAGCATCACCACCAAAGCGGCCAGCATGACCAGCATATTGATGCCATTGAGGCGAACTTGTACCACTCGGTTTTTGTAAAGGAAGATGGTGACTAACGACAAGATAGCGGAAGCCATCCACAATAAGGCGATATAGGTCGTGTGCATCACGGACACCATCTGGTTGTCGGCATCCAATTTCTGCAAGGTAAAGGAGTCAAACTGGTAATATTTCACTACCTCGCCGCCAATCTGCTGGTCGATGTGACCGACATTAATAAAACATACCACAACAGAAATTACTGCAGCGACGAACAACAAAAGGGATTGAATTCTCTGAATCATCTTTAAATTGAAAGTTGAAATTTGAAATTTGAAAATTATAATAAAATTAGAGTTTACTGCCGACAAAGTAGTCGTTTTTGTCATCAAAAAGGATGTTGAAGGAGGTCATAGAACCGTAGATACGGGTGATATATTGCTGGAGGTTCACCTTTTCTTCATCGGTGAGGGTGGGATGGCTGTTGATGTTCTGCTCGAGCACGCGGAGACGGTCGCGCATCATCACAATCTTGTGGAAAAAAGTTTCGATGGGAATCTCCTTGTGTTTGAGGTCGGGATTGGCGGGCTGCAAAATCATGGTGCCGCCCTCCCATTTTTTACCCAATTCCGCCTTATACTCAATAGCATTGTACTGGTTTAGGACGAGAGTGAGCATCCGCTCGAACTCTTTGACATTCAGGCGCGGCTGGCCATCATCGGGCAGTTCGCTCTGCGCCAGCACCTCGTAGGAGACGTTGGCCTTCGAGAACTCGATTTCGCCACCGCCACGAACAAACAGCACCTTAATCGTCAGATTGCCATTCTGACTGATGATGCCTTCGCCGTATTTTTCGTGGTTGATGCGTGTGCCCACACGAAAATCTTTTTCTTCCATAAAAACAACAAGTTAAAGGTTAATGAGGTGGAGTATTATTTTTCGATATAATGAGGAATTTTATCTTTTTTGATGATAGAATAAACAATCAGTCCGACACCCAACAAGATCAATGGGATGCTGAGCTGCTGTCCGAGGTTGAGCGCCATTTCGGCCTCTTTGGCTTCCTGATCGGCTTTCACAAACTCAATGAAGAAGCGGGCGACAAAGATCGTCGTGACCATGATGCCAGAAGTACGGCCAGGAGCGACATTTCCTTTTGAGAATTTGAAATAATAGATGACCAGTCCGATGAAAAGGGTGAGATAAACCAGTGATTCATAGAGCTGTGCCGGATGGCGGAAAGTGCCCGCCACGCCAGGACCACCCTCAGTAAAGTCGAAGGCCCACGGCACGGTGGTGATGGTGCCCACAATCTCATGGTTCATCAGGTTGCCGCAACGCACGAAGGCCGCCGCAATAGGGATGGCAATGCACATACGGTCGAGCAGCCAGAAAAAGTTCATCTTTTTCTTATAACAGAAATAGATGGTCCACAACAGCATCGCGATGGCCCCTCCATGACTGGCAAGACCCTGATAACCAATAAAATGCCAATTTTCATCTACCGGTAAAAGAATTTCATGCCAGTGTGCTGCCGTCAAATAGTAATCGGTACCATACACCAAGCAGTGGCAGAGCCGCAAACCCACCACACACCAAATGATGGTCCAGATGGCGAAACGGTCGAGCAACTTCTGCGAAATATTCTCTTTTTTCCAAATTTTTTGCAACGTCACATACGCCAAAACGAACCCAATCGCCAGCAGAATTCCATACCAGCGTATTTGCAAACTGCCAATAGATATGGCTACAGGGCTCACATTCCAAGTGATCGTTCCCAAGAAAGTGCTCATTCTTTTTTTCTTATAAAATTAGGTGCAAAAATACGTGTTTTCCCTGAAATAGCCCCACCACACTTTCATTTTTTTATTAATTCGCTTTTCTTGAAAAAATACCAATGAAAAAGTGTATCTTTGACGGCGAAAAAAACATCGTGTCAACTCGAACGACACGTCCATTAACCACCTCAAAATCAACATTTATGAAAATCCTTCATACCAGCGACTGGCATCTTGGGCACACATTGCACGACCACGACCGTGAGGAAGAGCAGCGCGACTTTCTCCACCAACTGGTCGCCATTATCGACCGTGAACGCCCGGAAGCGATGGTGGTGTGCGGCGACATTTTCGACCGTCCGCAGCCGCCGCTTTGGGCCCGCGAACTCTACACCGAAACGCTGCTGAAAATACACGACTGCTACCCGGCCATCCAGATGGTCATCATGGCGGGCAACCACGACAGCAAGTCATCGCTGCAGCTGGAAGGGAAGGTATGGGAGCGACTGAACATTCGGGTTGTCGGACAGGTGGAGCGGAACGCCGACGGGAGCGTCAACCTGAACCGCCACATCGTGCCAGTGAAGGACAGCGACGGGCAGCCGCTCGGCTACATCGTGGCGGTGCCGCACATCTACGAGAGTGCCTTCCCCGTGTTGTCGGAAGAGGTTCCGCAGGAAAAACGGCAGACCTACTTCTACCAGGCCTTGCTGGATGAGGCGGCCCGCCAAAACCCACAAGGGCTCCCCGTGGTGCTGACCGCCCACACGGCCGTTACGGGCAGCAACTTCACCGGCCACGACTTCAACAACTATATCGGCGGTATCGACACCGTGGAACAGGACACCTTCGGCACGGGCTACGACTACCTCGCCCTGGGGCATATCCACCAGCCACAAACCCTCGCCGGCAACGGTCCCGCCGCCCGCTACTGCGGCACTCCCCTCACCCTCCACTTCGATGAGCACGGCAACCACGGAGTGACCATCATTAATCTAATTAAAAATCAACAACCTGACATTCAGCATATTTCTATAAAAAATTGTCGTCCACTGCTTACCATTCCTCAAGAGGCAAAGCCTTTCAACGAGGTCATTGCCGAAGTGGAGGCTTTACCCGACGATGAAAAATCATACTTGAGGCTACATGTGCTGCTGAACGGTCCGATGCCACCCAACTACATCGTCACCATCCAGCAAGCCCTGCAAGGGAAGGCGGCCGAGTATTGTTGCATCAAGACGGAACTTCCTGAACAAAAAGAAAATACGAAATCATCCCAACCCCGTTCCTTCGAGCCCGACAATATGCCTACGCCGTTGGAGATGGCGAAAATTTATTATCAAAATCAATATCACGAAGAGATGGATCAAGAGATGGTGGAAATGCTGGAGGAGGCCATCCGCAGGGTACAAAAGAACAACGAAAAGGAGTAAGCAATTCTATCAAAATGAAACTCATTCTATTAAAAATCAAAAATATAGCTTCGATTGAAGAAGCGGAAATTCGTTTCGATGAAGGTCTCTTGGCCTCTACCTCGCGATTTCTGATTTGTGGCGACATGGGTACGGGGAAAAGCACCATTTTGGACAGCATCTGCCTCGCCCTCTACAACAACACTCCGCGGTTGAGCCAAGCGCCAGACAAGATACGCGACTATGGCTGCGACAAAGTTACTGCCCAAGACCCGCGCAACCTGCTGCGGCACGGCACGAACGAGGGGAGCGTGGAACTTGATTTTGAAGGCTCTGATTATAAGCATTATACGGCTCGATGGAGCTGCGGCCGCACACGCTATCACACCCTGCGAGATTCCAGCCACACCCTCACCTGCGGCACCGAAACCATTGGCAATAAGAAAGAGATTGAGAAGAGAATCAAGGAGAGCGCCGTCGGCCTCGACTTCCAGCAATTCTGCCGCACCACCCTCCTCGCACAAGGACAATTCACCCAATTTCTCAAAAGCAAGGAGAACGAAAAATCTGCCATTTTGGAAAAACTCACCCAAACCGATATCTACTCTACGGTGGGCAGCGAAATTGCCAAAATCTATAAGGAAAAAAATGAAGAATGCACGAAACTGGAGTCCGAAATCAAAGGAGCGCAACTTCTTACTGATGAAGAAATTATAGAATTAAACAACGAGATTTCCCATTGTGCCGAACGTCTTTCTCTCATCAAAAATCAAAAAAAGACGTTGGATGAAAAAACGCAATGGCTCAACCGAATCCAAGATGCAGAAAACAATCGTAAAAAGGCTGATGAAAAGTTTCAGCAGCTGAAAAAAATCGTTGAAAGTGCTGATTTTCAAAATGAAAGTAAACTTATCAGCGATTGGAACTTGAGTAGTGAAGGGCGATACCTGCTGCATCAGATTACGGAGATACTCAACAAACAGAACACCCTTGAGACCGAGCAGATTGCCAAAGGCAAACAGCAGTTTGAGACGGCTGTAAAAATGCTGAACAGCTTCAAAGACAATCTGTTGCAATCGAAGTCGGACCTGGATACGCTGAAAAAACAGATGGTGGCCGACGAGCCGCACAGCGAGATGTACCGCAATGTGCAAACCATTCTCGCCCATCTGGCCAATGCCCTGAAACATAATGAAACGGCAGGACTGGTGACCCAACAGAAGCAAACCGCTGAGAATGAGCTTCCTGAACTGAAAAAGAAGGCAGAAGATAGTGTAACCGCACAGAAAAAATGTGCGGAAGAGGTGAAAAAAGCAGAGGCGGTGGAACAGAAGATGAAAGGTCAACTTGACGCTCTTCATCCGGAAGAATTGGAAAAGGCTAACCAAGAAATCGATCGCCAACAGCAGCTGCTGAATACCGCACGTCAATGCTGCAACAACCTGAAGAGTCTCAACGATAGTGTGTTAGCAAACGAGGAAGATATCCGAAAGAACCGTCAGGCGCTATCCGACGAACAGGATAAAATCAAACAGTTAGCGCCTATCGCCGTTGAGCGGAAAAACGAACTGGCTAGAGCTAAGGAGCTGTTAGAAAAGACCTCGCTGGCCCTCGGTGATGCCGCCGACACCCTGCGGGCGCAACTGCACATTGGCGACACCTGTCCCGTTTGTGGCCATACCATTGAACAGCTGATGGATACCGCCCCTCTCCTCGCCGCCATCGAACCTCAGAAACAGTTTGTAAAACAAGCCGAAGAGCAACTTACAGACGTAAACAGTCAGGTAAAAACCGCTGAACAGTTAGTGAAAAAATATCAGGAAGACATTCAAATTTTAGAGGGAAAGAAAGAGGAATTGAAGAAGAAACAGCAGGCGGCTACCAATGAGGCCGCTGCGGCTTGTAAAGACATTCAAATTCCTATCAATCAAGATATTGAAAAAGTATTAGAGACTATCGCTGGCCAAGAAGAAGCCGTCCTAAAGCAGAAAAAGGATCTTTCGGAGCGACAGAACAAGGTGAACGAGCAGTCGAAAGCCATTCTTGCCCAAAAAGAAGCCATCAACGTGCTGATACAGAAAGAGAAGCAAGCTGAGATTTCGGTGGAGAAAAGTACCAACAGCGTAAAAGAATGCGAAAGCAACATCTGCGCGTACGAGGGGCGTATCCGCGACGAGCTAAAGGAAGCGGAAGCAGAATTGAAAGCCGCTGAGGAGCTGATAAGTTGGAAAGAATGGAGGAAGGAATGGGAGGAAGATCCTAAGATTTTCGCCCAAAAATTGAAAGAGGGTGCAGAGAACTTTGTTGAAAGGGGGAAAAAGATGGAAAAACTTTCTCAAGAAATTGAAACTCAACAATCTCATTTACACGATATTGAAGAAAATTGTAACAAAATTCTGGAGCAATGGGCTGACTGGGCAACGCCTACCGAAGAGCGGCTATCGGGTACGGATGTTCCCGAACGATGGCGGCAGCTGGCGCAGAGTGCCGACCGACTGCACGTGATGATTACAGAATGCCACAACAACCTGGCCGCAAATGAAGAGAAGTTGAAACAATTCCTGCAGCAGCATCCCGAACTGAGTCGCGAGCGCATAGAAGAGATCAACAAACAATCTATCACTCAAGATTTTATCGAAAAGCATCAGCAACAAGAAAAGACTTTCGAGTCAGCCCAAAGTGCATTGGAGCAAGCCGACAAAGTGCTGGAAGAGGTGCGTCAGACACCCCATCCCGAATTGGCCGATGGAGAAAACCTGGAAGTTCTGAAAGAGCAGACGCAGCAGGTAGAGGCAGAGGCCAACGAGCTGTTGGCTACGCAAGGCGAGGCGCAGGGACGGCTCAAGCTGAACGAACAGAACAAACTGATGGTATCGGGAAAGGAGCAACATCTTGAAAAACTGCGACATACGTCCATGCAATGGAAACGTCTCTCGGAGATGTTCGGCAAAAACGACGGAGGCGCTTTCCGCAATGTGGCGCAGAGTTTTCTGTTGCAAAACCTCGTGCGCAACGCTAATGAATACTTGAAAGAGTTGACGCAGCGGTACCGGCTCGACTGTATTCCCGGCACGCTCACCCTGAGTTTGCGCGACCTGTACCAAGGAGAGACCGAGAGCCCGGTGGACACGCTGAGCGGTGGCGAGAGTTTCTTGGTATCCTTATCGCTGGCATTGGCCTTGTCGGCCATCAACCGCAAAGGATTCAGCATCGACACTTTGTTCATCGACGAGGGTTTTGGCAATCTGAGCAGCAACGAGTTAGAGACCGTACTGAACATGCTGGGGCGGTTGCAAAAGATGAACGGGAAGCGCGTCGGCATCATCAGTCATGTGGAAGCGGTGAAGGAGCACATTCCCGTTCACGTGGAAGTGACGCGCATTGACCCGACACGCAGCAAGATTAACATTGTGGATTTAACGAGACAATAATATGGATATTTTACTAATCATCTTAGGTTTCATCTGTTTAATAGTAGGTTTGGTAGGATGTGTGGTGCCCGTTCTTCCAGGAGTACCCATTGCCTATGCTGGACTTTGGTTCCTGCATTTCACCGATAAGGTACAATTTAGTTGGGGATTTCTATTGATATGGGGGCTCGTCACCGTTGTAGTGCAAGTAATTGACACTGTGGTACCTGTATGGGGAACGAAGATGATGGGAGGTTCTAAAGCAGGCGTATGGGGAAGCACCATTGGTTTGGTGATAGGACTTTTTTATGGGATATGGGGAATCGTATTAGGGCCCTTTCTTGGGGGAGTGATTGGGGAGTTGATAGCCCAGAGAAAGAAAGGGGTGAAATCTTTTAAGTTGGCGTTAAAGGCTGGTGCAGGATCCTTTATTGGTCTTATGACCGGCATTGTTTTGAAACTAATAACAGTGGGGGTGATGGGATTCTTTTTTGTGAAGGCGCTATTTTAGAGTGGGGATGGGAAGTTATGAAGTTATGAAATTATGAAGATATGATGAAGGGATTAAAAGATGAAGGGATGAAAAGATGAAGGGATGAAGGGATGAAGAGTTTAAACAAAAAAAGCCCCCTCGTTTCACGGAGGGGGCGTGTGGTATTGGGCGACGACCTACTCTCCCACCTTCTTCAGGCAGTACCATCGGCGCGGCCGGTTTTAACTTCTCTGTTCGGAATGGGAAGAGGTGTGCCCCG
>JAFXTS010000030.1 GCA_017535665.1 Bacteroidales bacterium | reverse complement strand
TCTAGCTTACTTCATAGTTCACCCTCCGTTCTTGGTTAACTTGTTAGACATTGATTTGCAGTTTTTTTCATACGTTCTATCTGCCTTTTCAGATACAATAAAAAGAAACTGCAAAACTAAAGGCTTTACTTCGCTTCGCTCCGTGCTCGCTTCTATCCCTGCCGCGTTCGCGGTCATCCCCAAATTTTACCAACAATTTACCAACAGGTTTTCAATAACAGAAAACGTCGCTTTTTTGCATTTTTTAAGACAAAATCTGTCATTTTTCGCGCAAAAAATCCAAAATCCACAAGCCTCTCTATGCCAAAAAGTTCAAGGCGAAGGTCGCCTTGGAAGCGATGCATGAACGACAGACCCTGTCGGAACTGTGCAAGAAGTATGAACTGCACCCCAACCAAGTTGTGCAGTGGAAGAAGCAGCTGATGGAACAAAGTGCTGAGATTTTCTATATTTTGCAGATTTCATTTATAAATAATTGATTATCAATAATAAAATATTTTGCGTAAATTTTACACAAAATAGTTGCATTTCGAAATAAAGTTGTATTTTTGCGTACTTTTTACGCAATTAAAAACACACCAAAATGAGTTACACTTACGAATATCCCCGTCCCGCTGTGGCCACCGACTGTGTGGTGTTTGGCTTCGATGGACGGGAGCTGCAGATTCTGCTCATCGAGCGCGGCAACGAGCCCTACAAAGGCTACTGGGCGTTCCCTGGCGGTTTTATGAATATGGACGAGTCGGCCGAGCAATGCGCCCTCCGCGAGTTGCAGGAGGAAACCGGTCTCACCATCAACATGTTGAAACAGTTAGGCGCGTTCACTGATGTGCATCGCGACCCGCGGGGGCGAGTGGTGTCCATCGCCTTCTATGCGCTGGTGCGTCCCACGGAGGTGAAGGGCGGCGACGACGCGAGTGAGGCCCGCTGGTTCGCCATCGATGACGTGCCCCGCCTCGCCTTCGACCACGACTACATTCTGCGCAAAGCCATGCAGCAGATGCGCAAGGACATCCACTTCGAACCCATCGGGTTTGAGCTGCTCAACAAGTCGTTCACCATGTCGGAACTGCAACGGCTCTATGAGGCCATCCTCGGGGTGCGCTTCGACCGTCGCAACTTTGAGAAAAAAATGCTACAGACGGGCATTCTACAAATTGTTGAAGATGAGGAGAATGACGAAGAACTGTTTGAGCAGCCCAATAATAAGCCTGGAAGGAAAGGACGCAAATTCTCCTTTAACAAGGAAAAGTACGAGCGCCTCAAGCAGGACAACGATTTCAAGTTGGAATTTTAACCCTATTCCATCATTTATGGTAGCAATTTGGCCGGTGCGCATCGGCTGCGGCATCGCAGGTTTCGCCGACAAAGAGATCGCCCCGCTGTTCATCAAGGCCATCGATGTTCAGAACATCCATCTGCCCGAGAGCTTCTGGAACGAGCTGGTGTAAAATGGGTTAACCTTGGAGGAAAATCCTATGTTTCTTTCTGATTTCCATTGAAAGCATATTCTATCTGTATATAAAATCAACGCAAAAATAGTATTTTTGTTTTATGGAAGATAAAATTTAAAATATTTTTCACAATTGATGTTGTTTACTAAATTTATTTGTACTTTTGCAAATGGTTTTGGGGTAACGCCTACTGCCCATGCGAAGTAAACAGGTGTTTATGGAATCCGATAAACATAGAAGTACTATTCCGCTTTATCGTATAAGTTTGGAGGAGAAATGGGATGATGCATCTGTCGACTTAAACTAAGATGACACTTTAAAAAATTGACGATATGTACATAGAACTTGACGAACATCAAAAAATGACTGCCATTAAAGACCATCAAAAAATCGGATTAGGATTTGCCCTTGAAGAAACTGTGGAATGCCTGCATTGCGGAGAACACTATCAATATAAAAATGTCAAAGCTATCCGTACCAAACCACAATTCCGCAGTGACAATGACTTTGACCAAATTGTTTGCAAGAATTTTCCAAAATGCAACGGAAGCATTATTGATTTGATACCAATTAAAGAAAGTCATGATTAAGAAATAGAGACGCTCCCGAAGGGAGCTGCTCTCAGTAACCCCACATGCAATGTGGGGTGTGACGTCATCGCGCATATCAAAGCGTGCTGGAAGCACGCGCTCTCATTGTAAAAACAACTACAACATACTATCCATCATATTGTTATGAGCTATATACAATCCATTTACCATATCGTATTTCGCACCTACCGTAGTGAACGGACAATCGATGCAGAACATGAACGCGAACTCTACGCCATCATTATGAAACAGACAGAAAATCTCAAAGCCAAACTCATTCGTATTGGAGGAATGCCAGACCACATTCATCTGCTCGTTTCATTGCCAGCCGACCTTTCGCCAGCCAAGTATGTACAAGCCATAAAGACCTTTACAAGCAAATGGCTTCATGAGAGTCCTATTTTTCCTAATTGGAATGGATGGGGTAAAGAATATGCAGCCATTTCATATAATGGACGAGATAAGGAGATGATAGTGAATTATATACGAAATCAGAAAGAACATCACAAAATTGTTAGTTTTGAGGAAGAGTATCGCGCATTTTTGATAGAGAATGGGATTACCATTAAGGAGGAGTATTTTCTCAAAGACTGATGATTTTTGAGAACGCGTGCCTCTGGCACGCCATTGTCTGTACGCCCTGCTTCCACCCCACATTGCATGTGGGGTTATTGAAAATGGCTCCCTTAGGGAACCATTATTCACGAGATTTATTTCCTAAATCACGCTTCGCTCTTATCAATAGAATAAACAAAATTGCCATGACCAAATTACTGATCAAAAGGCAGATAGCAAGACTATTGACATGCAAATAATAATTGGATTCTGTCAGACAATATTTGCCATCAAGCATTGCAGTAGTGTACATCAGAACTTCTGCAACCACTATGACAATGAAGGCGATAATGGCGGGTATGGTCTTCGCAAGCTGACGGTTGAACGAATCTTTTCTCATATATTTTACTTTCTCATTTTTGTTCTTTCAGCAGCCGCTCGGCCTCTTTCATCAGGTCGCGCAAGCGGACGGCCTCTTTGAAGTCGAGGTCTTTGGCCGCGGCCTCCATCTGCTTGCGGAGACTCTTGATACGGGTCTGCAACTGCTCAGCGTTCAGGTACTTACTCTCCACCGGTTCGGCCGCTACCTGCTGGGCACCCATAGCGGCCCCGTAGGCCCCCGCGCCGCTCGTCAGCACCGGCTCGGCTTTCTTCACACTGCGCGGCGTGATATGGTGCAGCTCGTTGTACGCCAGCTGTTTGGCCCGGCGGCGCGCCGTCTCGTCCAGCGTCGCCTGCATCGACTTGGTGATAGTGTTAGCATAAAAGATGACCCTGCCGTTCACATGGCGCGCCGCCCGCCCCGCCGTCTGCGTCAGCGAACGCTCGCACCGCAAGAAACCCTCCTTGTCGGCATCCATGATGGCCACCAACGACACCTCCGGCAGGTCCAGCCCCTCACGTAACAGGTTCACCCCCACCAGCACATCGATCGTGCCCGCCCGCAGGTTCTGCAAGATGTCCACACGCTCCAACGTCTCCACATCCGAATGGATGTACTGCGTGCTGATGCCGAGACGTATCAAATAGCCCGTCAGCTCCTCCGCCATCCGCTTCGTCAGCGTGGTCACCAAAACACGCTCGTGCTGCTCCACCGTCTTCTCAATCTCCTCCAACAAATCATCGACCTGATTGTCGGCCGGGCGCACCTCAATCACAGGATCCAACAAGCCGGTCGGCCGCACCACCTGCTCCACAATGATTCCCTCCGACTTCTCTAACTCGTACTCTGCCGGCGTGGCACTCATATAAATGGTCTGCCCCGTAAGGGCCTCAAACTCATGAAATTTCAACGGACGGTTGTCCAACGCCGCCGGCAGACGGAAGCCGTAATCCACCAAGTTCTGCTTGCGGGAACGGTCGCCGCCAAACATCGCCCCGATCTGCGGCACCGTGACATGACTCTCGTCAATCACCAACAGAAAATCATCGGGAAAGAAGTCCAAGATGCAGAACGGACGCTCGCCGGGCTGACGGCGGTCGAAATAGCGCGAGTAGTTCTCAATGCCCGAACAATACCCCAACTCCTTCATCATCTCCACATCATACGTCACACGGTCTTCCAACCGTTTGGCTTCCAGATATTTGCCTATCGACTTAAAATATTCTACCTGCTTTCCCAAATCCAGCTGTATCTCGCTGATGGCGTTGTTCATCGAATCCTGCGAGGTGACGAAAATGTTGGCGGGATAAAGGGTGAGTTTCTCGCAACTGCCGATTTTCGCGCCGCTCGTCGCCTCCAACTCGAAAATCTCCTCAATTTCATTCCCCCAGAAAACAATCCGGAAGGCATTGTCGCTATAGGGCGGGAAAACGTCCACCGTGTCGCCCTTCACGCGGAACTTCGCCGGTTCCAACTCCAGCTCCGTGCGGGTGTAAAGCCCCGACACGAAAGCCAACAGCAGGCTCTCCTGACTGATGGTCATGCCTTTGTGGATGTTGATGACATTCTTGGCGAAATCATCAGGATTCCCGATACCGTAAATACAAGAAACTGAAGCTACTACGACAACGTCGCGGCGACCCGACAGCAATGCGCTCGTGGTGCGCAACCGCAGTCGCTCAATCTCCTGATTGATCGATAAATCCTTCTCGATATAGGTGTTGCTGACCGGCAGATAGGCCTCCGGCTGGTAGTAGTCGTAGTAAGAGACATAATACTCGACGGCATTGTCGGGGAAAAACTGCTGGAACTCGCTGTATAGCTGGGCCGCCAACGTCTTGTTGTGACTGAGTATCAGCGTGGGACGGTTGACCTGCGCCAACACATTGGCGATAGTGAATGTCTTGCCCGAGCCGGTGACGCCGAGCAGCACCTGCGCCTTGTCGCCACGGTTCAGTCCGTCCACTAACTGTTGGATAGCGGTGGGCTGGTCGCCCGATGGGGCAAAATCTGAATGCAGTTGAAAGTTCATAATTTAGTGTATTTTAGATGATTAAGTTCGGATAGAAAGTTACAATTTCACCACTTTTTTCACCACTTTTCTGCCTTGCGAATCGGTGATAGAGACAAGGTACATGGCCGGTGCGAACGGGAAGGGAAGCACTGTCTCTTCATCGCCCGCACTCAGCTGCTCGCTGTACAGTAGCTGACCATTAAGGGTGGTGATATTGATGGTAATTTCTTCATTATAAGAAAAATGGGTAAAAATATGCAGCTGGTCATTCACCGGATTGACCACTTGAACAGGCAGCAAGAGGTCGGCTGAGTGGAGCCCTAATGTGGCATCAATCTGGTAGTCCATGATAACCGGCAGGTGGTCCGACATCCCGTAAAGGGCGTTGGCAATGTTGGCGGGAACGACCGTGTTGGTGGGGTCGATGATGGAGCCGTTGCGCCGGTTGCCGTCCTGACCAAGAGCATAGTAAGTATCTGGCAGACAGCGCACCCGCTGCGTGCCGTTGCGGATGAAATCCGATACCAAGATGAAGTCGAAGCGGTTGTCCATGCCGCCACCCGAATAGCACCCGTTGGTCGTGTTCCCCGAGTGGGTGGATTGCGTGAAAAGGTCAGCAAATTCGGGGTTGTCATCCCACTCGCCCTCGCGATCTATCGGGTCGTAAAAGCGCACCAACGAGTTGCTGTGGTGTACGAGCTGCTGGTAAGCGCTTTCAGAAGCATCATACACATTGAAGTCGCCGCACAGCACATAATTGTCAGCATGGCCGATGCTGATCAGGCGGTTCATCAACTGATTAACTTGCGTATATCGCTCACTATCATAATTATAACCTGCCTTCAAATGACAAACAATGAAAGTGATGAAGGCCGTATCGCCATGCGCCAGCTCGTTCGAGCGGTAGTACATGCGGTAAGCGTTGAAATAGGTGACGCTGGTGGAAACGTAAAACGTGCTTTTCAGCACCAACTTGCGGGTGTCGTAAAACAGGCCATTGCCGATGGTAATGCTGCCACTCGAATTGGAAACGGTTGGAGCAAAAGCATAATAATTCACCCCATTGGTATTCAACACATTATCTAAAATACGCTGGGGATAGCTGTTGCCTTTCCCTAACTCATTCACTGTCAGCACATCCGGCATCACATATTTGACGATGGTTTTGAAATCTTGGTCTTTGGTATTCAAATTATTGGTAGTCTGATCGCAGTCGCCGGCCCCATTTTCGGTATAATACAAGAGGTTGTACTGCATGTGACGGAGTTGTTGCGAGTAGGATAGTTTTATATTTATAAAACTGATTATCAATAAAATAAGAAAAAAATTCCGCGTCATTATTCTGTTAAAAATAAGAGGGCAAAGTTACACATAATTTTTGAATAACTATCGCACCTCCAACAAGTCGTTCACATCGCTGAGGTAATTTTTGCTGACGAATTCGCGACGTGAGGTCCAGCGGCTCTCTTTGTTGCTCTGGATGGCGAACTGAACGGTGCCGCCCCCATCTGCCGAGTTGATCTTGTCGATGGCCTGAAACAGCTGCTGTCGTTTTTCTCGGTGCTGCACATCATCGAAGAAGTTCTGCTGCACGGCGTCGTCACCCACGATGCCCGACACGATGACGCCGGCGCGTTTATACTGATAGCCAGGCCGATAGATATGGTCCAGCATCTTGCGGGCATACACGATCAGTTCGGAGGTGTCGGCGGTGGCCACCAGCGTTTTTAAAGTAGCAAACTGTTTATATTGAGGCAGTTCCTTCTTAAATCGGTCGGTGGCGATGAAAATGGAGATGATGTTGGCCACGGTGGACTGCTTCCGAAGTTTCTGGGCACAGGCCGTGGTAAAATGGACGATGGAGGCTAACAATTCACTTTTCTCGGTCACCACTGTGCCGAACGAGCGACTGGTGCAGATGCTCTTTTTGGTCTCTATCTCAGCAGATTCCACGCAGGGAATGCCTTGAAGTTCCTGACAGGTGCGAAGTCCCGTAATGCCGAAATGGTGCCGCACCCACGACGAACTCATCTGCGAAAAGTCCCATGCCGTATGGATGGCAGCGGCCTCCAGTTTTTTACGAAACTGCCGCCCGATCCCCCACACCTCGTTCACAGGCAACATCTGTAAGGCTTTACGGCACTTGTCGTCGGTGTCCATCAGGCAGACCCCTTTGTAGCCGGCATAGTGTTTCGCGAAATGGCCGGCCACCTTGGCTAACGTCTTCGTGGGGGCGATGCCGATGCTCACCGGTATGCCGGTCCAGCGGCCGATGACCCGCCGCAACTCGCGCATCTTCTGCAGCGCCACCTCCGGCGCGTCTCCCTCCAAGTTGATGAAAGCCTCGTCGATAGAGTAAATCTCCACATCGAAGAAACGATCGGTAAGGATGCGCATTACCCGTGCCGACATGCCCGCATACAACGAGTAGTTGGATGAGAAGATCGTGACGTTGTGGCGGTTGATGATGTCGCGCACCTTGAAGTAAGGGTCGCCGCGCTTCAGCCCGATGGCCTTGGCCTCGTTGGAGAGCGCCACAATGCAGCCGTCGTTGTTGCTGAGCACACAGACGGGACGGTTGCGCAGGTCGGGACGAAACACCCGCTCGGCGCTGACAAAGAAGTTGTTGCAATCCACGAGCACGAACATGGCGGTTTATTTCAAACGGCATTTGATGGTGTAGCTCACGATGCCCCACACGATGAAATCGTTGTCGGGGGTAACCTTGATGGGCGGGTACTGGTCGTTGGCGGGTTGGAGCCATATTACGCCCCGCTCTTTTTCATCTAAGTTAATGAATTTCAGCGTAAACTCGCCGTCGATGAAGCAGACGGCCATGCTGCCGTTTTGGGGAGCCAACGAGCGGTCGATGACCAGCAGGTCTCCCTCTTCCACGCCAGCATCCACCATCGAGTTGCCCACCACGCGGGCGTAAAAAGTAGCCGCCGGATGTTGCACCAGCACCTTGTTGAGGTCGAGACTTTGCGAAATATCGTCGCCAGAGGGTACCGGAAAGCCCGCCTTCACGCCGCCATCCACAAAAAACTGCTCCATCGCAGCATCCGAATTCGCACTGAAAATATCTAAAGTTTCTTTTGACATAAATGGCAGAAAATAGGCTGCAAAATTACAACTTTTATCATCATTATTTTTGAAAAAAATGCCGTATATTTGCAGCCTCAAAAATTGGATAATAATATCTGGTAGAAAAACAAGAAAAATAATGGGAAAACAACCGGAATCATTAGATAAAATCACCAAAGCCAGACTGGCATTTTCCTCTTTAGGATCCATTTGCAGCATCGCCCTCACTATGTTTTTCGTGGGGCTCATCGCAGTTCTGGCCTTTTTCTCCACCCAATATCTGCGAAACATCTCCCAAAACCTCGAACTCGAGGTGCTGTTCTTCGCCACTACCCCGCAGCAGACCACCAGCACCGTCGATTCCGCCACCGTGGTCACCACCGTCAACCAGGCCGTCCCAGAATCCGACATCCGCGACTATGAACTCACCCTCAAACGCGAGCCCTTCGTCGCCACGTCCCGCTTCTCCTCCCGCGCCGAAAATATCGAAATCACCAAGAAACTCCTCCGCAACGACTTCGAAAAATATACCGACAACCCCATCAACGCCTCCATCATCCTGACACTCAAACCCGAATATACCAATGCTGACTCGCTCGCCAAAGTCGTTCAATTCATCAAACGCAATGAAAAAGTGCAGGAGGTGACCTACCCCGATATCATCGCGGAATTCATCCAGACCAACCTGTACACCACCCAGTGGATTGTGCTCGGCATCTGCGGCGTATTCCTCTTCATCTCCCTCATCCTCATCGGCAACTCATTACGACTCAATATTTATGCTAAACGATTCAATATCAGAAGTCTGCTACTCATCGGTGCCACCCGCAGTTTCGTACGCAAACCCTTCCTCACCAAAGGATTCGTTCAAGGACTCATCGGCGGAGCCATCGCCACTGCCGGCATCGCCCTCGTGCTCATCGCCGGACAAAATATACTCCCCAACTTCATCAACTTCGCCCAATTCACCTCCACCGAAAAATACCTCTACCTCTCCCTCCTGCTCGGCGGACTCTTCTGCTTCAGCATCCTCTTCACCACCATCTCCGCCCTCATTTTCACCAACCGATATATTAAAATCAATCCCGATAGCTTATACTTATAACTATGGCAACTGTTATTAAAACCGAACAAAAAAACACGGCACAGACCAACTATCGCGTGTACGGCAAAAAAGAACAAGGTCCTAAAACGCCCCTCTTCAGAATGCCCAACTATATCCTGATGGGCATCGGCGTGGTGGTCGCTTTCGTGGGCTATATCCTGCTCACCGGCGGCGGCTCCGACGACCCCAACCAGTTCAGCACCGACATCTTCGACACCCGCCGACTGGTGGTGGCACCCATCACCATCCTCGCCGGCCTGGTCATCGAGGTTTTCGCCATCATGCTGCGCTTCCCCGACAAGAAAAAAGACAACCAACCAGCTGAACAATAATGGAGTGGTTTGAAGCCATCATCTTAGGCATCATACAAGGTCTGACGGAATTTCTGCCCGTCAGCAGTAGCGGACATCTCATCATCGGACAAGAAATTCTCGGGGTGGAACATTCTGAGAATGTGGTGTTTGAGACCATCGTGCACGGAGCTACCGTTTTAGCGACCCTCACCGTTTTGTGGCGCGAAGTGTGGCGACTGCTCACCCGTTTCCTCAAGTTGGAATGGTGCGAGGAGCAACACGTCTGCAACTGGAGTCCCGAAACGCACTACGTCGGCAAAATCCTCCTCTCCATGATTCCCGTCTTCATCGTGGGCATGTTCTTCAAACACAAGGTGGAAGCACTCTTCGGCGAAGGCCTGCTGTTGGTGGGTATCATGCTGTTGGTAACCGCCCTGCTGCTCGCCCTCACCAAGTTCGTGAAATTCAAAGAGAGCAAGCCCGTCGGCTACCTGTCGGCCTTCATCATCGGTATCGCACAGGCCGTGGCCGTGCTGCCCGGACTCTCACGATCCGGCACCACCATCGCCACCGGACTGCTCCTCGGCGTGAAGAAAGAGGAGGTGGCACAGTTCTCCTTCCTCATGGTCATCATCCCCATCCTTGGCGAATGCTTCCTCGACCTCATCGGCGGTAATTTCAGCGTGGCCAGCTCCGGCATCTCCGCCACCGCCCTCATCTGCGGTTTTGTGGCCGCCTACATCTCCGGACTCTTCGCCTGCAAATGGATGATTTCCCTCGTCAAGCGCGCCAACCTCGCCTGGTTCTCCGTCTATTGCGCCGCCGCCGGCATCCTGTCTATCATTTTTGCCAGCCTTGCCAAATAATTATAACATAATGAAAATCAAGGAAGTATTATCACACTTAGAGCAAAAATTTCCCCTCTCCTATCAGGAGGATTTCGACAATTGCGGCATACAGTGCGGCGACAAAGAGCGCGAAATTACAGGGGTATTGGTTTGCTTTGAGATGTCAGATGCCACCATCGACGAGGCCATCGCCCTCAATGCTAATTTGGTGATTTCGCACCATCCGCTGATTCTGCGGAAGGGCATCATGAAGGTGGAGCCCACCCATCGCGTGGGGCGCATCATCTGCAAGGCGCTGGAACACAAGATGGTACTTTACTCGATGCACACCAACCTCGACAGTGCGCCAGGCGGGGTAAACGACCTTTTCGCCGCCAAACTCGGGTTGCACGATGTGGAAGTGCTGAGTCCCGCCGATGGCAACCTGCGAAAAATTGCCTTCTTCGTGCCAGAGAGCCACTGCAAGAAGGTGCAGGAGGCCTTGTTTGCTGTGGGCTGCGGACGGTTGGGCAACTACGAGCAGTGCGCTTACCGCGTACATGGCGAAGGCGGATTCCGTCCCAACGAAGCGGCCAATCCGTTCATCGGGACGGCTGGAAAACGCGAGACGGTAGAAGAGGAACGTGTGGAGATGGTGTTCCCAGCACATCTGCAACGCACAGTCATACAGGCACTTTACGCCAACCACCCCTACGAGGAACCCGCTTTCGACATCTATCGGTTGGAGAATCCTTCCCGTACAGTCGGGCTGGGACGAGTGGGCAACTTGGCGGAGGCAGTGGAGGGGGAAGCGTTTCTGCGCCACGTAAAGGAGACTTTCGGCGTGGAGGCGGTGAAATATTATGGAAATTTGTCGAAACTGGTGCGGCGCGTGGCCGTGTGCGGGGGTGGCGGCAGCTCGTTCATCTCAGACGCGATGGCCGCTAAAGCCGACATCTACATCAGCGGCGACATCAAATACCACGACTTCCATACCGCAGACGGAAGGATGATTATCGCCGACATCGGGCACCTCGAAAGTGAACAATTTGTAAAAGAAATAATTTATAACGAATTAAAAGAAAATTTTAGTAATTTTGCCGTTTCATTTGCAGAAGTGGAAAAAATGAAAATTGGCATCATATAATATTGTTAATCAAAATATTACAGAAAATAGTATGGCAAAGAAGAAAGTAAACGAAGAAGCCGCGGCTCCCGAAGTTGTCGAAGTAACCATCCCCTCGACCGACACCAAAGAAATTATTATTGAGCGTAAAGAAGAAGAAACTGCCGAACAGCTTCAAGAAGAGCTGAGCATCGCCCAGAAACTGCTGTCCCTCTATTATCTGCAGCAGGTGTGCTCCAAAATCGACAAGATTTTGGTGGAAAGAGGTGAGCTCCCCAACGAGGTGCGCGATCTGGAAGACGCCCTCGAAGGTCTGAAGACCCGTATCGCCAAATACCAAGCCGATATCAAGGAGATCCAGGCCAAGATCGCAGGCGAAAATGCCAAGATCATGGAAGCCCAAGCGCTCATCAAACGCTACACTGAGCAGCAGCAGAATGTTCGCAACAACCGCGAATATGAGTCTTTGGCCAAGGAGATCGAATTCCAAACCCTTGAAATTCAACTTTCTGAGAAAAACAAAACCAAACACAATGCCACTGTCGAAGCAAAGACCGAAGAGATTAAGGGATTTGAAGAGAAGGTGAATGAATTACAGGAAATTCTGAACCAGAAGAAAGGCGAGCTAAAAGGCATCCTGGCCGAAACCGAAGAGAAAGAGACCGAGTTGCGCAAAGAGGCTGAAGTTTACAAATCCAAAATCGAGCCGCGTCTGCTCAACGCTTTCGAGCGCATCCGCAAGAACGCCCGCAACGGTCTGGCCATCGTGCAGATTGAACGTGACGCCTGCGGTGGTTGCTTCAGCACCATCCCCCCGCAGCGCCAACTCGACATCCGCTTGCACAAGAAAATCATCGTGTGCGAAGCCTGCGGTCGTATCTTCATCGACAAGCAATTGGTAGAAGAACACGAAAAAAATAATCAGGAGAACAAAGAATAGTCTTCTGAAAACACTTTAGAAAAAGACTTGCCACCAACGGCGGCAAGTCTTTTTTGCGTCACCCCACACACCCCACACGCATTTGAAAAAATTAGTGTAAATTTGTCGCTCCAAATTTCATTTCCGTGAGCATCAAGGATTCCATCAAACTCAAGCTGAAGAAACTCAAGTACCAAATCCTCTACCCGAGGAGTGTCTTCGAGTATGAGGTGGCGGAAATCCGAATCTCCAACGAAAACATCCGCCGGTACAAGTTCCAACATCTCAAGAAAGACTTCTTCTCCATCTCTATCAACGGGAAAGATGATGTGTTCAAATACCTGTACTACCTGCTGTGCCTCGTGCTGCTCATTGCGCTTCCCATCATCGGAGTGAAGAACGGCATTTCCGATAAAGAGATCGAACAACACCACCGTGCCGAGCTGCTTTATCAGTATTATGCTGACGATAATCCTGAAATCCTTCAATATTCCAACGCCAAAACACAAACGCAAATCGTTGATTTTCTGTGCTATTGCACTACTAAATGGCTTCATATTGAGAGCGTTTACGACTTCCGTCACGTCATCGGCGCCCTGTTTGCCTGGCTCATAATCGTGGTGATGGGGTCGTTCCTGATGAACCTTTTCAGATGGCGGGCCGCCTTCTTCGGCGGGCTGATGCTCGCCTTGTCGCCCCACTTTTTCGGACAGTCGTTCGGCAACCTCGCCGACATCTCCTTCACCTTCTTCTACCTCCTTGCCGTCCACCAGATCTTCATCCTGATTGGTGAACTGCCCATTCTAAAATGGAAGCGACTGGTGTTCATCGTCCTGAGCATCGCTATGGCCAACGCCATCCACGTGGGCGGTTTCGTTCTGCTGCACTACCTGCTGATCAGTGTCACCCTCTCCTTCATCCTCGCCAATCCCATCTCTAAATTCTTTACTAAAAGCTACTTCCGTAATTTTGGGAAACTCCTGCTCATCATGATTGGCGTGGTAGCGACCGTCTATGTGCTCTACCTGCTTTGTCCGCTACAGGGCATCGGCTCCATCGCACTCTTCCCCAGTTCGGGCATCCTGAAAATGGCACAGCACCAACCCGTTACACAACTCCTGTGGGGCGGACAGATGGTGTCCACCCACGACCTCACGGTTGGTTTCATCCTGCAAAGAATGCAGTTCACTGTGCCGCTGTTAGTGATTATCGGCGCGCTGGTACATCTGACCGTAGTCAAGCAGGTGGTGAAAAAGATTCACTTCACCAACATCATCATCCTGCTGCTCGCCACGCTCCACCCGCTGTGGACTCTCAAAGGCGAGACCTGCGAGATTTACGACGGCTGGGCCATCTACCTGATGATATACCCGTTTATCGTCATGTTCGCGGCGGCCGGCTACGAAGGCATTCTTCGCAAAATCGACGACAAATATACCAACTTTGTCATCGTGAGTTTAGTGCTGCTGTTATGCCTGATGCCTCTGCGCCACATCTTCTTCCACTACAGAACTCTCGAGGTATATTTCAACGAATTGTCAGGCGGCATCGCTAACGCATACGGGAAATACGCCATTGACGAAGGGGAGAATGCCAACAAGGCCGTCTGCCGCTGGCTGATCGAAAATGCTACTATCCATCACGATACCGCCCGCATCAAGGTCTTCACAGACGGCAACGCAGGCTGCGACTACTATTTCCGCCAATACAACGACATCTTCTCCCTCACCCACACCTCTTTACAAAAAAGCGACACCGCCCAATGGGATTACTTCATCTCCTTTGCGAATGCCGTGCCTGCCCAGCAACTGCTGAACAAACGCTGGGAGAACCGCAGAGCCATCAAAAAGATATATGTGGAAAACAAACCTATCGCTATCATCCTGCATAAATCCCATCTTCGTCATATTCCCGACACCACCTCCACCCCCGAAATGCCCGAACTCATTCATGGGACTCCCATCCCCACAAACGCTATCACCCCGCAAACTTCTCCCCTGCCCGATGCCCGCGAAATCAGAGAACCACAGGAAATCTTAGAACCAGAAGAAATTTCTACCGATTCCATCTAATATAAAATAAATAGGTTGAAAATCTCGTTGTAACAACATGAAAAAAGCGCTACTACTTTTCATATTTCTCACAGGACTTCTTGCGGGCTGCCATAGAGAGGAAATCAAGGTCGCATACCTTAATTTCAGTGAATCCACCACTATCAATATGGATGTCAGCACGTTCAATCAAGAGCATGGCACCAACTACGATGCCAGCGAACTGGCCTCCATCGCCAATCAGAAATTCCCTGACCTATGGGTATATGCCAACGCTGCCACCCTCGGCACATGGGAGATGCCCTGCAAAGTACCCGTCATCTTCAACAGCGACAGCACCGTTTTCTCCATTTTTCCTGGAGTAAAGTTGAACGGCGTCTCCACCATGCGCCCCCGCTACCCGTTTGTGAACGCCTACTCCATGACCGCCAGCTTGCATAATGGTGAAATCCTTGACGTGGAGAATATCACCTTCAAATACGCTCCGACCACTCATTTCGAGTTCATCGAAAACTTTACCAAAGACTATAACAGCGTCTTCCACCCGTCGAAAGACAACGGCATCAACTTTGAGCATATCGCCGACCCGGAAGAGCCCATCAACCGCATCGGCAGAATCTCCATGGATGTGGATTCCATCACCGAATTTGAGGTCATCTCCAGCGACATGACCTTTGGCAACGTGCTTCCCGCCGACATCTTCCTCGAAATGGATTACCGCTGCGATGTGGAGTCCGCCGAGTTCACCGTCACCATGCTGGTGGATAAGTCCACCACCTCCGTCACCACCTCCGAACCGCTCGTGGTGGCCAACGCCGGTCCACAATGGAAAAAAATCTATGTCAATCTCACCAAGTCGGTACACCGCAACTCACTGAATGCCATCAACTACCGAGTGCAACTCTCCGGAGGCCGCGACGACAGCAACCCTGTACACCTTTATTTCGACAATATTAAAGTTATCTACATCACCAGTTACTAATCCGCGATGTCACATAGAAAACAAGTTATCTTCCTCTATCTTTTCTTCGATATCTTAGCCTCGATCATCACGTGGTGCTTGTTTTTCACTTTCCGAAAATACAATGTAGATCACTCTGTATTCCAGCATCTTAACGAGTCCCTTTTCAACGACTACAAATTTTACATCGGACTGGGAGCCTGCCCACTCTACTGGGTGTTTCTGCATGCCTTCGCCGGCTGTTATAACAAGATTTTCCAAAAATCGCGCTTAAAAGAACTCGGCAACACCCTGATTGTCACCCTTATCGGATGCCTCCTCTTTTTCTTTGCCTTCATTCTGGATGACCATGTCATTGTTTACAACGACTACCTTCTGTACTTCTTGATTCTGCTGGGACTGCAGTTTTTCACCACCTACATCCCCCGTGTGTGCATCACCACTGCTACCATTAATAAAATCCGTAGCGGTAAAATCAGTTTCCGAACCCTTATCATCGGCAGCGACGAAGTGGCCATGCAGACCTACAAGGCCATTGTGGAACGCAACCCCAATGCCGGCAACTGCATCGTCGGATATATCAAAATGGCCCATGACGACCCCGATGTGATGGGACAGGTACTGCCCTGCTGCGGCACTATCGACCAACTGGTAGAAATTGTCAAAGAGCAGGAAATCAAAGAGTTGGTAATTGCCATTCAAAACGGGAAGCGCAAACATATCGAATCCATCATCACGATGATCATGGATTATGATGTGAATTTGAAGATCATACCACAGATGCAGGACGTGCTGATGGGAACCGTAAAAGTATCTTCCGTTCTTTACGAACCCCTCATCTCCATCACCCCCGACTATCTTCCCGACTGGCAAAAACACCTGAAAAGATGCTGTGACGTTTTCTGTTCTCTTTTAGCCATTATCATCCTGCTGCCGGTGTATCTTTTCTTGATTATCGGGGTAAAAAGTTCGTCGAAAGGCCCCGTCTTTTACCTACAAGAACGTATCGGACTGCATGGCAAGCCCTTCAAAATCATCAAATTCCGTTCGATGGTAGAGAATGCTGAACAGAGCACCCCGCAGTTGTCCAGCACCCACGACCCCCGTATCACACGATTCGGCAAGTTCATGCGCAAAACCCGCTTGGATGAGACCCCGCAGTTTTTCAACGTGCTGATTGGCGACATGTCGCTGGTGGGTCCGCGTCCCGAGCGGCAATACTACATCGACCAGATTGTGGAGAAGGCCCCCTACTACAAACTGCTGTTCCGCATCCGCCCGGGCATCACCTCATGGGGCGAGGTCAAGTTCGGCTATGCCGAAAATGTGGATGAGATGATTGAACGGCTGCGTTGGGACATTCTCTATATTGAGAACATGTCGTTACAGCTCGACCTCAAGATTCTCATTTACACAGTTTTAATTGTCTTAAAACGTGCAGGGAAATAAGCCTCATCTGCCTGCGGCTGTCCCAGAAGTCCACCTCCACGTGGCCATACCGGCCATGGATGAGCGGGAATGGCTGCCCCGCACCCTCGACTGCATCGCGCAGCAACGCACTTCCCATCCGTTCACCGTATATCTCTGCATCAACCAGCCCAACGAATGGTGGGACAGCGCCGACAAGGTAGAGATATGCCACCACAATGCCGACCTCCTGCAGTGGGTGGAAGAGTACCGCTCGCACGCCCCCTTCCCGATAGAAATCATCGACCGTTCCTCGCCCGGCAATGGCTGGCACGGCAAGAAGCACGGTGTCGGCTGGGCACGGAAAACCCTCTTCGACCACATCCTGTCGGTGGCCAACAGCCACGACCTTGTCATCAGCATGGATGCCGACACCGAGTTCGGCCCCGACTACTTCGAGTCGGTCGCCCGCAACCTCACACGCCATCCTGCATGGGTGGCCTTGTCGGTTCCCTACTACCACCGCCTCACCGGCGATGAGGAGAAAGACCGTGCCATCCTGCGTTACGAAATCTACATGCGGCACTATGCGCTCAACATGCTGACCATCGGCAGTCCGTACTCGTTCACGGCCATCGGCAGCGCCATCGTGGTACGGGCGACCTCGCTGCAGAAGATCGGCGGCATCACGCCCGTACAGAGCGGCGAGGACTTCTACCTGCTGCAAAAGCTCCGCAAGATGGGCGAGGTGGGCAGCTGGAACGAGGAGTGTGTCTATCCGGCCGCCAGGTTCTCCGACCGCGTCGCCTTCGGTACCGGTCCCGCCATGATGAAAGGCGCCGCCGGCAACTGGGAGAGCTACCCGCTCTACAGTCCAGCCTCCTTCCAGAAGGTGGCAGACACCTACCAACTCATCGACCGCCTCTACACGGAGGATATCGACAACGACTTCACCCGCTTCCTTCAAGCGCAGTTCAAAACCGACGACCTGTGGGGACCGCTGCGCGCCAACGCCCGCACCGTAGAGCAGTTCCGCCGCAGCTTCCACGAGAAAGCCGATGGGTTGCGCATCCTGCAGTTCCTGCGGCAAGACTACCCACAAGAATTAAAAAGAGAGCTCCCCGAAACCAACAGCACTTCAATACTAAACTTACTACTCAACTCTACAAACATGGAACAACAGAACACTATGTTGGAAGCCCAACACGATAGCGCCATTGAAATCGAAGAGACTCTCCTTAACTGCTACAATGCCCCATTAGACGAATGGACCACTGAAGATCTCAGCAGGCTGAGGGATGAACTGTTTCGCCTTGAAATGGGAATCCGCAGACGGATGGCTTAGAACGGCAAATCGTCGCCGGGAGTCGGTTCGGGATTGGAGAAACTGACCGGCTCAGCATTCTCCACCCGCTGCTCCGTGGATTTTCCATCACTGCGAGAACCCAACATGGTGACCGCATCGGCGATAATTTCAGTAAAATACTTTTTCACACCATTTTCCTCCCAACTACGGGTACGGAGCCTCCCCTCCACATACAGAAGTTTGCCCTTGGTGAAATACTTTTCCGCAATATCGGCCAACGAACGCCAGCACGCAATGTTGTGCCACTCCGTGTACTCCTTGCGGTTGCCCTGCTTGTCCTTATAGCTTTCAGAAGTGGCCAGCGTGAAACTGACTTTCTTCATACCGCCTTCAAAAACGCGAACTTCGGGATCTTTGCCCACATTTCCAATGAGAATAACTTTGTTAACTCCAGACATAATAATTAGTTTTAGTTAGTAATAAATTGATGCTGCAAAGATAATATATTTTTGTTAATTTTGATATATTATCAACAAATTTTTACAAAATTTTTAACTTGTTCTATTTCTGAGGTTTATATCCCGATTTTTTTAACATTTCATTCATATCCGTCATTTTCATCATCTCCTGAAATGAAATTTTCGGATTATTTTCCATGAAATGGCCAACAATCTTCCATCCAACAAACGCTCCCATCCTGCCAGGCGACCCCTTGAAAGGCTTGGTTTCAGGAGCCACATCAATCAGATGCTGCGCCACAGTAGCGTCTTTGGAATATACCAACTCATTTTCAATCAGATAATTCCACACATCTCCGTGATGCTGTTCAGCCCACTGCAACTCTTCCGTTGTATAGGCAAACACATCCTCCAAGGGACGGTTGGGAAATAACATCTCGGTGAAATACAGCACCTTACCTGCCATCAACATATTGTCCAACAAGGTGATAGGCTCCTTGTTCGGCAACTGGTCCCACACCATCACGTTGCGAAAACAATCAATAGCAAGGTACTTTTTGTCGCACTGACGACGGATATATTGAGGCAAAGCCCCATAATATTTATTGTCTTTCCCCAGGTACCAATCCAAATGCAGAATCAAGACCAACTTGTCACCAATTACCTGTCCTTCAACGAGTTTAGTATAAGAATCAGGATCTATACCACCCACAACACTATAGAAAACAGGCAATTTTGCATCTGGAAAATAATATTGGTAATAGGCCAATGCGTGCCGCAACTCATCCTCCAACTCTCCAATATTCGCATATTGACGATTGACATATTTATATAACTCCACAAAATAGGGGTCGGCGAGAAAACCCTTCATCTGCGCAACAGCCTGAGGATAATGCCAAGCCGTAGAGTCAATGAAAATGCCATGATATTTCTTTCCCAACTTCCGAATACCATCCTGCAACGCATTGGTATCCAAGTGGTAAACATCCTGATCAAATCGAAGAATCTTCACATTAGTCTTCTGATAGAGATCCTCGATGGTATCTTGCACCGCCTTCGCCTCCACCTGATACTTGCGCTGATTCAACCCCTCGTGCTTCTCCTTCTTGTTTCGATTCACCAACCAGAACACCAAAACAACAGCCAGTGCCACCACGATGACACTTCCGACAATGATCAAAATTTTCTTCTTATTCATTTTTTTTCCATTCAAAAGTTTGAATCATCCGCAGGGCATCCTCGCGGATAGAATTGATGACCGGCTGCACCGAATCGTTGTTGGGCGTAAAATGGAAATAGAGAGTGGCGCGCATGAAATTATGCTGCTCGTCGGTCATCCAATAATGAAACGGACAGGCCACCTCCTTACCATATATATCATAAAAGAGCCCGTTCACGTGCTCCTTCGCCCCCAGCTCGCGAAAGTCGCGGGTGGTCACCCCAGAGGCCTTCTGATAATGAAACTCCACAAAATCGCGGTCGGCCAACATCAAGCGCGTCAAATCCGCACTGTCTTTCGCCCACTTATACAACATCTCGATCGAAGCATTCTGCTTCGGGTAATGAATCAACACCCACGTGGCCGTGTCGGAAGATTTCGGTACCTCATAGTATGCACTCCTGGAATAGTCGAAAGTAAAGGGCAGCACGGCAGTATCAAACTTCTGGTATTCCTGCGACGGCAACTCCAATCGGAAATATCCCACTGGCTTGGGCTGCTCAGCCTCCTTATCGGAGTGACAGCCGGCCAACAACAGCACCAATAGCGACCATAGCAAATAATTTCTCATCATATTATTGAATATCAGTAACTTCAATCGTCATAGCCAAACTCACCTTCCCCCTGATACGCTCTCCATCACCCGCCAATCCATACCCCAAAAACGAAGGAATCACCACATGCGCCTTCCCTCCTTTGCGCAACGACTTCACCGCCTCGTTCAATCCCACCACCTCGTCAGACTTGTCCACCTTGAACTCCTTGGGGCCTTTAACCTTCGAAGTATAAACCGTGTCGCCCGTCAACAAGCAAGTGGTATATTCCAGTGTGACAATATCTTCCGACTTCACAAAAGGACCACTCCCCTCCTCCAGCACCTCCACACGCAGTCCGTTGCCACGCCGTTCGGCCTTCCAGCCATATCGTTGCAAGAAAAAGTCGATATCCTCATCCTCGCGGGCAGCATTCACACTGTTCCAATCCATCGCGGCCTCCTCACCATTCTTCTGATGCGACTTGGACTCAAATTCAGCATACTTTTCATCCGTAGAGCCAGAATCTTTCTTTTCCTGACATCCACAAAAAACAAAAAGAAATGCTAATAAAATGAATACCAGTAATTTATTCATAATTTTCAGGGCTCAATATTTCCCGATATTCTTTCATCACCTTCTCAAAATATTTCAGGGTATTTTCCAACGAATCATACCAGAAAGCAGCGGAGGCATTCTTATGACCACCGCCGTTGAAATGCTTGCGGGCAAACTGATTAACATCGAAATTACCTTTCGAGCGGAACGAGACACGGATGCGGTCTTCGCGTTCGGTGAAGAAAGCCGTGAACTGAATTCCTTTCAGAGAAAGTCCATAATTGACAAAACCTTCCGTATCGCCCACCACATATCCATTCTCCTTCAAATCTTTCATAGTCAGATACATATAGGTCGTAGAAATCGGCCGCATCACCTTCAATCTTTGCGACAGGCAGAGGCCAAGCAACTTGAGGCGGCTCTCGTTATAATTGTCGTACACCTGACGGTGAATGGCCTCACCGTTAATCCCTTTCTTCATCAACTCTGCAATGATGTTGTAAGTTTTGGAATTGTTGCACATGTAACTGAGCGAGCCCGTATCGGTAATCATGCCCACGTAGATGCAGGCGGCAACATCCTTGGTGATTTGTTCTTTGGAATCAGCGATTTTGGATAGAAACTGATACACCAACTCGCAAGTTGAGGTAGTTTTGGTGGTAGAAAACATCACATCGCAGTCGATAACTGGAGATAAATGATGGTCTATCAGCACCTTGAAGGCTTTGCTACCCACGATGGAGGGTTCGAGAGCATTGCCGCTGCGGTGCGAAGCGTTCATATCCACCACAAACAGCATGTCGGCATCAGCCAACGCCCGCTCAGCGGTCTTCATGGCCCGCTCGGCAATAATCACCTTCTCCATCCCCGGCATCCAGCAGAGGAATGCGGAAACCGGATTCGGCAACACCACCTTCACTTCAAAGCCCTCACGAATAAAGTATTGGTAAAGGGCTAAAGAAGATCCCACGGCATCGCCATCGGGATTAAAATGCGAGATGATCGTAATCTTACGGGTAGTTTTCAGCTTCTCAGCCACCTTCCCAATTTTTGCAGATGTGAACAGACTCATGATCGGACATTAAGAAAGTGCAAAAATACGACTTTTTCATGGGTTAACGAATTTTTCATCAAAAAATTGGCTGTTACCAAATTTATATTATTTTTGCAAATCTTAAAAAAACTTAAAATGAAATTGGTACGCTACCTTTTGATATTTTTATTATCTATCTGTTTTTCTGGAATTTACGCTTCAGAAACCGATAGTTTAAAAACGATGTCGCAACAGCAGGATTGGGCAAAAGGAAAACCCAAAAAGGAAAAAGACCCTGACCGGAAACGTACGGGATGGACCTTCGGCATCCTGCCGAGCGTGGCCTACGATGCCGACCTCGGTTTCCAATACGGTGTTCTTTCCAACATCTACTACTTTGGCGATGGAAGCACCTATCCCGAATACCTGCACTCTCTCTATGTGGAGGCCGCCTACACCACCCGTAACTACGGACTTTTCCGCCTGTCGTACGACTCCAAATACGCCATCCCCAACCATCGTCTCACCGTTGACCTCGTCTATATGCCCGATGCCATGTGCGACTTTTACGGCTACAACGGTTTTACCACCCTCTACCACAACGAATGGCGTGATTCCAAACATTTTACCGCAGAAGAGGGCTATAAGAGCCGCGCTTTCTACAAGATGAAACGCGACCTCTTCCGTGTCGCCGCCGACATCCAAGGTCCCATCGGCGGCAACTGGTACTGGAACGGTGGCGTGGGATTCCTCGGCTACCTCCTCAACTCGGTGGACATCGACATGCTCAACAAAGGGAAGAAGCCTGCTAAGCAACTGCCCGACGTCCCTGGCCTGTACGACAAGTTTGTGCAGTGGGGCATGGTGGGCGCCAACGAGAAGAACGGTGGCATGCACCCCTACCTGCGCGGCGGTATCACCTACGACACCCGCGACCGACAGACCAACCCCACACACGGCATCTACGCCGACGCCTTCCTCACCTACTCGGCTGGCTTCAACACCCAGAAGTTCGGCGACCAGCGCGAGTTCAACAACCTCCGCTTCAACTTCACCTTCCGCCACTATGTGCCGATCTATCAAGACTATGTCGCCTTCGCCTATCGTATCGCCACCCAGCTGACCGTAGCAGGCAAGAGCCCGTTCTATATGAACAACTATTGGAACACACTTTATATACAACGTGTTTTGTATGAAGGACTTGGCGGCTGCAACACCCTGCGCGGACTGTTGCGAAACCGCGTACTCAGCAACGGCTTCGCCTTCGCCAACCTCGAGTTCCGCTTCAAAGTTTGCAAGTTCCATGTCAAAAAAGAAAACTTCTACATCGGCCTCACCCCCTTCCTCGACGCCGGCATGGTGCTGCAACCTTACGACATCGACGAGAACGAGCTGCGGAAAAACATTGCCGAGAACGATCCCGACTTCGACCTCAACGAGCTTTCCGACTACTTCAACTTCGACAAGAAAGCCATCTACCGGCCGCACCTCTCCGCTGGTCTTGGTCTGAAGATTGCCATGAACGACAACTTTGTGCTTTCCGTTGACTGGGCGGTGCCGTTCAACAAGCAGGACAATGCCAGCATGGCCAATCTTTACGTGAAAATCGGTTATATGTTCTAAATAACAAAAGCCTCGCATCATGAAAGTCGCGCTTATCACCGCCGGATATTTCATCTTCCCCATCATTATCATCATGCTGTTCAGCCGCTACAAGTGGGCGAAGGCGGCGGGTACCGTCATCCTTGCCTACGCGGTGGGCATTATCCCCGCCCTCTTCGGCCTCACCCACTTTGAGGAGGGTAGCACAGGACTCAGCATCCAGAAGATGATCATGAACATCACCGTGCCCATCGCCATTCCGCTGATGCTCTTCAACTGCAACTTCAAGCTGTGGACCAAATCGTTGCCGAAGACCGCCGCCGCACTGGCCGGCGGAATCATCGCCGTGCTGACAGCCATTGTCAGCGGGTTCTTCATCTTCCGGCATGCTGGCATCAGTGACATCGCCAACGTGTCGGCCATGATGACGGGCATCTACACCGGCGGCACCATGAACTTCAACGCCCTCGGTGCGGCGCTGAACGTGGACTCTACCACCATCGCCACCGTGCTGGCCTTCGAGATGGTCGTCACCTTCCCCGTCATCATGTTCATTGTAGGCGGCGGGTACAAGCTGTTCCGCAAACTCCTGCCTTACAGCGACGAAAGCACCTCCGAGCAGACCGATGCCAGCAGCGACCTCGACCACGGCATCGAACAGTACGGCGCCCTGCTGAAAGGACGCATCTTCCTGCGCTCGCTCATCGGCCTCGCCATCTCCATCGGCTTCCTCGCCATCGGCGCAGGCCTCTCGCTGCTCATCACCGGCGGCCTCAACGAGCTGGTCATCATCCTCACCATCACCACACTCTCCATCATCGCCTCCTTCTCCAAAAAAATCCGCGAGATTCCCAAAACCTTCGAGTTAGGCATGTTCTTTATCCTCGTTTTCAGCGTTGTGGTGGCCTCCCAGTTCGACATCCAAACCCTCAACAGCGGAGCGCTGGCCATCGGCGGCTTCCTGCTGTTCATCGTGGTAGTGGCCACCCTGCTGCACCTGCTCTTCTGCCGCATCTTCAAGGTCAGCGGCGACCTCTTCTGCGTCGCCCTGGTAGCCCTGCTCTGCTCCCCGCCGTTTGTGCCACCCGTCGTCGGCGCCATGGGCAACAAAAAAGTGCTCATCAGCGGTATCGTCATCGGACTCATCGGCTACGCCATCGGCACCTACATCGGTGTCGCACTCGCCTACGCACTCACTGCCGTCGCTGGTTAACGCTCCGTCATCTTTCCTTGCTCTTTCTCCAAAAAAATTCGTATCTTTGCAGCCGAATTTTAAGACCTATCCATCATGGCAGAATTATCAGAGCAAGAAGTCATTAGAAGAAAGAAATTAGACGATTTCACACAATTAGGCATCAACGCATACCCCGCTCCTCTCTTCGAGGTGAATGCCAATTCGAAAGAAATCCTTGAAAAATATCCGACCGACAACTCCCTTTTCCAGAATGTGAGCCTCGCCGGTCGTATTATGAGCCAGCGCATCATGGGCGCCGTCTCCTTCTACGAACTCCAGGATGCCGTCGGCAGAATCCAGATCTACGTCAAACGCGACGAGATTTGCCCCGGCGAAGACAAAACGATGTACAACTCCATCTTCAAGAAACTCGACATCGGCGACATCATCGGCGTGAAGGGCTTCGTGTTCACCACGCAGACCGGTGCCATCAGCATCCATGTTAAGGAGTACACCCTGCTCTGCAAATCCATCCGTCCCCTTCCCATCGTGAAAGAAAAAGACGGCACCACCTACGACGCCTTCTCCGATCCCGAACAACGCTACCGCCAGCGCTACCTCGACCTCATCGTCAACCCGCAGGTGAAGGAGACCTTCATCAAGCGCACCAAGCTGGTGAACACCATGCGTAATTTCTTGAATGACAAGGGTTATCTCGAAGTGGAAACTCCCATCCTGCAACCCCTCTACGGCGGCGCGGCGGCACGTCCCTTCAAAACCCATCACAATACCCTCGACATGACCCTCTACCTCCGTATCGCGGATGAGCTTTATCTGAAAAAACTCATCGTAGGCGGCTTCGACGGCGTGTACGAGTTCTCGAAAGACTTCCGCAACGAGGGCATGGACCGTTTCCACAACCCTGAATTCACCCAGATGGAACTCTACGTGGCGTATAAAGATTATGAATGGATGATGAATTTGGTGGAAGAGATGGTGGAAGCCGTGGCCATCGCGCTGCACGGCACAACAAAGGTGCAGGTGGGCGAGAACATCATCGACTTCAAGCGTCCGTGGAAACGCTACACCATGTTCGAAGCCATCGAGCATTTCACCGGCACCGATGTCTCCAACATGAACGAAGAGGAGCTGGCCGCCTTCGCCAAGAGCGTGGGTGTGGCCGTAGATAGCACCATGGGCAAGGGCAAACTCATCGATGAGATTTTCGGCGAGACCGCCGAGTCGAAGCTCATCCAGCCCACCTTCATATACGACTATCCCGTTGAGATGTCGCCGCTTACCAAGATGCACCGCACCAAGCCCGGCATGACCGAGCGCTTCGAGGCGATGTGCAACGGCAAGGAGCTCTGCAACGCCTACTCCGAACTCAACGACCCTATCGACCAGCGCAAGCGTTTCGAAGCCCAGCTCGAACTCGGCAAACGCGGTGACACCGAATCCATGGTGCTCGACGAGGACTTCCTCCGCGCCCTTGAGTTCGGCATGCCCCCCACCGCGGGTCTCGGCATCGGCATCGACCGCCTCGCCATGATCATGACCAACTCGCCTTCCATCCAGGATGTGTTGCTCTTCCCCCAGATGAAACCCGAAAGGAGAGAAGAGAAAAAAGAGGAATAGCCGTAACCCTTCACAAAGGCCATGTTCAAGTTTATCCGCATTTTCTTCATCGAGTTCTTCACCCAAAAACTCCATTTCCCGGAAAACTTGGGCAAACTCTGTACCCTGCTGATTATTATCGCCGCCACCCTTTTCCTCGGATTGGTGGTATATCAGCTGCTACGCCTCCTTTTTGTCGGTTCCGCCAAACTCCGCCTGAAACGGAAGCCCAACATCTGGCTGCAGGCCATGCTGGAGCAGAAATTCTTCGCCCGCATCTCCATGCTGCTTCCCGCCTTTTTCGTGTTCCGCCTCTCGGGCGAAATCTTCGAGCCGGAGAGCATGAGCAGCGGCTTCTTCAGAGGGGTTATCAATATTTATATATTAGTCATGCTGGTGCGATGCATCTGTTCCTTCCTCGACGTGCTGGAGAGTGTAGCAGCAGAAAAACACCATCGCAAGCCCATCAAAAGCTACCAGCAAGTCGTTAAGATTGTGTTGTGGGTGCTGGCCGTCATCCTTATCGCTTGCATCCTCGTCAACAAGTCGCCGGCAGGACTCATCGCCGGTATCGGCGCCTTCTCTGCCGTGTTGCTCCTCGTGTTTCAAGACACCATCACGGGGTTCGTCAACAGCATACAACTCTCCTCCAACGACATGGTGCGCATCGGCGACTGGATCACCGACCCCAACGGACAAGCCAACGGTATCGTGGAGGAAGTGAACCTTATCGCAGTGAAGGTGCGCAACTTCGACAACTCGATTGTCACCGTGCCTATCAAGACCATGGTGGGCAGCGACATACAGAACTGGCGCGGCATGAGCGAGCGCAAAATCCGACGCATCACCCGCTCTATCCACCTCGACGTAAACTCCATACAGGCCTGCACGCCCGAAATGTTGGATGAGTTCCGCAAAATTGACCTCGTGCGCGACTATATTGACCAAACGCAGGAGCGCATCAACCAAATCAACAGCGAGCGCAACCTCAGCAACCCCGACATCCCCAACGCCGAGTTCCAAACCAACCTCGGTGTGTTGAGGGCATACATGGTGGCCTACTTGCAGCAGCACCCCATGGTGGATGAGACCGCCCTGCTGATGGTGCGCCACCGCGATCCCGACGAGAACGGGTTGCCGATGGAGCTGTATTGCTTCGTTCGTGCCACCGAGTGGCGGGCCTACGAAGATCTGCAGGCCGACATCTTCGACCACTTCTACGCTATCCTCCCCTACTTCCACCTTCGCGCCTTCCAACGCACCTCCGATGTTCCTGCCCAACCAACTGTCTGATTATTAGTCCATTCCACCATTCCGTCGCCATTGGCGACGGAATCCCCAGAGCCCCTCATCTCTAAAAAAACCTAAAAACCTCTTACCCAATTAAACTCACCCACCCACAGCATCGTCTATCCTTCCAGTTTTCGCGAAAATATAAAAAAAGTTAAATAAAAAGAATTTTCAAATAAAATTGCACCACAATTAAAAAATGTAGTATTTTTGCACCATTAAACATTAATTATTAACCAAAAATTCAAAACTATGAAAAAGAGCATTTTAAGCGTTATCGCAATTGCATTGGTTGGTGTATTTGCACTCACCTCCTGCAAAGACAACAAGACCATGACCGATTATCTGACTATCGAAAAGGGTTGGACTTTGTCTTCCGCCACCACCACTCCTTATTGGACTCTGAATGACAACACGCAGATTTCTGACCTTTTCGAAGGTTATGTTTATGACTGCGAGAAAGACGACGTCATCAAATTCAAAGCAGATTATTTCGAGTACCTCAACCCCGGTGAAGTTTGCGAAGATCAACCCAGCCAGGAAAGCTCCCTCGGCAAATGGGCTATCAACGAAGAGGAAAAAGTTCTTGATATGCAGATCCCCTTCTTCTATGATGAGGAAATTGAAAGCTGCAAGATTCTTGAACTCAACAAGGATGAGCTGAAAGTTACCTACACTTGGACCCTCGGTGAAAATCCCGCAAAAGGCGTTCCTGGTACCTACACCTTCACCCTCACCTATGTTCCTGCTAAATAATTTTAGGACAAACAACTTTTTTTTATAAACCTTAAATCTTTTAAACAATGAAAAAAGTATTCTTAGCAGTTTTAGCCGCTGGTTTATTCTTCGCTTGCAGCAACGACACTAAAGACAAAGCCGTTGAAGAAGAAGTAACAACCGAAACCGAAACCACCGTTGAGGAAGAAACTACCGCTCCCGAAGCAACCGCTACCGTTGAGACCCCCGCTCCTGAAAAGAAAGAGGAAGTGAAGGTTGAAGGTAACAAAAACGGCGGTGTGAACGTTGAAACCGAAAACACCAAAGTTGAAGCTGACAAAGACGGTAACGTTAGCCTCAAAATCAACACCAAAGGTAACAACACCAAGGGCAACAGATAATCTGTAAACCTTGTTTACCTACCCAAAAGCGGAAGATTGCTCTTCCGCTTTTTTTGTGCCTAGTCGCGAATGAAAAATTTTTCACATAATGGTTTATATTTGAACTATTATTTGTATTTTTGCCACGTAAAAGTTCAAAATTAAACCTTTATGGAGAACATCTATATGCTTGCAGATATTTCTATCTTTGAACGAATCGGGAAACACCTGCAACAAATACGGCTCAAACAAAACATTACCCAACAAAGCCTCGCTGAAGCTGCTGGCGTGTCACTGTCCACTCTCAAAAAAATTGAGAAAGGTGAAATCCGCACATTCGATTCATTGATAAGAATTTTACGCACTTTGGGATTATTAGATGTGTTGCTGCCCTTGGTAGAAGAAACACAACTCAGTCCAAATGAATACTACGGATTAGTGAAATCAGCAGGTGCAAAGTCCAGAAAAAGAGCGGCCGGAAAACTTAAAAAAGTAACGATGGAGGATTCACAATGGTAGATGTAGCAAAAGTCTATATGTTTGGTTCCCCCGTGGGAACATTTCGTTGGGATAATCGTTATGAGGTCGCTCAATTTGAATATGACCATGACTTTATAAGTCTTGGACTGGAGCCTTCACCATTGATGATGCCCGTCCGCGAAGGCCGCATCTATTCGTTTGCGGGCCTGGACAAGGAAACTTTTAAGGGATTACCCGGCATGTTGGCTGACTCATTGCCAGACACATACGGACGAGCACTATTTGACAAATGGCTCGCACTAACAGGACATACCAGCACCAATCCGATTGAAACTCTCTGCTTCTTAGGTAAAAGATGCATGGGAGCATTAGAATTTGAGCCAGCTATGGATGCCTTGTACAATCCCAATATAAAGATTGCCATTGACTCTTTGGTTGAAGTCGCAGCCCATGCCCTTTCTGACAAATCATCCTTTGAGACGAATCTCAACCAGGACAAAAAGGCTGCTATCGCAGAAATACTGCGATTGGGAACATCGGCAGGAGGACAACGAGCAAAAGCCATCATAGCTTACAATAAAGACACTGGCGAAGTTCGTTCGGGACAAGTTGAAGTCCCTACGGGATTCGACTATTATTTAATAAAACTGGATGGTGTATCTGCAACCGCCGGATTCAAAGAAACAAGCAACTTTGGTCGTTTAGAATATTCATTTTATCATTTGGCTAAAGCATGCGGCATTGAGATGACAGACTGTTCTTTGATTGAGGAAAACGGAAGAGCACACTTCCTTACCCGGCGTTTTGACCGCAAAAATGGCAAAAAAATTCATAGTCAAACACTATGCGGGATTGCTCATTTCGATTATAGACTGCACAGAGCCTACTCCTACGAACAGGCTTTCAATGTGATGAGAGCTTTGCGATTGTCATATTCAGAAGCTCAGGAAATGTTCCGCAGAATAGTATTCAACGTGGTGGTACGCAACCAAGACGATCACACCAAAAACATTTCATTCTTGATGGAAGAAGATGGCAAATGGCGTCTATCCCCTGCCTACGACATGGGCTATGCCTACAATCCCAAAGGTGACTGGACCAACACGCACCAAATGTCAATAAACGAGAAATTTGATGATATCACTCGCAACGACCTACTGGAATTAGCCAAGAGGAACAATATCAAAAATGCCACTGCCATTATTGATGAAATTTGTGAAAAAGCATCCCAATGGCCCACAATAGCCAAAAACTGCGGGGTACCGACTACCATGACGGACACCATAGCGTCAAACATGTTACTTACTTTGTAACCATCCAATATCTCTTTAGAACCTAAAGTAAATAAACGGATTCAGGCCGCCGGCCAACAATGAGCCGCCACACAGCACGTACAACACCACCGCCATTCCAAACCCTACCAACAGCCACTTCCGCTCAGGCTGTTCGGCAAAAAACTTGTACTGGAACTGCTCGCCCTTCTTGAAAATCCCCCAAAAAGAACCTACTACCGCCACGAAAAAGACAAACAGGAATCTCCTGTCGCAATAAAATTCATCCCACCGCCCATCGAAAGCAAACATGCGGCGCAGATAAGCAAAAGCATAGGTCAGATTGTCGGCACGGAAGAAAATCCAACCCACCATCGCCACCAAAAAGGTGCAAATAACGGCCGGCAACTTCCCTATCTTGTCCAACACTTTCTTCATCCCTATTCGGTCCAAAATCAAGAAAAAACCATGGTAAAGTCCCCACACGATGAAGGTCCAGGCAGCACCATGCCAAAAACCGGAGATGAAAAACGCGAACACCAAGTTGAAGTACATGCGCGGCACCGCCACCCGATTTCCTCCCATCGGGATGTATAAGTAATCTTTGATCCAAGAACTCAAAGTGATGTGCCATCTGCGCCAAAACTCAGTGATACTCTGCGAGATATAAGGGAAGTTAAAGTTTTCAGGAAATCTGAATCCCAACATCAACCCCAAACCCAAAGCCATATCGGAATAGCCTGAGAAATCGAAATAGATTTGGAAAGTGTAAGCCAGAATGGCTATCCACGCCGTACCAGAGGAGAAGTCGCCGGGCGAGGCGGCAAACACCGCATCCACATATTCCGCCAAAACATTGGCAATCAACACCTTCTTCCCCAATCCAAACATAAAACGCGAGAAGCCCACCACACGACGGTCGAAAGTATCATCGGCCCTGCGGTCGGCAAGCTGCCCCGCAATATCCTTATACCGCACGATTGGACCGGCAATGAGCTGCGGAAACATCAGGATGTAGAGCATCAGGTCCTGCAACTTGCGCTGCGGCTCCACCGTACCGCGGTACACATCCACCATGTACGAAATCTTCTGGAAGGTAATAAAGGAGATACCCACCGGCAAGGCCACCTCCACCCAACTAAAGGGTTGCGCACCCACCAGAGAGTAAAGCGCCTGCAAGTTAGCAACGAAGAAATTAGCATACTTGAAATACAGCAGCAGCCCCACATTCAGCACCAACGACACCGCCAACAAACCCTTTCGCCTCCGCCCCTCACTGGCCGCCATCTTCCGGGCAATGAAATAATCGGCCACAATCGCCGCCACCACCGCCATCACAAAAAACGGCTCTCCCCACGAATAAAAGAACAAGCTACCCAACAACAAAATCCAATTCTTCATCTTATATGGTGATAACCAATAGATTATCAACAATATAGGAAGAAAAATAAAAAGAAATAGAGGGGTACTGAAAACCACGGGGGACTATCTTTTCACAATTTTCACCACCTGCACCTCGCCGCTGCTCCAGCGCATCTGCAAGAAATACATCCCTTGCGCCATATCGCCCAAATCAACCTCAAACTGGGAATTGTTCTCCTCAAACCAACGCAACTGGCGGCCCGACATATCAAATAGTCGGCACTGAACCCGCTGTCCGTCAAAACCTTGCTGCTCCACGGTCACACTCCCCGTAGTGGGGTTAGGATACACTTTGACGGTGCCTTCCGACACGGTATATTCGTCAACTCCCGTGTTGACTGCCACCACCGTGATCGGCACTTGCACCGTATTACCCTCCTGTACCGTAGCCACCAAGTTGGCATGATACACACCGTCGGGCATCCCCGCCAGATGAAGGCTCAGATTGACCTCGCGGGAAGACAACGCATTGAGGCTTCCGCCCGGCAACTCAATGGAAGCCCACCCGATAGGCTGCATATCCTCATTCACAATGCGGTTCTCATACAGAAGGTAAATGGGCGTGACAGACTCGTAGAGCAACGGAATATCGATCTGTTCCACACCAGCGGTCACTTCCACTACATTCGGCGAAATCTGCAACTCAGGCATGGCATCGTTCTCCAAGGGAAAACACACATCATCAATCCACACTTTGTCGGCATTGCCATCTACCGAATAGTCTTTGATATATTTCCACACTAAAGTATGCTCGCCCGCCAAAATCGGCGCCTCATAGCGTTCCCAGTCGTGTACTCCCGACCAGCGCATCTGCTGCGTGCCATCGATGAAGAAATAGAGCCAGTCGTAGTTGTTCTCCGTGGAGGTCTTGTAGCTGAACGAGATTGTTCCCTCTCGCACAGCAGTAAACTGGCAAATCACAGTAGAGGTATCGTTGTGAGTAATATTTCCCGAACAAAGACTAAACACTCCATCTGCCGCTTCATCGGAGGTAGAATACCATGCGTAGTTGGCGTAGGAGAATCCTTCGGGAAGGCCACTTTCAAAACTCTCACAATTGCTTTCGCCAATGAGGGTAATGACTTTAGTATCACTATATTGAAGGCCTGAATAAACATCTATCAGCACATCCAACGCGCTGAGTGTCTGGTATTGTGCATCCGTGCGGAACACAAACTCGGCCATCTTGACCTCGCCGGGCTCCAACAAATAAAAGTCATCCCGAATATCCAATGGGATAATATGTTCCTCCAACAATCGCATCTCGAACATCAGATCGACGAGGGCTTCCGGACCCGCATTTCTAAACCATACTTGCAAGGTGTCGGTCTCGTTGGCATCCACCCGATGGTTGCCACCGTCCATGACAGCATACGACACCACATCCAACCAGTTAGAATAGATAGTGAACGGCATCACCGTCGTCATCGGATAGTGGTCGTTGGAGAGGGTGACCACAAAGTCGGCGATGGTCATATTGGGCGTTCCGGGTGCTGTCCGGAAACGGATAGCATGATTGAGCGTGTAGGCGTTGCCGCCGCCAATATAACCGAAATACTCGTTATCGTCAACCATCTCCACATAGGGACACGGGGTGCTGAAGCGCAAAAAGCAATCCGCATACGGAACAGTGTCGAGGTTCCTGACAGTAAACGACAAGGTCACCTCCTCACCGGCAGAAATCACCTCATCGCCGCCTGCATCCACGTGCATATCGGTAATCACGAGCATATTGCCATATTCGCAGCTGAGATACACGAGCGTATCATGCCGCTGGTCGTTGATGTCGAAACAGGTGACGGGCACCGGCAGGTGGGTGAAGGCCGTTTCCGACATGCCCGACAGCACTCCATCGCGGCTCAACTGCAAGAAATCGACCCGCTGCGGCGGGGTGAAACGGAAACTACGGTTGGCAAACTGCGCGGAAGTACCCTCTGAAACGGGAGTTTTCTGGTAAATACGAGTATCGCCACGCGAAATGAGGGAGAGACCGCCATTACCAGTATAACTCATTGAACCATAGTAAAATTCAATCACACCATCGGGATAGAGTTTTACGGCGTAGGAGATGTTGCTCGAACTCTGTCCGTTGATTTTCGCCTGCACAAAGATCGTCACCTCCGACGAACTCTGACTCTTCTTCACACTCGTCACAACGAGATCTGCACGGAAAGGCGCAATCATCTGAGTGGCCTTGATCTGCTTTTCGGGGTCTTTGAGGAACGGCCAGTTGTAGGTATCGTAGCGGAAACTCATATAGCCATCGGCATAGATGCAGAGCTGGCTGTATTTTTCATCATAATAAGGAAATTCAAATGGCAAATTCACCAACGCATAACCATTATTGGTATTGGAGAGAGAGATTGTACTGCCAGAGGCTGCAGGCATGTTTTCAGCAAACTCCTCAATATCATACTCTTTAGTAAACTCAAAACGATAAGGTGCATTGCCGCCTGTCACAGGAATCTGGTAGCGGAAGTCGGTGAAGGCCTCCATAATTGGCGGGGCAGGCTGCATCTGCGGACGGGAGAAGTTGATGCTGCTCACCACCGAAAGCGTAGTGGTGCCATTGTTCACCAACGGCACATTTGCATCCGAGCAGACGGTTTGAACAGGCAAAATAGAGCCATTATAATCCATCAAGGCAAAGTCGATCACCTGCCCGTCGGCCGCACTCTCCGGATCATTTTCAATTACTTGCAAGAAAAATTTGGCGGACTGACCGGGTTCGATAAACTCGAGCAGGCGGCTCACATCCAGTCCGAGTTCAAGGACGCGCTGCTCGTCGGTGGAATCGCCCTGCATGTAATGCTCTCCACCCTGGTAGTTGAACACGGCCCAGTCGATGGTATGGTCGGGCTGGGTGGCGTTCAAGTTGGTAGAGATACCGGCCTGCAGTTTGATTTTGTTGCGGCAGGTGTGGTCAAGGGTCACTTTATAGGTAAGTCTCGGACTCACTTGGTCTTTCACGTTCACCACATAGACGCACTTGTTCCAGATGCCGCCGTTGGCGGGCAATTCCGCCAGTTTGCGATAGGGCAGGTAGCAGTAGCCCTCGTTGGCGAAACCCGTTCCGAAAGAGTTGCAGAAGATGACTGCACCGACCTCCCAGTCGCGGATATCGACCACGCCGTCACTATTCAGGTCGCGGTCGTTGGTGTACATGCCGTCGCCGTTGTAGTCCCAGCAGATAGAGTCGTCGTAGCCGACAATGGTCTGTCCGTGGTTGACATTGGCTTTGAAGTTGGGCACGATCCACATACCGGCGTGTGGGGTACCTTCCGGAATCTGGCGCAGCATCTCCTCGTTGCCGTTGGGCACGTGGGTGGAGTAGAAGTTGGCCAATCCGCCATGTTCGTCGCCGCAGAGGTGGTTGTCGAGCCAGTGTTTCAGGGTCAGCAGGCCCTCTTCCGAGTCGGTGGGGATGGCGAGGAACTCCACGATACGGTTCTGCATCGCCTTGTAGTAGAGGTTGTAGCCGGAAGCCCAGCGCGACGGACCGCCTGTACTGTACCAGCCGCCCCAGTCGGACACGTTGGGGGTTCCCGCCGTGCGAATCACTTCCCAGGTGTCTAAGAAACTCACACCCGCACTGGCACCGCCATTACAGAAATTCCATGCGAAATGGGTTGGGTAGCGACGGTTGAAATTGTCGTTGTTGGTGCCCCTACGGCAGTTGATTTCGTAAGAAAAAGTGTAAACTATACTCGAAGCCTGTCCACACTCCAACGCCGACTGCCCGTAGATAGGAGTCATATAGGGCAACAGCGAGTTGTCAACCTCTGGAGGCAGCGGACGCGCCAGCTGGTGGGCATCCAATTTCAGCACCGGACAAGCGCGCAGCATCGCCTCATCCTCAGGAGTCAGAACACTCTCCACCTGACTATAAGCTTGGTTCAACAACTCTACCTGCTGGCCCAACAAGCACAGAGGAAGAACACCTAACAACCAAAGAATCAGCGATTTTTTCATTTCTAAAATTATTATTGAATACTATCCTGCAAACGAACAAGCCAATCCATCACTGGAATCACGCGGCTCTTGAAATCACCAGAAAAGCTCACCTGCTCTTCCGACAACTTCGGTTCTGCTTCGATATCAATCACGTATGCACTACCTGAAAAATCGCCCACCACCTTGTTGTGATTCACTTTCTTCAGATGAATATTGCCCGTGCTCATCACATAGTATTGGGTAGCACTGACAGCCACCGCCACCACATTATTCTCGGCAAATCTTCCGTTAATCAGACTCTTATAATCGAAATCCTCAACATCTTCCGCCGTCAGCACATTGTTGACGGTGAGGTCAGAACCCGAGGTAAACTTCGAGCCCACCAAACGGTAAACCATGAAGGGAAATTCAATATCCTCTTCGCTTCTGATATTCTGCAGTTCATCAATATCCATCGAGGTGCACAGTCCCATCGTGCAAGGATGCTCAATTCCCGTGAGATTCATTGCAATGCTCGAATCATACTCTTCCGTTTCACTACCTCTAACCGTACTGGAGGCATGACCTGAAACCAAGTTAAACATGTCCTGCATAAAATTGCCCGTGCAGGCGGTGAAAACGACTGCCAATCCTATTAATAAGGAGGCGGATAAAATAAATTTTTTCATAATATGATTATTATTGATAATTCTATAAATGATGGTGCAAAAATACAAAAAAATGCCAATCTTCCCAATAGATTATCATTTACAGTCATAAAAAAAGGCCCGCATTTTCATGCAGGCCCTTTAGACTGAAAAAAGTTAGTGATTAGCGAACCACATTGACCTTCTTGGTGGTAACATTCTGACCGTCAACGATACGTACGATGTACATACCTTTGGCGAGAGAAGAAGCGTCGATAGCCTGGTTAGCGGAAGCGCTTTCCACGCTGTTGACCATGCGGCCGTTCATGTCGAACACGCTCACCTGTGCGCCTTCAGCATTGGCAACATAGATAACATCGGTAGCGGGGTTCGGGTAAACATTGATTTCACCAGCAACGATGTTCTCAATGCCATTCACACCGCGGTTGACGGTGAGGCAAGCCTGGTTGTTGGAGAGGTCAGGATCAGTGGCAGCACCGACAATGCGGAGGTTGTAGCAGAATTGGAAACTGCCCTCAATACCAGCCTCATCCATTTCAGCAGCGGTGAACAAAGGAGTCTCAGAGCCCAATGCCGTTTGGTTTCCAGCAGTAAGAGAAGCAGCCTGTGCACCAAGCAGGTACACATAACCCAAGTTCATGCCTTCAATCGTGATATCCAGAATAATGGAATCGGTAGCAGCAGGAACATCCGGACCATTGTTGGTCAGAATCACACTCGGATTGAAATCTTCTGTCATTCCCAAATTCAAAGTGCTGATAACAGATGTGCCATCATAAAATCCATCCAGAGAGTAGTCAACAGTCTGAGCGTTCATTGCCACAACAGCAAACATAGCTGCGAAAAGGGTAAAAAGTTTTTTCATAATGTTTTGTTTTGGTTAATAATAAAATGAATTTTTTGAACCGCAAAATTACATTTTTTTCTAAAATGATATTCTTAAAAATGCTAAAAAAATGATTTATTTCGCTATAAAAATTTTCCGTACCGTCTCTTTTTTTCCGTTGGTCATCTTCACAAAATAGATACCCGCAGAAAAATTCGAAACATTGAAGGAAAATTTATCTCCTATCATAATGTCTTTCAGCAACTTCCGACCCGACATATCAAACAACTCCACCTGTGTACCAGCGGGTGCCTGCACACTGAGAACATCGCGAGCCGGGTTGGGACCCACCCGGAAGTCACCCTCCGCATATTCGGGCACGGGCAGCGGACGGTTCACCTGCACACAGGCACGGTTGTTGTCTGCCACGGGGTCATGGGCACTGCCCGCAATCCGCACCTCAATACAGATCTGGAATGCTGTGATGACACTCTCGTCCATCGCAGCGGCGGTCATCAGCGGTTGCGGCAACGATACCGTGGCCTCCTGCCCCGACACCAAACCCTGCAACTGGTTCCCCCTCAAATAGAAGTAGCTGGCATAACTGCCGTTATAATAGATGTCAAAATACACCGTATCGGTAGTCGCTGGTATGCCAGATCCGTTGTTTTTCAAACGCAACGACGGCGTGAAATCCTCACTGGCCGCCAGCACCAGCTCCTCTACCAACGAATCACGGCTGTCCAAAAATCCCAACAACTCATAATCTACCGATTGTGCCTGCATAGCAAGACAAATCATCGTCAACAAAAAACATAATACTCTTTTCATATTTTATTCATTTGATTCCACAAATTCAATCCGTATCGCCTGCCCCACATTCCACTTCGGCACCAACACTAATTTCGCCCCATAACTCACAATCTCCAATACCCCTAACGAATTCGGCACCAAATAAGGCTCACACTCCTTCACATATCGATCATGAAACTTCCGAATCACAAATCCGCTCAAACGAAGTTCAAACGACTGATCTCCCAAAGCATCCTTGAATAGTTGGGCGGGGATATTCGTCACCACATTGTGATGACTATCAATATACATCACATGGCCTAAAAAGGACTTCTCGGCGCCTGAATAAACATACCTGAGAAGGTAATTCTCGCAAAGCAACTCCGCCTCTTCCGTCACCTCTTGGCAACGATGGGTCAGACACGCCTCAGCTAACACGCTCATCTGTTCTAAGCAATCACCTACACCTTCTTTCAAACGCCGCACCTGCAAAGTGCCGTCAGGGAACAACGCCGGGAAAACGCCATTGTCAAGACCAATAAAATAGTGGCCCTCCATCTCCACCACCAAAGGGGTCTCATTGGATAATCGGGAAACTCCCGTCAGCATTAGGTGCAAACTGCCCTCCGGAAAACGCTGGTACAGACGAGACATCATGAAAGCCGTCTGGTTGACATCCAACAGTTCCACATCATGAACAAGATCAACCACACAAGCATTGGGGAAACGCTGGTACAGCTCCCATTTCATCAACCCCAACGACACATCGTCCCATCCCCAGTCGCTAATCAATGTGATAATTGGTCTCTCCATTCTTTAGGTATTTCATTACTTTTTAAACAGGTCAAGATAAATCTCCTCCTGCACCAACAGTCTCAAACGGCTTTTCGACAACAGATTTTCTTCCGCGCTCGGATAAACTCGGTTCGACAGGAAGATATAGATAACATCATTCTGCGGGTCGCACCAAAAAACAGTTCCCGTAAAACCCTGATGACCGTAGGTCTTATTCCCTGCTATGGCAGGAAGTAATCCGCTCGGACCGGCAAACGAAGGCGTGTCGAAGCCCAAACCGCGACGCTGACAACCGTGCATCGGGCAGGTACTCACAAACTGCAAGACGGTCTTTTCGGAGAGGTAGCGATGGTTCTCCCACTCGCCGCCATTCATCAGCATCTGCAAGATGACGGCCACCTCATGGGCGGTAGAGAAAAGGCCGGCATTCCCGCATACGCCACCAAACACTGCCGCCGACTGGTCATGCACATACCCTCGTAGTTGCTGTTTGCGGAAATAAGTGTCGTTTTCAGTAGGCGCGATATTCTCAACAGAAGTCCATTCCGTCGGGTTGAAACCTGTACGAGTCAGTCCCATCGGCATGTAGAAATTGTCGTTCAAAAACTGATCCATCGGCACGCCAGCGACCTTCTCCACAATCTCTTTCATCAGGATAAAACCCAAATCGCTGTACACATATTTCTTTTGCCCTAATTTATAGATGGTCATCTTATGAAGTACCGTGTCTGGAAAGTCGTAACGAAGATAAACGCTGTCGGCCACCTTGACCGAAAAGAGCGAGTCGGGGGCAGAATGGAGGTAACGGGCATCCCACACTCCTTTGGGCGAAATATCACGGTAAAAGGGGATAAAAGCCGACAATCCGGAGGTGTGCGTCATCAGTTCGGCAATCGTGAGATGTCCGACTGCCGTGCTTGCTGTATAATCCAGATAAGTGGATACCTTATCGGTGATACGAAGAAGGTGGTCATCATAGAGTTTCATCACCGCCAAGGTGGTGGCCAACGACTTGGTCATGGAGGCGACATCATACATGGTGCCATCATTGACGGGGAAAGTGGTGTCGTAAGTCTGATAACCAAAGTTACGGTCATAAATCACATTCCCACGATAGAGGGCCATAATTTGGCATCCTGGGATGATATGCTTGTCAATACAGCGCTGCACCATAGAGTCAATTCGGTGATTCGCCTCAGGAGACAAAGCACTATATTGCGAAGCGACATCTTGAGCCGTAACGCTCTCATTCACAAAGAGAATCAAAGAAAAGACAATAAAAATCAGCCTTTTAAACATAACTTATCAAATATCGGCAAAGATAAAGGATTGGAATGGGAAATGAATAATGATAGTTGAAAAATTATAAACAAGGTAATGTAGAAAATCGGCGAGCGAAAGGCAATAAAAAAGGGGCCACCAGATGGCAGCCCCTTGAGGTATTCAGTACAGAATATTATCTGACAATCACAACACGTTTGGTCACGACAACATCCTTGTTGCGAGCGGTCACCATATACACACCCTGAGCGAAGTCGCTGGTGTTGATCTTGATGATCGGAGTAGCATCGCTATCGATGTTGAGGTTGGTGTTGCTGAGAGCCTTACCATTACCATCGGAAAGGATGACGGAGGTCTCGCCATGGAATCCGCTGAGTTCAACGGTCACAAAGTCGCGAGCCGGGTTCGGGTAAGCCGTCACGGTAGGAACATTACCCATAGCGTCAACCGTAACCACACCTTCCATAGGATTAACGAACGGAGCGGAAGCGGACAGCGGATCGCCAGTAACCGTCATGTAGATAGTGACGGAAGAGATAATGTTAGTAGTGGCAGTAGCATTCTGACCACCGACCTTACCATCATCGTGGCAATAACCTTCACCATTCCAACCACTACCACCGGTGTACTCAACCATATCAACAACAATCATATACTCACCAGGAGTTCTGAACTGGGTGAAGCCGATGGTATTAGCACGGCCGTAAGTGTAACCAATACCAGAGTTGGTCAAGAACGGGCCGAATGAGCAGTTGTATCTCGGGGTCATCCAGCAGAGGTTGAAGTAGTCGTAATGGTTACCAGCTGCAACACCCATACCAATACTCGGATACTGCTGAGGAATTGTAACAGGTCCTGTGGTGATGGTCTGAGCATTCAGTGAGTACTGGTCCATATAAGTACGGTAGTTCGGTGTGAAGTAATCGTCCACATCAGAGGTGATCTCGATGGTATCATTACCTTCGATGCGATAGAGCGTGTAGTGGAAGCCCACCTTAACGTTGGTACAATTCATACAGTTGCGGTTCACGAAGATTTCGAAGCCCTTCTGACCGTCAGCATAGTTGCCGGTTTCGAATGTAGCATGGATTTCGCGCTCCTGCAAGGTGCTTTCATCCGCATTGTCATTTCTGTCACGGATGGTGAGGAAAGCCTTGTCGGTAACCGTCAGATGGAGAATCCAAACGCTATCGCAACCGTGGATACTGGGCAGACTATCGTAAATGACATACACAGTATCGTTAACCGTAATGAGAGAGTTGTCAATCACAAGAGGATTGATTGCACGATCGGTGTGACCAGGCCAAGTAAACGGCAGGTTAGACAGACACACGCGGGCGGTATCGTGGAATTCGTAAGTAGAATCAATCGTGAGCATTGCAGAAGCGGTATCGGTACAACCACGAGCATCCACAACCTCAACAACGAATTTATAAGAACCAGCCTCCAGAGTAGAAGTATAACCATAGGTGGTAGAAGTAGCATTAGTAGGACCAACCTGATATACAGGAACAGTATCCACACCATTCTTGACATAGTACCAATTGTACTCATAATCAGGAGTACCTTGCTGACCCACATTCGGTAAGGTGGTCACCAAACGGAAACCATCATTATCGCAGAGGGAAGCGGTGTCAATGTCATCGAGAGTGGTGATATTGAGTTCCACCACCAAAGTATCGGGCTGCAGCACCTCAATATTCTGAGGAACAGCTTCGCAACTATCAGCATCAATAGCTTGGACAGTGTAGGTACCAGCAGCCAAACCATGGAATACCATGTAGTTGTCGGTAATAGAGTCGCCCAGAATCTGGGTAGTACCTTGCCAGATGTTAACGGTATCATTATCGGTGCCACCGGAGACCCAAACCAAGATACTACCATCGCTCATGCTGTGGCAGCTTACGCTATCCATCTTCACAGAGTCGATGACGAGTTTAGCAGGAACGTTAACACGGATAGTAGTGGTGTTAGCATTGTCACAACTATCAGTATAGGTAATCGTAACAATAGTGGTATCGCTGATCAGTTCTCCCCAAGCATGGTCAGGAGTGATCGTCTTGGGCAGGCTGGTGCAGTTATCGGTGTAGTGAGCATTGATGATGCTCGACAAATCCGGGATAGCAAATTTACAGCCACCAACAGAGGTTGCAGCCACATCATCAAGAGCAGGAACATCCATCTGAGGACGAGTAGTATCCTTGATATTGATAATCTGGTCAACCATGCTGGAGTTACCGCACTTGTCGGTCACGGTGTAAGTTCTGGTCACATAGTTGTCATTTTCGCAACCTTGAGAATTGCGAGTAGGAACATCACTATAAGTCACGCTGGTGATGTCGTGGCAATCAACGATGGTTAAACCAGCACCTACAAGATCAGTTGTATCGTCGTAAACCTGAACACCAGAAAGGTCATAGTCGCAGTTGTCATCAGTATAGACCAAAACGGAAGGCAGCGTACCCGAAATTTCGGGGCTTACTTCATCGCGGATGATAATGTACTGGATGAACTGAGCCGTATTGCCAGTGCTATCCAAGATCGTGTATATTCTAGTAATTGTATCGGGGCAGGAGCCATCCGTACGTGCAATAGTGGGAGTAGGAATAATGGAATCCAATTCGCAATCCACAATGCTGGTCATGCCAGGATAAGCAAGTGCCTGTGCAACCGTTGTAAATGGAGCCGGAACGTCAGGATCGCAATTCGTAGCAGTGGAGAACACAATAGAATCCTGGACCTTCGGCAGATTCGTCAGAACATCGACCTCGGTGGTAGTAACAACCGGCTTCACAGTATCTTGTACATAGATATTGTGTTCGAATGTAGCACTATGACCACAGGCATCGGAAACCGTGTAAACTCTGTGAATCAAAGCAATATTCGGACTATTGGTGAGAGCCGTGTAAGTAGTATCAGCCACACAAGTCATGTTATCATCGAGGTTGCAATCCGTAATCGACTCATTAGAGTAAACGCTCAACAGAGCAGCAACGCTCGTGTATTCAGGATTAGCATTCATATCGCAATCAGCATACTCTCTCATGTAAGAGATGGAATCCGGGAGAGCGGTGAAGCTAATCTGAGGAGCGTTATTATCTATGATTTTGATCAAATGAGTGAAAGTGGTGTTAGAAACATTACCACAATTATCTTTCACCTTGTATACACGGGTAACCACACGTTCGCAGGAGATACCAGCAGTGTCAGCATCAAAGACAAACACTTCAGAATTATTATCCACATTGCAATCGTTCACCGTGAAGGTGGCGTCGAAAGCGATCACTTGGCCGACCGTAGTGAACGGATCCACATCGTGACCTAAGCAGTTAGCGGTGGTCTCATCCATCTCGATAATGCTATCATTGATGTTCGGAGTAACCACAACCGGCACAGAGGTATCCAACATACGGATGGCCTGGATGAATTCAACAGAAACATTATGGCAAGAGTCCGCAACGGTATAGTAAACCGTATCAACAGAGTAACAACCATCGTGCACCCAACCGCTGGTACGAGTCTGTGTGAATTCGCTGGCGTCAAGATGGCAATCCGTGAAAGTATAGCCATGTGCGAGGGCGCTATCCAAGTTGGGCCAATGCAAACCAGTGGTATCCGTATTGGTGCATTCCGGATAGGTCATATAAACGGTATCCTCTCTCAAAGTAGCGGGAGCGGCTACAACAGGAGCGAGCTTGTCAACATACTTCACACTCAGGGTGAACATGTTAGCAGAGATATTACCGCAAGCATCCTGAACTCTGTAGTAGTAATGGATGTAACGCTCACAAGCATCGTCAGTAGTGTCAATATGATCCGTGATCAGCTTAGTGCTGTCAAGTTTGCATTCCGTAACATAGTAGCCATTATCGAAATCATACAATTTCTTGTAAGTATCAATGTCCAGAACCGTATCCAAAGCATACACGCCGCAGTCAGCATCCTGAGCGGTATCAATAGTATGAATATAAGAGTCATCAACAACAGGTTTCACAGTATCAACAGCGATGATGTACTGGTAGAGGGTATCAGACACATTACCGCAAGAGTCGGCGATGGTATAAGGAACAGTAACCTTAATATTGTTACAACCCTCTTCCTCTTCACGTTGAGTAAACTGAGTCAAAGGAGTAGCAGGAACATCAATATTGCAATCGGTGATAGAGTAGCCGTGATCGATAGCATCACTACCATCCGCCCAGTAAGTGGTGATCAGATCAGGCAGCTGGCAAGTAGCAGTCAGGTAAACCGTATCGTTCTCAACAGCCGTAAACTCAATAGCAGGTCTGGTAGTGTCAACAATCACTACATTCAAAGTGAACTTGCCATCGGAGATGTTGCCGCAGAGGTCTTGAACTTTATAGTAGAGATGTACAATACGTGAGCAACCAGGAGCGGTGGTATCGCCAACGAGAGTAGCATCATCAGCGACAGTCACGAGAGCGTTGCTGTCGAGTCTGCACTCGGTAACAGCATAACCATTGTCAATATTGTAGAGGTCTTTGTAAGAAGCAATAGCCAAAATGTTATCCGGAACGGTGAAGGTGCAACCAGGTTCAACCAAGTAGATGGTGTCATTATGCTCAAAATTAGAAACCACAGGTTTCACAGAATCCATAATGTAGAGGGTATCAACAAACTCGCTCGCATTACCGCAACCATCAGTCACATAGAAGGTGGTAAGGATGGTCTTTTCGGGGCAGTCGGCCTCAGTCACAGCGCTGATACCGCGAGTGATGGTGATACCTGAGCAATCAGCAATGGTCATACTCCATTGGTGATCACGATAAGTGGTGGTGTCCATCAAAGCGGCATAACGAGCAGCGGTGTCAGCAGTAACGGCATCGCAAGTGGCATTCATATACACTGTGTCGCTCGGCATAGGACCAGTAACAACCGGTGCAATCTTATCTTTAATAAGGACAGTATCAACAACGTCAGTACTATTGTTACATGCATCGGTGATGGTGTAGGTACGATATACCGTAGAATCGCAAGTAGCCAAGCTACCACTATAGGTATCAACCGGTCCAGAGATCGTCAATTCTGAGCAATCGCGGATATCAGCACCAGCGGCGCTCAAAGCCTCAACAGTTGTGTATTCGGGCAGGGTAATACTGCAATCTTCAGCGACCCACACCGTATCCGAACGGAAGTTGGAAGCCACAGGCTTAGTAGTATCGCTGAGAATGACATTCTGATAAATGGTATCAGCATTGCCGCAATAATCTCTGAAAATGTAATCCATACGGAAATGCGTCTCACAAGCATCCTCACTCACCAAATCCAAACCGAGGACATTCCGTCTCACTGTAAGATAACCCCACGGAAAGCCACAATCAGTAATATCGCTGATGCCCAATTCGGGATGAGCAGCGATGAATTCAGCGACACTATGATAAACATTGGCACCGGTATGGGTAGAAAGAGTATCAATCACCCAAGAAACAGCCGGGGTGAAATGATCATAATTACAATTATTATTAATATCATAATAGATATTAAGATCTTTAAGACCAGTACCGTTATCGAATGAAACTACAGGAGCAACGGTATCAATGACCGTAAACGTACGTTCTTGAGTCGTAGCATTGCCACATGAATCAGTAGAGGTGAAGTGGACCCACGTCGTACCAAACACATTTCTAGCTGGTGTACCGCAACCGCTGTAGAAAGACTCAATACCTGGATAATCATTCAATACATCATAAGAGATCTGGTGACACTGGTCGAAGGCCTGCGGGACATTCAACCAGTTGGCAAGGTCAGCCTCCCAGTTAGCGCAATCAACGGTATCATTATCGGGAGCCGTGAACTGGGGACCCGTCAAGTCAACGATACGGAAATGTTCAATAACCGGAGTGGACTGGTTGCCTCTACAGTCTTCAGCAATCCACTCAATCGTGTAGGAACCATCGCAATCATCGCCTACATAACCATTGAAGTGCTTTCCATCAGGAGTGAGCGCGGTGGTATCAAACAGTTCTCTGATACCATTATGCTGCACATACAGCGTCACAGTGACATTTTCGCCATCACAAGCGTCAATATATTTAACATGATTAATCCAACTCTTGAGGCTGTCAAGGTTACCTGCGCCGTCGCAATCCACCAAAACCTCAAGTTCAGGACCCACCACCATGGTAGGAGGCGTATTATCATCGATCACAAAGACCGATTTGGCAGAATCAACATTACAACCATCCGTAAAGTACCATGTAGCATTTTCAATATAAGAAGACAAACACGGAGCTGAAGGATAGGTAATCACACTATCAAATCTCACTAACCAGCAGGTATCAGCACAATAGTCGCGAATCTGAATGTTGTTTCTCCATGCCAAGTAATCGGCTTCAGAAGTACTACAGTCATAAATAGTCACATTCGACCACGGGCGGACGAGCGCTGGAGGAACGGTATCTAAGGTGTAGATTTGAGCCTTAGCCGTGGTGACTAAACCACAAGCATCCGTCAAGGTGAAGGTATAGTACTCAATCGTAGTTTTATTGTTACAGAGCGTATCAATGCTATCCAAAGCAACGGTCATCGTAACGTTCGCACAGTTATCGGTATAGGTCGGATAATTCTGGAAACGCTGACGAACCATATCGAGGTCGTCATCCTCGCAATAAGAAGTATCATTCTGGGGAGCGAGAGTAAACCAAGGACGAATAGTATCTATAACAGTGATCGTCTGTACCTGATCGGCGGCTGCATTACCACACTCATCCACTAAGCTCCAAGTTCTGGTGATGGTATAAGCGTTCTGGCAAGTAGCGTCCGGAGTCTCGACATCCACATAGGTAGCTTGCAAACCAACAGAGCAGTTATCATCTTCGTCTGTCACTTCTCCGGTAATACTAGGATCCACATTCACAGTGCAATTGGAATCCTTATAAACGGTGATAGCAGAAGGCGTAATGCTGAAGGTAGGAGCAACCGTATCTTTAACCGTAATCGTATAAGAAACAGTAGAAGCGTTACCGCACTTATCAGCAACCGTGTAAGTTCTCAAGATGGTAGCCTTAACCTTGCTAACGCAAGCCACACCCGTAGTATCATCGGCGAAGGTCACCGTGAAGTCGGTAGCAACGGTCGTGCAGTTATCGGTGATGGTATCCAAACCAAGGGCGATAAGATCAGCGAAGTTGTCAACGGGAGCGGGAACAGTAGCGGCAAGGCTGTCGCAACCAATCACGATGGTGTCAGCGATAGTACCGGTAATCACAGGATTGGTGTTGTCAACAATCTGGAACTGGTCAGCGTTCTTGGTAGCCACGCAAGCAGAGTCGTCAACCACCTTGAAGGTGATGTTGAAGGTAGTGTCGCAAACTGCGGGATCAGTTTCAGTATAAGTGTAGGTATCGGTCAGATTCGTATTGCTGGCAATCTGATATGCAGTACCATTCACATTCCAAATGAAGATATGGTTGGTCGTACCACCAGCCACGGTAGCGGTCACGTCGTAGGTGCCTTGATACGGGCATTCGGTAGCGTTGGGAGTCACGATGCTGACCACCTGCAAGCTATCGTTCTGTTTGATGGTATCGTTCCAATCCACGCAAGGACAGTTGTTAACGTCGGTGACATGGATGGTGTAAACGCCGGCAGGAAGGATACGGCCGGTAGTGTCAGCGAGGTCGCTTCTGGTCTCGGTGCGAACAGCGTTGTTCAGGCTGTCGCTCCAAGTGAAGGTATAGTCGGCAGTACCACCAGCGATGGCAACGGCCATATTACCGTTAGACTCACCATAACATCTTACATGGTTGAGGATGGTAAGAGCGGTAATCTGCAGTGAATCAGGTTCAGTAAGGGTGAATCTGATCGTATCTTTGCAGTCGTGACCATCGACAACAGAGAGTACATAAGCACCTGCGTCGAGGTTACCAACATGGTAGGTGTTATTGTCGTTGATAGTGGTGTCTTTAGCCACAGGGCCTTCGAGTTTCACCACATACGGCATGCTACCGCCGGTCAGCTGATAATCGAAGTAACCGCTGGCGTTCTTCCAGCAGGTAAGGTTCGTCACATTGGCGGTGTCGAGTTCGAGAATATTCGGTGAGCTCACGTCGAGCGTGTCAGCCTGATAAGTACAGCCGTTAGCATCGGTGATGGCCACAGCCCACAGACCCTTGACAAGGCCTTCGAAGCGGAAGGTGGTGTCGGCATTGTAGCCGCCATTCTGGGTGTAGGTAGTAGTTTCACCCACGAGGTTGATGGTAACGGTGTAAGGACGAACGCCGTCTTTCACCATCACATCCACAATACCATTGGCATCGCCGGAGCAAATCACATGCTGGAAGACGCTGTCGGTAGCGGAAACGTGAACGTAAGGAATGGTAACGGTTACTTCGATGCTGTCTTTATGACCGCAGTTGTCGGTAGCAACCACCCAGAGAGTAGTGTCTCTATAGATAGCGGTGGCAGCAGCGATAGACTGAGCCCAAGTAACGGTGCCGCAAGCGTCGGTGACAGAGTCAACGAGAGCGGTAACATCGGGAACCAAGTATGAGCAGTCACCTGCGTAAGCGGGTTCTGCGGTGGTGTCAGTGCGATTCATATAGATATGAGGCACATCGGTATCTTCCAATACATAGTAAACATCGATGAGATTGCCCATGATAATGTCGCAACCACGTGCATCGGTACCAGAAAGGATGGTATCAGCGATGGTGATGGTGTCGCAGGTCGGAGTACCAGTGAAGGTCACCGTAGCGATGTTGCCACTGATGGTATGAGTAGCGGTGGCATTGCTCCAGTTCAAGGTGAAAGGAGCGGTACCGCCGGTAATGTCAGCGGTGACGACATGGTCAACATCGTTCATACAGAAAATTCCGTTGTCGGCAGCCGTGATGCTATCGCCATCGAAAGTGGTGATGGTAACGGTAGCGAAGTTGGGCTGGATAGCGATACGGATTTCGGTGCTGTCTTGATGACCGCAGTTGTCGGTAGCGACGATCCATGCGGTAGTATCTCTGAAGATCTCGGTGTTAGCTGCGATGGTCTGTGCCCAGGTAGTGGTACCGCAAGCATCGACGATAGAGTCGATCAGTGAGGTAAGGTCGGGCATCAGGTAAGAGCAGTTGGTGCTCGTTGATGGGAAGGCAGCTGCAGAGTCGCCGTTGACGTAGATGTGCGGAACGTCTTGATCCTGCAAGGTGAAGAAGACATCCACCAATGCGCCATTTCTGATGGAGCAGTTGTGGGCATCGGTACCACCAACGATAGTATCATTATATATAGTAGTATCGCAAGTGGGATTCGGCGAGAAGGTCACGGTGTCACCCGTGGTGTTGTAGGTGACGTATGCCGCGTTGTTGCTCCAGTTCAAAGTGTAAGGAGAGGTACCGCCGGTAATTTCAACGGTGACGACATGGAGAGTGTCGGTCATGCAGAAAATACCGTTATCGGCGGTGTTGATGCTATCGCCATCGAAAGTAACGATGGTGGCGGTAGCGTGTTCATACACCACGATGGTCACGCTGTCGCTGGTAGCGGGACAGGGGATGGCGGTGTTATAAACACTATGGTAATTGGTGTCGATGACGGTGGCGTAATAGATGCCGGAGTCAGCGAGGGCGATAGGATCGAGGGTGAGCGTGGTGCTCGTCTCGGTCAGCTGATTGTCGCCGTGGAACCAATTGAAGGTATCGTATGCTTGGTCAAGGGTGAGGGTGACGGCACCTTCTTCGCATTGTTCGGTCGTGTCGGCCGTTACGTGCGGGTTGGGGGTGGCGTACACCTCAGCGAACACCCGTACAGAGTCGAGGCTGGTACAGCCGCCTTCCGGATTATAGGAGAAGGCATAGAACTCAGCGTTAGCGGTGATGTGCTGCGTGATGGTGGTATTGGTGTCGATGACATTGCCAAGGGCATCATACCAGATGCAGGAGCCGCTTGCGCCAGCGTTCTGCGGGATAGCCACGAGGGTCACGTCGCCGGAGTCGCAGAGTTGGGTGGTGCTGTTCAGCGTGTCAAAGATAGGAACGAGCGGGTCGATGACATGGAGGGTGAGGTTAATCACGCTATCGATGGAGGCACCGCAGGAAGAGGTTCCGCTGAACGGAACGAAAGCGTCGGTGGTGTCATGATCGAAGGTCTGGCCATTCAGGGTGTAGGTCTGCCCCACGCAGATGGAGACTTCCATCGGGATGGTGTCGGGCATGGGCTTCAGGGTATCAGAAGAGAGCTCGCCACACAGGTCGCTGGTATGACCACCCACGTAGTAGCGCTGATCGTTGTTGCAGTTGATATTATCCCATTTAGTACCGTTACATCTCCGATAGAGGTGGATGACAATTTCGTAGTTGCCATCTTCTCTGGGTTCGAAGATCAGTCGGTGGGCTGAATTAGCTGCATCTTTGAAGAATCTGACATAGAAATAGTCAAATTCGTACGGGTTGTTCTGACCGGGGAGGGTGATGCAGAAGTGACCGCTGCGAGCGCATTCGCGACCAAGAGAGTCGAGGAGCGGAGTGTAAGCGCCCGGGAAGCTACCGAAACCGTTGCCGTTATAGCAATAGTCGTCGGTGTAGGAACGTCCCCACCATCTTTCAGTGTTGCCGATGTTGTAGCGCGTCTCGAATTTGAACTCCACGAAATAGCGAGTCAGGGAGTCGGTTTCGATACGGGCGCCGTCTTTCAAGATTTCCCATTCAATAGAAATCTTGTCATCGTCAGTCAACCCCAGCGCATCGAAGCAGGCATCGGGAATCAGATAAACCGTGTCCTGAACACCCACTTGAGGCGTGACATTGGCAGGAGAGAGCGTCAAACCCGACGGGGTTTGGGCCTTCACGCCAAGGCTGAGCACAGCCAAAAGCACACTAAAAATGCAAAAAGATACAACTTTTTTCATAATCGAGATATTTATATTATTTTTATTTTTATTCCTTTTCTTCTTATCTATCAATAGCTTATGATTTTATTTTATCAAATTTATCTTTCTTATACCAATTCTGCAAAAATACAACATTTTTCTTAAATACGCTGAATTTTCTTATTTGTTAGCGTTTTTTTTGAATTGGATTTTTTTTGAATTCCTTGAATTATCATGTTTCTTCCTCAAAATGAGCAACAAACGCCTTCATTTTTCATTTTTAAAATCGATTGTTAACAGGATAAAGTGAAAAAAAAACTATCACTCCACCCCTTTTTCTTCAAAAAATAGGTCGTTTAGATGATTTTTCTCCCTTAAAGTTTAAGGAAAATCCTAACCCATAAAGGAAACGAAGGGCTCTGTTACCCCAACAACACGCAGGCAAGCCAATAGATGGCGGCGACGGGGATGGCAAGCAGGGCTGAATCGAAGCGGTCGAGCACTCCGCCATGACCAGGGAGGATCGAGCCGGAGTCTTTTACGGAACAGCTACGTTTGAACAGGGATTCCACCAAGTCGCCCAGCGTGGCGAACAGCACGACTACGAAAGCGAAACCCGTCCAGTGCCACGGGGAGGAAAAGACCCCGTGGAAGAAGGGGATCCAATAGAAGCTGACGGAGATAGCCACGGTAAGGCAGAGGGAAATGACAAAGCCCTCAATGGTTTTCTTAGGAGAAATCCGCTCAAAGAGTTTATGTTTCCCGAAAAGTCTGCCCGAACAATAGGCCAGGGTATCGCCCAGCCAGATAATGATAAAGATGGAGAGGGCCACCGCCACCTGTTGACAGCCTAACAGTAAGCCGATGACAGAGAACGGCACCGCCACCCAAAGCATCGGCAGCAAAGAGAGAGAGACATTGCCTATGGGGTTGGCGTGTCCCCGGAACAATTCCACGACGAGCAACACCACCCCGAGAAGAAGCAGCACCACACATCCTGCTGCCAGCACATACGTCTCCCACAAACCTGGGAGGGCGACCATCACCTGGAAAATGGAAAAAAAGGTCATCGACAAAAGCAATGCCATCGGCAGATTGCCTTCCAACCCGACATTGCGCGCCATACGAACCAGTTCGTAGGTGCCCACCACGGTAAAGAAAAGAAACAGCAGGTAGAAAAAGACACTACTTTTCTCATAGCAGAGCATTGACCCCACCACAACTGCGATGAAAACCAATCCTGTGACCGTACGGATGAGCAGATTCTTCAAACCTAAATTATTTATTGTATATATTAAACATTAATTATCTACGACAAGAAGGAGTGAGAAATGGGGAGCGGTAGGAGAAATGGAATTTTCATCCACCAATGAGGGGCGAATAACTTCAAGCATGTCGAAATTGAAGTCGGATTCTTCAATTCGGTTTTCTTTCTGTTGGGTGGTCGTGGTGAGTTGGGTAAGGGTGTGCAGATCAGGGATAATGCGGGAGGACTGACTCAACACGATGATATGGCGAGCGAGGTTACGAATGGAGGGGTAGAGCATCAAGCCGCCGCGCTGTGAGAGCACGATGCTGCCCGTGCGGGCAATGAGGAACTCCGCATAAACGATGGCCGCATCTACGGGTTCGGAGTTGCGGATGTAGTCGATGGTAGGGATATTGAAATTGGCGAGCACCGGAGCAAGTTGTGAGGAGGTGTTGAGCACCGTCATACACCGATTGGTCTCCAGTTCATAATCTTTCAGATAGTCGTACACACTTTTCTGAAAGTGGGAGGCGTAGGCGCGGTCGTTCATTCGGCTGACATCCATCTTGAACGGCACGAGTTTGCCCCCTGCCGCTTCAAATTTCTGTTGGAAGCATTCCAACATGTTGGGGATAGGGGGAAACAGTTCCTGATCCATGTTAATATCGGGAACATGCACCGGTGTTGCCAGTGCTTTCCGGATGGACTGGCAAATGTTATCCTTGGCATTACCCAGGCCTTCGTATGAATTACTCTTTTCCATCTTGGTTGGTATTATCTTGCATATTGGGGTCGGTAGAAACCTGATCTGCGTTACTCTCTTCGGGGGTATTCTCCGTATTGGCAGAGGTCTCTGAGGTCTCATCGGAAGGACGCTTGCCATAGATTCTCTCCAAATCATCGGCAAAGATCACTTCCTTTTCGATAAGGATCTGTGCCAATTCATTCAGTTGGTCCTTATGGGTTTCGAGAATATCTTTTGCTTTCGAGTAGGCCGATTCCACCAGTTGGTGTACCTGATTATCAATCTGTTCGGCAGTTTTTTCGCTATACGGACGCTGGAAGGCGTAATCGCTCTGGCCAGTGGAGTCGTAGTAGCTGAGGTTGCCGATGGTTTTGTCGAGGCCGTAGTAGGCGACCATGGCGTAGGCCATCTTGGTGACGCGCTCGAGATCGTTGAGGGCGCCTGTAGAGACTTGTCCGAAGTTAACCTCTTCGGAGGCGCGGCCTGCCACGAGGGTACAGAGTTCATCGAACATCTGGTCGAAGGTGGTAATCTGCCGTTCTTCCGGGAGGTACCAGGCCGCGCCGAGGGCTTTGCCGCGCGGCACGATGGTGACTTTGACAAGTGGGGAGGCGTGTTTGAGCAGCCAGCTGACGGTGGCGTGACCTGACTCGTGGTAGGCGATGACGCGTTTCTCTTGTGGGGAGATAATGCTGCTGCGTTTCTCGAGACCGCCGATGATGCGGTCGATGGCGGCGAGGAAATCCTCTTTCCCAATCGATTTCTTCGAGTTGCGGGCAGCGACGAGGGCGGCCTCGTTGCACACATTGGCGATGTCGGCGCCTGAGAATCCCGGAGTTTGTTTGGCAAAGAAGTCGAGGTCAACGTCGGCATCGAGTTTGAGGTTACGGACGTGAACCTGGAAGATGCCTTTGCGTTCGTTGAGGTTAGGGAGTTCGACATGGATTTGGCGGTCGAAGCGGCCTGCGCGAAGGAGTGCGCGGTCGAGGATATCGGCACGGTTGGTGGCGGCGAGGATGATGACCCCCGCGTTGGTGGAGAAGCCGTCCATCTCGGTGAGCAGCTGGTTGAGGGTATTCTCGCGCTCGTCGTTGGCACCGCTGATGGCGTTGCGACCGCGTGCGCGACCGATAGCGTCGATCTCGTCGATGAAGATGATGCAGGGGGCTTTCTCCTTGGCGGTTTTGAAGAGGTCGCGCACGCGGGAGGCGCCCACGCCGACGAACATCTCCACAAAGTCGGAACCCGACAAAGAGAAGAACGGCACCTTAGCTTCTCCGGCGACAGCCTTGGCCAACAGGGTTTTACCCGTACCTGGAGGGCCTACCAGCAATGCACCTTTGGGAATTTTACCACCCAAAACTGTATATTTCTTGGGGTTTTTCAAGAAGTCCACAATCTCTTCCACCTCTTCCTTCGCCCCTTCCAAACCGGCCACATCTTTAAAAGAGACCCCTTGCGCGGTTTTACTGTCATACACTTGGGCCTTGGACTTGCCGATGTTGAACATTCCGCCGCCGATGCCGCCTCGCATAGAGCGAGCCATCATGACAAAGAGCAGGATGATAAACACCATGGGGAGCATCCAGAGGAGCAGTTCACCGCCCCATGCCTTGCTGGTATCCTCTGTGATGGGGAACTCATAATCTTTCACCAACTGATCAGCCCAATCATTAATGATGTCCGACTTGTTCGTGACTGCTCTTAAAGCGGTATCTTGTGATTCCAGTAATCTAACTGAATCGCGTGCACGCATCCGTGTTTCTCTCGCAATCCAATCCTTCACATCATCTTTAAATACTTTATAATCTGACTGTTCTATAGAGAAATGCGGTCCATCAAGATTCTTTTCACGGAATTGGGCAAACTCGCTTTTAGCATCAATACTCTCCTTTTTGATATAAATAAGCACTTTCTCCTCTTTCTGCACAAAAACGGCTTTACTAACATCCTTATTCAGCACAAACGTTTTCAATTCCTTATCGGATATAGTATTAACATTGACATTATTGCGGCCGCCTAAAAAATAGTACCCTATAAGAATCGCAGCGATTATCAGGTAGATCCAAGTCCAGTTGAATTTGAATTTCCGGTTATTATTATCTTCCGGTTGTGGCTTTCTATTGTTTTCCATCATGAAAAAGTGGTGGTGAGATTAAAAATGTTGGATATCGGCATCGCTCCAGAGGCTTTCCAGCTGGTAGAACTCGCGGAATTCGGGCTGGAAGATATGGACGATAATGTCAAAATAGTCAAGCAAAATCCATTCGCCATTGGCGACACCTTCTACGAAAGTAGGGAGAATGCCTGCCTCGCGCTTGGTAACTTCTTGTACATAATCGCAAAGCGTTTCAATATGTGTTCTTGAAGTGCCCGAGCAGATGACAAACTTGTCAAAATATACGTGATTGATTTTTTTCAGATCGATAACTGCGATGTCCTCCCCTTTTTTCTCCATCAAGGCTTGGACAATCAGTTCACTCAAATCCCCTTTAAAGAGGTCTTTTTTCTTAGTAGCGACTTTAATTTTACCCATTTACCTATTTTATAATTAGCGGGCAAAATTACAAAAATAAAATTGATTTTCGCACCTTAAAAATTGAAACAAATGTATCAAAATTAAAAAAAAATGTCTAATTTTGCCAGCTTGTTTTCTTATGTGTAAAAAACTGCGTATGAAACACTTAAACACCTTTATCTTTTTCCTGATTTTCAGCGTATTAGGATTTTTTAATCATACATTTGCCCAGCATCTGCCCGGCACGCATCCTGCCAGTTATGAGAGTGCATTGATGTTTGCGCCCATCAACGAGACGGTGGTTGCGCCTGCTGATGCCGATTTTATTGCAGCGGCGATGAACAACACCGACAAAAGTGGGATGTATGTCATCGCACAATTGAAAGATGTTGATTTAAGTCCTGTTAATGCTGGCAGTTGGGAGGAGTTGGAAGATGGAACAATGATTTGGCGAATCCGCATCACCATTCCGGGTGCTAAGGCGCTGTCACTTCATTTCGACCGGTTCAATCTGCCGGATGGCGGGCGTTTTTATGTATATGACGAAGAGCGCACGCAACTTTTGGGAGGTTTTTCAGAATTGGACAACACAGATGACAAGGGTTATTCGATAGGATTGATTGTTGGAGATGTGTTGATTGCTGAATATGTGGCACCTCCGCTTTTGACCCCTGGCGAGAAGAAAGCCATTTTGAACACAGAGGTAATTGTGCCCGACATCCATATTTCGCAGGTTTCCCATATTTTCCGCGGGGTTGCTGAGTTCCAGCACGCCAAGGACATCGGAGATAGTGAGAGTTGCGAAGTGAATGTCAACTGTCCGGAAGGTGACGACTGGCAGATGCAGAAGCGGTCGGTGGTGCGCATCTACGTGGTGGAAGGCAATTCGGGAGGCTGGTGCACCGGCACGCTCATCAACAACTTGGCCAACGATGGCACACCGTACATTCTGACGGCCAACCACTGTGGACCAAATGCGACGGCAGCCAACTTCAACCAGTGGCGTTTCTATTTCAACTTGGAGTACACCACCTGCACGGGCACTACGGTACAATCCTCATCACAGTACCGCACGGGATGTTCCAAGAAAGCCTACGGTAGCATCAATGGCGGTTCTGACTTCTTCTTGTTGCAGCTCAACCAGGCACCCGACAACTCGTGGAATCCGATTTATGCTGGATGGCGGCGTGACAACACGGCGGCCACCACGGCGACGGGCATCCACCACCCGGCGGGCGACGTGAAGAAGATATCCTCTTCCACCACCATCTCTACAGGTTCCTACACTGGTTGTGCCTCCAATGCCCACTGGCGTATCACCGACTGGCGTCAGACTACCACCAACCGTGGTGTTACGGAAGGAGGCTCCTCTGGTTCAGCACTTTTCGACCAGGATGGGTATCTCGTAGGTACTCTGACGGGTGGTGCCGCCACGTGCAGCAACCCTCACAACGATTATTACGGTAAATTATACTATCACTGGGATCAGAACGGTTCTTCCAGCGACCAGCAGGCCAAACCCTGGCTCGACCCCAACAACACGGGAAGCACCACCTGTCCCATGTATGATCCCAACAATCCCGACAACCCGATTGACCCGGGCAATCCTGATGATCCAGATGACCCGGATGATCCAGATGATCCTGATAATCCAGATAACCCTGATGATCCAGACGATCCGGGCACTCCCATCATTCCTGGCAATTGTCACAAATTGCACTATCCCCTTAATGGCACGCTCACTTTGTACCGCACCCCCGATGAAGGATACCTGGCTGGCACAAACACCTACGGCGACCTCGCCAAAGCCGATTATTTCCAGAAAGACAGTACTACTGAGTACCTTGTCAACCTGAAAATGAATGTGGGTGTGGTGAGCGGAACCGGCAATGTGACCTTCTGCATCTGGGCCGACAACAATGGTCGTCCAGGCAGTTTGATTGCAAGCAAAACCGTATCGCTGAGCACGATAGCTTCTCAGTGTTATACTGAAAACGACCCGCAGATGCCCACCACCTACCCGCAACTCAAGCGCCGCTACGTCTGCCAATTCTCTCCCTCTGTCGCTATCAGTGGCAACTTCTTCGCAGGCTATATGCTTCCCTCCAGCGGACAGTTTGCGCTGGTGACCAACACGGGCAACCAGGCAGCCAATACCGGCTGGGAGATGAGACACGATTCCACGTGGGTAGAATATTCCGACTCAACCTCATGGGGAATTGCCCTCACCCACGCCCTTTTCCCGCAATTGTGCGACAATGCTGAAACAACTGATATTGAAGAGTTTGACAACTCCAGCGTCATCTATCCCAACCCCACTACGGGTATTGTCTCCATCCGCCTTGCCGACAACGAACTTTCTAACGCCATTGTCAAGGTTTACGACATGAACGGCAAGCTGGTGAACCTTGTTCCCACCATGAGCAACGACAAACTCACCCTTGATCTATCTTCGTTGAGAAGCGGACTCTACCTTATCTCCATTCAAACTCCCACCCAAACCATCACCAAGAAAATTTCACTCATCAAATAATCAAAACACACAAAAATGAAGAAACTTTTACCCATTTGCATAGCAGTTGTGCTGTGCGTTTTTGGAACGAGAGTCATGGCTCAGATGAGCTATGGCGGAGAACCCCAATCTTTCAAACACACTCTCTCACAAAACATTCCCACAGTTGAGATTGAAGCATTAGACGTAGAGTCATTATTGGCAGAAGACGCTTCGATTGAAGGCAAAAGTCATCCTCTGCGTATTGGCGTCACCAAGGATGTGATGTACACCAACTATAACTCAGGTCGCATCGACCTGCTTCCCGACGGTTCGAAAATCTGGAGACTGATGTTTCACATGGAAGGCGCAACCTTCACTTCTATGAACTTTTCCACTTTTGAAATTCCGAATGGTGCAGAATTATTCCTCTATACCCCAGACAGAGAGACTGTGATTGGGAAATTCACGAATGCAAACCTCATGGAAGATGGCACTTTCTATCCGCAGGAGATGCCGGGTGACGAGATTATCGTAGAATACTACGAGCCTGCCAATGCAGCCTTTGCCGGCAAGTTAGTGATTGACCAGATTTCACAAGGTTATTATGATTTCTTCCATATTTATGAAAAAGATGTGGAAGGCGGTCTTGGCAATGCTGAAGGCACCTGCCATCCCAACGCCATCTGCTACGATGCTCAATGGCATGATCAAATCCAATCTGTAGTATGTTACACCATGACCTCAGGAGGCTATGTATATATGTGCAGTGGCGCTATGGTTAACAACACCGCCCGCGACGGCAAGCAGTACCTGCTCTCTGCCAACCACTGCTACGAAGCCGGAAACTGGAAGTTCTATTTCAACTATCAGGCCACCACGTGCAATGGCACCAACGGCTCCACAATAAAAACCGCAACTGGTTACACCCTCAAGGCAAAAGACAACGGCGATAGCAGCTCTGACTTCATGTTGGTGGAAATCACGGGAACCATCAATCCCAATTTCAACGTCTTCCTTGCTGGCTGGAACAACACCACGACAGCTCCCACCAACCCCACACAATGCGGTGCTATTCACCATCCTGGTGGTGACATCAAGAAGTTCAGCGTACCCCAGAACATCAACAATGGAAGTTTGGGCGGATATCCCAAGTTCTGGCTGGCCAATTGGGCTACGGCTACAGGTGCTACCGAACAGGGTTCATCTGGTTCTCCCCTCTTCAACAAAGACAAACTCATTGTAGGCCAACTGTATGCAGGTTCTAGCAGCTGCACCAACCCCACCGGTTGGGACTTGTACGGCAAGCTTTCCAACTCATGGACCAACAACAACAGCAGCGACGCCAAGAAGTTGAAACCGTGGTTGGATCCCAACAACACAGGTGCTACTTCTTTGCAGGGCGAATACTTGAACACCGTAGGTATCAATAACTACACGCAGGTGGTGGATGCCCTGAATGTTCATCCCAACCCGAACAGCGGTATCATGACCATCAGTGGTGCTTTCACGGATGGCGAAGGCGTTTGCAAAGTGTATGACATGATGGGCAACTTGGTGATGAATCGCAACATCACGTTGGCTCCTGAATTCACCCTCAACCTCAACCAGTTGACTCCTGGCATGTACATGCTGGAAATCAATGGTAATGACCGCACTTCACGCGCAAAAATCATCATTTCCAAATAATGAACACGGAGAGAATCGTCCTTTCTACGGCCTATCTCCCCACCATCGAATACTTCGCTTTTATTGCTAAAAGCGAAGTATTTTTTATGGAGGGGTGTGAGACCTTTCAGAAGCAGAGTTACCGCAATCGCGCCTATATTATGACGGCGCATGGGGTGCAGTCGCTGATTCTGCCCACGCGGCACGACACCCAGCGTTGCATCATCCGCGATGTGCGCATCGACAATAAGGACAATTGGCAGTTAAAGCATTGGCGTGCCATCGAAACCGCTTATAGTGGCACGCCCTACTATTTATATTATAGGGACTTCATTGTACCTTTTTTTGAAAAGAAGTATGAATTTCTTTTCGACTACAATCTTGAGCTGACAATTTTATTACTCAAAATGCTGAAAATCAAGAAGGCCCCCATCATTACGGAGGCCTTCGAGAAAGAGTATGATAATCGAACAGATTTGCGTTCAGCCTTGCATCCCAAGAGGGAGCGTTTAACCGAGCCTCTACCCTACCCGCAGGTTTTTGCTGACCGTCAGCCTTTTACAGACCGAGTATCGGTAATTGACCTGTTATTTAACATTGGGCCAGAAGCCGCGAACCATCTTAATCAACGGAAGGTATTACCGTGAAAAAGAAATCTTGGGAATAACTTGCCTGAGGAATAGCGTTACCTGGGGAAACGAGTTTCTCTACCCGTTCTGCCTGCACGGACGAGATATCCTGCATGCGACGGAAGGTGGGGGTTCCCAACAATTCGCGGTATGAGTCGTCATTGTCGTAGATATCGTCATTGTGGTCGGGCGAGAGCGTAACGGTATTGTTCGGCACGTTCAGGTCAATCACAACCGCGTCTGTGGCAGTTTGGGGAGCCACAGCCTGGGCAGCTTGTTGTACAGGCTGCTGCGGTGCGAGGAACGGGAACTGGTCCACAGGGGAGGTGAAGACCCCAGAGGACGGGTTCTGTAGGGAGTCGGTAGGGCGTTCATTGCCGAACAGGTCGGGCTGCGGATTGGTATTGGGCGTCACATTTCCTGTCCCAAAATCAGTGGAAGGAGCGGAGGAAGCGGGAGTTGCGGGGGCAGTGTCGATAGACGGTGTTGCAGCGGGAGCTGACGGGGCTGTATCCTGAGCCGGTTCTTGCGGCGGGATGGTCACGATGCGTTCCTCCGGCAAGCCGAAAGACGGGGTGGTAATCTTTCGCTCAATATCCTTTTCGAGGCTGTCGATAATCGATTCTCCGAAATCCTTTTTCTTACCCTGACGGGTATAGTTGGTGATGATGACCGAGAGTTTGATTTTGTCGCCAAGGTCTTTTTCGGCGGCATGGCCCCAGATGACGTTGGTGTCGTCGTTTCTGTATTTGTCGAACTCATCGGCAAGTTTCTTCAGTTCGGAAACCTTCAGTTCATTGCCTTCACCGTAGCGAACGAAGAAGAGGAAGTTTTGTGCGCTGTCGATATTGGCATCATCGATGAGGGAGCAGGTCATGGCTTCGCTGACGACCTTTTCGATACGGTCTTCGCCACTGGCTTCTGCGAGGCCGAGCATGGCTTCGCCGCTATCTTTCATGATGGTGAGGATATCGTTGAAGTCCACATTCTGATAACCGTCGAGGGTGATCAGTTCGGCGATACATTTGACGGCGTTTTTGAGCACGTCATCGGCATAACCGAGGGCCACGCGCAGGGTTTCATCCTCATAAATCTCCATGATTTTCTGGTTCTGGATGACGATGAGGGAATCGACATACTTTTTCAATTCTTCGATACCCTTGTCGGCCTTATCGAAACTCTTTTTCCCTTCGAGGTCGTAGGGGTAGGTGACGACGGCGATGGTGAGGATACCCATTTCGCGGGCGATCTTGGCCACCACGGGGGAGGCACCGGTACCCGTACCCTTACCCATACCGGCGGTGATGAAGAGCATTTTGGTTTCCGCCCCTATCAGGTCGCGGATGGCCTGTTCGCTCTCAATGGCCAGACGTTCGGCTTCTTTCGGGTTGGCGCCTGCGCCGAGGCCGGTGTCACCGAAGACAAGCTTCGTGGGGACCTCGTTTCTCTCAACGGCCATTTTATCGGTGTTGCAGACGAGGAAGTCCACGCCCACGATACCTTCTTTATACATGTGTTGAACGGCATTGTTGCCGGCGCCGCCTACGCCTATTACTTTGATGATAGAACCTTTTTTCTGTTCGCCGTAGCTGGTTTCAAAACTGATATCTTCTAACATGATTGTCTTTTGCTTTCTATAAATCGTGATGTTGTTTAGTTAATGCCTTCCTTGTTCGGCATGGAAATGATACCCCCGAACCAATCGGTCAATTTGTCGATCAGGGATGGACCCTCTTTCTTCGGTGCTTTTTCTTTGTTTTTAGTGGAAGATTTGCGTGAAGGAGTTTCCATTTCTTCCTGTTCCATTTCCTGCTGCATGGCTTCTGGTTCGGAGAGGCAGCCTAAGCGAAGGAGGCCGAGGGCGGTAGAGCAGGTGGGAGATTTAAGTGCGTTGTCGATGGTGCTGGTCAGTCCGTAGATCGGGTAGCCGATGCGGGTGCGACGTTGCAGGATAAATTCGGTGAGGTTGGTGAGGTTTTTGAGTTGGGAGCCGCCGCCGGTGAGCACGACCGTCTTGACGGAGTTGGCATAGCCTGACTCGTCGATGGCGCGTTTGATGGGTTTGAGGATATCTTCGGCCACGCGGGCGTTGATAACGGTGGCGAGGTCGCGCTCGTTGATTTTGAGCGACTGGCCGAAGCCCGAGCTGTCGGGAATGGTGATATAGTTGTTAGGGTTCGCCATTTCGGGGAGGCAGTTGCCGTGGTTCACCTTGAGGTATTCGGCCTGTTCGATGGGAATCGGAATATTCTCAATGTCGGTGGTGATGGCCTGGCTACCGACGGGAACCACTTTGACGCAGACGGGGAAGCCCTGGTGGTAGATGACGAGGTCGCTGGTACCACCGCCGATGTCGATGAGGGCGACACCGTTAAGTTTCTCCTGTTCGGTGAGGCACACATCGCCGGAGGCGATAGGTTCGAGCATCAGCCGTTTGGTTTTCAGTCCGGCGCCGTTGACGCTGAAGGTGATTCTTCTCACCTCTTCCACATCGCCGGTGACCACCTGGTAGTAGCCGATGAGGTGCTGGCAGAGGGTGCCCACGGGGTCGGGAAGGTGTTTGCCTTCCACCTCATAATACTGAGGGATGACGGTAATCACCTCGGCACCTTTCACGTTCATGAGTCTGAGTTGGCTGAGCATATTCTCCACCTCCTCTTCGGTCACCATATTGTTGAGGCCGTCTGGGCGCAAGCAGCTGTTGGTGCAGCCCATGCTTTTGATATGGCGGCCGGCGACACCGACATAGACTTCGCTGATAGGCTCTTCGATGCTGGATGCCAGTTGGTTGAGGGCCACCTTGATATCCTGTATGGTACTGCCCGGGCGGAACACGCGGCCGTTTTCAACGCCGGTGGACTGGCTTCTGCCGTAGCCGCACACGTCGATTTTGCCGTCGCTGTGCATAAATCCGGCGACCATCAGTATTTTCGTTGTACCGATGTCGAGTCCCACAACCATTTTGAGGGGGGAGGATTGAGATTGTATATTGTTGTCCATAAAAAGGTTAATTGGTTTCTATTTAACTGCGTAGATTCTGTCTTTGAAGCGGAGGTCGAGGGAGGTGTAGGTTCCGGCATCGAGGAGTCCGTGGGAGTAGGCCGCATCAAGGTTGGCGAGTTTGTCGGAGAGGTGGTCGGTATTACCGAGGAGGATGGTTTGTCCGCCGAGGACGCTATAGAGTTCGATCTGGCCGTCGGGGCGCACGAAGATTTCGGGGTACTGGGCGGCGTAGTCCTTGTTGTTAGCGATCGTTTTGGCCACGGTATAGGCGGCGTGCAGGGGGCTCTTCTTCTTGACGAAGGCGCGGGGCTTGCAGTTGCCCACATTGCCGTTGATGACCAGCAGGTTGGTGCATCGCGAGTCGTCGGCGAGCAGTTGTCCGTTATCGGCGAGCACCAGCGGGGCTTGTCCGGAGGGGAACACCAGGGCGAGCGGGGTATTGGTGGTGATGGTGATAGTGAGGCAGCTACCGTTGATAGCGGTAGATTGGATGCCGTGCACCCACGGGTTCTGCTTCAGCACCTGCTCGATGGCCTTGCGGTCGAACTTACGCACCTTTTGTCCGATCGGGTTGGCAGAAGAGTTAAGGATGAGCGAGCGCACCTGAGTTTCCGTCACCATAGTATGGCTGTTCTTGTCGGCGATAGCGACCTTCATCTCACTGCACGGAAGATTGAAATAGCGCACTCCCGCCACCACGGCCAAGGCGACCGCAGCGACAAGCAGCAACAACACGAGAATGCTTTTCAGTTTCTTCATTAAAGGCAGGTAATAATGGTTTTTGGGGGACAGGTTCTGAGTAGCTTTCGGGGAACAACCACCCTACAGCGGCAGATAAACTTAGTAACTTGCAAAGATACTTCTTATTTTCCCTTTCATTCTTATTATTTACTAAATAAAACAAACATTTTATTGTTAATATTTCGCCCCCTCTTCATATTCTATAATAATTTTATTATCAATAATTTAGATAAAATTAAGACGTTATAACCAACCATTTTCTCCGCATCTTTTCGTCTTAAAAAAGGGGCTTTCAAGCCACAATTTCAAAATCGTTGGGAAAAAGTGTACGATTTCTCGCGCATTTAATATGAAAAAAGAAATAAATAAGCTTATTTAAAGCCGCTTTTTATGGGGATGAAAAAAAATAAAAACAGGGTGTTTTTTGTATGAAAAAAAGTTGTACTTTTGCAGCCCAATTTTTACAAACCAAATTATAAACAAAAAAAATCAGTAAAAACATGTTGAATCATTACGAAACCGTTTTCATTATGACTCCCGTTTTGTCTGAAGAACAGATGAAGGAAACGGTTAAAAAGTTCGAGAATGTACTTCTCGACAAAGGAGCAGAGATCGTGCACCAGGAGAACTGGGGCCTGCGCAAATTAGAGTATCCGATTGCCAAAAAAACGTCGGGCTTCTATCATCTTTTTGAATTTGTTGCTGAAGGCAGCGTGGTAAAAGAGTTAGAGCTTCAATACCGTCGTGACGAGAAGGTGATGCGTTACCTGACCGTTTCCATGGACAAGCACGCAATCGCTTACGCCGAGAAGAGACGCAACCTGAGAAAAGAGAGAGCAGCAGTCGCTGAAACCGAAGCCGCACCTGTAGCTGAGCAGCCCGCTGAAAACACCAATAACGAATAAGGAGGAAGAATTATGGCACAACAAACCGATATCAAATATCTGACCCCCATTGCGGTTGACATCAGAAAGAAAAAATATTGCCGTTTCAAAAAGAGCGGTATCAAGTACATCGACTACAAAGACGGTGAATTCTTGAAGAGATTCGTGAACGAACAGGGTAGAATCCTGCCCCGCCGTCTCACCGGTACCTCATTGAAATATCAGAAAAAAGTGGCACAGGCAGTAAAAAGAGCCAGACATCTTGCTTTACTTCCTTTCGTTACGGACAATTTGAAATCTAACAACTAAGGAGGGCATTATCATGGAAGTTATCTTAAAACAAGACGTTAAGAATTTAGGCTACGCCGACGAAATCGTAAAAGTAAAAGACGGTTACGCCAGAAATTATCTCATTCCGCAGGGTTTTGCCATTCTGGCTACCGAGCCCAACCGCAAAATGCTTGCCGAGACCATCAAGCAGCGCGCTTTCAAGGCTGAGAAGATTCGCAAGGAAGCTGAATTCCTCGCCGGTAAGATCGAAGGCCTCACGGTGAAAATCGCCGCCAAGACCTCCGACAAAGGCACCATCTTCGGCTCCGTTACCAACATCGACGTTGCAGAGGCCCTCAAAGCCCAGCACGACATCGAGATCGACCGCCGCCAGATCAGCCTCAAGGACGAGCACATCAAAGAACTCGGCAACTACACCGCCATGGTGGACCTGCACAAAGAGTTCAAAGTTTCCCTCAACATTGAGGTTGTGGCTGAAGAAGCATAATATTTTTCTTCAACATACGTTTGAAAAACCGAGGGAAATCCCCCTCGGTTTTTTGTTTTCACCCCAAAACCATAACCATGAAACTGCTGTATATCTGTTCGATGCTCCTGTTGATGACGTCGTGCGACACCACACCGTCGAACGAACCGCGTACGCATTACGACAACATGACCATCGAGGACTACGATACCCTCCTCACGGTCTATTATCCCAACTTCAGCACCATCGAAATGGCCTACGGCAGCACCGTGCCCACTGGCGACGACATCCTATTCTGCTGCGGCGCAGCCTTCACGGCAGAATGTCTCAAACACTTCACTCACACCAACATACGCTGTAATCACGTCAACAACGGGCACTTCTATCATGGCTCCGACGAGCCGGTTTGCAACGGTGCCTTCACCTTCTACAACGGAGAGGGGCACTTCGACCGTATCAGCGACTCGGTGCTGCACGTGGCCGCCCACCACAAAGGGATGGGATTCTGTCAGGTGCTCACCATCTTTGAGGGTGAAATCGCTTATACCGACACCCTCAACCAAGACTTCTGGATTCACAAAGATTATGTTTTTCGCGCACTGTGCGAAAAAGATGGAAAACTCTGTATCATAGAGAGTAAGGAGAAAATTCCATACGGAACTTTCGCGCAGTATCTGCAAGATTTTGGCGTCACCTACGCCATCAACCTCGACATGGGAGGATGGAGCTATGCCTGGTACCGCGACAACTACAACGACATTATCGAGACCAACAGCAAGCCCATTCGATACGCCACCAACTGGCTGTTATTCAAGAAATAAGGCTTAAAAATAGTTTTATTCTTCGCCCTCTTCCGGTTGGGAGGCGCAATCCAAACTTTTGAATTTGTCCACAAAAGCCTTCTGGGCTTTTACCACCAGCGGTTTCAGTGCCTCACGTTCTGTGGAATCGGGCACCTCTACACGAGCCTGCTCCTCATAGAAACGGGAAGTGGCCGTCTCCAATTCATTGCAATTCTTCGCCGCCTTGATCGCCTTCTCATAATCGAGAATGCACTTTTCGGCTTTCTTGTAATTTGCACTGTATTCCTGCTTGGAGGTCGGCTGGTCTGCGTTACCCTTTTTCTCGCCACAGCCCATCATGAGAGCCAAACTCAGAACCATCACGCTAAAAAAGAAAAATTTTTTCATGATAAATTTATTAACTTGTTAATTATCAATAATATAAAAACTAAACTTTCGCACAATTATCACTCGACAAAAATACGTAATTTTATCTTGAAAAAATAGCCATTCCCCCTCCCAGATTGAACAAAAAAACGTAATTTTGCACGCTATCCTAAAACCATCACATTTATGAAATTCTTCCGCACCATACTCCTCACATTGGCCGTATTGCTCACGATGGTGAGCCCATCGGCGCAACCGCAGTTGCCCCAAATTGAATCGCAAGACATTGTTATTCTGTACGATAACGATGTACACTGCGCGATTGACGGTTATGCTAAGATGGCGGGCGAACGCGACCACATTATGGAGACCACCTCCAATGTGTGTGTGGTGTCAAGCGGCGACTTCTTGAGCGGAAGGGCGTTAGGGTCGGTTTCGCAAGGCGAATACATCATTGATGTGATGAACGCTGTACACTATGATTACGTGACGATAGGCAACCATGAGTTCGACTTCGGCATCCCGCAGATGACGCATCTTTTCAAGGAGCTGAACGGCAAGGTGGTATGCTGCAACCTTTGGAAGATAGAGAACATTTCGACCGGGTATGAGGCGACCTGCGTTCCGATGTACGATGGCTACGAGATTCGAAATTTCGGGGGCAAAAAAGTGGCCTTCATCGGGATTGCCACGCCGGGCACCATCAGCAGCAGCACACCCTCCTACTTCAAGGACGACCAGCAGCGGTTTGTCTATACTTTTGGGAAAGAGAACTCACCCTACGCGCCTCACTATCTGGTAGATGAGGTACAGGAGCAGGTGAATGCCGCTCACCATGCTGGCGCCGACTATGTGGTGGCACTCGCTCACCTCGGCATCGATCCGCCCGCCATCACCTCCACCGAGTTGATTGCACAAACCACTGGTATTGACGTGGTTTTAGATGGACATTCGCACAGCGTGATTGAAGAGCGCACCCTCAACAACAAAGAGGGGCATCCCGTCATTCTCACCTCCACGGGCACCGCTTTCGCCAACATTGGGGTACTGGTAATCCGCGAAGATGGCACGATGGTGACCCGACTTCTCCCCTGCTCCGACATCCCTTACATTCATCCCGGAGTGCAACAAAAAATTGACGAAATCTACAAAGAATATGAGAAAGTGGGTAGCCGAAAGATTGGGTACAGCGAGGCCAATCTCACCATCAACTACCCCAATGGAAAGCGCTTGGTACGCACAGGAGAGTGTTCTTTGGGCGACTTTGTAGCCGATGCCATGCTGGCGGTGACGGGAGCTGAAATTGCTTGGATGAACTCGGGCGGCTGCCGCAGCAATATACCGGCAGGCACCATCACCTTTAACTCCATCTTCACCGCATTTCCCTTTGACAATCAAGTATATCTGTGCAAAGTCACCGGACAAGACCTGCTGGATGCCTTAGAGATGGCCGTGTCGTACCTGCCCACTGAAGGCGGTGTATTTCCGCAAGTGGCCGGATTCCGATTTGAGATCGACCCCTCTGTGGCCTCCCCCGCGGAGATGAACCCCACGACACAAGTTTTCGATCTAAAGAAAGGTCCACGACGCATCAAAAACGTGGAGGTCTTCAATCCAAAAAAAGGAAAATACGTGAAACTTTCCCCTAAAAAACAATATACCATTGCCGGCACTTCCTATAGCATGGTGGATAACGGCGACGGACTCCAATTCCCTCACATCACGATTGTAAAAAGGGGCTTCGGCACCACACGGGAAGTGTTAGAAAAGTACATTACCGATTATTTGAATGGGAGAGTAGGGAAAGAGCGTGAAGAGACCGCAGGCAGAATCAAAATCATCAACCAAAACTAAAGCATGCCAATCAGTAAAGCTATAAAAGTCATCGCCTTTGATGCCGATGACACCCTGTGGGACAACGAACCCTATTTTCGTCAAACAGAGGATGAACTCTGCCAAATAATGGCAGAGTATAGGGATATTTCTGACTTCAAGGAGTATCTTTTTGGGATTGAAATGGACAACATGCCCGACTATGGATATGGGGCGGTGGCTTTCACTATGTCATTGATAGAGAGCTCGATAAAATATAGTGATGGGAAAATTTCGGCCAGCGACATCGGGCGAATCATTGAGTTGGGGCGGAAATTGGTAAGGTTGAGTGCAACGCCACTTGCGGGAGTGGCGGAGACGCTGAAAGAGCTCCATCAGCGCGGGCGATACCAGCTGGTGGTATTCACCAAGGGGGAATTGCTGACGCAGGAGAACAAATTGAAACGGTCGGGCCTTCTCCCCTATTTCGACCGCGTGTTCATCACCACCGACAAGCAGCCGGACGACTACCGCAAAGTGTGTCGCGAGATGGGCATTGCCCCTGAGGAGTTGCTGATGGTGGGCAACTCGCTGCGGTCGGACATACAGCCCGCGTTAGAGGTGGGTGCATCGGCCATTTACATCCCCTCGGAAGTGATGTGGCAGCATGAAATCATTGAGCATTTCGAGCATGAGCGAATGTTTCAAATCGTGACCTTCTCGCAAATTTTAGATTTATTATAAAATTCTATCTCACAAATCATTAATAAAAATCGCATCTCACAAAAAAGCACCTGACTATGAAAAAAATTGGCAGAATCTTATATCAAGAATTTGTAGAGGGAGGCGACCTTGCCTATTGGTTATTTCTTGGGTTGGGATTGCTGACGCAGGTGGTGACGTATGTGTTGACGGAGAGTGATGCCTTGTGGTTATTCAGCGGCATTTGTGGGGTGATGTCGGTGTTGTTGTGCAGTCGGCGGAAGATTTCGTACTATGTGTTCGGATTCATACAGGTGGTTACCTACATCATCATCTCCTACCAGTCGAAGTTATACGGACAGAGTGTCATCAACCTGGTATATTTCGTCACGATGGTGATCGGGTGTGTCAACTGGGCAAGGTCGTATGATGACGGGGTGGTAGAGACGAGAAAGTTGCCCCTATGGGCGAACACTTTGCTGCCGATCGTAACGTTGCTTTTCACAGTCGGGGTGGCTTGGATTTTGTGGAAGACCAGCGACCAGCATCCTGTGATGGACGCTTTGACAACGGTGCCCGCTTTTGTGGCGCAGATTCTGATGGTGACGCGTTTCCGTGAGCAGTGGTGGTATTGGATTTTTGTGGATGTGGTGGCGGTGTGCATGTGGATCATGGCCAGCAACTGGTGCATGGCGGCGCAGTACTTGTTCTGGACGGCGAACTGCGTGTATGGGGTAGTGATGTGGAGGGGAGTTAAAAGTTGAGAGTTAAAAATTGAGAGTTAAGAGTTAAAAATAAAAGAAATATTTTATCCTTCCAATTAATAATAGAGATTTTTTACATAATTTATTAAATTATTCTTTTAATATTAAGAAAAAAATAGTATTTTTGCAGCTGCTAAATAAACTAATTATTTATGGATAAAAATTTTGCAATACAACTATTTGAGAACAAACAGGTGCGCGTTGTTTGGGATGCAGAAAAGGAAAAATACTACTTCTCTGTGGTGGACGTGGTGCAGGTGCTAACAGAAAGTGTGGATGGCCGAAAATATTGGAATAAGTTGAAACAGAGACTGAAGGCTGAAGGAAATGAGTCGGTGACAAATTGTCACCAACTGAAATTACCAGCTTCGGACGGAAAAAACTACAAGACGGATGTTGCTGAATTCAGAAGATAGAGACCGTTGAGGCCAAAGAGTTGACGGAATAAAATGCCAATAATTTAACTTACACCCTCGTTGTTACACTAACTGATAATCTCGAACGACTATGGAAACTGAAACGATGCTTTACCAATCGGAGGATGCTCTTGTTCAACTGAATGTACTTGTGGAAAATGAAACGGTGTGGCTGACACAGGCGCAGATGGTATCACTATTTCAGCGAGATGTGTCAGTAATCTCCCGCCACATTAGGAATATTTTCAAAGAAGGAGAGTTGTGTTCAGATAGCAATTTGCATTTTTTGCAAATTGCAAATTCCGACAAGCCGGTTGCTTGCTATAGTCTTGATGTCATCATTTCAGTTGGTTATCGTGTGAAGAGCAGGCGTGGCACAGAATTTCGCATTTGGGCGACGAAAGTGCTGAAAGATTATCTCTATCGGGGATATGCGATTCACCAGAGAATCAACCGAGTTGAAAACCAGATGGAAGAACTTTCTAATCAAGTTCAATCCCTCGTTCAGCAAGCACTTCCGCCCAAGCAAGGAGTATTTTTCAACGGACAAATTTTCGATGCCTACCAGTTTGTCTCTGACTTGATCCGGAGTGCGAAAAGGTCCATTTTGTTGATTGACAATTACGTGGACGACAGTGTGTTGACTCAGCTGACAAAGCGGGCGGAGGGTGTTTCGGCCATGATTGGGGTGAGCCACTTCACTGAGGCGTTCCGGCTGGATTTGGCAAGGTACAACCAGCAATACCCCGCTGTGTCGGTTCATGTCATCACTCCCACTCACGACCGTTTCCTGCTGATAGACGATAGCCGGCTTTACACCTTCGGGGCATCGTTCAAGGATTTGGGGAAGAAGCTTTTCTGCTTCACGTTAATGGAGAATTCCAAAGTGGTGGCAGCCGTGCGAAAGCTGATTGAATAGAAGATGGGTGGAATTCCTCCCCCAATTCTCCCATTTCTCAAGCCCGCTTCCTGTTCGCACTTCACGTTGTGAGGGTTTATTCTTCTGTTGTGAGGGTTCACATTTCTGTCGTGAGGGGATAAAGATTCAAAAATTGTGTGTACTTTTGCCGCCCTTTTAAACTGAAGGTGACTTCTAATTATTTCTCTCTGACAATCAAATAAATACAAGCAAAAATCAGCCAAAATTTGCACCTGTTTTCCCCGTTTACGTTAATATGTCGTTAAACATATTTTTTTATAAAACAAAACAACCGTAATCCATTGTTATTCAAATAATTATTCGTACATTTGCAGAAAATTTGAACGGTAATGGAACAGTCGAAGCAGACTTACAAGAAACAGGGCAACATCAGTCTTTTTCGATAGCGAAGATACTATGGACAAGCTCAATTCTCTGGGCAATCCTTTGGAGAAACCTTCAAGAGTCTTTGACTTTGAGATGTTTCAAGGAGGAATTGACAAAGAAAGGTCTTTTGGGGCAATTGTTCAATGAATTCTACGCTTTTCTGGAGGAGAACAACCTGATCTTGCATGAGGGCACCATGATAGACGGGAGCTTCGTGGAGGCACCGCGCCAGCACAACAGAAGACGCGGGCTAGGGTGGAACATGTGTTCGGGTACATGGAAGAGTGCCTTCACGGAATGTCCAGCCGAGTGGTCGGCTTTGCGCGGAACGCGGCCTACAACACCCTGACAAACCTGGTCTACAACCTGTGCCGGCACGAGCAAGTAATGCGTCTTGGAATGAATTGATTAACCAACTAAAAAATCAAATAGTTGAATCAACTAAAACAAAAAAAATATCAACAAGCTGCAACCTTTTGAAAGTTTTGCATCATACGTGTAGAAATATTTTTTAATTTTGCAGCGTTGTTTGCTTATCCTGATGTTTAACGGAGTTCGCACCAAGGTCGGTGGCAGCGTGAAGAAGTAAAAAATAGAACTCCCCATTCGTACTTTTGCACCCTTGCATAAACAGAAAATTGAAAGTTCACAATATGAAAAAGTTCGCCTTCTTTATTTTCCTGCTGTGTGCGGGAATGAATGTTTCGTTTGCGCAGATTGCGGCACCGACGCTGAACTCACCCGCCGACGGTTACGTATATCCCAACACGATAAAGCCGAATTTGAAGATAAATACCGTTTCAGGGGCAAGTTATTATCTGTTCCATTGGTCGGAGGACCCCACTTTTGCCACCTACAGCTCGTACACTATGCAGTCTTCGTACACAGGATTGAACGTGAACGGATTGAAATTCGGCACGACGTACTACTGGCGGGTTTATGCCATCACGGCCAACTATGCCGATACGTCGGCCGCTTCGGAAGTGCGGAGCTTTACCAACGGCAACAGTATCACGTTAGTATCATTCAATGATACGAGTTCCACAGGCAATATTTTTCTCCGTTTTCTGTTTTGTCCGCCACTCAATGGTGAATTGGCTTGACGAACCCATAAACCGCAATGCCGAGAGACTTTTCAACCTCGCAGCCAAGTTTTGCGGTTACAGGTGCCTCGTGAACTTCTCCAGCACGAAAAATTAAAGTCAAATTTTTTTTTAGAAAACTTATTTTCGTAAAATAATTTTATTATTTTTGCAACGTGAAATAAAAATTATTAACCCTAAAAATTTTACATTATGGCCGATCCGACTAATACACAATCAAATCAGAATTCAAGATCAAATTTGGTATCAGAATTAAACAGCCTTGATTTCAGCGTTTACATTGGTGGACCTCTTCAAGCGGCTATTGACGCTCAAAATGCAGCTTCCTTGGCTCAGGTCGATTTCATCAAATCTGTGGGGTTTAAAACCGATGAATCCGATCCTGCTCATCCCACTACTGAATTGGCCTACGTTGACTTCGAATATCAAAAAAGCACCGGAGAATCGTCAATTGAGCAGAGGACAATTAGAATTCCAATCCTGACAATGCTTAATATACCGTCGCTCCGTATTGAAGAACTTACCATTGATTTCAATGCGAAGCTGACTTCAGTTGAAACCAGAAACACCAATACTGTTGTAGGAACAGACGTTACAACAAATGCTGGAATAAAACTAGCTTCGTTAAAAGTTTCTGCTTCATACAAGAAGACCACAAACACGGGTAGCAATGTTGAAAAGACATATACCCTGGCAGTACACGTGCGTGCGGTCAATGACGAACTGCCGGCTGGCTTGGATAGAGTTTTAACCATTTTGGAAAATGAAATGACTACTGAAGTGACAGAAGGTAGTAACACGTAATAGAATTTAAACATAGTTCAAGAAGGCATGGCTACGCTACAAGCATATTTGTCGGGGATTTTAAATGAAATTTCCGAAGCAAGAAGGGCATCTGATTACAAGAGTGTTCAAATTGCGGAGGGGTATCTGAAAGATAAAATTTTAAAGGGATATAGTGTCCCTCGCATGCGGATCGGCAATGTGGAAATTGACGCCCCTGTTGCAATTGACTCGATTGAGGAAACCAACTTGATTAACGATAATGTTGACATAAATGTGACCACCGATGAGGTGTATGAGAATTTGTGCGAAGAATTTTCTCTTACCCAAACCGATATATCCACGTTGAAATCAAGTGGTGTTGAAGCCACCATCAAGGGTCAAATTTCAACTAACCTTGCTAATTTGTTTGTTTCAGAAGCGGGGGAATCTACAACCAAAGATGATACCGCAGACGTAATCAACAAAATAAGTGCTTGTGCGTCATTAATTGTGACAAATTTCAAGAATTCTGTAGAAAAAAGTATCACACTTACCAGTACAGTTTCGGTTGACGATGTCAGCCAGAATCTGACGACGCTGCTTTGCGATGTTTTTATTGCCAAAGATTTGACTGAAATAAAAATTGTGGCGGAAGCCTCCAAACTGAAAGATATGTCAGAAAAATCAATATTCCATATTAAAATGAATATTATTGAAGATGGAATGGAGTGGTCTATCTCTCAGAATCCAAAAGGTGAAGTGGAGGCAAAACTGATTCCCGAATAAGACTATGAGGTCGTCTATTGATATATTCAATGCTCTTCACCATCAGCTGATGCTTGTTCCTGATATTGTCAGTGAATTTGAAAACAAGTCATGGACAGCAGTTCCTCATTGGTTGGATTGGATAAAGACTTCTGAAAACTTGTTGAAGACATTCCAATTTGCAGAGTGTTCCAAAATAGCCGGGATTCACGCTGAAATTTTAGCCGTGTCTCATCAGGAAGGGACGCGCATGAAGCAGAAAAAACTCCTTGTTTCTAAATGCTTGGAGTCTATTTCACCCGCACAATTGATTGTATCAAATCTATACGAAGTTGCTCACAACAAGATTGAAACCGCAGAAAGTCTCTTGCGTCAAATTATCACCACAATGAAAAATTCAGGATTGTTTGAAGGGCAGGATGTTCTCGACCAATCTTTTGCGATAAATCTTCTGAATCAGATTCTTCAAAACTCACAATTATCCCCCAGCATAAACAACATCATTGCCTCGCTTGGATATTCTGATGTTCTACGTTTGTTGAAGACTGAATTATCTAATATTATTTAATATTTAATATCCATGAGATATGTTTTTATGGAATTTATGCTCATTTTTTTTATGAGCATAAATGTTTTGTTGGCACAGATAGCATCACCCTCCTTATCATCTCCTTCCAACGGCTATACATACCAATCAGCTGTGCAGCCGACATTGTCGTGGACGAGGGTTACGGGAGCGGGACATTATATTTTGGCAATGGATACTGTCCCTACATTTGACTCCCCAGAATATACGAAGACCCTCATAGCGAATTCCCTTTCAAGCCTTAACTGTACGCGCTTAAAATTCGGCACAACCTACTATTGGCGTATGTGTGCCACCAACAGCGATGACAGCGACACTTCGGCGTGGTCAGCCTATCGGAGTTTCACCACTTGTTCAACAGTCACTCTGTCATCCCCATCCAACGGCTATACATACCCATCAGCTATTAAACCGACATTGTCGTGGACGAGTATTACGGGAGCGGGACATTATATTTTGGCAATGGATACTGTCCCTACATTTGACTCCCCAGAATATACGGAGACCCTCATAGCGAATTCCCTTTCAAGCCTTAACTGTACGCGCTTAAAATTCGGCACAAACTACTACTGGCGTATGTGTGCTACCAATACGGATGAGAGCGACACCTCCAGTTGGTCGGCCGTGCGGAGTTTCACTACCACGGATGCGCCCACGTTAACCTCGCCCAGCGATGGTGTGGCTTATACCGCTTGTGTCGGTCCCACTGTCAATTGGGCAAGCATTACGGGAGCAAGCCACTACATACTGGCCTGGGATACCGTTTCCACCTTTGACTCTCCCCTTTACGATAGCTTCACCACCACTGGAACCGGCGTGAACATTTGGCCCATAAAATTTGCTACCAAATACTATTGGCGTGTATGTGCCACCAACACCGATGAGAGCGACACCTCGGCGTGGTCATCCGCATGGACTTTCACCACCAGCGATGCGCCCATATTAACTTCACCCAGTGATGGATACGTCTATCCTAATTCGGTGAACCCCACCTTGAAATGCACCGCCATTACGCGTGTCGGAAAATACATTTACCAGTGGGACACCACCGCCACTTTCAATTCCCCGCTGTGCGCCAGCACAACGAAAACCTCCAATAGTACATCTATCGGTCCTCTGAAGTTGGGCACCACCTACTACTGGCGTATGTGTGCCACCAACTACAACGATGACAGCGACACCTCCAGCTGGTCCACCGTGTGGAGTTTTACCACGGGCGGCAGCATCCCCACACTCGCGTCGCCCTCCAACGGTTCCACGGCGGTGCGGCTCCGTCCCACCCTTGACTGGAATGCCGTCTCCAGCTGCGACTATTACGACTACGAGTGCGACACCACCCCGCAGTTCAACTCACCCGAGCTACAGAGCGGCGCCATTGCGGCAGGCACTTCCGAGATTCGTCTTAACCAGCTGCGCTACGGCACCACCTACTATTGGCGCGTGCGCATCCGTCTGAACAGCGACACCTCCAGCTGGTCCACCGTGTGGAGCTTCACCACGGCGGGAACCATCGCGCTGACCTCTCCCTCCAACGGCACCACCCTCTACCGATACCTCCATCCCACCTTGGATTGGGACTTCATCAACGATGGCGACTACTACGAATACCAGTATGACCTGAGTCCCGACTTCGACTCGCCGGAATTGGTGAGCGGCTTGGTGGCTGTGGGCACCAGCGAGGTAGACCTCACCGCGCCGATGCGTTTCGGCACGACCTACTACTGGCGCGTGCGCGAATTCACCAGCATCGACACTACACCGTGGAGCGCAACGTGGAGTTTCACCACGCCCGGCGAAATCGCTTTGGTGTCGCCCGCCAACGGAAGCACGCTCTCCCGCACGCTCAATCCCACGTTGGATTGGGACTACATCAACGGGGGCGACACTTACGAGTACCAGTACGACCTCAGTCCTGACTTCGACTCGCCGGAGCTGGTCACGGGGCAAAGGGCAGTGGGTACCAGCGAGATAGACATCACCACTCCGCTGCGTTTCGGCACGACCTACTATTGGCGGGTGCGCGAAACCACCAGCATCGACACCACGCCGTGGAGCGCAACGTGGAGCTTCGCCACGCCCGGTGAGGTGGTTCTGGTGTCGCCCGCCAACGGCACCACCAACGTCGGCAGTTCCACCACGCTGGACTGGGACTACATACGGGGCGGCAGTCTATACGAATACCAGTACGATACTTGCTCCACTTTTGACTCACCCGGTCTTGCGACTGGCACGATTGCGGTGGGCACCAGTCAGGTCTCGGTCAGTGGTTTGCGTTTTGGCACCACCTACTATTGGCGGGTGCGCGAGACCAGCCCAGTGGACACCACCGATTGGTCGGAGGTGTGGCATTTCACCACTACGAACGGCGTGCCCACATTGACCTCCCCCAGCGACGGCTACGTTTATACCAACTCAGTAAAAGCCACCGTCTATTGGAATTCCGTCACAGGTGCGGGACATTACATAGTGGCATGGGACACCGTGCCCACCTTTGACTCTCCGTTGTACGAGACTTTCACCGCCACAGCATCAAGTATTTATATCACAGAGCTGAATTTCGGCACCACCTATTACTGGAAAGTGTGCTCTATCAACAGCAACGACAGCGACACCTCCAGCTGGTCAACGGTTTGGAGGTTCACCACCAGCGATGCACCCGTACTGACCTCACCGGCCGATGGAACAGCCTTTTCCTCCTATAGCAATTCCCGACTTACCGTTTATTGGAATAGCGTAACGGGAGCCGACCATTATATTCTGGAGTGGGACACTGCTGCAACCTTCAACTCTCCGTTATTTGCGACCTTCACCGCATCAGGTGCAAGTGTCTATATCACAGAGGCAGAACTGCAATATGGCACCACCTACTATTGGCGGGTGTGCGCCATCAACAGCAATGTACCCGACACCTCCAGCTGGTCAACGGTTTGGAGGTTCACCACACCTTACCAACTCACCACCGGACCGACGCTTGTCTCGCCTGCCAACGACTCTTCCGACATTGACTTCCAATCCGTTCTGGCTCTGCAATGGGACATGCTGGCCAACGTCAACGGTTACCGCTACCAAGTGAGCACCAGCAGCGATTTCTCCACCCTGTTCGCGCAGGGCACCACCGCACAGACCACCGTCTCCATGCACAATCTCCGTCCCGCTACCACCTACTATTGGCGAGTGCAGGGATACAACGGCGTGGGCAACTCGGTGTGGTCGGCAGTGTGGCACTTCAGCACCGGCGGCTGTACGCCCATCGTCACCTCCTTCACCCATGAGATCTGCGAGGGTGAACTTCCGTACCACTACATCAATGGCGACATCGACACCACCTTCGAGGTCGGCACACCCCAGCTCTCAACTTTTAACTTTCAACTTTTAACTCCCCTTGGGTGCGATAGTACCGTCACCCTGCATCTCACTGTTCACCCCGCGGTGACTTCGACAAGCTCAGTCACCGTGTGTGAAAACGACCTTCCGTATCACTATGTGGACGGAGAGATTGATACCACCTTCGATGTCGGCACGCCAAACCTGTCCACTATCACCTATAACCTGACCACTGGATATGGTTGCGACAGCACGGTGATACTGACGGTTAACATCAATCAACCGGTGGAGAATGAGACTTATATGACAGTATGCGACGAATATGAATGGAACGGCGAAACACTTACGGCTTCGGGAGTTTATACGGCTACTTTTACTGCGGCGAATGGATGCGACAGTGTGGTGACGCTGCACCTGACGATTTTCACCGCGGATTACGCAGAATTTGCGGCAACGGCTTGCGGAAGTTATACGTGGAACAATGAGGTTTACGAAGAGTCCGGCGATTACGTGCAGACGTTCTCGAATGCCAATGGCTGTGATAGTGTTGTTACGTTGCACCTCACTATTTTTACCGCGGATTACACTGATTTCGCAGATAATGCTTGCGGAAGTTACTCGTGGAATGGTGAAGTTTATGAAGAATCTGGCGACTATGTGCAGACATTCACCAATGCGAATGGATGTGATAGTACTGTGACGTTGCATTTGACGATATATCCGTCGGTGACTTCGACAAGCTCAGTCACCGTGTGTGAGAACGACCTGCCTTACCACTACGTGAACGGTGACATCGACACCACCTTCGAGGTCGGCACCCCCAACCTTTCAGTTTTCAATTTTCAATTCTCAACTTCCCACGGTTGCGACAGTACGGTCATTCTTACGCTGAACGTTCACTCTGCAAATTACACAGAACTCACGGAAACAGCTTGTGGGAACTATACGTGGAACAATGAGGTTTACGAAGAGTCCGGCGACTATGTGCAGACGTTCACGAATGCGAACGGATGTGACAGTGTGGTGACGTTGCACCTGACGATATATGAACCGGTGACTGAGCTTGTCGAAGTCACCATTAGCGAGAACGACCTGCCCTACCACTACGTGAACGGAGATATCGATACCATATTTGAAGTCGGCACACCCAACCTTTCAGTTTTCAATTTTCAATTTTCAACTTCCCACGGTTGCGACAGTGTGGTGACGTTGCACCTGACCATCACCACCGGCGTGAACGAATGGGGCAACGGCCATTTCACCCTCTATCCGAACCCCACCACGGGAATGGTCAATGTGCAATTTACAACGAATAATGAACAATGGGAGAATGCGGAAATTCAGGTGTTTGATGTGTACGGGAGGTTGTTGAATACCGTAGAGACGTTGCGCGCAACGTCTCTACAAATCGATTTGTCGCAATACACCCCTGGCGTGTACCTTGTAAGGGTGGTGAATGGCGGCAAGGTGATGGCGGTGCGGAAGGTGGTGAAGGAATAGGATATAGGGTTCAGTGAATAGGGTATAGTAGAGACGATGTGCACATCGTCTCTACGGCCGTGTCAATTCCTATTTTGTTTTAGAAATGAGCCTATATATAACTAAAAAGTTGTATCTTTGCGGCTGCAAAAAAATGAAGGACAGATAGTTTGGTATTATAACGAATTGATACATAAAGTTATTAAAAGAAAACACAATGAACAACCGCCACACGATGACAGGCTTGATGTCCGACAATGGGTTTCCGGCACCGGGTGAAGCGGAATTGCGCAACATTTTCGCGGCTTCGTGTGTGGAGTCTGCGGCAGAAGCTGAGGGAGTTAGCGCGGCAGAGATGTTTGAGCGGATGGCTGCAGTGAATCTGTTTGCCGAACTAATTTATCCGTGTTACGACACCCTGCACACCCAGAGCCGTCGCATTGTCACAGAGGATGTTTTAGAGGCGCTACATCGGCGCGAAGCAATGAAAGGAGCTTCAAAATGAGAGTATATCACGGCGGAACGGGAAAGATTGAATTCCCCGATGTGAGCAAGGGGCGACCCGGGCTCGATTTCGGGCAAGGGTTTTATGTCACTGACATACAAGATCAAGCTGAATCGTGGGCCGACCGCATGTCGCGAATCCGCCTTGAAGTGGGCATAGTCAATGTGTATGAGTTCGATTTACAGAAAGCTAAAACATTGTTCGCTTATAAGAAATTCAATAATTATGATGTAGAGTGGTTGGAGTACATTGTCGCGAACCGGCGAGGCGAATACGAGGGTATAAATTTTGACATTGTGGAAGGCGGTGTGGCCAATGACCGCGTTATTGATACGGTGGAAGCCTACATGTCGAATATGATGCCGTTAGAAACTGCCCTGAAAAACCTCTCGCTGCACCGTCCCAACAACCAGCTGTGCCTCCGGAATCAGCAGGTGGTGGACAACTTTTTGAACTTTATAGAAAATTATCAATTATAAAATGCTGAGTCCTTTACTATTATGGAATAAAATTGGCCGAGTGGTAACGTTGATAGCGACCGATATGAACATCAGTCCTGAAAAGGCGCTGACGCTCTTTTACCGCTCCCGCACCAACACCTTGATGCGAGACCCCTCCACAATGTTATATACATTCGGCGACCGCTACCTTGCTGACGAAGTGATGCGGGAGTATAAAGTTTGATTGCTATTTTGCACAAATGAAGAATTTTTCCATTCACCTCCACGGCAATCAACATTTTTTACTATTTTTGCAATCGATTTTTAACCACTCATACAACTTGCTGCCACACTCACTGATCATCGGATAGACACACAATCTTAACACACCTTTATAGAAGGCGTTTTCGCAGTTCTTTGCGGATGGGAATCTGGACAATTAACACCCCAACAAGAAGCGAGAGACGCTCACGGAAGACCGTGAGCCATCTTGTTTTGGGGTCAGGCCGTCCAGAGCCTCCATCTGAGCAAGTATGTTCACGGTTTTTTCTTTGTATGGATATATAGTCGTCCCACTCTCACCGGCCCCAGCTGTCGCGGTCGAGGCTGCGGAAGTTGATGGCTTCGGAGAGGTGTTCGGTGGTGATGGCGGGGCTGCCGGCGAGGTCGGCGATGGTGCGGGCCACCTTGAGGATACGGTCGTAGGCACGGGCGGAGAGACCCAGCCGGTCCATAGCGACCTTCATGAGCTGGTTACCCGCCTCGTCGATGGAGCAATATTGGTGTAGCAACTTGGTGTTAACCTGTGCGTTACAATGGATATCGGGGCACGACCGGTAGCGTTCGGCCTGAATGTTGCGGGCTCGAACCACACGTTCGCGCACGCTCGCACTGGGCTCGCCCGTCTGTTTCTGTAGCAGCTCATCGTTGCTGAGGGGTTTCACCTCCACATGCAGGTCGATACGGTCAAGCAGCGGTCCGGAGATTTTGCCCAGGTATTTCTGCACCACCCCAGGACCGCAGGTGCAGGGAATCTTCGGGTTGTTGTAATTGCCGCAGGGACAAGGGTTCATGGCGGCGATGAGCATGAACGAGGCTGGAAACTCAACGGTATATTTGGAGCGCGAAATGGTGATGCGGCGGTCTTCGAGGGGTTGGCGCAGCACTTCGAGGGTGGGGCGGTTCATCTCGGTAAGCTCGTCGAGAAAGAGCACGCCGTTGTGGGCGAGGGAGATCTCGCCGGGCTGCGGGTGCTGTCCCCCTCCGACCAGCGCCACATCCGATATGGTATGGTGTGGCGCGCGGAAGGGTCGGACACAGATGAGTGACGAATAACGGCTCATCTTGCCCGCTACAGAATGGATTTTGGTGGTTTCCAGAGCCTCATCCAGTGTAAGGGGCGGGAGAATGGAGGGCAACCGCTTGGCCAGCATGGTCTTACCGGAGCCGGGTGGACCGATCAAGATGACATTGTGCCCGCCAGCGGCCGCAATTTCCAACGCCCGTTTGATGTTTTCCTGTCCTTTCACATCGGCGAAGTCGAACTCGTAATTGTTGAGACTGTTCTGAAACTCCTGCCGGATGTCGATGGTGGTGGGCGGTATGGGGATGCCTTCGTTGAAGAAATCGATGACCTGCTTGATGTTTTCCACGCCCAGCACTTCAATCCCCTGAACAACAGCGGCTTCACGGGCATTTTGGATGGGAACAATCAGTCCTTTTTTGTGGCGGCGGCGGGCTTCGATGGCCATGGGCAGCACGCCCTTGACGGGTTGGAGCGTGCCGTCGAGCGACAGTTCGCCCATAATAAAATAGTCCTCCACGATTTCGGCTCCCTTGATTTGCTCGGAGGCGATAAGGATGGCCACGGCCAACGTGAGGTCGAAGGCGGCACCCTCCTTCCGGATGTCGGCGGGTGCCATATTGATAATGATTTTGCGGACCGGAATCTTGAAATTGTAATTCTTCAGCGCCGTATCGATGCGATGCTGGCTCTCTTTGATGGCGCTGTCGGGCAATCCGACCAAAAAATAGCCTACTCCAATTTCTACGCTGACTTCAACCGTGATGGGAACGGCCGACACACCCATCAGGGCGCAACTATGAGTTCGTATGAGCATAATGTGTGATGTTAGTTTGTGTTACTTTTAACATCACAAAAATACTATAGAAATTTGAAATGAAAATATATTGTTAATAAATTTTATTCCAATAGTAAAAAATAGCACTTCTCGAAATTCTCTCCCTTGTAAATTTCTTCCGTTTCAAACTGATTATTAAGAAGATTCATTCTCTTTCCTTTTCCTTTATCCAAAACTGCCACCACTTCTTTCGTGTCAACTTTATTAACAATCACAAAACAATTGCCATTTTCTGGCATAGTCAGAAGCGTGATTTTGGAAGCATTTTGCAAATTTTGCAGCAAAGTTTGAAGGGCGGAAAAGTCGTCACACTCTGCCAAAATTTGGTTAAGTATGATGCTATTGGTATGAAATGTTTTCTTGGGTTTCGGGGGAATGGCAGGGTCGTCGCCAGAGAGGGACATAGGCTCCACATACTCGTTGCCGAAGCTGATGCGCACGGCACCACCACCATTGCCGTCGTCCTGGGCGCAGGCGGAGATTATACTGAATGTGACGAAGAAAATGAAAAGAGGCAGTACTTTATTCATGGTTTCATCGTTTTTTATAATAATTGAAGAGCAATAGCGGCGCAAGCTTCCGCATCGGCGAGGGCGTGATGATGCTTTTCAAGGTCGTATCCGCAGTATTTGGCCACTGTTGGAAGTCGGTGATTTTCAATTACATCTGGGGACGGGAGCAGTTTTTGAGAAGCGATTAGCGTACAGTAGAAGGGGTAGTTGGGATAGCGCATTTTATAGTGTTTGAAAGTAGTTTTCAGCACATTTTCGTCAAACGACTTGTTGTGGGCCACGAGGGGCAGTCCTTGGATGAGCGGTTCGAGTTGATGCCACACTTCGGGAAAAAGCGGTGAGTTTTCAGTATCTTTATATCGGATGCCGTGCACGCGGGTATAGAACCATGGGTAATAGTTAGGGGTGGGTTTGACGAGGCTGTAGAAGCGGTCGGTAATTTGACCGCCGCGCACCACCACCACACCCACGGCGCACACGCTGGTATATTTCTCGTTAGCGGTCTCAAAATCAATAGCGGCGAAGTCTGTCATCACATTTCAAAAAAGCGGCTGCAAAATTACTAAAATCTTTCACACAAAAATTTCAAATTAAAACAGAAACAGTTAATGAAGGCGTGAATGAAAAATTTGTCAATTTAAGATTAAGTTGTATTTTTGCATCCCAAATAAGCAAAAAAATGTACGAAAAGAAGTTTATGATGGAAGCGATAGCGCTGTCGCAGCGCTTTATGGAAGACGGGAAGGGTGGTCCTTTCGGCGCGGTGGTGGTGAAAAACGGAGAGATTATCGGACGGGGCAGCAACCGAGTGACGGCCAACAACGACCCGACGGCCCATGCTGAGGTGATGGCCATTCGCGAGGCCTGCCAGCACTTGAAGAGCTTCCAACTCACTGGTTGTGAGATCTATGCCAGCTGCGAACCCTGTCCCATGTGTCTTGGTGCCATCTACTGGGCCCGTCCCGACCATATCTATTACGCCGCCCAGCGCGAAGACTGCTCAGAGATCGGTTTCGACGACTCGATGATTTACCACGAAATCGCTGTGCCCCCTGCCGAAAGAAAGATCCCTACTGAGCAGCACGACCGCGAAGAGGCAGTCTCCGCATTATTCAAGTGGAAGAACTACTTGCACAAGATTCCGTACTAAAATTCATCGTTTCGCAATTAAATTGTATTTTTGCGCCCCAAAAATTTCACATTCGTCTTAAAACTATTGAACTATGAAAATGCTGAGAATTTTTGACATTTTAGACCATCTGAAAGAATACGGGAACAAGGACATTCTTGCTCGTCGCGAGGCCGATGGCAAATGGAAAAAATACACCATTGAGGAATATGTTGAGCACGCATACGCCATCTCATCCGCCCTGCTGGAGTTGGGCGTGAAGAAAGGCGACAAAGTGGCCACCATCATGCAGAACCGTCCGGAATGGAACTTCCTTGACATGGGCATTGCGATGGCAGGTGGCATCCATGTACCTGTATATCCGACGCTTAATGAAAACGACTACCGCTACATCCTCAACCATTGCGACACCAAGCTGATAGTGATCGGTGTGGAACAGATTTACAAGAGGGTGGAGCCGGCTATTCCCGACCTGACCTTACAGCCTGAAATTTTTACCATCGCGAAAATCGAAGGACGGCGCAGTTTTGACGACTTGCTGGAAATCGGCCGTGCCAACATCGAAAAATGGCGGCCGGTGATTGAAGAAATCAAGCAGAACACCTCGCCCGAGGACATCGGCACGCTGATTTACACCTCCGGCACCACGGGCAAGCCCAAAGGGGTGATGCTGAGACACAAGAGCATGGTTATCAATGCGGCGAAAGTGGCCTCGATGAACACACACGACTACCACGCCTGCGTGCTGAGTTTCCTGCCGCTATGCCACGTGTATGAAAGAGTGTGCAACTACATGTACCAGATTTTGGGCGGAACTATTTATTACGCAGGAAGTTTGGCCACTATTGGAAAAGACCTGAAAGACATCCATGCGATGGGTTTCTGCGCCGTGCCGAGGGTTTTGGAGATGATGTTCGACAAGTTGCAGGCCGCCGGCAAAGACCTGAAAGGTCTGAAAAGGGTCATCTACTCTTGGGCTTTTAGAATTGCACAAGTATATGATAATGAGCGTACTGGATGGTTTTACAAGACCAAATACAGAATTGCTGACTACCTTGTATATTCCAAATGGCGCGAACAGATGGGCGGCAATCCGATGATTATCGTGTCGGGCGGCTCCTCCATCCAAGAACGCATCATTCGCACATTTACCGCGGCTAATATGTATGTATTTGAGGGATATGGACTTACAGAAACATCACCTGTTATTTCGGTCAACAACCCAGCCAGAAAAGAGCTGCATCCTGGCACAGTGGGACCGGTGCTCGACTGTATTGACTTCAAATTGGCTGAAGATGGTGAGATCCTGACCAAGGGCGATTGTCTGATGGTGGGTTACTACAAGGATGAGGAGAGCACGCGGGCGGCCATCGACGAGGAGGGTTGGTTCCACACGGGCGACATCGGCACGTTGGTGGATGGATTTTTGAAGATCACCGACCGTAAGAAGGAGATTTTCAAGCTCTCGACCGGCAAATATGTGGCGCCGCAGGTGTTGGAGAACCGCTTGAAAGAGTCGTTCTTCATCGAGCAGGCGATGGTGATTGGAGAGAATGAGAAGATTGCGGCGGCTATCCTCGTGCCCAACTTCGACACGTTGCACTTCTGGTGCGCGAAGCATAAGATTCACTATTCGTCGAACGAAGAGCTCTGTACGAACACTGAGGTCATCAAACGTATTCAACGAGAGATCACGAAGTTGAACGACACGTTGGCGGAGCACGAGCAGATTCGCAAGTTCCGATTGGTGGCCGACACGTGGAGTCCACAGACGGGCGAACTCTCGCAGACGCTGAAGTTGCGCCGTGCGGCTCTGTACAAAAAATACGACGCTTTGTGTCGCGAGATTTATCAATACGAGCAGAAGGAGAAGGCGGCAGAGGAGGCTTTGCACGCCTAAATTCTTCCTCATTAATAAGTCAAAAAAGCGGTTGAAATTTCGGCCGCTTTTTTTATTAAATAATATTTCAGAAAAGGTTTGAACTTTTTACTTTTTTTTGTACTTTTGCGCCGTTAATTTGGAAAACATTTTTTGTTATGCAAATATCACATATTGAACACATTGGGATTGCCGTTAAGAGTTTGAAAGATGCAATTCCGTATTATGAAAACATCCTTGGCATGAAGTGTTATGCCACTGAAGAGGTTGCAGACCAGAAGGTACGCACCGCATTTTTCATGGTCGGACAGACCAAAATCGAGTTGTTGGAGCCCACCTGTGAGGAGAGCACCATTGCCGGTTTCATCGAGAAGCGCGGCGAGGGCATCCATCACATCGCTTTCTGCGTGGACAACGCTGCCAATGCGTTGAACGAGATGGCCGACAAAGGTGTCCGCCTGATTGACAAAACTCCGCGTGCGGGCGCTGAAGGCCTTCAGATTGGCTTCCTTCACCCGAAGAGCACCGGCGGCGTTCTTACCGAACTCTGCGAAGATCCCACCAAATAAAACAGACTTATTTTAACCTATTATGAATAGTATCTTCACTTCAAGTCTATTGGGCGTTGGCGCTGACTTTTTAGAGGGTGTAAAAAATTTCTGGGGGTACACTGGTTTTTCCAATGCGCAGCTCGGCAACATCATCATGATTATCATCGGCATATTCTTCATTGCCCTTGCTATTCTGAAAGAGTTTGAGCCGATGTTGCTCATCCCCATCGGTTTTGGTATCATCGTGGGTAACATCCCCTTTGTTGATGGTTTACAAATCGGTGTATATGAAAATGGAGCCGTGCTCAACTACCTGTATTTCGGTGTGTTAAAGGGGTTTTATCCCCCACTGATATTCTTGGGCATCGGTGCCATGACCGACTTCTCGGCGTTGATTTCCAACCCGAAGCTTATCCTCATCGGAGCGGCGGCACAGTTTGGTATCTTTGGCGCCTACATCATTGCTTTGGCGTTGAATTTCACTCCGATGGAAGCTGGAGCTATCGGCATCATCGGCGGTGCTGACGGTCCTACCGCCATCTTCATCTCTTCGAAGTTAGCCCCAAGTTTGATGGGAGCCATCGCCATTTCGGCGTATTCGTACATGGCCTTGGTGCCAGTGATTCAGCCGCCTATCATGCGCCTGCTCACCACCGACAAGGAGCGCCGCATCCGTATGCGTCCGCCCCGTGTGGTTACCCGTCGCGAGAAGATCCTCTTCCCCATCCTTTGTATCTTGCTCACCGCTTTCATCGTACCGTCGGGTCTGCCGTTGCTCGGTATGCTTTTCTTCGGTAACTTATTGAAAGAAAGTGGTGTAACTAAGCGTTTGGCCAACACGGCTTCCAACGCCCTCATCGACATCGTCACCATCCTCATCGGTTTGACGGTGGGTTGTTCCACCCAGGCTTCTACCTTCCTGAACACCAAGTCGGTGCTGATTTTCTTCCTCGGTGCTGTGTCGTTCGTCATCGCCACCGCTACGGGCGTGCTGTTTGTGAAACTCTTCAACCTCTTCCTCAAAGAGGGCAATAAAATCAACCCGCTTATTGGTAACTCTGGCGTATCGGCCGTGCCCGACAGCGCCCGTGTGTCGAATGTGGAGGGTTTGAAATACGACAAGACCAACTACCTGCTGATGCACGCTATGGGTCCGAATGTGGCCGGCGTCATCGGTAGTGCCGTAGCTGCCGGTGTGTTGCTGAGCTTCCTCTACAACTAAACCGACGGTGGAATATGTTACGGAAGGGGGCTCCACTGGTGAGCCCCTTTTTTATCGAAAACATTGATTATAAAACGAATAATAAAATCACCTGATATGAAAAAAGAACCCAAACGCTATACCATCACCTCGGCGCTGCCGTACGCCAACGGTCCCGTACATATCGGTCATTTGGCCGGTGTTTACGTCCCTGCCGACATCTATGCCCGCTACCTCCGCAACAACGGCAAGGAGGTGCTTTTCCTCGGCGGCTCCGACGAGCACGGCGTACCGATTACGCTGAAAGCTCGCAAAGAGGGTGTGACCCCACAAGATATCGTGGACCGTTACCACAACATTATCAAAGAGTCGTTCAAGGAGTTAGGCATCTCTTTCGACATCTACTCCCGCACCTCCAACCCGACTCACCACGAGACGGCGGCGGCCTTCTTCACCAAATTGTACAACGAAGGCAAGCTCATTGAGCAGACCTCGCAGCAGTATTACGACGAGGAGGCCAAGCAATTTCTCGCCGACCGCTATATCACGGGCGAATGTCCGCACTGCCACAACGAGAAGGCGTATGGCGACCAGTGCGAGGCGTGCGGTGCGACGCTGAACGCCACCGACCTCATCAATCCGAAATCCACGCTGAGCGGTAATCCGCCGGTGATGAAAGAAACCAAACACTGGTATCTTCCTTTGGATCAGTATGAACCGTGGTTGAAGGAGTGGATTTTAGAAGGTCACAAAGAGGACTGGAAGGTGAATGTTTACGGACAGTGCAAGTCGTGGATTGAGGCCGGTTTGCACCCGCGTGCGGTGACCCGCGACCTGAGCTGGGGCGTGAAAGTGCCGTTGAAAGAGGCTGAAGGCAAGGTGCTGTACGTGTGGTTCGACGCGCCCATCGGCTACATCTCCGCCACCAAGGAGTGGACGGCCGCACAGGGTCGTAGCGACTGGGAGAAGTGGTGGAAAGACGAGGAGACCGAGCTGGTGCATTTCATCGGCAAGGACAACATTGTGTTCCACTGCATCATTTTCCCGTGCATGCTGAAAGCCGACGGCAGCTACATCCTGCCGGAGAACGTGCCCGCCAACGAGTTCCTGAACCTCGAGGGAGAGAAAATCTCCACCTCACGCAACTGGGCCGTCTGGCTGCACGAGTACCTCCGCGAGTTCCCGGGTAAGCAGGATTCGCTGCGCTATATGCTCACCTCCATTGCGCCGGAGACCAAGGACGCTGACTTCACCTGGAGCGACTTCCAGGCCAAGAACAACAACGAGCTGCTCGCCATCTTCGGCAACTTTGTCAACCGCACGGTGGCGCTGACGCACAAATATTACGGCGGTGTGATTCCCGAGATGGGACCCGTGACCGACTTGGAGAAAGAGGTGCTGGAGCAGATCCGGCAGTTCCCGCAGCGCATTGGCGACAGTGTGGAGCGGTACCGTTTCCGCGAGGCACAGGCCGAACTGATGAACCTGGCCCGTCTCGGCAACAAGTACCTCACCGAGACCGAGCCGTGGAAGAAGCAGAAAGAGGATCCCGACTATGTGAGAAGCATCCTGCACATCTCCTTGCAAATTTGCGCCAGCCTGTCGATTTTGTGCGAGCCGTTCCTGCCCTTCACCGCTGAAAAATTACAGAAAATGCTGAATATCAGCAATAAAAAGTGGATTGATGGCGGCCGCACCGACCTGTTGAAGGCAGGCGACACCATCAATACCCCAGAATTTCTGTTTGTGAAGGTGGAAGATGAGGCCATTGCCGCGCAGGTGAAGAAATTAGAGGATGCGAAGAAGGCCAATGCCTTGGCGAATGCGCCTGCCACGCCCGCCAAAGACGACATCACCTACGACGAATTTCAGAAGATGGACTTGCGTGTGGTGACGGTTCTGGAAGCCGAGCGGGTGCCGAAGACCAAGAAGCTGTTGAAGTTGAAAGTGAATACAGGCGTTGATGAACGCGAGATTGTGTCGGGCATTGCTGAATTTTACGAGCCCGAGAAACTCGTGGGCCAGCAGGTGCTGATGCTCATCAACCTGGCTCCGAAGGAGATCAAGGGAGTGAAGTCGCACGGCATGGTGCTGATGGCCGCCAATGCCGACGGCAGTCTGGCGCTGATGCAGCCTGGCAAGGAGGTGAATGCCGGGAGCACGGTGCAGTAGGATTGTTCTTTCTTAACGCTCGCTCCAAGCCGTTTTCTTCACGCCGAAATTTGAAGGCGTGCGACTATGCCATACATTTTCATAATCGTATATTATTTTTGCAGCCGTAAAAATAAACATTACGATTATGAACATCAAAACCATCATTATTCCCGTAAGTTTCAATGCCTGCATCTATGAGCCTGTGGCTGCAGCCATCGGTATCGGGTTGGACGTGTTGAGTCCTGATGCCAGTATGGTGGTACATATCGGTAGTGACACGTGCGAGGTGGCCGTTCTGGCGCTTGGCGGCATTGTAGCAAGCCGTTCCATCCAGATTGCCGGCGCACTCGACCATTCCATTTCCGAGATTGAAGCAGCCATTCTGAGCGTTTTAGAGAACATTCCGCCGGAGTCATCCGCTGACATTTACGAGAACGGCATCTATTTGGCCGGCGATGGCGTCTTGCTGATGGGGCTTGACCAACGAATCTCCCAAGCAATCCATTTGCCAGTGCACGTGGCCGCTGACCCGTTGAACGCCGTTGCACGCGGCACGGAGATGGCCTTAAAGGATTTCGACCAATTCCCGTTCATTGTCAAGTATGTGAAAAAATAGCTAAAGAGCGCATGTCTCCGACATGCTATGTGTGAAGTGCCTTTTCTTAACCCCAAATTGCATTTGGGGTTATTGAGATTGGCTCCCTTCGGGAGCCGCAGTGTGTATTGTGGAGACACTGTGCGTACCGTAAAGACGCGGTTCGTATCGTAGAGACGTTGCGCGCAACGTCTCTACCGGTTTTTACGGAACACGCTGTGCGCATGTAGAGACGCGGTACGTCCCTACCCTGCCACGCATTCATCTTTACAAATTTTACGCCATTAAAGATACTGTGTATCTTTGTGGTAATCTGACAGATTTGTCCCTCCAGTAGCATCCGCAATTTGGCGGATTTGAAACTTTTTTTGCTCGGAGTCCCGAAAATTTGAAAATTTCACGTAATTTTGCCGCCCCAATTTACTAATTATATAAATATATTGTATGAGCAAAAATCTGATCATCGTCGAGTCTCCTGCGAAAGCTAAAACTATTCAGAAATTCATTGGGAAAGACTACACGGTCATTTCCAGCAAAGGTCACGTGCGCGACCTGCCCCAGAAGGATCTGGGAATTGATATTTCTAAGCATTTCTCCCCACAATATGAAATTTTGTCGGAAAAGAAGAAACTGATCACCGACATCAAGAAGATGGTGAACGAGGCAGACACGGTCTGGCTCGCAACTGATGATGACCGCGAGGGAGAGGCCATTTCCTGGCATCTGATGGAGGCCGCCGGCATTCCTGCGGAGAAGACCAAGAGAATTGTTTTCCACGAAATCACGAAGTCGGCCATTGACAACGCTTTGGCCAACCCCCGTCAGCTGGATGTGGACCTCGTGAACGCCCAGCAGGCCCGCCGTATCCTCGACCGCCTCGTGGGCTTCGAGCTGTCGCCGGTGCTGTGGCGCAAGGTGAAACCGCAGCTGTCGGCCGGCCGTGTGCAGTCGGTTGCCGTCAAGCTGATTGTGGAGCGCGAACGCAAAATCAACCAGTTCAAGACCACCTCAGCCTACCGTGTGGTGGGTCGCTTCACGGCCGACGAGCAGGGCAAACAGGAGTTCGACGCTGAGCTCAACACCCGCTTTGAGGCGAAAGAGGATGCCCTGAAGTTCTTGGAGCACTGCAAAGGCGTGAGTTTCGTGGCCGAAGCGGTGGAGAAAAACCCCGGCAAGAAGGCGCCGGCCCCGCCGTTCACCACCTCCACCCTGCAGCAGGAAGCCGCCCGCAAACTCGGCTTCTCGGTGAGCAAAACCATGGTGGTGGCCCAGCAGCTGTACGAAGCTGGTTACATCACCTACATGCGTACCGACTCCGTGAACCTCTCCACCCTCGCACTGGCTTCCGCCAAGGAAGAGATTGTGAAACTGTACGGCGCGGAATACGCCAAAACCCGCAAATATCAGACCAAGTCGATCGGCGCACAGGAAGCCCACGAGGCTATCCGTCCCACGTCGATGGCCAACCATACCATTCCCGGCGACACCTTCGCCAAGCGTTTGTACGAGCTGATCTGGAAGCGCACCCTCGCCTGCCAGATGAGCGACGCCAAGACCGAAAAGACCACCATCACCATTCCTGTACCCGGCCGCGAAGAGAAGTTTGTGGCCAACGGCGAGGTGATTCTTTTCCAAGGATTTTTGAAAGTCTATACCGAATCGTCTGACGAGGAGGAAGAGGAGGTAAAGGGATGGCTTCCGCCGGTAGAAGTGGGCAACCCCCTGGCTTACACCGAAATCAAGGCGATGCAGAAATTTGCCCAGCCGCCTGCGAGATACACCGAAGCCAGCCTCGTGAAGAAGCTGGAAGAGCTTGGCATCGGCCGTCCTTCCACCTACGCCCCCACCATCTCCACCATCCAGAAACGCGAGTATGTGGTGCGGGAAACACGTCAAGGCAGCGAACGCGAATTTTGCCAGCTCATCCTCAAAAAAGAACAGATCAAAGAGGAGACCAAGAAAGAGAAATACGGCTACGAGAAAGACAAACTCTTCCCGACAGACATCGGCATCGTGGTGAACGAATATTTGCAGAACAACTTCGAGTCCATCATGGACTACAGTTTCACCGCCAAGGTAGAGAAAGAGTTTGACGACATTGCCGAAGGTAATATCCAGTGGCAGAATATGTTGCAGAGCTTCTACGACAATTTCCACGAATCCATTGAGGAGGCCCTCACCTACTCGAAGAAGGCCAGCGGCGAGCGTTTGTTGGGACAAGACCCCAAAACCAACGAGAACGTGTATGCCAAACTCGGCAAGTTCGGTCCGATGGTGCAGATTGGAGAGAACTACGAGGACCAGAAGCCCCGCTACGCCCGTCTGAAACCGCACCAATCCATCGAAAGCATCACCCTTGAGGAAGCTTTGGAGCTCTTCAAGCTGCCCCGCACGGTGGGACAGTTCGAGGGCAAGGACATCACCGTAGGCATCGGCCGGTTTGGCGCTTACATCAAATTCGACAACAAGTTCATCTCCGTGCCGAAAGGCGAGGAGCCCACTGAAATCAGCTGCGAGCGTTGCATCGAACTCATCGAGCAGAAACGCAAGCAGGATGTGGAGCGCGCCCCCCGCGTGCTGGGCGAACTCGACGGCAAGGAAATCACCGCCGCCGTCGGCCGCTTCGGTCCATACCTGAAATACGACGACAAGAACTACACCCTCGAGAAAGGCACCATGATTGCCGAGATGACCCTCGAACAGGCCATCGAGCATATCGCCAACTCGAAGAACAAAAACGTGCTCAAGAGCTTCGACGAGAATGCGGACATCAAAGTGATGAACGGCCGCTACGGACCCTACATCACCAATGGCACCGACAACTTCAAGATTCCAAAAGGCACTGTGGCAGAAAACCTTACCTATCAGGAGTGCATGGAAATCGTCACCTCCACGGCACCGACCGCCAAAAAGAAATCCTTCAGAAAAAAATAAAATCCTACCGTTATGAGAATCATCAAAAGCCTTTTCCTGCTGATCGCGGTTTGTTCCTGCATCACCGTCAGCGCACAGAAAGAAATCACTCTGGAAGGAATCTGGAAATATTACCAATTCGTTCCCTCCTACATCCGCGGGTTTGAGTCGATGCCCAACAGCGACTACTACACCGTCAAGGATATGGTGTCCATCTCCAAACACAGCTTCGAGACGGGCAAGGAGATAGAAGAGATTTTGAGCAACAACATGCTGAAAAAGGCTTCCGACGGGAAGCTCACCATCAACGACATTGACGAATATACTTTCGACAATTCGTGCAAAAAAATCCTTCTTTCCACAGAAGGAGAGAGCATCTACCGCCGCTCCACCCGTTCGAATTTTTATGTTTATGACCTCACCACCAACAAACTCATGCCGTTAGCCGACCCCGAGAAGGGCAAGATCAACTTCGCCGACTTCTCCGCCGACGGCAGCAAGGTGGCCTTCGTGCGCGACTACAACCTCTTCTATACCGACCTTTCTACCGGCAAAGAGACACAGATCACTTTCGACGGGAAAGAGAATGAGATTCGCAACGGCTGGGCCGACTGGGTGTATGAAGAGGAGCTGAGCCAGGCCCAATACTTCTGCTGGTCGCCCGACGGCAACAAACTCGCCTTCCTGCGCTTCGATGAGAGCCAGGTGAAAGAGTTCTCGATGACCATCTGGGGCGAGCTTTATCCCGAAGAATACAAGTACAAATATCCGAAGGCCGGCGAGGACAACTCGGTGGTGGATATTTTTGTTTATGATGTGAAAGCCAACAAATGCGAGAAACTCAACTTCCCGCACGAAGACTGCTACTTCCCCAGAATCTACTGGCTGGACAATTCCACCGACCTTATCGTTCTGAAGATGAATCGTTTGCAGAATAAAGTGGAATTCTATCGCTGCAACACGTTGAATGGTTCGAAAGAGGTGGTGCTGACCGATGAGAACAAATGCTGGATTGACATCACCGACAACTACTATTTCCTGAACGACAACAAGACCGTGATTTTCCTGTCGGAACGCAGCGGTTACCGACACATCTACAAGGCTGAATTTGGGAAAACACCCGTGCAGCTCACCAGCGGCAACTACGAGGTGGCCAGCATCTGCGCCATCGATTTCCCGAAGAAGACCATCTTCTACCTCTCCAACGAGGTGGCCGTACCCAACCAGGACTTGTTCAGCATTAATTTCGACGGCAAGAAGAAAAAGATGCTCACCGACGGCACTGGCTGGAACGAGCCCACCTTCAACAGCAACGCCCATTTCTACTGCAACCAGTACAGCAATGCCAATACACCGCCCGTTTTCACCCTGCACAACGCATCGGGCAAGAAACTTTATACCATCGAAGATAACGAGGCTTTCAAGGCGAAGATGCAGAGCTACAACTTCACCAGCAAAGACCTGTTCACCTTCACCACTTCGGAAGGCGTGGAGCTGAACGGCTGGATGATGAAGCCGGCTGACTTCAACCCCAACAAGAAATATCCGGTGCTGATGTACGTGTATGGCGGTCCCGAGACCCCGCAGGTGCTGAACTCCTACGACGACCCGCTCAACTACGTGTGGTACCAGATGCTGTGCCAGAAGGGCTACATTGTGGCCTGCGTGGACGGTCGTGGCACCGGCCGCAAGGGCGACGCTTTCACGAAAGTGATTTACAAGCAGATGGGCAAATGCGAGGCCATCGACCAGATTGAGGCGGCCAAGTATTTCCAGTCGCTGCCGTATGTTGACAAAGACCGTGTCGGTATCTGGGGATGGAGCTTTGGCGGCTACCTCTCCGCGCTCTCGATGTTCAAGGGCGACGGCACCTTCAAGATGGCCATCTCGGTGGCACCGGTCACCAACTGGCGCTACTACGACAACATCTACACCGAGCGTTACCTGCAAAAGCCGCAGGACAATCCGTCGGGCTACGACGACAACTCACCCTGCTTCTTCGCCGACCAGCTGGAGGGCAACTATCTGCTCATCCACGGCACTGCCGACGACAACGTGCATTTCCAGAACGCCATCGACCTGGTGACGCAGCTCAACAAGGCCAACAAGCAGTACGAGATGTTCTTCTATCCCAACAAGAACCACTCCATCTACGGTGGCAACACCCGCTTGCATCTCTACAACAAGCTGACGAACTTCATTTTGGAGAATTTGTAATAGGAAAAAATTCTCCCCAACACTTCCTCTATTTCACGCAAGTCGGTCTCGACAAAACACCTAAAGAATCAATATCGTGGGCTACTTTTCTTGAGAAAAGGTCAGCCCCCTTTTTGTTTAGGTGCATAGTGTTGTAAAAGTAGGTCGTGTCGTAACTCAATTCATCGAAAGTATAGTCCAGAAGGGCTATGCTGTTCTTTTGGGCAATCTCCTTGTACATATTGTGCATCCCTTCATAGTCGGTCATTTTTTTAGTTCCTTCTATATAAAAAGGAGAAATGACCAGCACCACTTGTGTGCCTTCCTGTTTACATTCGGTCAGAAAATCTTGAAATTGACGAATAACGGCGCGATCGTTACCATAATCTATACTGCTTTGTTTTTTTAATGCCTCCCCATCCCACTTTTTATCACGCCCCAAGAAACCCTTGTATAGGTTATCTGAATTGGGCTTTGAAGGAGAATACCATATCAGTTGATGGACAAGTTTCTTTCTGCCAAGGTATCGCCAACTGGGAATCCATCTGTCGGCCAGCGAGAATTTCTCCTGCTCATGGAAAAGCTCCCACAAATAGGAATCATGCAGATAAGGGATGAATTGCTCACGTTCATAACCATTGCTTTTGTGCATGGTGCCGTGACTCACTTCATAGATGATAAGTTGCGGAGCGGGATTGCCTTGCTGACGGTAGATGCGGTATTTTTTGATTTGTGAATCAGCCGACCGACCATTCATTCCCAAATTATAGCTGTTGACATTCAAGATGGAGTCTATCACCGCAGGGTTAAAATGCACGTATGACCGGGAGCTTCCCATCATAATCACATCACTGTGGATGTTATGCTGATAAATATCGTTCCAAGTAGCAAAGGGCGAGTAGAGAACCTGCTTGGCCTTATGGGTCAAGAACACGTCGAAAGAGATGGCTATCACCAGCAAAATAAAGGAGAACAGGGCAATATGGAGTAAGAATTTTTTCATATCAGAACTGGAAATAGATGAAACTTTCAGAATTGGAGTAGGTGAAGAACATAATAGCGATCAATATAAAGTATAGAACATAATGCCAAACGTGAGAACGGCTGCGCAGGTCGAGGCCGTGCTGGCGGGAGCGATGCAGCCATTCCATCACCAGCATTCCAATGGAGAGCATGAGAGCAACAAGCAGTTCTTTGGTGTACAACGTACCCTCATGAGGAATCAGGGTGATATACTCCCAAGCTTGAGAGATGGATTCGGAGCGGAAAAGAATCCACCCGATTGTTGCCAATATAAAGGTAAGCAAAATCTGCCCCGCTTCTTTTAGGCTGGGAAGCCATTTTCCTTCTGCCACCTCACTGACAAACTTCCGGTTCTTCCCTAACAGGATGAGTGGCAGAAAAAGCAAGGCGTGATAAGCGCCCCAGGCGATGAAGGTCCAGTTGGCGCCATGCCAGAACCCGCTGAGCAGGAAAATGATGAAAGTGTTGCGCACCACCTTGGCTTTCGTGGTGCGACTTCCGCCCAAAGGAATGTAAACATAGTCGCGAAACCATGTGGTCAGGGAGATGTGCCACCGGCGCCAAAACTCGGCAATGTCACGACTGAAATAGGGCGTTCGGAAGTTCCGCATCAGCTGGATGCCGAATAGTTTGGCCGTACCGATAGCGATATCGGAATAGCCCGAGAAATCGCCATAGATTTGAATGGCGAATAGGATGGCGGCAAAGACCAGCGACAATCCGCTACAATCATGATAGTTACCAAAAACATGATTCACATACAAGGCACAAGTGTCGGCCACTGCCACCTTCTTGAACAATCCCCATAAAATCATCCTCATACCATCGACCCCGTTAGAATAGTCGAAAGTACGTTTTTTTTCAAACTGTGGAAGCAAATTCGTGGCCCGCTCAATAGGACCAGCCACCAGCTGGGGAAAGAAACTCACGAAGGCGAAGAACTGTACAATGTCGCGGGTGGGCTTCAATCTCTGCCGATACACATCAATGCTATAGCTTAACGCCTGAAAAGTGTAGAAGCTGATGCCCACAGGAAGGATGAGATGCAGCAGCAACGTGTCGTCCCGTCCGCCCAAAAACAGTCGCGCAAACGAATCCACAAAAAAATCATAATATTTAAAAACCCCTAAAATCAAGAGGTTCAGAACAATATTCGAAATGTGGATAACCTTGGCGGTGCACTTTTGTCGGTAGCGTTCAATCAGAAGGCCGCTGCCCCAGCTACAGAAAGAGGTGAATGCAATGAGAAACAAAAATTTCCAATCCCACCACCCATAAAAAAGATATGATACAATGACGATGAACAGATTTTGCCATCTTACCCTTCGTTGGAACACAAACCAGTAGAGCAGAAACACTACGGGCAGAAAGATAGCGAATTCAAGGGAATTGAATAACATTGTAAAAGAGAAAAAAACGGGTGACCTGACAAAACTGTTACGCCACCCGTTTTTTTGTATTTATAATTACCGGCTTAGTTGTTCAGCATCACCGGCATGATAAGCATCAGGATGTACTCTGCGTCATCCTCTTTCTGGTTGACTGGGTAGATGATGGCGGCGCGGTTCGGCTCCGACATGTCCATCTGTACCTCCGGCGTGTCGATGTTCTCCAAGATTTCGCGGAGGAACTTCGAGTTGAAACCGATGTTCATGGGCGTACCGTTGTAGGTACCCGTGATGCTCTCGTGAGCCTCGTTTGAGTAGTCGATATCCTCAGCCTTGATGCTGGTGTTGTCGGCCTCCAACGACACGCGGATCTGGTAGGTGGAGGGGTTGGAGTAGATACCCACACGGCGGATGCACTGCAGGAACGCCTCACGCGACACCACAAAGGTCTTGGTGTTGTTGGTCGGGATGACCGATTTGTACTTCGGATAGTTGCCTTCCAAAAGGGAAGAGTACAGCACGATGTTGCCGAAGCTGAAACGGATATGGTTGTTCTCGGCCGAATAGTCCACATGGATGGCACCACTCTCGCTGCCAATCACACCTTTGAGCTGCTGAAGAGGTTTCTTGGGCAGGATGAACGAGGTGGGATTGATGGTCTTGACGGCGTTGTTTCTGTATTTCACCAGCTTATGGGCATCGGTAGCCACGAAAGTGATGTTGTCTTCGTTCAGCTCACACAACACACCCATCATCGTGGGACGAAGGTCGTCGGTGCCAGTAGCGAAGAGGGTCTTAGAGATGGCGCGATACAGGATATTGGCGTCGATGTCGAAGCCAGTGGCGTTCTCGCTCATCACAGGCGTGGTGGGATATTCATCGCCTTTGAAGCAATGACCGTTGTACTCACCATCGGTGACGGAGAATTTCAGGCTGATGCTCTCGCCATCCTCTTCGGTAGCGAAGTTGATAGGCATTTCGCTCATCAATTTCAAAGTCTCCAAGAGATATTTCGAGGGAACAGCGATGGAACCTTCGCCCTCTACCGTGTCGAGCTGAATCTCGGCACTCATGGTACAGTCAAGGTCAGAGGCGGTGAGGGTCAGCGTTTTACCAGATACCGTGAACAAGAAATTGTCCAGAATCGGCATGGTGTTGTTGGTGCTCAGCACGCCGCTGATGGCACTGAGGTTTTTGTACAGTTCATTGCGGGATACAATAAATTTCATAGTCGGGTTTATTTTTAATGATTATTTTTCAAATTTTACTTTTCACACATACGAAAGACCAACGGATTTGTTACGAAAATTGGCACATAATTTTCACGTTTTCAATAGATTGTTGGAAGATTTTTTGGGTTGATTTTTGTTGATGGAGAGTTGGATTCCTGAATTTTCGTTGAAGAGGGTAAAAACCAGCGCGCCCCAGAGCATGGTGGGGATGAGCAGCCAGAGGGCGGAAAGTCCCCAGAAGCGGCCCGGTGTGAAGTAACGCCCCTTTTCGGGAGAGCCTTTCGGGTAGCGCACCTGCACCTCGTGGTAGGCCAGCTTCGTCTCATCACGGCTCTGCACCACAAACTCTTTGCCGTCCACATAATAGTGCAGCGACAGGTCGGCCTCGTAGAGACGGAGGTCATCTTCATTGTCGCACACGAACATGCCGTGGGTGAACTCGCTGTGGCGGTACACGTAGGCACGCTGGGCGAAATAGACGGCCACTATCAGGGCGAAGCCGAGGAGGAAGATGATGAGGCGGTTGAGTTTCAAGGTGTTGTTTATTTTTCAATGGGAAGGGGTTCGTCGATGCGCTCATTCCACGGGAGGCCGTACTTGCCGATTTCAGCCATGAACGGGTCGGGGTCGAACTGTTCGATGTTGAACACGCCGGTACCTTTCCATTGGCCGGTGAGGATCATTTTGGCGCCGAGCATACAGGGCACGCCGGTGGTGTACGAAACGGCCTGTGCGCCCACTTCCTTGAAGCACTGGGCGTGGTCGCAGTTGTTCCACACGTAGTAGGTGCGTTCTTTACCATCTTTGATGCCGCGCATCTGGCAGCCGATGGAGGTCTGGCCGGTGTAGCCTTCGCCGAGGGATGAGGGTTCGGGCAGCACGGCTTTCAGGAACTGGAGCGGCACAATCTCCTTACCCTCGTAGTTGATAGGCTTGATGGAGGTGAGTCCGACCTCTTGCAGCACGTTGAGCACCGTGAGGTATTTCTGACCGAAGGTCATCCAGAAGCGGGCGCGCTTGATGGTGGGATAGTTCTTGGTGAGCGATTCGAGCTCTTCATGATAGAGCAGGTATGACTCTCGTTCGCCGATGTTGGGATATTCCACGCTCTTGTGGATGCTCATCGGGTCGATTTCAATCCACTGGCCATCCTGCCAATATTTGCCGCGCTGGGTAATCTCGCGGATGTTGATTTCGGGGTTGAAGTTGGTGGCGAAAGCCTTGCCATGGTCGCCGGCGTTGCAGTCCACAATGTCGAGGTAGTGGATTTCGTCGAAGTGATGTTTAGCGGCATAGGCGGTATAGACGCTGGTGACGCCAGGGTCGAAGCCGCAGCCGAGCAGCGCCATGATGCCGGCCTCTTTGAAGCGGTCTTGGTAGGCCCACTGCCACTTGTATTCGAACTTGGCGACATCCTTGGGCTCGTAGTTAGCGGTGTCCATATAGTTGGTGCGGGTGGCCAGACAGGCGTCCATCAGCGGGAGATCCTGGTATGGAAGTGCCACATTGATAAGGAGATCGGGTTTTTCTTTTTCGAGCAAGGCGATGGTTTCTTGCACGTTGTCGGCATCCACCTGGGCGGTGCGGATATTCGGTTTGCCGATGGCAGCTGCCAGCTTGTCGCACTTGGCCTTCGTACGGCTGGCAATCACAATCTCACTAAAAACTTCAGGAACGGAAGCACATTTGTGTGCCACAACTGCGCCAACTCCTCCGGCGCCAATGATGATAACTTTTGCCATTTTGTGTCAATTTAGTTTGAACGGCAAAATTACAATTTAAATAGCAAACTTCAGCGGTTTTTTCTTAAAATTTTAAAGAAATTGGGGAGAGGAAAATCTCACCAGAGTGCAACTCTTCCGTATTCGCCAAGGTCGAGACTTGCGGTTTGCACGCCGAGGGCGCGAAAAGCGCGAAAAATAGTGGCATAGGTGATACTTCTGCCGCTTTCAATTTTGGAGACCTCTGCTCGTTGCACACCCATTCGTTCACCCAGCTGCGCCTGAGTGAAGCCGATTTTCTTGCGAGTTTGTTTGATGGCCTCGCCAATTCGGTACTCTTCCACTCCAGCCATCACTTTGGTCTCAAATTCACCTCTTTCCGGTGTGCCGATGCTGCCAATATACTTGTCGAGCATCTCCTCGTGGGTCATCGTTTCCATTTTCTTATTTTTGTTCATAATATTTGTCTCTGATTTTTTCTGCATGGTCTATCTCGTTTTTAGGTGTTTTCTTGCTTTTTTTGTCAAAGCCGTGCGTAGCTATCACCACAGAAGCTGTGGTCTTATCCCAAAATGACAGTAAGCGGTATTCATTACTACCATATTCTGCACGAAATTCCCAAATTCCCGAATCACTTAACTTCTTGAATATGCGCGAGTCCACAACACCCATCATAATTAAGGAGATATTATAGAGCATTTTTCTTCTGGCCTTTTCGGGCATTTCAGCAATATATTCCTGAGCTTCAACGAGATATTTAACTGTAATGTTCATTCTTCGAATTAGTTATTGTAACTGCAAAAATACAAAAAAAGTTCCAATAATGGAACTTTTGCAAAAAAATGTTACCGAGTATTTTATGTGAGATTGTTCGCTTCCGTTTTTTAGATCTTGAGAGCCTGCCCGTTCTTCCGCGGCAAACTTGGTGTCAGGTTCTAACCTCCTACCATCGTGCCGCGGTTGATGCGCCGCCCATTCCATCCCCCAGACTGCGGCCTTAACGGCCTTGTCTGGTGTAGAGACGCTCAGAGGGAAAGGCATGCTGAAAGCATGCTACTCATCATTCCATCCTTCTGTAGCGTGCCGCTGGCACGCTGATTACCAGCACTGTTGCTCACTCCACACTGCACTCACTATGTTCGTTTGTGTGGAGTTACTGGGATGGCGTGCCGCTGGCACGCAAAAAAGGATGAATAACTACCTTTATTGCAGAACAGTCACAAATAATTGATGTGTATGTTATCGCATCTGCAGTAATTGATCAATATTTTTCTCGACGCTTAACGGTCAGGTTCACAATTAGGATATATAAAATAAATACACTGTGCCATTATTTCCTTGTTCAAACCAAGTGTGGACATCTCTTCCGTCCACACTTCCTCCCATTCTTCAACTGAATGAATCTCGTCCTTTTTTTGTCTGTACCCATTAATAAACCCAATATAGAGAAGTTTTGCTTCTATACCACACTGATGGCAGAAGTACATAAAAGCCAATCGATTTGCGAGCTGATAACAATTTGTAATTATCCAATCTTTGGAAGTATCTGCCTTCAGCCATTGCTGGGTTTTGCTAAATGCTGTATTAATAGTTTCTCGACTTTCTTCTGCTTCTGCTGAACACCATTGAAAAGATTCTTCTTTGTGAGCTTTTGCCTCAACAAAAAACCAAGTATCTCCTATCTTGAAAATCCCATCCCAATTCATAGCTGTTCCTCTTTGTGGCCAAAATTCCACCCACTTTTTCTTTATGGTATCGTAATTATCCAATTCTTTAAAACATTCAATTCCTTTACATTCACCATCTCCTGAAAGTCTATTTTCATCATACGGAAAATCAAACCAATATACTTGTTCAGATCGGCCCGATGCCTCCTGAATGAGCTTATCCAATTCTTCACGATGATGCCCAAGAAATCTCATTAACTGGAATTCACTTCCATAACCAAGTTCCATTTCTGCCATAATAAATAATTGTTTTTGATTAAACGGACTTCTCATTTATTTTTAATCCCCCGAATATTGCGAAGTCCGTTTTACAATACTTGGAGATCTTTTTACGCTGCAAAAATAATCTTTTTTTGAGATTCCGGCGCGCACGACGTGCGCGCCGGAATGGTGCGCCCAACTTGCCATTAGAGTATAGAGTGAAAATTCAAGGCGCACCATTCCGCCAGCTCTGCTGGCGGAATCCCCTACCTCCTGAACCCGATGCTGCAACTCTTCCCCTCCCCTATCTTCTCGTGGCGGCAGAGTTCCTCAATTTCCGGAAGGGTCGGGCGGGTGCCGTGCAGCACCTCCTCCATCACCACCTTGCGCACGATGTTGTCGATCTCGCCGCCAGAAAAGTCGTGGCGGGTGGCCAGGTGCCGGCAGTCGTCGTCGCTGAGCCACGGGAGTTTGTCCTTCCAGATGCTATGCTTGGCCTCCGCGGTCGGCTGCCCGAACTGTATCTTGAACAGGAAGCGGCGGGCGAAGGCGCTGTCGAGGTTGTCGGTGAGGTTGGTGGTGGCGATGAGGATGCCGTCGAGCTTTTCCATCTCCTCCAAGATGATGTTCTGGATGGCATTCTCGGTCTGTGCCACGTCGCTGGAACCGCTGGTGTTGTGGATGTTATGGCGACTGCTCAGCAAAGCGTCGGCCTCATTGAACAACAGGATGGGCTTCCGCTTCTCCTCGTCGCACAGCTTTTTATAATCGGTGAAGATCCCTTTCACCAGCTTCTGGCTTTCGCCGTACCAGCAGCTCTTGGCCTCGCTGATATCCACGTGGAATACCGCCCGCCCTGTGGCACGCGCAATCTGAAGGGCCGTTTCGGTCTTGCCGGTGCCAGGCAAGCCGTGGAACAAGGCCGCCACCCCTTTCGACAAAGACTGCGCCTCCAACCGTTTCTGCAATTCCGAAAATTTTTCCTCCAAAAGATTCTCCTTGAAAAGTTCCAACTGCTTTGCTAATTCTTTATCATAAAACAGAGTTTTTTCAGCGATTTTGTCGGGATACACAAAGTTCTTGTTTCGACTGGGAATGTCCGAGAAAATATCAAAGTCCTCTTCCAAAAACGATCGCTTACCTGTCTCCGTGAGGGTGAGGAAACTGTCGCCAAACATATTGGCAGGTAGCAGCTCTATCAACCTCATTTCCTGCAAGATATGTTTTTCATCCTTCAATTCCTTAGCAATGCTAAAGCGGTTGCACGGACGTTCGTAAATGTCATGCAAAGTGATGAAAATGCTGGTCTTGCCCCTGCCCGACACAAAATTATCACAGATTTTATAAAAGAGCGTTCGGTCTTGGATCGTAAGATTCTTTTTTTGAATTTGTTGTACAAAAGCAAGGTCAGCGTGCTCCTTTTCCAGCTTGCCTGCCTTGTCGAAAAGCGCTGATGTCCGGATTTCGTCATCGCTACGCCGCTCAATGAGATCAGAAACCTCCTTGACAAACTTGTAGCGGTCGTAGTCTTGATCCCGCAACTCATTGCTACTAAATCCGTTATCTTCCATCAAAGCCATCATCACAATGGGGTTGAGTTCGTATCCGGAAGCATTCCGGCGCTCCGCTGGAACAAAGTATTGGTCGGCGACCAGCTGGTCAAACTCCTTTTTCAGCGGAACCATCACCATATTCTTAACCCCGAAAAACAGGGACATGTTCACCCATCCGAAAATTTTGTCTTGAATGGAAAAGTCGAAAGCGGCCGGCATCAAAATCGCCTGTTCTGATGTGATTTCCAAATAGTTGGCTAACTGCTCCACACCCCGTACTACCTCTTGGATATCGAACTCTTTAGATTCTGATTGGTTTTCAGCAGCAAGATGGTTCTCATCGGCAAGGGAGGTCTTCCGACGGATGACCAGCCTGTGCGGTTCATCCGTGCGGGCGGCATCCATCCGCACCAATTTCCCTGGCGCGACGGCCTCAATCAATTCAGTTCCAGAGTTTTCCATCCGCAAGGCAAGGAAGCTCAGTGTCTGCAACAGGTTTTCATTTTTCATAGTACAAATATTTTTACACATTATATATACGAATGAGAAATTTAAAACTCAATCCATAATACGAAAGCACTATGAAAATCTGTGGCATAATTTACACACCGCAGGCATCTGCAAATCTGTAAATTATTCAAAATAAACAATTTGAATAAACTGGGGTGATTTTGTAGAGACGTGGTGCACCGCGTCTCTACAGAATCATCATGGCAATTCTCGCGCAGGCCTCGGCATCGGCGAGGGCGTGGTGATGGTTCTCGAGGGGGTAACCACAAGCGGCCGACACGGTATGCAGCTGGTGGTTGGGCAGTTGCTGTCCGAAATGGCGGCGCGAGGCCCGGCAGGTGCAAAAGAACTGGTAATCAGGATAATCCATCTGATAGGTTTGGAACACGGCCTTGAGGCAACCCTCATCGAAGGGACTGTTGTGGGCCACCAGGGGCAGTCCGGCGATGCGGGGTGCTATTTGTCGCCACACGTCTGGAAAGAGTGGGGCGGTGTCGGTGTCGGCGTGACCGAGCCCATGTACCTCCTGACAGAACCACGCGTAGTAGTTGGGAGTGGGCCGGATGAGCGAGTAGAAGGTGTCGGTGATGAGGCCGCCGCGCACCACCACCATGCCGACGCTGCACACACTGCTGCGCTGTCCGTTGGCGGTCTCGAAATCTATGGCGGCAAAGTCGGTCATATCAGAGGGTTACAATTTTTCCGAAGGGTTCGGAACCCGCCGGCAAAAATACGATAATTTTACGGGGGCAAAAATAGGGTGCGGGTATGAAAATGGGTGGCATAATGGTAGAGACGCACGGCCGTGCGTCCGTAAGAACAGGTAGAGACGGTGCGCGCAACGTCTCTACAAAATGTACGACCAACAGGGTCAGATCTTTACCACCGACGAATTCCACAAATGATGCTCACAGCAATAGGTGGTCATGCGCAGGAGGTCGGGAATGCTGTAGTGGAGGTGGGTGCAGAGGGCGTGCGCAAGGAAGCAGACGCAGATATGCTCCAGCTGAGGGATGACCAACGGCCCCTCCGCCCACGTGAGGCCATCATCCAGATAGTTCGTCTCGCCATCGATGATGGTGAGGGCATCCGTGGTGGCCGACATTTCCAAAGCCCACAGCATCTCGTTCCAGTGCGAGCCGTAGAAATCGTCCTCCTCCATCGCAAAAAGCTGCGGATTATCGGGGTCGTGTGTGTGGTTCACCTCCGAATACAGTGCCATCCGGCGGCAATCGGGCAGCTGGTTCAACTGCTGCCGCAGGTGCTGACACTCCTGATGGAATTGGTTCGTGATTTCGAGCAGCCGCTGGTTCACGTGCTCAAACCGGCGCGCTTCCGCTTCGGTGCAGTGAAGTTCAAACATCCGGTTGAGGATGGCCGAACGCTCCTCTAAACACCTGAGAATCTGATTCTTTTTACAACCCGATTCATCAACATCCCCGTCAAACGGCTGGGTGGAACGGATAATTTTCTCCTCTACGGAAGCGAGTTGACTACGGAGGTGGGCGATGTCAGTCTGCTTCTGGATGTTTTGATGCATACTCATCGACACCAACATCTCCGAAAAGGGCAGATGCAGGTCGCCCAAATCGTTGTGACGGCACTCGGTGGACAGAATCTCGCAGATATTCTGCCCATACATCGGATTATCATCCACAACATGGTAATAATCAGCGCGAAACAGCAGCCGCACGTCATCCACGCAGGAGGGGAAGGTCGTACCGGTCTCGCGGATGTCTTGCAGCGTGGGCTTCTTGTCATTGCGTAGTTCCACCTGTCGCGAAAGCTGCGTCAGTACGATGACGGCCACCTGCTGCTCCACGGCCATCGTTTTAAGGTCTTCCAGAATGGCCATGACTTCGGCCAGACGGCTCGGAAGCGAATGCGAAGAGCTCACCAGTTGCAGGTAGTCGATGATCACCCAGCGGATACTGTCCGTTTCCTGCATGTGGCGCACTTTCGTCCGGATCGTCTCCGCGGTCATCGGCACCGTGTCGTCGATGTGGATCCACTCACCCGTATTGTGGCGGAGGAGAAGCTGTTGGCTTGTCATTTCCAAACTGATGAAGAGGGTGGGTTGATGGGCAGCCAGCGCAAGTTGGAACGCCACGGTGGATTTGCCCATGCCGGGCCGTCCGCCGATAAGGTTGAGCGTGCCGGGCTGGTAGATGCTGGCCAGCTGGCACAGCACTTGATGTTTTGTTTCGTCGTTTTTCATAATCGTAATTTTTGTGCAAAAATAGTACCTGCCAGCAAATTTTATTGGAATTTGCTATTAGCAAACATGGTGACAAAAATAGGGTGAGGATATGAAATTTGGTGGCATAATGGAGTATGCCATGTGCGAACGCAAAAACACATTGGTAGAGACGCGCCATGGCACGTCTCTACAGGCACACCGCATGCGCCTACGCAATCGGGTCGGTGCAGAACTGGCGGCGTTTGCAGGTTTTGCAGTGCAGCCCCATCCACACGCTGTCGAACTGCTGGATGGACTGCGACACGAGGGTGGGCTCGTCGGTGAGGATGCCCGCCTCGAAGTTGCGGGAGTTCTCGCCCTTCATGCCGATGCCCGCGCCGGTGAGGTTGGCGCTGCCGATATACACCTCCTGACAGTCGAACACCAGCAGTTTGAAGTGGACGCGCGGACAGAGTGCCCGTTCCATCCCCTCGATGAGCGACGGGTATTGGTCGAAATCCTCGCGGAAGGCGGGACCGGGTTCCTTGGCGTGGATGAGGCGCACCTCCACGCCCTTCCGCACCAGCTGTGCCAGCACCGCGAGGAACGGCTTCGTGCCAGCCCCCACCTTCACGTAGAGGTCTTTGATGTCGGCGGTGCCAATCCACAGCGACTTCCTGACGGAGGCCACGCGCGAAAGGACGAAGTTGTAATGGTCGGTGTTGGCGATGAAGGTGGTGGGCATAAGAAAGCGTGTTTTACTTGTCTATGACAGTTTCATCCGTAAGAAAATCAAGCAGGCTGAGATTGAGAAAGCCGTTGTTGTCATAATATGGAAGAACGGGTTCTTTTTGTACAAGAATTTTTCTGAAGGAGTCATTAATGTGCCGTAAGGACTTGATTTCCTTTTGGCGCTTTTCCTCATCATACAAAGCGTATGCGGATTGTATGTAGTATCGTTGACTACCTCTGTTGCACACAAAATCAACTTCAAATTGTTTTCTTTTCGATTTCCCGTCTTCCTTGCAGTTAACTTCAACCATTCCGACATCCACCGACATCCCCCTCATCCTAAGTTCGTTATAAATTACATTCTCCATAATGTGTCCGTAGTCGTTCTGCCGGAAGTTCAGTCGGGCATTGCGTAGACCGACATCCACAAAATAGTACTTCATGGGCGTGCCGATATAGTGTCTGCCCCTTACATCATACCGTTGGGCTTTTTCTATGAGGAAGGCATCCTGCATATATTGCAGGTATGAGGCAACGGTATCGCGCGTTATGTGCATCTTTTTTTCAGAAATAAAGGTGTTGGTCAGTGTCAACGGATTGGTCAGTGTGCCGATGTTGGAGGCCACCACATTCATCAGTTCCTCCATTTCCTCATTGCCGCGCAGGTTATAGCGTGAAATGATGTCTTGGAAATAGGTTTGAGAGAACAGAGCTTGCAGATAGGAGGCTTTGCGATTTTCACTGCCGATCGACAGCAGTCCCGGCATACCACCATAAACTTGGTAATTGTTCCAAGCTCCGGATTCAGTGCCGTCAAACACTGACAAAAATTCAGAAAACGAGAGGGGGTACACCCTCACCTCATCGCCTCTGCCACGGAATTCAGTGATGATGTCTGAGGAGAGGAATTTTGAATTGGATCCTGTAACGTAAGTGTCTGCATTGGGGATATGGAGGAAACCGTTCAGCAGGTATTCAAAGTTCGGCACAAGTTGGATTTCATCAAGAAGTATGTAGTACATGTCCTTGTCCACAATTCTGGCTCTAACATATTGGTTCAGGTTGTCCGGGTTAAGATATTCTCTGTTTTGGTAATCGTCCAAAGCAAAGGAGATGATATGGTCTTCTTGCACTCCCAGTTCCATCAGTTTCCGTTTGAACAGATTGAAAAGCAGATAGGATTTGCCGCATCTGCGCACACCTGTAACGATCTTTATCAGGCCGTTGTTCCTGCGTTCCAGTAAGGAAGAAATGTACCGTTCTCTTTTAGCCTCCATTATTCTATTCGTTTTTTTTGCGTAAATACGCATTTTTTACGACTGCAAAAATACACTTATTTTCGATTTAACACAAAGTTTAAATGAATAATTTCGATAAAATATTTAATTCAGTCAAAATAATATGTAACCATCTGGATGCTTCTGCTTTGCGTTTTTGTTGCTGCAAAATTAATATGTAGGGATGAAAATACGTGGCATAGTAGAAATGATGTGCACACCGTCTACACATGATATGCGAACAATGTCTATGTGGCGGGCTCCAAGAGGGAGCCAATCTCAGTAACCCCAAATGCAATTTGGGGTGAGGCAACGGCATGTCACGCGTAGCATGTCAGAGACATGCTATCTCCCCTGCTTCGGGTTGGACGCTAGCATCACGGAGAGGTCTTTGATGTTGGATGGGATGGCAAGAAGAGAGATGGAGGGAGAAAATGAGGAGAGAAGTTGGAGATATACTATACTAATGTGGAATCATTTTCAGCCCACGCTTTTAGTTCGTCAAAAAGGTCTCTATTTTCTTTGTTCGTATCTTCCTCAGGAGGAAGAGCGTGATCATGATAAAGCCCCCAACTATATCGAAATTGTGCATTATAAGTCTGAAAAACTGGATTATTCCCTTTATCTGAGAACCATGGGTCTCGATCAATTCCTTCGTGAAAAAGTGAAGAAAAACCATCTTCTTTGTTTAACCATCCGAAACGTCTTCCATTTTTAAAAAATTCACCTACACTTTTATCCAAAACTCTTCGAGTTAAAACATACAATAGGTAAACTTGCTGTTGTACTTTACGAATGGATCCTAAATCGTCATGCGCCGCAATCAATAACGCACGAACGTTTTTCTTTTCCCGTGATATCAAATATGTTTTTAAATCTGATATTTGAGAATCCATATACGAAACTGTTAGTGCTATCATTGAAGGATGTTTACTATACTCTTCGGAATAGACTAAACGGCCAGAATAGATGATATGATGGTAGAGAGCCGTATTTATCAAATCACCCCACACTTGATTGAAATCTGATTTACTAACAATTTTATAGCAATCAAAAAGTTTAGAGAGTCTTTGAAGGTTCAGTGCATCTACCTTATCGTCTGACAAATCAAAAGCAACAATTTCTTTAGCTATCGACACATAGGTTCCTGCCAGTAGTGAAGAAATATTCCCCTTAAAATTAGAATTATCTTCAATTTTGAATAAAAGCTCTTTTGCATGTTGGTATTTTGACAAAACCAATGCTTTAAAGTGCTCTTCCTTACATTGAGAATCTCGCAAACCTTCAAGATTATAATCAGTTTTTGAAAAAGCGTTATATACATCAATGTCTTCCGAAAGATTTTCAATACTACGCATAATACGAGGCTGTTCACGTTCAGACTTGTCTTTTGTATTATATATCAAATTCCTAACAACTCGTATGAAATCCACCAGTTTTTTTTCATTATGATGATGGTTGAGGTATGTTAAACAAGAGAAAAGGATAATCATTTTATCTATCGATACGGATTTTGGTCCATTCTGAATGGCTGTAGCCAAGATATCGCTTAGAGTTGTGCTATTCGACTCCCACAGCAGATTATCCGTTTTTATATTCTTGATTGTTGGTATAATGTCAAGAGAGAATAAAAGAAAGTCTACATTGTCGGGATCGGTGTAAACTTCACGCAATAAAGAAAAATCAAGAAAATTATTCGGGTAATAATCTGCCCTGTATTCTGCCTTGCGGAAATAGACCATACGAGTTATCACACCGAGATAGTTCATAAAACAGTCATCTGTTACAAATACATTCTTTTTTTTGTACGGCCATAAGAATTCTACCCAAACATCCTCCATTTTGTCTTTTATCTCCTCCAAACGCGGGTTGGTCTTAATAATCTTGTAAAACTCAGATTTAAAATTTTCAAAATCTGTCAGGATTTTTCCACGCGCATTCATTCGAATGTAAAGTTCTTCAGATAATCCAAATTGTTTCAACGGAACAAAATAGAACGAAATGGCATTGTAAATTATCAACTGATCTAACGTGACAGAACCGTCTAGCAAAGCCTGTTGTTGCCCAAAAGTACTTAACATACGTAGCATACCACTTATTGTGCCATCATTATTCCATTCGTTGTCAAACCAACTTTGCTTTCGAATAAACCTATCTATTTGTGCTAATTCCTTCTCTGAAAATTGTTCTGTCAGCAATCTCTGACAAAAATCATGCGAGGAAGGGCGGGTTTCATAGGAGAATTTTTTCATCCATATAGATATCTCACGTAATCGGTTTTCTTTCACTGACAAAAACCAATGAAGAAGCCATAGTGTTGTTAATCGTTGTTGTCCATCTATAGGAATAAAAGTGTTGATTGTATGATTTGGACTCTTTGTGTCTGTATCTTCTCTTATATTGCCATAGATAAAATCAAGTTCTATCGGTGTTTGATCCGTTAATGACTTTATCAGATAGTTCACAAAATTACTCCTAAGATTTTCTTGTTCTCTACGTCCTTGTGCGTAGTCACGTTGAATGATAGGGATCTCTATTTTGTCATAGGCATTGCAAAGAGACAATAAGGTATGTGTGGTATTCATATTTCTTCTGATTCTTGTTCAAAATGATTAAAAACTCTATTTATTTCATCAATATAGTCGCATTTGTCGGCTGTACTCCAAAAATAGGGCTGGTTGTCAGCTTTACTATACAGCTTTAAGAAAACGTTTCTGGTACAAGGTGGAATGAATCGTCCTTGACGTTCCATCTCAATTATCCTATCGCGTTTGACAGGGAATATAGCGTTGTTTAAACGTGAATTATCAGGACATGCTATCAAGGCCATGTTTTCGAGAGTATGCATTGTGCTACGAGAGTCAAAAGCCTCAATGATTCTTTCACGCACCCTGTTAAAATCATCTTTGTCAATGTTATCGCTTTTTACCATCTTTTCAAGTTCTTCTTTCCACGGGGTGATGTTAACAGAAACGCCATCGCCTTTATTGATGGTGGTTATTTTTGAAATAGAATTTAAAGTGTCAGAAATCCATTCTCGAATAATTTTGTCCGTCTGCAGCGGATCTTGCGATTGTTGAGCATGTATATGCTCCAAACTCCAACGCTCTTTGATTTCTATCTCTCTATACAGGTTAAACGGGAATCGGTTTTGTGGATTCGCCGTCAATTGTTGGACTGACAGCACGTTAAACAATAATAAATATTGTTTCAACTCCTTTTGATCATTTTCATAAGAGAGATTCTCAACATTTATATTTTTAATATAGGTCTTTATTTTGTTTCTTAACTCTTTCCTAAACGTTTCCTTATCTGATTCAGAAAGTGCCAACAATTCACTTAATTTTATTATGCCAGATATTAACAAATATCCAGCATAATGGAAAATTGTGCGTTCAGAATACCAATAACGAAATCTGCTAAAAATCTCCTTAGTTTGTTTCCAGAGCTCAAATGCTCTATCTTGAGGATTATCGCTATTACGCAATTCTTGCTCAAACCATTTGTAGGTATTGTAGTTTTCGGAATTCTTACTATTCGCCTGAAGTTCGAAAATAAGCTGAATATGATTAGCAAAATTTTTGGAAGTTAAGAATTTCCACGTTTCAGATTGCTGGAGCCAATGCTCGATTTCATACCATTCGTTCGAAAATTCTGCTTGACGCATCAATTTTTCGTGTTCGGTCATCCCCTCAACTTTACTCATCAACAAAGCTCTTACTAGCTCCGCATCCTCCAGAGGTATTTTCCCAATGTTGAGCCGATTGAATATGTCAATTTTTTCCGATTCTTGGTCAATTGGTTCACCTGCCTTCAATTTAACCTCATACCAAATTACCTGAACAAGTTTAAGTAAAGTTGTGGCGAATTCATCAGCATAAGCAATGTCCACGTTCTCTTTTTCAATAAACCAATTGTCAATACAACGACATGCTTCGCTCATAAAATGAAAATCTGGCGTATCGTGATTTGGGTTAGTTGCAGATAAATTTTCAAGAAAAGCGGCACTTTCTGGTCTTTTATCGAAGAACAATTGAAAACGAGGCTTCCCCAGTCTTTTCAATATGACGTATAGAGAAGTTAACCGTTGCTGTCCATCAACGACTTCCCAAATACGTTTCTCTTCATTATCTTGTTGCGCAACCACCACGATTGGTTGTAGACAATAGGAAGTACGAACAGCTCCAGCTTTTGCCTGGCTCTTCAGAAAATCATCAATATCTTCCAATAGAGCTCTTACATGCAATTCTGTCCACCTATATCCACGCTGATACGAGGGTATCAAGAAATGTTCCACTCGGATGGGTCTCTCTGGTGTATCCACATTCCGAATAAGTTGCCCAATTGGGCGTGTTTCAATAGTGTTCATTTAATTAAATATTTTCTCTATCTCACTTGGTTTCAATCAAATACTATTTCCATCTTAGTCCATAAAAAAAAAAACTCCGCCGCAAGACTATATTTTACACAGCTAAATGTGCGGCAAAAATTATAAAAATTTCTCACCAAATACTCCCCACACCTATCCAACGTTCTGCTCTGCGACGTTTTTGTTCAATGGTTTCATTGGGATATACGCGCTTATGTCTCTCCTCAACGACAGTGAGCAAACTATCATCATTTTTGCTGTTCTCAGTGAGCCGATATTCGTCACGATAGCTGTTACTACGAGAATCGCGTACGTAGTCCTTCACCACACCTGCTTTAAGTAATTCTGTGAGCAACTGTAATACTTCGCGTTTATCAAGTTGTATAATGCGCAAATAATAATCATCTGTACCCAAAAGTTTTTCGATGTATTCTATCACAGAATACTGTATCGCCTTTCGATAAGTATACTCACGACCATCTGCATATTTGTTGATGACACGGTTGAGTTTGCCGCCTCGTTGGACCAAAAGTGCTAGTGGTATGAGCTTTTTCTCTATCGTAGCGCTCTCCCACTCACTCGAATAGCAATCCCAAAATTTGCGATTTGCAAGGACTGCTTCATGTTCTTCAATTGGTAATTCTGTGTAATATTCGTAAGCCATAATTAATTTTGTTATTAGGAGACTTCTATTTTTACTCTTTTTTCTCCAACTCCCCAGACCTTGCGAAGTCCGTTAGACAAAATCTGTAAAGTTGACGTTGCAAAATTACAACTTTTCCCCCTTTCCTCCAACGCTCCCCGCCAGCGGATAGCCGAAGCCCGCCGCATCTCTTGCAAAATCTGGCGGAAGGTGTCGGGAAGGCGGGGACAGATGGCTATGTTGTGGCATCTCTTCGATATGCTCTGTCCCGCGCGAGGATGACTTCTTTTTAGTCATCCTCTCTTTCTAAAACGTGCAATTGCCTATTCCCAACGATGGCTGATTTCTTTCAATCTACTGTCTAACGTGTAAATCATCTTGTTACGACGGAAATTGACTGAATTACCAGCTACACTGCGGAACTCCCCAAGAGAAGATTCCCAATTGTGGGCAATTTCTTTCAGCCTGTCATCCATTGTGTAATACATTTTGTTTCTTCTAAATACAATAAATGTTCCGCTAAATCCCATCAATTCTCCTAGCGAACTTTCCCAATTGTGAGAAATTTCTTTTCCTTGTTCATTCAGAACATAGTACATTTTATTTTTATAAATCACATCTGCGATCATAATATTATCCCTGAATTCGTGTCGGGCGCAACTGTTAATTTATGCGATTAAATTTCTTTCATTTTCCAAACAGAAAACAGCGCACCCCTTCCGCCCTTCAGGTAGAAAAGGCATCGCCAAACGCCACGAGACACTGAAAAACCAGAAAGAGTACGCCTATAACAGACGTACTCTACGGCGTGCTCTGTCTCTGAATTTTGGCGATTTCTTTCTACAGCCACACCATAGCTTACGCTATCATCATATTGAGGCGCAAAAATAATCATTTTTCTCATAAACACACCTGTTCGTGCTCATTTTTTTCGGCGGCAAAAATAAGGTGCGGGTATGAAATTTGGTGGCATAGGCCATCATTACTTTTCCTTGATTTGCTTCTGCCAATCTGGTAACATCTTGACAAACTTTTCTTTACACCCTTTAGGGACAATGATTTCCTGCAGCGCATTACAACCGTAGAACACATCCTCACCCATTTTCATCACACTTGCAGAGAGGAAAATGGTAGTCAACTTGTGGCAAAAGGCAAATGCTCCGTCTCCGATGCTCACTACCCCCTCGGGAATCGTTATTGTTGGCAAACTTATACACTTCACGAAAGCGTTATAGCCAATGGAGCGAATGGTAGGGGGAATCGTTATCGTCTCCAGTGTCAGACATTCGGCACAGCATCCCAGCGGAATCTCCGACATGCCTTTGGAGAACGATATTGAACGGAGGGAGACACATTCAATAAATGCGCGTTCGCCCACTTGCGTCACGGTGTCGGGTATGATGATGGCTTCGAGGTCGCCGCAATGGGCAAAAGCGTCGTGTTCGATATGGGTTGCGCCTTTCGGCATACTTGATGATGGGAGGTTGTTCTTCTTCATAACAAATTTATTTAAAGTCCTAATAATTCTTTCTCTGGCGACTGTGGGGATGGCAGGTTGGATGCCTTGCGGAATTTCTCAAACCATTGGCAGTATTCCGGGAACTGCCGGAGGTAGCTGTACTCAATTCGATGCGAAACTTCGTTGTCCATCAACGCCTGAATGCCTTCAAACGTGATGCAGTGGCCTGATTTCCCTAAGAAATCGAGCAGTCCTGCTGCTTTGAGGTGTTGTTCATTGGTGGCGACACTTTTGTAGAACACCTTGTCGTTAGGGCGACCTTCATAGCGTTCGTCAAATTCTTCATCGTCCATCCCGATAATCCCGGCCAGTCGTTCTGTGATTTCCGTGGGGGTGAGCGGACCTTCCTGTTGCAGCATCAGCAATATCTGATATTTCATTGCCGCATGATCGTTTTTCTTCATAGACTTGAAATTTAAATGTTTATAATTGTGTTTTGATTTGATGCGGCAAAAATAAAACGCCACCCTGCCAAAAAGCGGCGGAGTGGCGGAGAGAAACAAAATATTATGACTATGGCGATTTTTGGAGATTCCGTCCGCTCTCTGCGTTTGCGGCAGAATCTCCAACTAACGTATATGTACCTTTAAATAAAAAACTCTATTGATTATAAAAACGTACGGACCAATAAGTTACAAGAAATTTTAATTGTTTTTGCAACAATAGAAATATTATTCTGTAAAATAATCTGCTGTGGCTTCAATATGCCCTTCTGTAATAATTTGCTGGATTAAAGTCAAAAGTTGATGAGACTGAAAATTAGAGGTATCTATATACCATATATTTCCTTCTAGTTTACCACGATTGACTATTTTCCCCTCTTTACGTATTGTCTTTATCTTTTTTTCTGATTTGGTTACTAAGATTTTTTGAGAAAATTTGTTATTGATCTGTAGTTTCATGACTATATCCATATGCTTCAAAACAAAGCGACGGAAAGCACTAGTTGGAGACTCATCCCTAATACTTTCCTCTTCTTCATTGTTATATCTGATAATAATACCTTTCCGAACTTGCTTGTCATCGCAAAGTGATTCATCTAAAACTTTTTTGTTCACCAAATTTCCGATGTTCTCTATATGAAGAAATTCGAAAAAGGATGACGCAACTCGCAGAATGTCATTTGACATAATATCTATATATTGGATTTTTTGGAGTTCATTCTTCTCCTCTCGAACATATTTGTAAATAATCCACGTGCATCCGTTTGTGAGAACTCCGATTTTTACAGATTCGAAACGCGAACTATCAAGGTACCCTTTGAGCTGATGCAAAGATTTATTATTGTCAAAAGTATTATGAAGGGACTTGGTTTCAATCAACACCTGACATTTTTCTTTTGGATCATCAAGACCATCATACAAAACAATATCAACTCTTTTCTTAGTCCCATTTCCAACAAAGACTTCTCTTTCTATTCTAGGGAAAACCCACCCTAAACTCCTCAAAATACGATCTACAATTTCAGCACGAACATCAGCCTCGTTATTTCTAAAATAGCATTCATAGTCTTTTATTAAGTTTTGAATCGCAATGATTTCATTCTGGAGTTCACTTATAAACTCCTCGTCTCTTTGATGTTTTTCCTGTTCCTTATTTGATGATTTATAATTTTTTTTGAAAAAAACATTCAGTATGTATTTGGTTTTGCCATCTTCGTATTCTTTGTGTAACTCCATTATAATGGAATCGCCTTCTTTCACATTGTTCTCTTTATAAATTTCTGTAAAACCATCAATACGATTTCGCACGGACAAATGCATGTGCCTTTTATAGTCTTTATTATTTTTATCATCGTGAACTATAATCGGATAATAAAAAGTAGGTAAATTATTGGCAATATCACCACTATTGATACGAAGAATACCATATTTAACATCTGAATAGTCTAATGTTTTTATTTCAATTTTTGTTTCACTCATAGCCTAAAGATGGACTTCTCATTTTTTACCGTTTACATTGTTCCCGCGAAATGATACGAAGTCCGTTAGAATCATCCAGGAAAACAATGCCGCAAAAATAACAATTATTTACCTATTTTGCGCACCCTATAAAAATCCTTGAAATAGTTGTATTTTTGCCATTTCAAAACAGCAGAAAATGGATAAGTTCATCAAATGCATCTGGATTACCAACACCATAGCGGCGGCGGGCGAAGAGGGTCTCACATTGACGGAGCTCAACCGCAAATGGACCGCCGACCCCGAGAATGATCCCATTCCCGACCGCACCTTCTACCGTCTCAAGAACCAAATTGCTGACATTTTCGGCATCGACATTGAATGCGATAAGGGCCGGAACGCTTACTATATCCCCTACCGTGACGAACTGTACGATGACAAACTGAAAATGTGGCTGCTCAACAGTTTTGCCTTGCATAACCGGCTGTCGGGCGACCCACAGTTGCGGCGACGGGTGCAGTTCGAAGATGTTCCGGGCGGCACCCATTGGCTGAATTCTCTGTTGGATGCTATGCAGAAGTGCCTCAAAATCAATATTTTCTATCAGAAGAGTTTTGATAACGATTTGACTGAATATGCACACTGCAAGCCTTTTGGCTTAAAGTTGTTTAAACAGCGGTGGTATCTCATTGCGGAAAACCGAGAAGGTGCTATGCGATTCTTCTCCCTTGACCGCATTCATGATTTGGAAGTTTCCGCTGAAAGTTTCCAAATGCCAGAAGATTTTGATATGGAAAAACTGTTTGATGAGGCTTTCGGAATGTATGTAAATCCCGAGATAAAAGCGGAACGGATTGTGGTAAAGGCAGATATCCCTCAAAGCCAATACCTGAAGAGTCTGCCGCTACATTATAGCCAACAAATCATAGAGGAATCTGACGATTATGTGATTTTTGCATGGAAACTGAAACCCACCTACGATTTCATTCAGCAATTACTCACTATGAACCTTCATATTGAAGTGCTGGAGCCTCTTTCATTGCGCCAACAGATGAAAGAGCTGATGAATTCTATGCTGGAAAAATATAAGAGAAAGAAACATTGACGCTGTTTTGCCATGTAGAGACATGGTGCACCGCGTTTCTACTATGCAACCAAATTTCATAGTAATTCCGTATCTTTGCAAAATCAAATTCAAACCGTATGAGAAAAGACCTTATCCGCAAGTACATCTGGCTGATTGATACGATCAATCAGGCTGGCTATGAGGGAATTACATTTGCAAGAATTGCAGAGAAATGGAAGAGCAACATCCTTCTCTCCAAAGGTTCGGAGTATGCGTGGCGCACCTTTATGAACCATAAGGATGACGTTTACGAACTCTTCGGCATCCAGATTGAGTGCCGGAAGAGCGACAACACTTACCATATTGCCGACCGCAGCGAACTGAAAGATGCCGCCGGCTTCAAACGATGGGTGTTCGACGCGCTGTCACTCAGCAACCAACTGAGCGAGAGTTCGGCCCTGCGCGACCGCGTCCTGCTGGAGGACAACCCCTCCGGACAGGAGTTCGTGGCGGCCATCTTGGAGGCGATGCGCAGCAGCAAGATGGTGACTTTCAGCTATAAACCGTTCTGGGTAGCGAAAGGGCGTGTCTCGAATCTGTATCACGTGGAGCCCTACGCGCTCAAGTATTTCAGGCGGCGCTGGTACCTGTTGGGCAAGTACGGCGACAACCCTCTGCGTGTATATGCATTAGACCGGATGCTGGATATTGACATTGAGTTTGAGGACTTTACCCTGCCCGCCGACTTCGACGCTGCAGATTTCTTCAACAGCTGCTTCGGCATCATCGTGGGCGATGAGGAGCCACAGCTCATCCAGCTCAAGGTGGATGCTTTTCAAGCCAACTACTTGCACTCGCTGCCGCTGCACCACTCGCAGAAAGTGGTGGAGCAGACGAAAGAATATACCATTTTCAGTTACTTCCTGCGCATCACTTACGACTTCAAACAGGAACTATTGGCCTTGGGAAATACAACGGAAGTGCTGTACCCCAAAGCGTTGCGGAAAGAGATGGCCACTATCTGCAAGAAGATGGCTCAGCGGAACAAGTAAAGACTCCTTTACCTCCTCTGACTGATGATTCTGCGCGTCACCACGCCTGCCTTCATTTCACAAACCAAAAGGTAAACGCCCGCCGTTGGCAATTCCAGTTCCATCGTCTCTTTGGTGGGAACGGCCTCCATCAACAGTTGGCCATTCAGACTATAAAGGCGAACCGCGCTGGGCAACTCCTGCTCAAACTGCACCACGCACCGACCTTGCGCCGGGTTGGGGTAGATGGTCAGAGGTTGGGTCGTGAAAATCTGGATGCCCGTTGTATCCACCACTGTGGTGTCTTCCGTATGGGTGGTGTCCTCCGGGATAACAGACGGCGTGTCGGTATGGAAGCTCACCATGGCCCAATCGCCCTCCATCGTGGCGCCGCACACACAGTGTACATACACGTCGTAGTCGGTGTCGGGAGTCAGTCCCGACAAGGGAAGCGTGCTGGTGCCGACCGTGACCTGCGTGCCCGTTCCCAGCTCGAATCCTTGGAGGCCGTACTCTGCCTCGAAATGGTCGGGATCGCCTTCGTACGTCCAGCTCAACTCGGCATGGGTGGTGTCCACGCTGTTGACCGTGAGGTTGAAAATGGCGCTACAGGTGTCTTCCACGATATCCGCACCAGCCATCCACAGCTGAAGGCGGTCGAGATAGAGGATGGAGCCTTGCTGCGGCTCGGTGGTGGCCGAAGAGATGAGCATCAGTACCAAGGTGTCGGGCTCCGCATATTCGGCGGTGGAGTCGATTTCGGAGAGCGGAGTGTAGGGCACTTCGAAGGAGGTGAAGCTGTCAACGTCCGTTAAATCAGTGGTATAGCCACCGCCCACCATTTCGCGCCGCTGCGTTTCGGGATTGTACCGGGAGCCCAACATCAATACCCCGCCTCGGTCGCCACTGATGGCAGAGGTATATTGGTAGTACCCCGTCAGGCGACCTGGCACCGCTCCGTTCAACGGGATGCCGCCGTCGATGAGACTGTCGAGGTCCATGTCGGCAAATAAGGTCAGCGGAGAGGAAAGACTGTCGTACTGGCTGGTGAGTTCGTCCACCATCGGCATCAGATTATTCGTATTCACCGCGCCGGTGGATAGAACCGTGGGGAACACCGATGAAACGATGGTCGAATCGAGCGAGGATGCGGCCATACTATATACGGATGGATTGATAATATCGGAGACCATAAAACTCTGCAAACCAATGGCATGCGAGCCGTTGGGCACGTCTGTCGTCACATCCACCACCTTCAACAACGGAAGGTCGGTATTCACGTTGACACTCATACCGCTATAGGTAAGATCCTCGTTGACAGGATAGGTGGGGAAGTTCCAATCGGTGGGATAGGTGTAGCTGTCATACACTGGCAGTGATAAAAAGAACACCGACACGCTGTAGCCATTGCCGGTTGACCAGTTCTCGAAACTGCTGTTCGGCAGGGGGATAGTGGTTTGTCCTACTGATTTCAGCGACACAATCATCAACAAGGAAAGAAAAAGGATAGCGATTCGTTTCATGGGATGAATTTTAATTTGAAAAACAAGCGCAAAATTAGAAAAAAATCCAGACTCTGTCGCCCTATTTCAAAAATTGTTGTACTTTTGCAAACTCTCGTTATAACGATAGTTTATGGAAAATATCATCTTGTATCACGGATCAACGAAGGTCATCGAAAAGCCCGCTTTCGGGGTTGGGAATCCCCATAATGATTATGGATTGGGGTTTTATTGTACTGAAAATCTTGAACTTGCAAAAGAATGGGCCAGTTCAGAGAAGCGCGATGGTTTTGCCAACCAATACGAAATCAATGGGGAGGAATTGAACATTCTTTATTTGAACAGTCATCCCTATCACATTCTGAATTGGCTTTCGATCTTGCTAAAAAACAGGACTTTTGTGTTATCGCAGGGATTGGCTTTGGAAGCAAGAGATTATCTTTTTAATAATTTTTTGCCTGAATATGAGCCATTTGACATCATCATCGGCTATCGTGCAGATGACTCGTATTTTTCCTTTGCCAATGCATTTCTGAACAATACCATTTCGTTAGAACAACTTCGCAAGGCTATGTTTTTAGGGAAATTGGGCGAGCAAGTGGTCATCAAAAGCGAAAAAGCCTTCTCGCAATTGGCATACAAAGGGTGTGTCCCAGTAGATAGCACGCTTTACTACCCCAAACGAACCGCTCGCGACCGGCAAGCGAGAGAGGATTTCCAACATGAAAAGGCATCTGTGTCTGCCGCCGATGCTATCTATATGATTGATATTTTAAGACAAAAATGGACCAATGATGACCCACGCTTACGACCGATTATACCTTGAGGACGCGATGCACAACATGGGCACGATGTTCGACTGCGCCATCCACATCGCCCATTGCGACCTGACCCTCTTTTTCGAGATGTTCCTCTCCAGCGGGGTGGCATCACAAATGGAGGTGGGCAATCCCCGTTACGTGGCTGGCCTGTCGGGGATGGAACTGATGCGGGTGGTGCTGGAAAAGGCTTCCGACCTACAGTGGAACGAAACAGCATACGCCCCAGCAGAACGCACCGCCGAATATTGGGCGGGTTGGACATTGGCCTACTACCAGTGGCACACTGCCTATTCGTTTTCTTTTATTCAAAGCAAAGGATTGGATATCAGTACAATACTATCCTTATACCCCACCTTGCACGAAGCAGATCTCTCCAAATTTGTCGCCAACGCTGATGCTATCGTGAAACAGCATCAGGATAAAACCAATAATATATTGAAAATCAAAAGAAAACAATTGAAAATCACCCAAAAGGAGTTGTCGGAATTATCCGGTGTTTCGCTTCGTATGATTCAAGCCTACGAACAGGCGGACCAGGATATCCGCAAAGCGGAAGCCCAAACGGTGCTGTCGTTATCGCGGGTGTTGGGCTGTACTCCGGAATCTCTTTGTTATCAGTAAAAGAGAAAATTATCGGCATCGTACTGGCCTCTTTGCGAAAAATTTGTATTTTTGCAACTGCGAAAAGAATTCAATCATATTCGAAATATTTATGGACGATAAAAAAATCATTTTTTCGATGGTGAACGTCAGCAAGACGATTCCACCGCAGCGACAGATTCTCAAAAACATCTACCTCTCCTTTTTCTACGGCGCGAAGATTGGTGTCTTAGGTTTGAATGGTGCCGGCAAGTCCACCCTGCTGAAAATTATTGCGGGGCTCGACAAGTCGTTCCAGGGCGAGGTGGTTTTCTCGCCGGGCTACAGCGTGGGCTACCTGCCGCAGGAGCCGCAGCTCGATGACAGTCTTACCGTGAAAGAGGTAGTGAGCCAAGGTGTGCAGGAGGTAGTGGACATTTTGAAAGAATATGAGGAGGTGAACATGAAATTCGCCGAGCCGATGAGCGACGATGAGATGAACAAACTCATTGAGCGTCAGGGAGAACTCACCGAGCTGATTGACCAGCACGACGCGTGGGAACTCGACAACAAGTTGGAGCGAGCGATGGACGCCCTGCGCTGTCCGGAGGGTGACACGCCAGTGAAGAACCTGTCGGGGGGCGAGCGACGCCGAGTGGCGCTGTGCCGCCTGCTGCTGTCGGAACCCGACATTCTGCTGCTCGACGAGCCCACCAACCACCTGGACGCCGAGTCGGTGCAGTGGCTCGAGATGCATCTGCAACAGTACAAGGGCACCGTGATTGCCGTGACCCACGACCGCTACTTCCTCGACAATGTGGCGGGCTGGATTCTCGAACTCGACCGTGGAGAGGGCATCCCGTGGCAGGGCAACTATTCATCGTGGCTGGAGCAGAAGTCGAACCGCCTCGCCATGGAGGAGAAGCAAGAGTCGAAGCGCAGAAAAACGCTAGAGCGTGAGTTGGAGTGGGTGCGCATGGCTCCGAAAGCGCGTCAGGCCAAGTCGAAAGCGCGTTTGAACGCCTACAACGAATTGCTGAACGAAGATATCAAGGAGAAGGAAGAGAATTTGCAAATCTTCATCCCCAACGGTCCGCGTTTGGGCGACAAGGTCATCGAGGCCGTCCATGTGTCGAAGGCCTACGGCGACAAGTTGCTCTACGAGGACCTCAACTTCCAGCTGCCGCCGAACGGCATCGTGGGGGTCATCGGACCGAACGGCGCGGGCAAGACCACCCTGTTCCGTCTCATCATGGGGTTGGAGAAACCCGACAACGGCACCTTCGAGGTGGGTCCAACCGTAAAGATCGGCTATGTGGACCAGCAGCATGCCGAAATCGACCCCGAGAAGAGCGTATGGGAAGTGATATCGGAAGGTAACGAGCAGATTCAGATGGGTGGAAGACTCATCAACTCAAGAGCTTACGTGTCGCGTTTCAACTTCAACGGCACCGACCAGGGCAAGAAGGCCGGGGTGCTGTCGGGCGGTGAGCGCAACCGTATGCATCTGGCCCTCACCTTGAAGTCGGAGGCCAACGTGCTGCTCCTCGACGAGCCGACCAACGACATCGATGTCAACACGTTGCGGGCGTTAGAGGAGGGTTTGAACGACTTTGCCGGTTGTGCGGTGGTCATCTCCCACGACCGCTGGTTCCTCGACCGCATCTGCACGCACATTCTCGCCTTCGAGGGCGACTCGCAGGTCTATTTCTTTGAGGGAAGTTATTCCGAGTACGAAGAGAACAAGAAGAAACGGCTGGGCGACACCGGTCCGACCCGCATCCGGTACAAGAAACTGATGAAGTAGTGACGCACCGCGTGAGTCCTGATGTTGTAGTGACGCACCGCGTGCGTCCTGATATTGTGGCACGGCCCCGTATTTCTGTCGCGGCAGGGATTGGAGCGGGCACGAGCGTAGCGAGTAAAGCGGAAAGCCCGACGGCGACCGCAGGGAGCCGGGCCGCCCAAAATAAAATCAAAAAAATTGTAGCATTTATTCCAAAATTCTTGTAATTTTGCGCACTTTTTAAAATATGAGTATGAAAAGAATTGTTTTTTCTATCATTTTGATTGTGAGTGTGTTATGCACGTTCGCACAATCGTTTACGCACCCGTCCGGCACCCAGCCTTACACGGTTTCGTACAGCCAGCCCCAGCCGGGGGTTCACCAGCTGACGTTTGAAATCCTCGATTACAGCATCGGCGAGGTGACGCATGACGGGGTGACCTACAGCAAAATCAATTTTGCCTCCAGCACCACCACCGAGCTGAAAGGGTGGGCCGAACTGCCCTTCGTGAGCGCGGCCATCCAGCTGCCGGCCAACAAGAATGTGGACATCGAGGTTTGGGCCATGCCCACCCTTATCCCGTTGGCGCACCCGATGTTGCCCTCTCGTGGTGTCATCTACCGCAATCAGGATCCGAACACTATCCCTTACGAAATCGCCGCTGAATCGCTGAACGATGAAGCCTACCCCGCCGACATCGCCACCATGGAGGCTCCCTTCATCGTACGTGACGTGCGCGGCACCTCGGTCAGGGTGTTCCCCTTCCGCTATGACAGTGAAGACCAAATACTTTTGTATTATAGCAACATCACGGTTATTTTGCGCGAGAACAACCAGCCCGCCACCAACCCGCTCACCCGCATCAACCCGACTCCTGTGAAAGAGGCCGTGGGCATGTACCAGAACCTCTTCCTCAACTATGAGCCCACCCGCGACGCCCTCGCACAAGGCGAGAAAGGCGACATACTCGTGCTGACCCCCAGTGCCTACGAAAACGCCGCCGACCTCTACATCCAGTGGAAGAAAGAGATGGGCTACAACGTTGAAAAACAGGTGGTGAGCAGCGGCGCCAATGTCACCTCCACCATCCAGACCGCTTACAACAGCAACGGCAACCTGATGTATGTGCAGCTGTTTGGCGACTGGGCCGACATCAAGTCGAACACCGTCACGGTGGACTACTCGGCCGCTCCCGCCGACCCGAAGATGGGCTGCGTGGCCGGTAACGACAACTACCCCGACATCGCCATCGGCCGTTTCTCCTGCTCCAGCAACGCACAGGCGCTCGTGCAGGTGAACAAGGCCATCAACTACGAGAAGAACCCCAACATGGACCCCGGCTGGCGCGAGACCTTCATCGGCATCGGCTCCTCCGAAGGACAGGGTTCTGGAGATGATAACGAAATCGACTACGTACACGTGCAGCGCATCTACAGCGAGCGTCTGGCCGACTTCACCTACCTTACCGAGAACGGCAACTACGGCGACAACTCCACCGCCTCCACGCTGGCCGGCCACGTGAATGCCGGCGCCTCCACCATCGCCTACTGCGGCCATGGCGCCGAGACCTATTTCGTGACCACCAACTACAGCAATACCAACGTGAACGCCTCCACCAACGGCGACCGTCTGCCCTTCATCGTGGCGGTGGCCTGCGTAAACGGCAAGTTCAACCAGAGCGGCGACTGCTTCGCCGAGGCATGGCTGAAGAAAGAGAACGGCGGCGCAGTGGTAACCCTGATGTCCACCATCAACCAGCCGTGGACTCCCCCGCAGCGCGGTCAGGACTACTTCTACGACATCCTCGTGGGCGGCTTCGACTACAACCAGTACAGCGGCCAAAACGGCATCAACACCAACGAGCAGCGCACCCACTGGGGCTCCATCGTGGTGAATGCCTTCACCCTCGCCCTCACCGAAAGCAGCACCAGCAGCGATGTGGAGACCTTCCAGACCTGGACCACCTTTGGCGACGCTTCATTGCAGCTGCGTACCAAGCAGCCCGTGGCCATCACCTCCTCGGTGAACACCCTGATGACGGGTGTGCCCTATACCACCACCATCACTGCCAATGGTCAGCCGGTGGAGGATGCCCTCGTGTGCATCTCGCAAAACGACACCTACTACAGCGCCTACACCGACGCCAACGGACAGGTGACGATTCAGCACGACTTCAGCGCTGGGGATGTCCTGCTTGTGGTGACCGCCTTCAACAACACCACCATTTACGAGACCATTCCCTGCACGGCGGGCAATGTTCCGTACCTTGTGCTCGACAGCTACACTCCTGACATTGTGGAGTACGGTCAGCAGCCCTACCTGACGCTCACCCTCCAGAACATGGGCGGGGTGTCCACCAGCGGCAACACCACCGTAACCCTCAGCTGCAACGACCCGATGATGAGCATTTTGGACGGCACCGGCTATTTCAGTCCGATGGCTGCCAACGGCGGCACCTACACCGACAACAACGGCTTCCAACTCTCCATCAGCGATAATGTGACCACCGGTCATGTGTTCACCATGAACTGGACGGCGACCTGCGACGGCGACAGCTGGAATGGCAGTTTCGAGCTGACCGCTATCGGCAACGACTGCCAGGCGCCGACGGGCCTGACGGCCACCGCCAACGGCTCGACCGTCACCCTGACATGGGACGACGACTCCAGCATTGAGACGTTCACCATCACCGACGACGTGGAAGGCCACACCTACGGCACCATCAACTCACCCGGCACGGTGGGCTGGACCTACATCGACGGCGACGGCGCCAACACGGGTACCTTCCAGAGTGTGGAGTTCACCAACGAGGGACAGCCCATGGCTTACATCGTGCTGGATGCCAGTCAGATGACGGGCAACACCACCATCAACGCACACTCCGGCAACAAATTCTTCGGTAGTCCGTACGCTACGGGAGGCAGCTATTGGAATCCGGTCACCAATGACGATTGGCTCATCAGCCCCGAAATCAACTGCACCAATCCCTTCACCTTCTCGTTCTGGGCACGCTCCTACTCCAGCAGCTATGCCAACGAAGAGTTCACCGCCGCCTATTCCACCACCGGCACCAATGCCAGCGACTTCACTGCCCTCAGCAGCAGCGTAACCACCACCGCCACGTGGACCGAATACAGCTACACCGTACCCGCCGAGGCCAAGTACGTGGCCATTCACTGCACCTCCAACGACCAGTATATCTTCTGCGTGGATGACATCACCATCAGCGGCGAGAGCGGCACGGGCAGCCATTACAACCTGTACCGCGACGGCGAGCTCATCGCCTCCAACATCGCTGGTGGCAGCTACACCGACAACAACGTGCCGGACGGTACCCATTGCTACACCTTGCGCACCGCCTGTGCCAACGACTTCGAGTCGACAGGTATCACCGAGTGCGTCACCATCGGTTCCACACCTCCGCCCACTGAAGAGTGCGATGCTCCTACCGGCGTGTATCTCACCGTGTCGCCCACCCAGCTGGGTCTGAACTGGAATGCCGTTGACAATGCCATCGCCTACAAGGTGTATCGCAACGGCAACGCCATCGCTACCACACCGAACAACAGTTACATTGATGCCAACGTGGATCAGGGCGTAACTTACTCATACGCCATACAAACCATCTGTACCAATGGTCAGTCGGGCTACTCCGCTACGGTGAGTGGTCAGACCGGCATCAACGACTACAGCAGCGACTGGAGCGTGTATCCGAATCCGGCTACGCAGGTGCTGAACATCCAGGGCAGCAACATCGCCGAGATCTACCTCTATTCCACCACGGGCGAACTGGTACGCCGCATCGCCGCCGAGAATGAGCTCACCGAAATCAATGTGGCCGACCTTGTTCGCGGAATGTATTTAGTGAGAATCTCCACTCGCGACGGACAGACCTCCATCAAGAAAGTGATTTTGAACTAAACTTTTCAAACCAAGATAACAGGCGTCTCTTCCACGGGACGCCTTTTTTTGAATCTGCCATGGCCGGAATTTACATCCACTTCCCGTTCTGCAAGCAAAAGTGTGTGTATTGCAGCTTTTACTCGGTGGCCTCGCTACAGCGGCGTGCGGAGTATTGGGAGGGGTTGTTCAAGGAGATGGTGTTGAGAAAAGATTTTCTTCCTGAAAAAAACATTGACACTTTATATATAGGTGGGGGAACGCCCTCGCTTTGCACGCCGGCGGAGTTGGAGCGGCTGATGGAAAAACTCCAGCAATATTATACCTTCTCGCCTTCGGCGGAGATCACCCTGGAGGCCAATCCTGAGCAGCTTACGGCCGACTATCTGTCGGCATTGAAGACGGTAGGTATCAACCGGTTAAGCATAGGTGTGCAGTCGTTCGACGACAACATTCTGCGGCTGTTGAACCGGCGGCACGATGCGGCCATGGCGCTCTCGGCCGTGCAGGAGGCGGCGAAGGCCGGCTTCGACAACCTCTCCATCGACCTGATTTACGACATCGCCTACCGCAGCGGCGAGATGTGGCGGCAGGAGTTAGCCACGGCGCTGCGCCTGCCCATCGTACACTTGTCGTGCTACTCGCTGACGGTGGAGGAGAACACCCTGCTGGCGCGGCGGGTGCGGGAGGGGCAGCCCTACCTGCCCGAAGAGGCCGACACCGAACGCGACTTCCTGATTCTGAGGGAGATGACCGCTAAGGCGGGCTTCCAGCAGTACGAGATTTCCAACTTTGCGAAAGAGGGCCGCATCTCGCGGCACAACCATGCCTACTGGACGGGAGAGCCGTACTTGGGCTTGGGGCCGGCGGCGCACTCGTACTGCCATCCGGTGCGGCAGTGGAACGTGGCAGACCTGAAACGCTATGTGGAGGGGATGGCCTGTGGGCGGCCCGACCGCGAGGAGGAGTTGCTGACTCTGGACCAGCAGTACGACGAGTACGTGCTGTTGCGGCTGCGCACCTGCGAGGGCATATCGTTGGCGGAGATGGAGGCGAAGTTCGGGGCGGAGCGTAAGGCGCAGTTCCTGCGGCAGCTGCAGCGGGTGCGGAGCGATTTGTACCGGCGGGACGGGGCAGCCGTGCGGCTCACCGAGGCGGGACTGCTGTTTGCCGACGCGGTGGCGGAGGAGCTGTTTGCGGAGGGGTGAGGATGGGAGTATATGATGAAAAGATGAAGGGATGAAAAGTGGGGCTGTCGGGAGTGGCGGGGCTGATTTTCAGTTGAGAGTTAAAAGTTAAAAGTTGAGAGGTGAAGGGACTAAGATTTGAAAGATGAAATTTTAGTAAAATATAAGATTATATCATATTATATTAACTATTGAAGAAATAAATTTCTGATCAATAACATAGATTGCACTTATGTTTAACATATTTTTTGTATTTTTGCACTCAAAATCATTCTCAGTGAATAATGTGAAATTTTGTTAACAATCAAAGACAAGTTTATGGATCAGAATAATCAGAGTAGTCAGAGTAGTCAGAGCAGCCGCAGCAATCACAGCAACCATAACAGCCGGAAAGCAGATGCCACTTCGGATAGTCAGGCCTCACAAAAAATCACCTTTCTTCCGCAGCATGGTTATTATCGCCAATTAAGAGTCTATCAGGTCACTGAGATGATTTACGATATCACCTACTATTTTACTCAAAACTACCTGCGAAGGGGAGACCGGACCGTGGATCAGATGGTGCAGGCTGCGCGTAGCGGCAAACAGAACATTGCCGAGGGAAATCAGGCAGCAGCTACTTCAAGCGAAACAGAAATTAAATTGACAAATGTGGCGAAAGCCAGCTTGGAGGAGTTGCTCATTGACTATGAAGACTATTTGAGAGTACGGAAATTAAAGCAATGGGATAACCTGCACCCGAGATTTGAAAAGATGAGGCAGTATGCCCGAAGCGAACAAATTTTGAACGAGTATGCTGAAAGAATCACAAGAATGAATGACGAGGAGATTGCTAATCTATGTATCACACTTGTCCATCAGGCGATATATATGCTTTACAAGTTATTGGAAACCATGCAGAATCGTTTTGTGGAAGAGGGCGGCATTAGGGAAAGGATGTACCAAAGCCGGAATAATTATCGAAAGCCTAATCGCTGAGCGAGAGATCGATAAAGTTGAGAGTGAAGAACAGATCCGTGCCGCAGAGTAGGGACATTGAGAAAACAAAAAAAGGGCATCCGAATGGATGCCCTTTTTCACTATCGCAAAGTAAAAATTATTCTGCGGGAGTTTCGGTAGCCTCGGCGGCGGGTTCTTCCGTCGTAGCGGCTTCGGCTTCTGCGGCGGCAGCCTCTTCGGCTTCCTTCTGTGCAGCAGCAGCGGCTTCGGCTTCAGCGGCACGCTTGGCAGCCACCTTAGCAGCCACAGCTTCCTTCACCTTCGTTTCAGCCTCAAGACGTTTCTTCAAGGTGTTGCGCTCGTTATCAGCCTCTTCGCGCTTGATGTTGTTCATCTTCGACTCGTGCTCGTTCTTCCAAGCCTCGAAACGACGCTGTGCCTCGTTTTCGCTGAAAGCACCCTTGGCGACACCGCCACGGAGATGCTTCATCAGATACACGCCTTCGTGCTTCAGAAGAGCACGTGCAGTATCGGAAGGAGCTGCGCCTACTTCAACCCAGTACAATGCCCGGTCAAAGTCGATTTTCACCTGTGCAGGATTGGTCAGCGGGTTGTAAGTGCCAAGTCTCTCAATATAACGACCGTCACGTGGTGCCCGACCATCTGCAACTACAATGTGGTAGAAGGGTTGGTTCTTCTTACCATGTCTCTGTAATCTGATTCTAGTTGCCATTTCGTTATGTTTTGGTTTAAAATGAAAAAAAAGTTGTGACCCCGACAGGATTCAAACCTGTAACCTTTTGATCCGTAGTCAAATGCTCTATTCAGTTGAGCTACGGGGCCATTTCCTTTTTGGATCTGCAAAAGTACAACATTTTTTTATTCTGCAACCACCCTCCCCAATATTTTTGAAATTATTTTCTTCATCAACGAAATTTTTAATTCAAAATTTTTATAACTTATTTTATATCAATAATTTATAAATAATAATTAGAATAAAGAAAATAATAGTATGAAAGGGATAAGCCAGAAAACTATCGAGATTTTTGCGTTAGCCATCATTATTGTGAGGAAGATTTTGGAAGAATGGAAGGAATTTTTCCGCCACAGCAGAACGCCAGTTTTACACCTCGTCGCAACACAATTCAAGATTTCCCCTGTAAAGTGCTCCGACAGGAAATTCCATATTGCCATTTTTACCCCAAATGATATTCCCATCTCTTAACATGAATTTCTTGAAATTCATAGGGTTGGCATATTTGTCGTACATGGGGTGGGGGTGTTTGATAAAAAAATCCGTAAAATCCACCACCCGCTCTGTTTTATCGTTGAAAACGATCCGCAACGAAAGACCTCCGCTATATTCTGCCGAAACGACATAGATGTAGTCTTTTGTCTTCATTTTATAATTTTGTTTTGATTTCCGTGCATCTGACACGAGCATTATAAACAAATAAATTCACCCATTTATCAACTATTCCTTTTATCATAGTGTTATATCATCCTTTCATCCCATCCTCACTCCCCTCTCACGCGTACAGCGCAATTCCCACGACCGCGCTGAGAACCAGCAACAGCACGGGGCTCTGCTTGTAGCGAAAAGCGGCCACAAAAACGATGAGGAAGATGAGGATGCTGGCGGTCATCTGGAACGGCTCCCGTCCGAAAGTGACGAAAGTGATGAGTTGCAAGGCCGCCGCAGCCACCAGTCCGACAACCGCCAGTCGTAGAATAGAAAACATCTTATCTATCAACACATTACCACGATGCTTCTGCAAGAATTTCACCACAACGACCATCAATGTAACAGGCACGATGAGTACCGCCAAGGAGGCTATCACCGCCCCTAACACACCCAGCCACGGGTCAAAGCCGGCATTCACCACGGCGGTATAGCCCGAGTAGGTGGCCACGTTGATGCCCACAGGACCGGGCGTGGCCTGACTCACAGCCACGATGTCGGTAAACTCGGCTTCGGTCATCCAGCCATAACCCACCACATCGTTGTAAATCAACGAAATCATAGCGTAACCGCCACCAAAAGTGAAGGCTCCGATTTTACAGAAAGTAAAGAACAGCTGCCAGAAAATCATAGCCTTTTCTCCTTTCTGCGCACGATAGCGCCATAGAGGAGTCCACCTGCAGCAGCGGCCAGCACCACCAGCACCGGCGATACGCCGAGGGAGGCAATCAGCAGTGCCGACAGCACGGGAATCCAAGCATTGCGCCAGCAGATGCCAGCGGTCTTGGCCATCTTAAACACCGGCGCAGCGATGAGCGCCACCACAGCGGGTCGCACCCCCTTGAAGGCGCTCTCCACCCAGTGGTTGTCGGAGAAGTGACGGAAGAAGACCGCCAAAAGCAGAATCATCAGCACCGGCATGAAGATGTTGCCGATGATGGCCGATGCCGCCCCCAGCACGCCGCGCCGCTTCATGCCGACGGCCGTGGCCATGTTGGCAGCAAAAACGCCCGGCATGGCCTGCGACAACGCCAACGTGTCCAAGAACTCCTCCCGCGAGAGCCAGCCGCGCCGGTCCACCAGCTCCTTCTCCATCAGCGGAATCATGGCATAACCGCCGCCTATGGTGAAGGTGCCGATCTTGAAAAACGACCAGAAAATTCTGACGAGCTCTCTCACTTCGCTTCTGTTTGGAGCGGCAAAAGTACAATATTATTTACGATTTTTGAAATATCTTTTTTTTCTCTAAAAAATAATGTAAATTTGCAGCCGATTTTAAAATTCGGAAATTGTTGTATTTTCAATAGTTTGCAATTTTGAATGATGTATTTTTGAATTATATAATCTTCTAAAATAGGAACCATGACAATGCAAGAAAAAATCAACGAGCTGTTGGAGAAAAGAGAAATAGCTCGTAAAGCCGGAGGCGAAAAACGCATCGAGAAACAGCACGCCCAAGGCAAATACACCGCTCGTGAGCGCATCCTGAAATTCCTTGACGAGGGCAGTTTCGAGGAGTTCGACATGTTCGCCACCCACCGCTGCTACAACTTCGGCATGGAGAAGGACACTCCCCTCACCGATGGTGTGATCACGGGTTACGGCACCGTTGACGGCCGTCTCGTATTCGTTTACTCACAAGACTTTACCGTTTCCGGCGGTTCTCTTTCTGAAACCGTCGCCAACAAGATTTGCAAGGTGCTCGACCAGGCTATGAAGATGGGCGCACCGGTCATCGGTTTCAACGACTCGGGCGGTGCCCGTATCCAGGAGGGTGTGAACAGCCTCGCCGGCTATGCTGAGATTTTCCAGCGCAACATCCTCGCCAGCGGTGTCGTTCCGCAGATCTCCGCCATCTTCGGTCCCTGCGCCGGCGGTGCGGTCTATTCTCCCGCCCTCACCGACTTCATCATGATGACCAAGAACACCAGCTACATGTTCGTTACCGGTCCCAAGGTGGTGAAGACTGTCACCAACGAGGTGGTAAGCGTGGAAGACCTTGGCGGTGCTTCCGTACACTCCACCAAGTCAGGTGTGGCCTCTTTTGCTGTGGAGAACGAGGACGACGGTATCACCATGATCCGCCAGCTGCTCAGCTTCCTGCCCTCCAATAACATGGAGGAAGCTCCCCGCATGGCTTGCAACGACCCCATCAACCGTTTGGACGATGTGCTCAACCAGCTCATCCCTGAAAATCCGAACAAGCCTTACGATGTGAAGGCGGTCATCAGCAGCATCGTCGACAACGGCGAATTCTTGGAGGTGCAGCCCAACTACGCCAAGAACATCGTGGTGGGTTTTGCTCGCTTCAATGGAATCTCTGTCGGCATCGTGGCCAACCAGCCCGGTTGGTTAGCCGGTGTGCTCGACATCAACGCTTCCCGCAAGGGTGCCCGCTTCGTGCGTTTCTGCGACGCCTTCAACATTCCGTTGGTGACGTTGGTGGACGTTCCCGGCTTCCTGCCCGGCACGGGCCAGGAGTACGGCGGTATCATCCTGCACGGCGCTAAGCTGCTCTACGCTTACGGCGAAGCCACCGTGCCGAAGGTCACCGTCATCCTCCGCAAGGACTACGGTGGCGCATACTGCGTGATGAGCTCCAAGCACCTCCGCGGCGACATCAACTACGCATGGCCGACCGCCGAAATCGCTGTGATGGGCGGCAAGGGCGCTGTGGAAATCCTTTACAGCAAGGATGTGAAGAACATTGAAGACCCGTCGAAGAAGGCCGAGTACCTCAACGACAAAGAGGCCGAATATACCAAGGCATTCGCCAACCCGTATGTGGCCGCCAAGTACGGCTACATCGATGATGTGATCGAGCCGCGCAACACCCGCTTCCGCGTCATCCGCGCCCTCGAGTCACTGCGCACCAAACGCCTCCAGAACCCGGCCAAGAAACACGACAATCTCCCGCTGTAACCTTTAATTTTCAATCGAAATGAAGAAACTGAAAATATTTGTTCTCACGCTCCTCACCGTCACGATGGGACTGTCGCTCAACGGGCAGACCATTATTGACTTGAGGTTGAATGAGGTTCTTACTAACAATGTCAACTCTTGTGAAGATGAGTATGGCAACCATCCGGCATGGTTCGAGGTGTTCAACACCTCCTACAACACCGTCAACATTGGCGGCTGTTTCGTGACCAACGACACCACCGGACTGGCAGCGGCTCAGTCGGGCGACAAGGCGGCTCTCGATGCATTTAAAACGTGCTGCTACCACATCCCGGCTGGCGACCCCGCCACCTTCATCTACCAAAGAAGCTGCGTCCTGTTCTACATGGACGGACAGCCCACACTCGGAACATTCCACGTCAGCTTCACTGAAGAGAATACTCGTTACATCGCCCTCATCGGCTCCGATGGCAAGACGCTCATCGACCTTGTGACCATTCCCAAGCTCAATGCCGACCAATCATTCGGTTGCGAGGAGGATGGCAAGGTGGCCGAAAACCGCGACAATTCCATTTTTGCTAAGAAGAACAATGCCGACAAGCGTAAGGTTTTGAAAGATGCCACCCCCGGTTCCAACAACAAGGTGCTTTCGGGAGAAGGCAAGGCTGACAAACTGGCCAAGAACGACCCGCACGGCTGGCAGATGGCGCTGATGTCTATGACCATCGTGTTCTCGGTGCTCGCCATCATCTTCTTGGTATTAAAGATTTTCGGATGGTTCTCCAAGAAAGAAGCTGAGAAAAAAGCCAACAAAGAAGCCAAGAAAGCACAGCAGCCCGCCAAGAAGGTTTCTGGCGGACAGCCCACCGAAGAGGAGCTTGCCGCCATTGCGTTGGCCATCCACCGCTCGTGTCCCGATGCCGGTGAAGAGGAAATCGCGGCTATCGCACTCGCGCTTTATCTCTACCTCGACACGCAGCACGATCAGGAGAGCGAGGTCATCACCTTCAACACCCAATCGAACATGCACTGGGGACAGAAGCAGTTCAACTTCAAACAAGACCCGAGATAATCATCATATTTTCAAATTTTGAATCAATAATTAATAATCAAGATATCATGAAAAATTACAAATTCAAGATCAATGGCAATGACTATTCTGTCGATATTGTAAATATTGAAGAAAACAAGGCCCAAGTTGAGGTCAACGGCAAATCCTTTGAGGTGGAGATGGACATGACCGGCATCAAGGTTCCGGTAGCTCCGAAGGCTGCTCCCGTAGCTGCTGCTGCTGTTGCTGCTGCACCTGTTGCCGCTGCCGCTCCGGCTGCTGCACCTGCCGCTGCTCCCGCTCCCGCCGCTGGTGGCGCTGGCACTCCCGTCAAATCCCCCCTGCCGGGTACCGTGCTCAACATCATGGTACGCGAGGGCGACACCGTGACCGCCGGACAGCACCTCATCCTGCTGGAGGCCATGAAAATGGAGAACAACATCGACGCTCCCAAGGCTGGTCGCGTGACTGGCATCCGCGTGAAAGACCGCGACGCCGTGATGGAAGGCGACCTCCTGCTCACCATCGAGTAGTCGGAGTTTCCCATTTGCCAACCGAACAAAAAAGCCAAGGGCAGAATGCTCTTGGCTTTTTTTATGAAGGTGGAACCGTATTACCCTTTCAGTTCCCTCACCTGTTCCTCGCTCAAGCCAGTAGCTTTGGCGATGTCAGAAACAGAAACACCCAATTTCAAGAATTTACGCGCCGCCATGAGGAGAGCTTCTGCTCTACCTTCTTCCCTGCCCTCAGCACGGGCACACGACATGGCATCCTGCACGTCCTCGTACTCCAATACGCTCTTTTCGTAATTTGCTTTTTCCATGGTATCCAATTTTGATATTCTGCATTCATCCATCAGCTCTTGGAAGAACTCGGGCTGTCCGGCATAGTCGCTGTCATCCATATACGGCATCTCCTTCAGCAACTTGAGCCACGACCGCATCTCTTCCGTCATCTCCGTCTGTTGCGCCGCAAAATTACGCAAATTAATGTAAAATATCGCCACTTTGTTCGTTAAAATGCGATTTTTTTGATCTACCAGGCGTATGACCTGATAACATTCACCTGATTGGGCATACTCAGTCAGTTCAAAATCCAGCAGATTGACCGAATAAGTCGGAAGAATCCGGTAGCTGGAACCGCCTTTGCGCACCCTTTCGCTGATGGCCCTCGACAAGTAGAACACCGAACGGTCGGCATACTCGGTCTGCTTGGCGCGCTGCATCTCGATGATGAACTGGCGGCCTTCGCTGTCCACACACAGGATGTCGAACACCACCCTCCGCTGCGAGTCATCATCCCCGTAGTATTCTGTGGGCAAGTAGGTTATATCTACAATCTCACCCGTATATTTCGAGACGAAGCAGTTGAGGAAATGGATGAGGAACCTTTTGTTCCGTTCCGTGCCGAAGATTCTCTTGAAGGTAAAATCTGTGGTGGGAATCTGGAAGATGTCTTTGTACTTTTTCATAGTTCTGGAAGTTTTTTAGGTTAATAATACTCCGCAAAGTTACTATAAAATCCGACGCAAAATCACTCTGCAACTTTTTGGCATAAAGCAGGTTGCCATTTTAGAAGTTTCATCCCCAAAATTTGCATTTTTTGATCAAAAAAGAGCAAAAAACGACCGTTCGGGGCTGTTGAAAACCTGTTGATAAATTGTTGATAAAAAAAAATATGAGCGTGAATTGCGCAGATTACGTGAATGGTTTTATCCGTATTTTTGCATCATCATTTTTAATAAAGAAATTCGATGATTCAAATCAACGGACTTGAAAAGAACTACGGCACGCTGCATGTGCTGAAAGGCATCAACCTCGAAATTGCCGACCGCTCGGTCATCTCCATCGTGGGGGCATCGGGTGCGGGGAAATCCACCCTGCTCCATATTATCGGCACTCTCGACCAGCCCACCAAAGGCACCGTACTGATCGACAATACCGACCTCTATTCTCTGTCGGACAAGAAGTTGGCACAGTACCGCAACCAAAACATCGGTTTCATCTTCCAATTTCACCACCTGCTGCCCGAGTTTACGGCCGTAGAGAATGTGGCGCTGCCTTCCCTCATCGCTGGCCGCTCGCACGCAGAAGCCTTTCAGCGTGCCAAAGAACTGCTCGATTTCCTGAAACTGGGCGAACGCCTCACCCACAAACCGTCGCAACTGTCGGGTGGCGAGCAGCAACGTGTGGCCGTGGCCCGCGCCCTCGCCAACAACCCCAAACTGGTGCTCGCCGACGAGCCGTCAGGCAACCTCGACACCGAAAACGCTCGCCAACTGCACCAACTGTTCCTCGACCTGCGCGACGAGTTCGGACAGACTTTCGTGGTCGTTACCCACAACACCGACCTAGCGAAACTGGCCGACCAAACGATTGAAATGAAGGACGGGAGGATTATTTAGTGTTCAGTGTGGACATCCACCAGCACATGCGCCCGGCTGAAACGGGCAACCGTTTCGCTATCTAACAACAGTTCAGTTCTTTGCAACCATTGCGGGGCAGAGGCGGCATCGATGTTCATCGCTCTTTTCTTTTGGAGGTGGAGAGAATGCCCAACTTCTCACGGTACTTGGTAACAGTGCGACGGGAGATGCTGTAGCCTTTTTCCTGCAACAGCTGTACCAGTTTCTCGTCGGTATAGGGTGCCCGTTTGTTCTCGCCTTCCACAATCTCCTTCAGCGCCTGCTTGATGGCGTTGGCAGAGGCGTCCTCCTCGTTGACGGCCTCCGAGAAGAGACTTTTCAGCGAGATGGTACCAAATGGGGTCTGGGCATATCGCTGGGCCGTGACGCGCGAAATGGTGGCCACATCCATCTTCACCTTCTCGGCTATATTCTTGAGCACCATGGGTTTCAGCTGCTTCGGGTCGCCCGTGAGAAAATAGTCTTTCTGCTGGGTGATAATCTCGTTCATCACCAAAGTCATGGTGCGTTCACGGTCGGTGAGGGCATCGATGAACAGGCGGGCCTTGTCGATGGTTTCGCGGTAAAACTTGGCGGCTTCCGGGTCTTTGCGGGTGCGCGACTGCTGCATCAGTTTCTCATAATCGTTGCTCACGCGCAGGCGGGTCTTGTACTGACGGGCAAGGGTGAAAGTAACCTTCTCGCCCTCCACCATGACGATAAAGTCCGGCACCACATAGTTGGTCGTCTCGCTGCCACCACCCGGATAAACATTCAGACGGGTGATGATGGCCACGGCCTCTTGCACCTGCTCTACCGAAATCTTCTCGCGCTTGGCGATCAGGTCGAAACGACGTTTGGTGAAATGGTCGAAATGGTTGGTGAGGATGGTGCGGGCCAGCAGCAGCTGCGGAGTTTTTTTCTGTTGGAGGGAGGCATCGATTTGCAGGAGCAGGCACTCTTGCACCGAGCGCGCCCCGATGCCAGTGGGCTCGAGCGTCTGAATGTACTGCGTAAGTACTCGGATCACATCATCCTTGGTGACACGTATGTTTTCTTGAATCAGAAGCTGATTCACAATAGAGCGGGCGCTGTTTTTCGAATCCTCACCATCCTCAAAAAATCCTTGATCGGAGAGGGAGCCGATGATGAAGATGGCGATGCGCCAGTCGGTGTCGGAGAGCGCCAACTCACCCAATTGCGAAATCAAATCTTCGCGAAAGGAGGTAGTGGCCACCACCGGTTTCTCATACTGGAGCTCACCGTTGTCGTAGCGGGGAGTGTCGTACCCGCCGGGTTCCCAATCGTCGGGGTTGGTATCGTAGGCATCGTCGTCGTGCGCGCTGGCGCCAAGGTTTATCGCCTCCTCATACGACACCTCCTGCGGTTCATTGTCCCACTCTTCCGTTTCGCCTTCGCCCTGAAAACCTTCTTCGGTTTCTTCATCGGGAGCGATCTCGAGCGCGGGATTGGTCTCTACTGCCTTCTCAATCTCCTCTTCTAATTCTTCTTTAGAAATGGAAACTAAATGCATCAGCAACATCTGCCGCTGGGTAGTGCGCTGGGCGAGTTTCTGTTGCTGTACTTGAGCGAGACCGATGGACATACTGAAACAGGGTTATACGTTGAAACGGATGTGCAGAATGTCGCCGTCTTCCACCACATAGTTTTTGCCTTCCACCGACAATTTGCCGGCCTCCTTGCACTTGAGTTCAGAACCCAACTCTACGAGGTCGTTGTATTTGATGACTTCCGCGCGGATGAAACCGCGTTCGAGGTCGCTGTGGATAACGCCGGCGGCCTGCGGGGCGGTCATGCCCTTGCGGATGGTCCACGCGCGGTTTTCCTTGCCGCCCACGGTGAAGAACGAAATGAGGTTGAGCAACCGATAGGCAGCCCGAATCACCTTATTCACACCGGGTTCCGTCAAACCCACATCTTCGAGGAAGGCCATACGGTCGGCTTCATCGTCCAGTTCGGCGATTTCCGACTCCAGCTTACCCGCGATGACGAGGATTTCGCAGTCCTGATCTTTCAGTGCCTCGCGCACGGCTTCCACGTAGTGGTTGTTTTCGAGGGCATTGTCGTTGACATTGCAGACAAACAGCACCGGCTTGTCGGTCAGAAGCATCATGTCGGCCACCACGGCCTTCTCATCCTCAGTGGTTTCGAGGGTGCGCACATTCTGGAAATTCTCCAGATGATGCTTGTATTTCATCAGCACGTCAAGGTCGTGTTTGGCAGTCTTATCGCCCACCTTGGCGGCCTTTTCCACCTTCTGGATTTTACGGTCTATTTGCTCCAAATCCTTGACTTGCAGCTCAAACTCCACGATCTCGATGTCGCGCACGGGGTCAACGGAGCCTTCCACGTGGGGGAGGTTCTCGTTGTCGAAGCAGCGCAGCACATGGATGAGAGCGTCGCACTGCCGCACGTCGGCGAGAAAGCTGTTGCCGATGCCTTCGCCCTGACTGGCGCCTTTGGCCAAGCCCGGCACATCCACCACATCCACAGTGGCATAAATCAGCTTGTCGGCTGCAATGAACGTGTTGATTTTGGCCAAACGCTCGTCGGGCACGTTGCATACACCGATATTCGACTTGTTGGTACTGTAGGCGAAATCGGTGATGGCGGCCTTGGTATTAGAGATGCAATTGAACATAGTGGTCTTACCTGTATTGGTAAGGCCGATGATGCCACATTTCAAACTCATAAGTCAGAATTTAGAAACCTAAAACAATGTCTTCCACAGATTTAACTTCCGGAACATATTTTTTCATCGTAGCTTCCACGCCCTGTTTGAGGGTCAGTTTGGCATGAGGGCAAGAGCCACAGGCACCCTGCAATTTCACTTTCACCACCATATCGTCGGTCAGTTCGATAAACTCTAAGTCGCCACCATCGCCCTGCAGATAGGGACGGAGTTGGTTGATAACAGCGATAACTTTCTGTTCGATAGCGGCTTTGTCTTGATTTTCCATATTAAAATATTTTAGAATTAAGTGTGCAAAATTACGGAATAATTTTTAATTCATCATTCCAAAATTTGAAAGATTTGAAGATTGGAGGAATTCCGTTCACTCGTGATGATACGGTTCCCCTTTGAGGATGGTCATGGCGCGATAGAGCTGCTCGGCGAAGATGAGGCGGGTAAGCACATGCGGGAATGTCATGCGGGAGAGGGAGAGCTTGGAGTTGCCGCGTTTGTAAACCTCTTCAGAGAATCCGTAGGCTCCGCCAATGAGGAACACCAGCCGTTTGGTACCCCGAAGCATCTGCTGTTGCATAAATTGCGAGAACTGCACGGAGGTCACTTCTACGCCATGTTCATCCAACAGGACAACATGATCGGCAGGGTCGATTTTTTTAAGAAACAACTGACCTTCAAGCTTTTTCTGTTCCTCTTGGCTCACCTTATTTTTCAGATAAGGGATGGCCTCCATTTCAAAAGGAAGATAAAACTTGATTTTGCCGACGAACGCAGCGACTGCAGCGGTCAGCTCCGCTGAGTCTTCTTTTCCGATGTAGATAAGTTTAGCTTTCACGCGACAAAGATACAACTAATTTTCTAAATTTCTCTGAACCTTTTTTGGATGCAAACCCACTCTCTTCTTTCTTCAGAAAAAATATATTTCCAAGTGGCACCTCCCGATATTTCCCAATTACCAACGGGAATACATCGCCCATTCCTCCATTCTTTTTCTTTACTATAATAACAATGGGTCAAATGAATGCACAATGTATCCTCAACGAAATCCACGGATGAAATCATCATCACTTCTATTGCTCGTGATTTGCGATTGTTGGGACAACGGCAGTACGTCCATTCCCCTGTAGATGATAGGGAAGCTCTTCTAACAAACTGGTATCCCCCTTTTTTATGGAAGAAAATATGGGAAGGAATTTGATTGGGATTTTGCAAATTCTCCACAAAGAGCTTTTCATCGATGCAATTCAGATACAAGTATATGTTCGTGTCGTACAGTTCCCCTCTCGTAAATTTTTGTAGTCGGTAATCTTGGTGTGTCAAAAGGGTATCATAACACTCTATCACGGCTTCCTCCACCATACTGACGATGCGATTGTTGGTCTGCGCTATCGCACCAACCATTGATGATAATAACACAAACAAAACGCATAACTTTTTCATAATCAATATGTATAATCAGAGTTTGCGAAGCGGGAAGTTGACGCGGCAAAGTTACAATAATTTTGAGGATGGGAGGATGAAGGGAGGAAAGGAGGATGGATTGTTATTTTTGAGGGTGGTGAAGATTGCGTGGCCTGTGATTGACCCGGCGGATGCATTTTCGCCTTTTGATTTGTGAAATATCCATATCGGGCTCTATCGGGACGAAATACAAAGGAACCATAAAAGTAAGATTGTCGGTTTGGAGCAGGTGCGCGTCATCCTCGCTATAACAGAAATGTGAATTTTTCAAGGAATATTCAATGTAAAATAGGGGATCATCATCTAAAATGTAAAATAAAGTGTCAAGATTCTTCCCATTCTTTTTTAAAGGAGAATCATAAGAAATGCTTGTGACTTGCAGTACAGGAAGACTGTCTTCTCCCCAAACTATTTGAGCTTCAATTCTGTATGTTACTATTAATGTGGTATCGCATGAAGAACAACCATAGGATGTCGGAGGCAAACCATACGAGGTAATATCCAATCCCATTTTTATCTGCTGGGCGGGTTGCTCCGTAAAAACAACAGGAAATGATTCTTCGCAAGTCACTAGAGGGAAGTGGGCTTGCCCATATGCAAATAGAAAACAGATTTGCAAAAATAAAGACAGGACTACTTCTCTTACCATTGTGTTTTTTTAGGGGGCTTCTATTCTTACTCTTTTCTCGCCAACGTCCCAGACCTTGCGGAGTCCGTTAGACAAAATCCGGGAAGTTGGCGCGGCAAAGATACAAAAATAATTTAGGGATTTAAACAAAAAAAGCCCCCTCGTTTCACGGAGGGGGCGTGTGGTATTGGGCGACGACCTACTCTCCCACCTTCTTCAGGCAGTACCATCGGCGCGGCCGGTTTTAACTTCTCTGTTCGGAATGGGAAGAGGTGTGCCCCGGCGCTATAGCCACCGCAATCTCGCTTCACCGGACTGGCCGGCGTATAAGATTGACAAACCAAAAGGAAGAAGAGGGAGCCTTAAGATTCTGTTTTTCGCGTTCCCCTTCCGGGGTCCGCTCTCCGAGCAGAGGCGGCAAGTCTCGGGCTATTAGTACCGCTCGGCTTTGCCATCGCTGGCTTTACACCTGCGGCCTATCGACGTCGTCGTCTTCGACGGCCCTTGAACGAAGCCTCATCTTGAGGCGAGTTTCGCACTTAGATGCTTTCAGCGCTTATCTCATCCGGACATAGCTACCCTGCGGTGCGGCTGGCGCCACAACAGGTGCACTAGCGGTCCGTCCAACCCGGTCCTCTCGTACTAGGGTCAGGTCCTCTCAAGCTTCAACGCCCACAACAGATAGGGACC
>JAFXTS010000029.1 GCA_017535665.1 Bacteroidales bacterium | reverse complement strand
TTTTGTTCGGATAGTAGCAAAAAACACAATCCCCAATCTGATAAATGCCAATGCTTAAATGGCTGTAATTTAAAAATATATCGAACTATGCACATTAATCCTTTGCCTTAAATTTACAGGCTGCAAATCTAAGGTTTGTGCAATCGCAAAGAAAATGAACATATCCGAAAAAAACAAATCATCATGCTGGATGTGTCAATGCGCAAGGATGGGAATCTTTCCCCCTTCATCCATCCGACCGTTCTTCTACGGCAAACAAAACTTTGTGCCCTGAATTCACTGCATTCTGTTGTCGAATGTGAAAAAAGTTGTATCTTTGCCGCCTAAAATCATAATTTGCAATTTATTATAAAGAATATTATTATGAAAAGAATTCTCTCTGTTTTGGCCATTCTGGCACTGATGATGCCCTTCGCCCTTCATGCACAAGATTCTGGCTATAATGGCACTGCTTTTACTGGTGGTATCAAGGTGGGCATCAATTTCAGTAATTATATTGGAAAGAGTACGATGCAGCCCGGCGGCGAGGCGGGTATCTTCCTCCGAGCCGGACGTTCGTTTTATTTCGAACCCTCTTTCATGTACTCGTTCCGCAGCACTAACTTTGATGATCTCAAAAACGAGTTGGAAGAGAGTTTCGAAGTGGGTCAGCATTTCATTGATGTGCCGCTCCTCGTGGGTTACAAAATTGTCAATAACAAGAATTTCAATCTTCGCATTTTCTTGGGTCCCCGTGTGGGTTTCCGTCTCGGTAGCGACTACGACAACTTCGAAGATGCCGTTGGGTTCGCCCAGTGGGGTGCACAGGCCGGTATCGGTATCGACTTCTGGATTTTCACCTTCGATGCCAAATACGACATTTCGGCCAGCAAGTTCAAACAGTATGACGAGAAGACTTTCTGGAAACAGAATATGGTCAATCTCGTTTTGGGTGTGAAGTTCAAACGCTAAATCATTATCTATTAGATATTTGTACAGCTTCTGCTTTGGCGTAGCATCCCTGCGATGAAGAGTTTTAGCAACACCTATATATTTATATATGTCAGCATCCTTGTGGTGGTGATGGTGGTTTTGCTTTCGGGACTGACGCTCGGGCTAAAGTCGCGGCAGGAGATGAACTTTGCCGCCGACAAGGCTTCGCAGATTCTGCGTGCTGCCGGCTACGATGAGATGTCTGGCAAAGACGCTGCCGACCTGTTTGCTAAGGTGGCGGTGCGTGGGGAAGGGGAGAAGGAGTGCTATACAATGCAATGTGCTGATGGTACGACCGGTTCCGTGGTGCGTGTGGATGGCAAGGGTTTGTGGGGACCGATTTGGGGTTATGTGGTGATTGCCCAAGATGGTGAAACCATCAAGGGCGTGACCTTCTCGCACAAGTCGGAAACTCCCGGGCTGGGCGCGAACATTACGGAAGAGAAGTTCCAGTCGCAGTTCGTGGGGAAAAGTCTGTACGATGCCGCCGGGCGCCCTACTTCCGTCAGGGTGCTGAAACCCGGCCGCGAGCCTCAGGTGGCCGCCGCCAACCGCGTGGATGCCATCACCGGTGCCACGCTCACCTCTAATGGGGTGGATGCCATGTTGCAGCAGCTGCCTGCACTGTTGGATTCTAATCGTCAAACTCAACTCATTGCGCGATGAAAAAGTACCTCGGACCCTTATCGAAAGAGAATCCCATCCTCGTGCAGGTGCTCGGCGTATGCTCGGCTTTGGCCGTTACCGCCCAGCTGAAACCGGCCGTGGTGATGGCCCTCTCGGTGACGGTTGTGTGCGCATTGTCGAATTTGATTATCTCGCTGTTACGCAATACTATACCGTCACGTGTTAGAATAATGGTTCAATTGCTGGTGGTCTCCTCGTTGGTGATTGCTGTGGACCAATTTTTGCAGGCTTACGTCTTTGAAATCAGTCGGATGCTCTCGGTTTTTGTGGGACTCATCATCACCAACTGCATCATCATGGGACGGCTGGAGGCCTTCGCCCTGTCGCACCCGCCGGTGCCGTCGTTCATCGACGGTTTGATGAACGGACTGGGCTATGGACTCGTGCTGGTGGTAGTGGGCACGATTCGCGAGCTGTTGGGTTCTGGAACGCTTTGGGGCTGCCAAGTGGTGCCGCAGGCGTTTTACGAAGCCGGCTACATGAACAACGGACTGATGATTCTGCCGCCGATGGCGCTCATCATCGTGGGTGTGTTGATATGGATTTTGAATGCTAAACAAAATAAGGTAAAATGAGCGGGTTGGGTGAGCTTTTCGTGCGGTCGGCGCTGATCGACAATATGGTGTTCGCCTACTTTTTGGGGATGTGCTCCTATTTGGCCGTCTCCAAGAATGTGAAGACCGCCCTCGGTTTGGGTATCGCCGTGTGCTTCGTGCTTACCGTGACTGTACCTGTCAACTATCTGATTGACAAGTATCTGCTGCAAGCTGGTGCTTTGTCGTGGATGAGTGTTTCATTGGCGGGTGTTGACCTCTCGTTCCTTTCGCTTATCATTTTCATTGCCGTCATCGCTGCCATGGTGCAGTTGCTGGAGATGGTGATTGAGAAATTTTCGCCCGCGCTCTATCAGGCGTTAGGCATCTTTTTGCCGCTGATAGCAGTCAACTGCGCTATTCTGGGCGGTTCGCTCTTCATGCAGGAGCGGCATTTCCCGACAGTGGCGCACAGTTTCTCTTATGCGGTGGGATCTGGCGTGGGCTGGCTGCTGGCCATCGTGGCGTTTGCGGCCATCCGTGAGCGTTTGCGCTATTCCGACATTCCTAAAGGATTGCAGGGCAATGGGATAGCCTATATCATCACCGGCCTGTTAGGCTTGGCATTTATGGCATTTTTAGGATTTTAGAAGGAGGGTGAAGGGATGAAGACGATGCTGATAGCTTTAGGGATTGCGCTGGTGGTGATTTGGATCCTGGTGGCGATGTTGCTTTTCGCCCGCAGGAAGTTAGTGCCGGCCGGGAAGGTGAAGATCCGCATCAATGGCGAGAAGGAGGTGGAACACGAGCGCGGCTGTTCGTTGTTGCAGGCGTTGTCGGACGAGAAGGTCTTTGTGCCGTCGGCCTGCGGCGGGGGCGGCAGCTGTGGCACCTGCAAAGGTAAGGTGCTGTCGGGTGGTGGCGAGATTCTGCCCACCGAGCTGGCGCATATCTCCCGCAAGATGGCCGCCGACCATTACCGGCTCTTCTGTCAGGTGAAGGTGCGCGAGGATATGGAAATTGAAATCCCCAAGGAGTTTTTCGGCATCAAGAAGTGGAAATGCAGGGTGGTTTCCAACCGCAATGTGGCCACTTTCATCAAGGAACTGGTGCTGCAACTGCCTGAAGGTGAGTATATCGACTTCCGCTCCGGCGGCTATATACAGATTGATATTCCGGCTTGTACCGTTCCTTTTTCTAATATCAATGTAGAAGAAAAATTCCGTGCCGACTGGCAGAAGATGGGACTTTTCAATCTGAAAATGAAAAACAGCAGCGATACCGTCAGGGCCTACTCTATGGCCAATTATCCTGCTGAAAATCAGATCATCATGCTCAATGTGCGTATCGCCACGCCACCTTTCAACCGCAAGAAAGGTGCCTTCGAGAAGGTGAATCCGGGGGTGGCTTCCAGCTATATCCATAGTCTAAAACCTGGCGACGAGGTGATGGTTTCCGGACCTTACGGCGAGTTCTTCGTGGAAGAGGGCAGGGGAGAGATGATGTTCATTGGCGGTGGCGCTGGCATGGCCCCGATGCGTTCGCATATCTTCCATCAATTCAAGACTTTACACACTCAACGAAAAACTACCTTCTGGTATGGCGGTCGCTCATTGCAGGAATTGTTTTATATGGATGATTTTCAGGAAATTGAGCGCGAAAACGACAACTTCTCCTTCCATGTCGCCCTCTCCGACCCGTTGCCCGATGACCACTGGACCGGTCCGACAGGCTTCATCCATCAAGTCATTTATGATCAGTACCTTAAAGACCATCCCGCCCCCGAAGAAATTCAATACTATATCTGTGGCCCTCCGATGATGCTCCAGGCCGTCCTCCACATGCTCGACTCCCTCGGTGTTCCCCCCGAAAACATCCACTACGACGACTTTGGAAATTAACAATGTACAATTAATAATGTACAATTTACAATTTACAATGTACGATTCTCCACTTCTTAACTTCTTAACTTCTTAACTATCAATTATCAACTATTAATTATTAATTATTAACTATTAACTATTAACTCTCAACTTTCAGTTCAAAATGTCCCTCCTTCCTCTCCTTTCCGAATACAAAGAAACCCTCCAATATCTTCAAAATTATATTGAGTTGATGGAAGATATGGATGACCCGTCGTACGTGGCACGGGGTAATGGTTTCTGTGACAGTAAGTTCAGCGAAGATTTTTTGAACGGTCAGATCGAAAAGTATCGTGCGCAGTTGCGGCAGCTCGAAAAGCGGATGCTGTCAGAAAATTATACCAAGTCCGAACTGCGCAGCATCATCCGACTGATGAAAAAATCGCGCTTCCCCGATGAGCTCAACGAGATGTCGCGGGAGATTATGAGCCGATTAGAGCGCCATCCCGCTTTCAAGAAAGCCCATACGATTCTGCTGTATGCCTCCCTTCCCGATGAGGTGCGTACCTTTGAACTGATTGAAAAATGGCGCAATCGCAAGCATATTGTGCTGCCCACGGTGGTCGGCGATGACATTGTGCCGGTGGCGCTCGATGCGAATACTTCCTTTGTGACTGGTGATTTCAATATCCTTGAGCCCGACAGCGCACCCTACACGGGCGATTTCGACCTCATTGTGGTTCCGGGCATGGCATTCGACGATCAGGGTAACCGTTTGGGACGCGGCAAGGGCTATTACGACCGGTTCCTCGCCCAGCATGCTCATGTGCATACCATCGGAGTCTGTTTTAACTTCCAAAAAGTGCCTTTTGTGCCTACCGAAAAGACCGATATTGCCATGTCTGAAATAGTGTATTAACATTTATTAAGAAAATTATTTTATTGATTATTAAATAGATAATCGAAAATTTTGTATTTTCTGTATTTCGTATTAGAAAAAAGGTGTAATTTTGCCGCCGCAAAACAGAAACCTAATGTTGTTCTAAAAAAAAAACGATTATGAAAAAATTATTATTAGTGATTGGAATGGTAATGCTGATGATGCCTTTCGCATTGAAAGCACAGGTTTATCAGTTGCCGAATGGTGGATTTGAGCAGTGGGATGGCACATCAAGTTCATCAGAACCCACCAATTGGAATAGTTTTGGTACTTCAGAGTGTACACTCATCATTGGTTGTTCATCAGCACAGCAGACGCACCACGAGAACTCATCCGATACTCGTCCCGGCAGTGCGGGAAGCCACAGCTGTCGTATTTATTCCACATCCATTATGGGTGTTGTGGCCAACGGAAATATGACTACGGGCCGTATTCATGCGGGAAATATGAGTCCCTCGAATAGTGCCAACTACAATGTCACCTATCCGAACCAGGCCGGTTTCAATCAGCCGTTCAACGGCCGTCCCGACTACATCCATTTCTGGGCGAAAGCGAGTATATCCAGCTCCTCCGACCAGGCTCGAATGAACGCTGTGGTGCATAACAACAGTGAAGTTCGCGACCCCATCCGAACCTCCGACCATGTGAATATCACAGGTGTGGCCACGCTCAACTTCAATGGCGACAACACCTGGCATGAGTATTCGGTTCCGTTCAGCTACTCGTATGGCAATGCTACTCCCGAGTACATCCTAATCACCTTCACCACCAACAAGACTCCTGGCGGTGGTACGAGTGGTGATGCGGTTTATATTGATGATATCGACTTTGTGTATATTTCTACCTTGAGCGACCTGAAGAGCAATGGTCAGACGGTGGCCGGTTTCGATGCCAACACGCTGACTTACAATATTGAACTTCCTTATGGCTCGGCCATGCCCACTGTGACGGCTACGGCTACTTCTGTGAATGGTGAGGTCAGCATCACGCAGCCCACTGTGTCCAATCCTACGGCCACTATTGTGGTGACACAAGGCCCCAGCACCACCACCTACACCATCAACTACACCTTTGCGGAGCGTGAAAGTGCTGACTTGTTGGATATTCTGTTGGATGGTAACTCCATCAACGGCTACAATGTCACCCCGACTTTCGATGCCAACGTCATGCAGTATGAGGTGGCATTGCCCTATGGTGCCGAGCTGCCGGTGGTGAGCGCTGTTCTGGATGTCGCTACCGCCCAGCTGAACATCACCCAGCCCACGGCCAGTGCGCCCACAGCCGTTCTCGCGGTTACCTGCGGCTCGCTGTCCAAAACCTACACAGTGCATTTCACCATCGCCGAGGCCATCAGCGCCGATCTCGCTGACTTGCAGCTTGATGGTGTGACCATCGCGGGCTTCAACCCGCAGGTGCTGCAGTACTCGCAGGTGCTGCCATACGGCCACTCCTTCCCGACCATCACCGCCATTCCGGTTAATGATGCCGCGCAAGTGAATGTTACCGAACCCACTTTGGCCGATCCGGTTGCCACTATCTTGGTGACTTGTGAGACGTTGGAGAAGACCTACACGGTTGAGTTCATCATTGCGGAGGCAGAAGATGCTCATCTTTCGCAGATTACGGTCAATGGCGAGCCGATTCCCAACTTTCAGCCGCTGGTGTTCGACTATGAATACGAACTGCCGTTCGGCACGAATCTTACCGCTGTGCAGGTGGGTGCCACCACGGTATCCTCGCAGGCCATTATCGCCCCCATCATTGTGGACACCTTGACGGAAATCAGTGTCACCTGTGGCTCTCTGTCATGCTTGTACACCCTCCATTTCACCATCGCTCCTGAAATCACCGCCGACTTGGCCGACTTGCAGGTGGATGGCGTTACGGTGACCGGCTTCGACCCGGCTGTCACCTCCTACGATGTGATTTACTTCGGTACGGAGATGCCCGTGGTGACCGCCACCCCGCGTTCCACTATCGGTGAAGTGGCTATCACACAGCCCAGTATGGAGAACTCGACCGCTACGGTAGTGGTAACTTGCAGCGGTTTGAGCAAGACCTACACCGTTAACATCACGTTGGTGGAACCCAATGCCGATTTGGCTGATTTGCAGGTGGATGGCGCCACTGTGGATGGTTTCTCACCTGACGTTACGGAATATGTCCTTACCTATGCTGACATGATGAATATTCCTGTTGTGACGGCTACCCCTGTTTCTGAGTATGCTACAGTGGAAGTCATTCAGCCCGACTGGACGAATAGCAATCCCGAAGTGTCAGTGGTGGTAACCTGTGGTAGTTTGACCAAAACCTACACGTTGGCTTTCCACGTGGGCGTTCTGGAGTACGCTTTGCGTCCGGTGGTGCTGTATCCGAATCCGGTAACTGACGAGCTGACGGTGGAAGCACCGGCAGGGGCCTCGGAGGTTCGCATTTACAATCCCGCCGGTCAGCTGGTGCTGCGCCAGTCGGTACAGGAAGGTAGCAATGTGCTGAATGTGGGCTCGTTGCGCACGGGTCTTTACCTGCTCCACTTGCAGGGCGAGGGTGTGCTGATGGGCACCAGCAAATTGATGAAATACTAATCGGTTCCGCTCTTTCCGATAATTTTGTACGAAAAGGCCGTCATGCTATGGCGGCTTTTTTTTTGTGTAATTCAACAAAAAAATGTATTTTTGCAAGTTCAAATTTTATCTATGAAACTACATAAGGAGGGAATCATACCGATAGCCGTAGCCGCTGTAATAGAGGCAGTTTGTCTGTTTCTCTACTACTATTTCACCGATTTGAGTATTTGGGCGAATGCAGTGGTGACCATCCTATTGCTGCTTCCTTTCTATACGGTCATTCGCTTCTTCCGGGTGCCGCGGCGTCATATCAACCGGGTGGAGAATGGCGTGCTGTCGCCTGCCGATGGTACGGTGATATCTATTGAAGAAGCGACTGAATATGAGTATTTTAAGGATTCGCGTATCAAGATTTCGGTGTTCATGTCGGTGTATAACGTGCATGTGAATTTCTATCCGATTGCGGGTACTATCGAATATGTGGCCTACCATCCCGGAAAATATTTTGTGGCACATCTCCCCAAATCTTCTTTGGACAATGAGCACAATACCGTGGTGGTGCGCCGTAATGAGAACGATGTGGTGCTTTTCCGACAGATTGCCGGCTTTGTGGCACGCCGTATCGTTTCTTATCCGAAGCCCGGCGACCAGGTGAAGCAGGGCGAAGAGATGGGCATGATCCGCTTCGGCTCCCGTGTGGATGTGTTCCTGCCGCTGAATGCGGAAGTGAATGTGAAAGTAGGGGACAAGGTGCGCACGCAGAAGACCGTGCTGGCCTATTTCTAACATCTGCATCATGAAGCTGAGCATCATCATCGTCAATTATAATGTCGAGCATTTTCTGGAGCAGGCTCTTATTTCTGTCTATAAAGCCCTCAATGGCATTGAGGCTGAGGTGATTGTGGTGGACAACAACTCCGTTGACCACTCTTTGGCGATGCTCGCGGAGAAGTTTCCGCAGGTGCGGGTAATGGCCAACAAGAAGAATGTGGGTTTTGCCAAGGCCAACAACCAGGCCATCCGTGAATCCACCGGCGAATACGTGCTGCTGCTCAACCCCGACACGGTGGTGGAGGAAGACACCTTCGAGAAGTGCCTCGCCTTCATGGACGAAACCCCCGACGCGGGCGGCCTCGGCGTGAAGATGGTGAACGGACAAGGTGAGTTCCTTCCTGAGTCGAAACGCGGCATTCCGCTTCCCTCCGTCGCTTTCTACAAACTGTTCGGTCTCTCCAAACTCTTTCCGCACTCCCGCAAATTCGGCACCTACCATCTTACCTACCTCAGCAACGACGAGATTCATTCCGTAGAGGTGCTGTCCGGCGCGTTCATGCTGCTGCGTCGGAGCGTACTCGACAAGATTGGACTGCTTGATGAGGATTATTTCATGTACGGCGAGGATATCGACCTGTCGTACAGGATTTTGAAGGGCGGTTATAAAAACTACTATTTCCCCAAGACCCGCATCATTCATTATAAAGGAGAAAGCACGAAGAAAGGTAGTCTGAACTATGTGCATGTGTTTTATAAGGCGATGCAGATTTTCGCTTCCAAGCATTTCTCCAAAAATAATGCGAAGTTATTTAACTTTTTGATTAACTGTGCGATATGGTTCAGGGCATCATTGGCAGCCTTGAAGCGAATTCTCAGCCGACTGTTGCTGCCCGCCGCTGATGCTTTGGTGGCCTACGCTGGACTTTTCTTCCTCGCACAATATTGGAACCATACCGTATTGTCTGGACGTGAGAGCGCATTCCCGCACCACTATTTTTATGCCGTGCTGCCACTCTATATCTTGGTGTGGCTGCTGTCGGTATGGATTTGCAAGGGCTACAAGCGACCCCTCAGTGCGGCACGTGCCAGCCAGGGTATCGCCCTCGGCACGGTGATCATCTTGCTTGTCTATGCACTCCTGCCCGAGTCGTTGCGCTTCTCCCGCGCCGTCATCCTGTTGGGCACGATGTGGACGCTCATCGCCGTCAACCTCCTGCGCTCTATCGCCAAACTGCTGCCACACGGCATGTCGGGCTCGAAACCTGTGGGACTGCGGCGCGTGGCCGTGGTGGGCGGCACCGATGAGGCCGAACGTGTGCTCAACATCGTCAGGATGATGGACGACAAATGTAGTTTCTGCGGCATCATCACCACCGACACAGAGGCGAAACCTACTACTCCGCCAGCCATCGGCAACATCTCTCAGATCAGTGATTTACTCACCCTGTATCGCGTCAACGAGGTTATCTTCTGTTCCAAAAACCTCTCTTCCGAACAGATTATCGACCTGATGTGCCAACTGCCTGCCAGCCAGATGGAGTTCAAGATTGCCCCGGAGGGCAGTATGGCGGTCATCGGCAGCAGCTCGATATTCTCGCCCGAGGCGGCCTTCACCATCGACTTGCACTCCATTACCCAACCCGCCAACCGCCGCAAAAAACGGGCCTTTGACGTGGTGGCCGCTATCATTTTGCTGCTATTCATCGTCATCGATATCTGGTTTGTAAAACGCAAAGGTGGATTTATCCGCAACATTTTCAGTGTGTTAGCGGGTAGAAAAAGCTGGGTGGGCTTATCGAAAGTTTATGCCGAAGGTCCGCTGGCACAACTCAAACCTGGGGTGCTGCATCCTACAGACGCTTTCCCAAACTGCCAGTTTACAGATGAGATGCTCACGAAGTCTGACCAGCTTTATGCCCGCGACTATACCGCAAAAAACGATTTGGTGACGATGATTCGAGGGTTCCGTAAGTTGGGTGGTAATTTATAAAATATTAGTAATTAGCTATATATGTCTAATCATTCGCTCTTTCAGCCCATTGAAATTATGTCGCCTGTGGGTTCGTACGAAGCCCTTACCGCTGCCATTCAGGCCGGTGCGGGTTCTGTGTATTTCGGGGTAGGGAAGATGAATATGCGCTCCCGCTCTGCCGCCAACTTTACCCTCGACGACCTCCAGAATATTACCGACATTTGTCGCCAGCATGACGTAAAATCTTATCTCACAGTTAATACTATTATTTATAATGGTGAGATAGAAGATGTGCATCGGCTGCTCGACTGTGCAAAACAGTGCGGCGTGTCGGCCATCATTGCCTCCGACATGGCGGTGATTACTTATTGTAGGAAAGTGGGGCTGGAGGTGCATATCTCCACGCAGTGCAACATCACCAATGTGGAGGCGGTGCGCTTTTATGCGCAGTTCGCCGATGTGGTGGTTTTGGGGCGTGAAGTGGCTCTCGCACAGGCCGCTGACATCATTCGCCAGATCCATGAAGACGGCATCTGCGGTCCGGGCGGCGAATTGGTGCGGGTGGAGATGTTCGTGCACGGCGCGCTCTGCATGGCGGTTTCGGGCAAATGCTACCTCAGCCTCGACAACTACAATTTTCCTGCCAATCGTGGTGCGTGCTTGCAGCCCTGTCGCAGAGGTTATATCGTAAAAGATAAGGAAACCGACCTCGAATTGGAGGTGGATAACCAGTATATCATGTCGCCTAAAGATTTGTGTACCATTGGTTTCATCGACAAAATGATGAAGGCTGGGGTGAGCATTTTCAAGATCGAAGGTCGAGGCCGCTCAGCCGACTATGTTAAAGTAACCACCGAGTGTTACCACGAGGCAGTGCAGGCGGTGCAGGATGGCAGTTTTTCTTTGGAGAAGATTGCGGGCTGGACGGAGCGTCTGCGTACAGTCTTCAACCGTGGCTTTTGGGATGGTTATTATTTGGGAAGAACGATGGGCGAATGGTCGAAACGCTATGGCTCGCACGCCACCACCGTGCGCACCCATATCGGCAAGGTGACCAACTTCTTCGGCAAACTCTCTGTGGCTGAAATCACACTGGAAGGTGGTGGTTTCGCGGTAGGCGACACAATCGTCATCGAAGGGGCTACTACGGGTGTCTATGAAACTGTGGTAAAGGAGGTTCGGCTGCAACTGGAACCTGTGCCGGAGGTCAAGAAAGGGGAGGTGTGCTCCATCCCGACCGAAGTGCCGGTGCGCCGCGGCGACAAGGTGTACATCAAACGTGCCGTTGCAGATGAATTTTAGGGAATTGAAAACGGAAAACTGAAAATTGAAAACTGAGAGTTGAAAAAGAATAATTTAATAGTTTAATAAATTAATAATTTAATAATGAAGAAGTTACGCAGGATTGCAGTTGTTGTTGTGGTGATGTTGGCCATGATGAATTCGCTGTTGGGACAGACCGCCACTTATGAGTTCGCTAAGCGCGATACTTGTAACCTCTATTTGGATGTGTATCAGCCTACTGTGGAGAACAACCGCTGCTGTGTGTTGTTTGTGTTTGGCGGTGGCTTTGTGATGGGCGAGCGCGACCATAAGGAGTACAAGGAGTTTGCCCGCCAGCTGAATGAGCTGGGTTACACTTTTGTCAGCATCGACTACCGATTGGGTCTGAAGGGCGCCAACATGAAAGGGGCGCACGTAATTAACTCGTTGCATCATGCTATTGAGATTGCCGTTGAAGATCTCTTTTCGGCGACCGAATACCTGCTGCAACATGCTGATGAGCTGGGGTTTGACCGCGACAAGATTGTGCTTTGCGGCAGTAGTGCCGGCGCGATCACCGTGCTGCAAGGCGACTACGAACTGTGCAACCGCACAGAACTCGCCAGCCGTCTGCCCGCCGACTTCCACTATGCCGGCGTGATGTCGTTTGCTGGTGCGATCTTCTCCACCCACGGTGCCGTGAAGTACCGCGAGAATCCCGCTCCCACGCTTTTCCTACAAGGGATGTGCGATCATCTCGTGCCCTACAAGTCTATTCGTTTTGCCAACTACGGCTTCTTCGGCACCAAGCCGCTGGTGAAGCGTTTCGAGAAATTCAACTATCCCTATGTGGTGCGCCGATACGAGAACCTTGGGCATGAGGTTGCTGCAGCGATGAACCACGAGGTGGAAACCTGCGACTATTTTATCCGTCGCTGCGTGCTCAAAAAGGAGTGGCTGCAGTCGGATGCCACCATCAACGACCCAGCCATCCGTCCCCACAAGTGGGGAAAGGTGCGGGCCAGCGACATCTATTAGTCCGTTATTCTTCCACTAAATCGAAATCAATCTGCCGCCGTTGCACATCCACATTCACGATGCGCACCTTCAGCTCGTCGCCGAAACGGTACGACTTGCCGGTGTGTAGTCCGACGAGTGTATAGTTCTCTTCATCAATATAATAGAAGTCATCGTTGAACTTGCGCATGGCGATGAGGCCTTCGCATTTCGACTCTTTCAGTTCGGCAAAAATGCCCCATTTGCACACGCCGCTGACGGTCGCCTCAAACACCTGACCAAGGCGTTCTTCCAGAAATTCGGCCTGTTTGTACTTGATGCTGGTGCGTTCGGCTTCGGTGGCGCGCTGCTCGGTCTGCGAGCAGTGCTGGCAGTACTCCTCAAACTGGTGAGCATCAACTGATTCGCCTTTGGCAAGGTAGCGGTCGAGCAGGCGATGCACCATCAGGTCGGGGTAGCGGCGGATAGGGGAGGTGAAGTGGGTGTAGAAGGGGAAGGCAAGACCGTAGTGCCCGATGTTGTTGGTGGAATAGGCGGCGCGGGCCATCGTGCGGATGGAGAGCTTGCACAGCATGTCGAACTCCTGTTTGCCCTCCGCCTGCTGGAACATGCTGTTGAACGAACTGGCCACCACCTTGGGCGAACCCACCTTGAAATCATAACCGATCTTTTTGACGAAGTTTTTGAATGTCAACAGCTTTTCATCCAGCGGCTTGTCGTGGATACGATACACAAAGGTTTTGGGCTCCTTATTATGGGGGGTACGTTTCCCGATTTTCTCGGCCACCTTTTTGTTGGCCAGCAGCATGAACTCCTCGATGAGGAAGTTGGCCTCGGTGGACACTTTTACGTACACACCGACGGGTTTCGCGTTCTCGTCAAGCTCAAACTTGACCTCTTCGGTGGCGAAGTTGATGGCGTTGTTTTCAAAACGGCGTTTGCGTAATATTCTGGCTAACTGATTGATAGTGTTTATCTCTTCAGAAAGTCGTCCCTTCCCTTCATCAATGATGGTCTGCACCTCGCCGTAGTTGAATCTTTCATCGGAGTTGATGATGGTGTGGCCAAACCACTCTTTCACCACCTTGGCGTTGTCGTCAAGGTCGAACACGGCGCTGAAGCAGAGCTTGTCCTCGTGGGGCCGCAACGAGCAGAGGTTGTTGGAGAGGGCTTCGGGCAGCATGGGGATGGTGCGGTCCACGAGATAGACGGAGGTGCCGCGCTCGTAGGCCTCCTGGTCGATGAGGGTGCCGGGGCGCACGTAGTGCGACACGTCGGCGATATGCACGCCCACGCGGTGCAGGCCGTTGGGCAGCCGCTCGTAGGAGAGGGCATCGTCGAAGTCCTTGGCATCGGCGGGGTCGATGGTGAAGGTGGTGACGTTGCGGAAGTCCTTGCGTTTGCGGATTTCCGCTGCCGTGATGGTAGTGGGGATTTTTTGTGCTTCGTTCTCCACCTCTGTGGGGAATTTCAGCGGGAAGTCGTTCTCGGCGAGGATCGACTGCATCTCCACCTCGTTGCTGCCTGGTTTGCCAAGCACATTCACCACCTCGCCGATGGGGTTCTTGCTGCCGGGAGTCCAGTCGATGATCTTCACCACCACCTTGTAGCCGTTCTTGGCCTTGCGTAGCAGTTTGCCCGGGATGAGGATGTCGCGTCGGTAGTGCGGACTGTCGGGTACGAAAAAGGCTAATCCTTTCTCGATGTGGATGATGCCCACGAGCTGCTTGCGGCTTCTCTCTATGATTTCCACAATTTGACCTTCCGGCCTCCTGTCCTCGCGGGGCGGATACACCAGCACCTTCACGAGGTCGCCGTGCAGGGCATTGCTGAGGTTGCGTTCGCCGATGAAGATGTCCTCCTCATCGCCATCTTGTAGCACCCATGCCGAACCGCTGTATTTCACCTCTAACCGACCGGTCACGTAGTTGCGGCCGGTGGTCTCCTTGTTCATGTACTTGCTGTTCAGCCGATATTTTCCACGACCGCTTTTTAGCAGAATTTTGGTGTTGACGAACTTGTCGATGATGCGTTTCACCTCCTCACGTCCCGCTTTGTCATATACGTTAATCTTGGCCGCTATCTGCTTGTAATTCAGTTTGTCATTGCCTGTTGAGAGAGCTTGGATAATCTTGTTTTCGATGTTTTGCATAATAGTAAAAATTTTAGGATGCAAAAGTAGGATATTTTTGGGATTTTTATTACAAAGTTCATCATAATGACAATGAAAAGTGTACTTTAATTATTTTTCATCTAAATTTCAGTAAAAATATTATTTTTATCTGCAAATTAAAAAAATTTTTTCAAAAACAAATCATTTTGATAAAAAATATGTATTTTTGCAAAAACGATTTATTGCTAAAATTATACTCGTATTGCTGATAGATTATAATGAAATAAATTATTGAAATATAAGTAGTTGAGATATGACAAACAATATGAAAAGAATTTGTTTATTATTTCTCCTTTTTTCTACGGGTTGGTCTGTTTTTGCGCAAACGGGTAGTGTAGAGATGCCGTTATTGGTGTCGGGGTATGCTAATAACGGGGGGATTTCCGCCAGTGTGGGACAGATTTTCGATGCAATGGCACCTGATGGTGCCTCCATTTCCATCATTAGCGAAGGCATTCAGCAGGGCGGACAGTCGGCCTGCGGGGACATCACCGAGGTGGAGGATGTGGACCACAACATCTACCCTGCAGTGGACCTTGGGCTCTATTGCTGGACTGCACAAAACCTGAGGACGGAGCATTATGCCGACAATACCGACGTTCCCAACATAATGACTTATTCGGCAGCTGGTTACTCTCCATCTGACCTGTTGGATGTCTTTGGGCATCTCTATACGTGGAATGCTGCCACACAATACAATAGCGGTCAAGGCATCTGCCCTGACGGATGGCATATACCCACTGATGCCGAGATGGAGTACGTGATAGCTACCTATACTCCAGAAGAGTTGATGGCCACCACTCAATGGCTTCCCATCCCAGGCACGGATATTTCGCAATTCACTCTTCTGCCTGGGGGACGCTACAACAGCACCTATGGACTCTATGAAAATTTGTTGGTTAATTCCTACGTCTGGACCATCCGTGAGGAAAGCACCCACGCTATTGCCTGTATGTTTGGGGCGGCGTGCGGCACTTCTGAATTCATCTCCAGCGAAAAGGCCAATGGTCATAGCGTACGCTGTGTCTTAAACTATTAGCAGAGTTTTACATTAATATTAGTAATAACCAATCCAATCTTTATACTATGAAAAAAAATTTGTTGTTCACAATAATGGCATTGCTTACAGTGGCATCTGCCGTTGCACAGACCACAACATTGAGCTATCAGGCTGTTGTTCGCGACGCAAATAACAAGTTTGTGCAGGACTCTGATATTCCCGTGGATGTCAGTATCACGACCGAGGGCATGGAGCGGTATTTTGAATCGCGGACAGCCCACACCAACCACAACGGCGTGATATCTTTCTCCATTGGCGGAGCTGGGCGCACATGGCCTGTGGCAGGGCATTCCACCGATGAGCTTTCAGCGGTTACAGGATGGGCCAATGCCACCATTACCGTGACCTACCACCTGTCCAGCGGTGATGTCACGGTCAACTCGCCGGTATCAGCCGTGCCGTACGCTCTTGAGGTCTCTCCGACCGCCCTCCCGGCACAGGTGCAGGCCGACTGGAATGAAAGCGACAATACCACCGCCGCCTACATCCAGAACAAACCGACTCTCGCCACTGTGGCCACTACAGGTAGTTACAACGATTTGAGTGATAAGCCAGACGCACCTGGCAACGCCGCGATTATAATTGCAAAAAACAATACAGCTGTGGACAACGGCCTCTTCTATGTTGACCAAAGTACCAACCAAACCATCAACATCGATGTGCCCACCACCGTGGCGGAAATGACCGATGCCGCCGACTACGCGAAGGTGGCCGCCGACAACAGTTTCACCGGCACCAACACCGTGCCCAGCGGCTTCGATATGGAGACCACCACCGCCACCAACTGCGGCAATGTGGTGGTGAATGCCTGCGACCTCCTGTCCGTTTTCGACAGTCTGAGCCGCAGAATCACCGTCTTGGAGGATGCTTTGGATGCTTTGATGCACGCCGTTCCTCCGACTGTAACGGTTTCATTGAGCGACATTTATTCCACCTCCATGAAAGCCAACGCTGTTGCCAATGACAACGGCACGGCCATCACCGCCTACGAATTTTGCATTTCGGTGAACAGCGATATGAGCGCGGCCTCGTGCTTCTCCAGCACCGTCGCCAACTACACCTTCACCGGTCTGGATGCCTACACAACCTATTATGTGACCGCCAAGGCGACCAATCTGGCCGGTTCCGCCACCTCAAGTGTGGTGAGCGCCCGCACTCCCGCACATGCACCTACAGCCACACTCAGCAGCAGCCTGCCCGAGATTCCGACGGGATTCCAAGTGATTGTTAACGGTCTCGATTTCAAAGAGCCCGCTGAAGGAACCGTACAGATTTTCTATAAGCAAGGAAGCGGCTGCTCGGCCGATGAGGATGGTTTCACCGCCTGGCCCGTTTCTGGCACCCTCTACACCAATGACGACTACACGCAGAATCTTACCGGACTTGACCCCAACACCGACTATTGCGTAATGGTGAGAGTAAGCAATGAGGACAGCACCACCACCTACGGTCCCGTGAACACTACCAGCGGTGATGACCTTTCGCTGATCATCACACCTCCTGCTAGCCTCAGTCTTTGCGAAGGATCCACGGTGAGTGGAGTGTTTTTTGCCGAACCTTCCATGGGAGATGTAGAGGAATACACCTACGTATGGTCGGACGGTGCCAACACGTACACCACTAACCCCGTCACGATGACATTCTCCACCACAGGCAACAAAACCATCACTTGTACAGCCACCAATATCTCTGATAATTTTCCGCTAATAGCTACCGTTGAGGTCAATGTTGCTTCGGCCGGAACGGCTCCTTCGTTCTCCGTGTGCGAAAACATGTTGGTGGTTGATGTTGACAAGAGTAGTATCTCTGATGTCGCAACTCTCAACTGGGGCGATGGCTCAGCTATTGAAAATATTCCAGCAACTATTGATGAATGGACTCCAAACATTTGGCATGCTTACAGTGCCTTGGGCGGTACGTATAATATAGTTGCCACCAGCACTTCGGGTTGTACGACCACCCAAACAGTGTTGTCAGAGAGGGCAAATCTTACCCCGTGTACCGGTTCAGCACGCGAAGGCGATGTATATGCAGGCCAGGGGTATGGCGGTGCTGATGACGGCCGCGAATATGCCGATGAAAACGGTATCTATGCGGTTACCGACTACGACGGAAATATTTATCCTGTGGTAAAAATCGGTTCCCAATGCTGGATGGCCGAGAACTTGCGCACCGAACATAGTCCGTCAACCGGCAGTCTGATTTTGCTGGGAAAAGACCAACCTCATGGAATTGATCCGTCAACGAGAGCGTCCTATGTAAGCAAAATGGCCGTATGGGCAGCAGACGATGCAGCTACAGGTCAAGGTGTTAACCTGAATGGTATGAGGTTTTATGGTGCCTATTCTGAAATGGTTCCGCGTCTGGGTTTGCTTTACAACTGGTGTGCCGCCGTTGACACCTTTAAAACAGGAGCGTCTGAGGTTTCTGATGCTAAGATGGTTGAAAATAGCAATGCATGGAATACAGTCTTGAATATGGTGAATGGAAACCGCCGCGGTATCTGTCCGCAGGGATGGCACCTTCCGTCGGAGGCAGAATGGGAGGCTATGCTGACAGCGGCTGGTGTTTTGAAAGGTTCAGGTAGTACTGCAAACTCGGGATCTGGAGCAGGGAAGTTGGTGACGGGCTGCTATTGGAAGGAGCCAAATAGTCCCAGTTCTGGAGATCGCCCCGACAATTACAATTATGCCGAGCGTAACTCCAGCGGTTTTTCTGCGATTCCAGTTGGCACTATCAACAAGAATGAATACTATTACCCAGGCATGGCTGAGTGGGCTTATTTTTGGACATCCACCCAAGATTCCGGCAATGTAACTCAACAAAGCGTTCGTTATGGAATTAAAAGTGATTATAATGGAGCACGAAGAAGAACCGACGTCAAGTACCTCGGTGGTTCCGTCCGTTGCGTGCGCGACGCGGAATAACATCGGGTAAGTTTCATAATTCGAGATATTTTTTCAAGAGGTCGTTCCGGTTGGAGCGGCCTTTTTGTTTGGTATGGGGAACCAGTTAAGCCATGCCTAATGTCAAATGCATGGGGTTGGGTGTGCGGTGTTGGTGTGAACGCGAAATCCCCACTTATGTAGAGGATTTATTTTAGGATTTTATGGGTGAGGTTTTGGAGTGAAATTCTTGCGAAATTTTTCAGCAAAAAAATGATTTTTTTTAGGTGATTGAAAAGTTTTTTTAGTATATTGAAAAAATATGGTGGCTATATGTATTTTTTTGTAACTTTGCGCCCTTAAAAATTTGAGTTATATTAACTTTGTAACTCATTGAAAAAATAGTAGTTATGCTGAAAAATGAGCATCTGAAATATGCAATAATTGCGCCTTTTTTGTTGCTTTTTTTACTTTTTTCATCTCATTTTCTACCTGCCTTCGCTCAAAATTGCCCCTTTAATGTCAGATTTACTGTCGTGGACGCCACCTGTTTCAACAATGGGAAGGTCTGCTATTGTATTTTAGATGGTGCCGACAACCCGATTACTGACCTATCGGGCACCGGACTCTCTTCCATCCGGGTTTATTATCGGGAAAGGGAGGAGGATTCGGCACGATACGCGGGAAACTACTATTACGGTGGGGTGGACACGCTCATGTTGGATTATGGAAAATACTTTTTTGGGATGGAAGCGCTTTGCGACGATGGAATGGGTGGATATGTCAAAGTGGATACTCAGGCAGTATTGACCATCCATACTTCTTATACCGTACCAACAATTTCCGCCATCTATACGACCGCTCAGACGGGGGATGAGTTTGGATTGCACCCCTCTTTGTCGTGCTTCCCCACTGGCCGCGTTCAGCTGATTATCAACAATGGCCGTCTGCCCTACAACCTTACCGTTGTCAGTCACTCCGACCCGTCCGACACGTTGCGTACTGTCGTGTTCGATGCCCCGCAATACAGCGGTACGGATCCCTTCAGGTATGATTTTAAGGATTATTACACATTCGATGACCTGCCAGGTGGTGTGTGGGATTTCTCCCTTATAGACGGTTGCGGATACGGCCTTCCCCAAATACAACAAACCGTGGAGGTGGTGTCGGTGCCGCTGCTGGATTCCATCGGCGTGTTCGCCTCTTCTGGCAATCCGCTTGACAGTAATGTTATTAAAATCAACGCTTTAATCAATCCTTACCTGAACTATTATGTTCAACCGCTGCATCCTTATATGCAGTACAGATTCTCATACGATGGACATCCCATTGGGGATTGGAAACCTTTTCCTTTGACCTCTTCCGCTAAAACAATCCTCTATGACACTATTACTGAAGTCAATCGCTATTGCGACTCGTATGGGAAGGAAATGCGTTTGGACTATCATTTTTCATTACCGGGATGTATCGATACCATGGTGAGCCGCGCATGGTCTTACCACCTTCCAGATGCGGCTTCCTTCAGGACCAATCACACTGAAAGAACGGACTCTGTTGTAAGCGCTGATGAGTGCGACAGAAGTGTTCATACCCATACCGATGAGCACACCATTCGCTATAGCTCTTATCAGCCTTCGTACGTTAATAATGCGGAAGACCATGCGGTTTACAGATACCATTATACACATCCGCTCACGTGGATATATATAGACCCGCTTACCGACAATATTATTAAAAAAGACACGGTTGCTAAAATCGATGACGCCAGCCGACTCAAATTGTCGGATATGACAGCTTACTATTCGGAACAACCGCCCTTTTCACATAGTGTTGAGCGGAAGTTGGTGGATGGTCATGGATGCGTGCTGTTTGACCGGACGGATGTGCTGACCTACGACGTGAACGTCAGCACCACACAGCCCTCCTGGAATTTCCATGCGGATGGCAATGACCATTGTTGTTCGGTACTCCGCACCATTCGGGTGAACGAAAGCAACAGCACTGGTGCGAATGCAGACGGGACGGTGGTCCGTTTGGTAGAAAGTCCATATAACAATCGCTACAATTTTGTGGCCACATACGATGCCACATCTCAAGATTGGCAGGTGGTGAAAAGCCATTTCGGGAACACGCTCATCGTTGTGGGCGACCCCTCCGGACACGCACTGACCATTCAGGATTACTGCCTCCCTTCAGGTCCTTATCAGTTCGAGATTATCACCCCGTGCGACTCATTCAACCTGCGTAGGAATGTCTCCTTTGCCGATGTGTATAGTGTGGAATTGTCGGAAATGCCAGAATATACTGTGGAACAGGCTTGTACCGACCAGCTGATTACTTATACGCAGGGAGCATTCGCTCGTGTCAGCCACAATACATCGCCCTCAACTGGCTTGGATATCGCGCCCGTCTCCACCGTATTGAATCCAAGGTTTCAGGTGGTGGAAGGCCCTGTGGGCGGTTATGACATTCGTGAATACCACTTGGGAGAACCTATCCGCATCGCCGTACCGGGTGTATATGTGGTGCGCATATTCCCGGAAAACGAGTCCTCGTTATGTGAGCCGACTGAGCTGTTCGATACGATACAGTATGCAGGTGGTACGGTGCAGTTCGAATATCTCGTCGCCTATTTGTGTGACTCCAATTCCACCATAGGTAGTGTCTATGTGAAAGGTACTAACGGGACATTGCCATATACCTATTCTTTGTATAGCGAGGCCGATCGGCAGGGGACCCTCTTGGGTACGAACTCCGACGGCCGTTTTCCCAGCGTTCCCATGGTATCCGGTCATTCCTATTCTTGTCTGATTACCGATGCTTGTGGCGCATTCTTCCATGTGAATTTCTATCCCTACACGCTGGCTGACCTGCAAAAGACCTGGTTTGACGGAGGGCTGAGGGTCACCACCACCTGTGAGGGCTCCACCGTTCAGGTTCATGCCTTGCAAGTAGCCAATATCTTCAATTACGAATGGGTGGGCCCCGACGGTTTTCATTCCACTTCGCCTGATCCCAACATCTTCATCGCTCATGGCGCTTCTGATGGCTGGTATAAGGTGGATATTACGCAAACGGGCTGTCAAGATCATATTTTTGATAGCATTTATCTGAGTGTCACCCGTGCCCCATGGGTCACCACTTCGGGTGGCGGCACTTTCTGCGCAGGAAGCGACGTTGAGGTTACTTTTACTCCCGACAACGAAGCGCATAGTGGTGAAATACAGATGGTTATGACTTTTGAGAATGGGACAGGTGTTGAGACGCGCACCTACAGCGGAGAGGCAGGAGTGCCCATTACGGATACATACTCCACCACCACGCCAGCGAAGATCTATCCTTCTCATATTGCCGAATCCGGCGGTTGCGACTATACCTCAGCCGATCCCGGAGATACCGTGTATGTGAATGTGCTCACCAATATGGTGGAGGGGTGCCAGCTGCTGACTCGCTACGATACGGTCTGCTATGAGTACGATGCCCAATTGTGGGCGCGCTCCACCGTGGAACCTCCCTACACCCTCAATTGGTATGGCGATTACAATCTCACCCAATTGTTGAAGTCAGAGGTCATCACCGATGCCGGATGGTCAGTGATCGATACATCAGAAATCCGCCAGAGAACCATTCTCTATACCAGCGTCATCAAAGAGGGTTACTGTCCCAGAATCAACGGCTTGGCCAACATGACGATGAACCTTTCGGATGGCACTACTGTTGTGGGTTGTAATGAGGTGTACCGTGTATATGATTCCGGCGGCGAGCTGGGGAATTTCGCTCCGCGTGAAGACATCTTCCATACATTCACCAGCACAGACGGGAAGCCCATCACTATTCTTTTTGAGGAACTCAACCTCTCCACCACGGCCCATCTATACGTCTTTTCTGGGCACGAGCTTGATCCGGATTCCATGTTGAATGTCTTTTCTATGCATAGTGCCATTCCCGATCTTATTACCTCCAATGGAAATGAGCTTTCGCTCTATTTTACATCGGGTATGAGTGCTGGAGCTGGTTGGAGTGCCATCGTTCAGCACGAACCGGGCATCGCTATCGCTGATGTGTATGAGAAGAACCATGTTACGCTTTACGATGAAGTCTGCCAAAGTCATTCTCTGCCTTATGACGACCTCTACCACATCACTCCCGATGTGGTCTCTCAAAGCGAGCTCGATGAGGCCGTTAAGAAAGCTGGAACACACATCTTTAACCATAATTTTGTGGGTGCTGCAGCCAATGGTTGCGACTCTGTCGTGACCTTCATTCTGACCGTGAATTCGCCGCCACACCATGATACCACGGTGGTGACTTCTAATTTTGAATTGAATGGCAATCCCTATATATGGAAGGGGCACGCCTACGACACTACCGGCCGTTATTCTGAGATCATCCACACCGTCAATGGCTGTGATAGTCTGGATATTATCAACCTGATCATCCTGATTATTGACACGACAGACAATGAAATCTGCCGTGGCGAAACGACCACGATGGGCGTAATGGTGACCACACCCAAACTCACCTGGCAAGAGAATGAAATCCCTGCCGTGATGGCCCCCGGCGATGTGCTGTGCAGCGATGGCTCAGTGATACGGGTTGACTCGTTCCTCCGCTCCGACAAAGTTCCCATCGGAGTGGTATATTACGTTGACTATACGGGGCAACATGGCAAGGCCGTGGCCTTGGTGGATGCCCCCACCACCGTGAAATGGGCCAGAAAAGGAACCTCCACCAACCCGAGCGACTTTGTCTATAGGTCGATACACGGCAAGCAGAGACTGCCGTATCAAAGAGATGCTTTGTTTGATTTGGATGGCATCGGCAATACGCTGGCAATCAAGCAGTATGCTGAGATGGCAGAAGGGGAGAACTTTGCGGAGAATGCTCCGGCAGCATACTTCTGTTTCTACTATGACCCTGTGATACAGAATGTTGAGCCGTCGGAAGCCAGAGGGTGGTACTTGCCAGCCATGGGCGAGTTGAACCTTGTGTTTGGCAATCGGGCGCAGGTGAATAAGTCCTTAAGCCGCTTGGGTGCATACGGCGCCACTACCTTGAGCACATTGACCTATTACTACCTCTCCTCTTCCGAAAGAGATGACAATACGTGTTGGCATCTGGACTACTCGGGGCATTTTTCTCCCAATAACAAACAAGATTTGCACCATGTGCGTCCTTCCATCGATTTTTAATCAGTATTGCATGATATATGAGAAAGAATAAGGCAATGAATTCATTGAAAAAATTTTTCCAGATATGGGTAATACTGGCCGTTGTGACTGCTTCCCCATTTCTGGCGTTGGCACAGATATATCAAATTGGTGATGTGTATGAGTTCCCCGACGGTTCGAAAGGCGTGATCTGCTATGTCAACCCCGACAATCCGGTGGAGGGTTGGGCGGTTGCATTGAATGATATTGGCTGGGTGAGCAATAGCAACAACAAGTCTTATTTTCTGTTGGATGAAGGTGCCACCATTCCATCCGAAATAGAAAACCATGCGTATGAGTTTGTGGCGCGATACGGCATTTCAGAATGGTCGTACGAGGGGAAGAAAAACACCCGTATTTTGCTGGAATCAGGCCATTCACCCGCTGCCGAGGCCGTGGATTTCTACAATGGTTGGTACATTCCGGACGCCATCCAGTTCCGACACATCTTCGGACTGATTCCTTTTATTGAAAGCTCCATCATTGCTGCGGGCGGGGATGCGGACGGTATGCGATGGATGTATGCGTATAATGGTTCTGACGGTCATGACTACTGGACCTCCACACGAACGGGCAACAACTTCCTCGTTGTCAGGGGAAGCCAGTATTTCTACGACCCCCGAAACCCCATCGACCATTCCAACCCTACTCGTACAAAAGTGCGCATCCGTGCGGTGCGCGACTTTGGCACAGACGCGTACGCCTACTGGCTCGACAACCCTAAAAGCGCCAGCATGACGGTGAGCCCCGATGAGACCACCTCGTATGATGCCTATGTGATTTTCAACAGCGACACCCTGAATGTCACCAGCTCGGCTTGGGTATATGAACCGTATGACAAGGACACTTGTTATGAGACCGTGACCGCATCTGCACTTCCCTATACTTCGCAGGTCAATCCGATTTTTACGGGACTGGATATTTCCACCCCTCAGGCGGAACCCTATACCTATCGGGTTACACTACAATCGGTTCATGGCTGCGACAGTGTGATTACGTTGAAGCTCAAGGTGAATGAGGCGATTGTTGTTGAAATTAAGGATACCGTCTGCTCCAATGCTTTCCCGTATGCAATCGCCGATACTGTTTTTCAAGCAGGTACTGTCTCCGGAAATTATCAGATTCACTTAACGACCGCACAGGGCTTCGACAGCTTGGTTTCGTTGGATTTATATGTGATACCGCCGCTTCCCTCGTTGGCGACCTTTACCTGTCCGACCGACCTTGATGTGGTGCTGGCCTACGGGGACTGCGACACGCTGTTGAATATCGGCAATCCGGTTTTCGACTATCCTCCTGCTCTGGATGGCGTAGCCTATACGATTACCAACGATGCCCCGTCGGGTTATCTTTTTGAGGTCGGCAACACCGACATAACCTGGACGGTGGAGGATGAGTGCGGATTGTCCTTGGATTGTATGCAGCATGTGAATGTGGTGTATCCGCCTTGCGGCACCCCCTCCGATTCGGTCAGCGATTATGATGGCTACCGCTATTCGTCGGTGCGCATTGGATGCCAGTGCTGGACGGGAGAGAATGCGCGGAGCACCCACTATGCGGATGGAACCCCTGTCGCCAATTATTCCTATTACAATAATTTGGATTCTTTGGAGAATATTTATGGGAAGATGTATAGCTGGTACTCCGCAGTCCGCGTACCTGAGGGTGACAATAGTGCCGTGCCGGCCGACTCGATGGGGTACTTTGGTCCATACGTACAGGGAATATGTCCGGAGGGTTGGGCATTGCCCACCATGGAGGAATATCTGATCATGTTAGAGGCGGCTGGCGGCACTTCCGAACAAATCAAGTCGGCAAGCTCGTTGTACTGGATGTCAGGATATGAAGGCACATCCCCCAACTCGGGCTTCAATGCACGCGGAGCAGGACGATACGATGCCGTTTATGGGCAGTATAAAGATCTGATGCTTTACACCAACTTTTGGACAGTGAACGATGGGGATTCGCCTATCAGTGCCATATCAGTTTATGTGCCTTATATTTGTGGGAATTTGGAAGCCGATCTCAGTATCAAGAATATGGGGTTCAGTGTTCGTTGTCTGAGAAAACGATAAGTTTCTTTTCTGGTTTTGGATTTTTTTTGTAATTTTGTCAGCCCAAATTATTTTGGCATAGAATTTATCAATTAAATCCATATTATATGAAAAGAATCCTTCTGACATCTTTTATCTTGTTGTCTGTCATTGTTTTAAATGCACAGATTTTTAATGTTCAGGAAAACTCTTCCAACCGAGTGCGGGTGCATTGCACAGCGTCACCGATGGAGGTGACGAATGTTTCCACCCCTGCTGGCAACTTCTCCCGTCTTTCTATGCAAGGTGCTGCCCTTTCATCCGAAGTGGGACAGCCGCAGGTGCCAGTCGCGGTATCGCTGTTGGAGATTCCCCTTTGCAGCGGCGTGCATTGCGAGGTGCTTTCTTCGCATTTTACCGACTATCCTGCTGAGGAATTGGGCGTTACCGAACTCCTTTTCCCGGCTCAGCCCTCTTACGCCAAGTCGGTGGTAGGGGAGTTGCCTTTGATAAAGGATGCCGCCACATACCAGCGTGATGAGTTTTACCATCGCGATTTGGCAGTGGTTGAAAAGACGGGTATTTTGCGCAATATGAATATTGCCACCCTCTATTTCTCTCCCATTCAATACAACCCTGTCACCCGCACCATCCGTGTGTATGATGATGTGGAGATTTCGGTAGAGTTCGACAACCCCGACCTGCCGGCCACCTACGCGATGAAGTCGCTGCACGGCAACGCCTTCTTCAGCGGTCTCCAGCATCGTGTGCTCAACCCGATGCAGCCGCAAAACCGCGAGGAGGTCTATGAGCGTCCCGTCAAGATGCTCATCGTGGCTCACAGCATGTTCCGCGGTCAGCTTGACGGCTTCATTGCTTGGAAACAGCGCCAGGGTTTGGTGGTGGATGTCGCCTATACCGATGACCCGCAGGTGGGTACTACTACCACTTCCATTTCTAACTTTATCAAGTCATTATATACCTACGCGACCGATGACAATCCGGCACCTTCTTTTGTGCTGCTGGTAGGCGACGTGGCGCAGATCCCCGCCTTCTCCACCCATGTTTCTGGTGAGTCGCATGTCACTGACCTCTACTATTTCACCTGGACTGACGGCGACAATGTTCCTGACTGCTACTACGGACGTTTCTCGGCCCAGAATGCCAACCAACTGGCCAACATCCTTGATAAGACCCTCCAGTATGAGCAGTACACCATGCCAGACCCGTCGTACTTGGACGATGCTGTGCTGGTGGCTGGTACCGACGACAACTTCGGTCCTACCCATGCCAACGGACAGATCAATTATCTGGCGAACAACTATGTAAACAACGCTTTTGGCTACTCTAATGTGTATGTGCATTTGTACAACAGTTCCAGCCAGGCGGCTACCATCCGTGCAGAAATCGGTGCTGGTGTCGGCTATGCCAACTACACTGCACATTGCAGCCCCAGCGGCTGGGCTGATCCGGTATTCGAGACCAACCACATCCCGAGCATGAACAATGCCGACAAGTATGGTTTTATGGTGGGCAACTGCTGCCAGTCCAACCAATTTAATGATGATGAGTGCTTCGGTGAGGCTCTTCTGCGTGCTGAAAAGAAAGGCGCTGTGGGTTACATTGGCGGTAGTAACAGCACTTACTGGGGCGAAGACTACTACTGGTCAGTGGGTTATCGTGCCAACATCGTTTCTAATCCCACCTATGACGCCAATAACTTGGGTGCCTACGACCGTATGTTCCACACTCATGGCGAGCAGTTCAGCGACTGGGCTGTCACCGCAGGTTCTATCTTGATGAGCGGCAACCTGTCGGTGGAGGCCTCTCCTTCCGACAGCAAACTGTACTACTGGGAAATCTATCACCTGATGGGCGATCCGACGCTGCTGCCGTGGTTCACCAACCCCGACCCGATGCCGGTCTCTTGTGCCAGCGATATTGTAAGCAACGTTTCGTCGCTGACCTTGCAGGCGGTTCCCTATGCCTACGTTGCGCTTACCCAAAACGGCAGCGTGATTGGCGCCACAATGGCCGATGCTACCGGAATGGTCAACCTCACCTTCTCTCCGGTCAATACGCAAGATAGTTACGAGTTGGCCGCCACCGCACAGGGCTATCAACCTTATTTCCAAACTCTTAACGTGGTTGAGCCTACCGATGCCTATGTGGTGACCGTCAACCCGCATTTGGCCACCGCCAATGAACCTAACTACAATGCAACGGTGAGTATCAATGCTACCCTTCAGAATATCGGTATCGCCGACGCTTCCGACATCACTGCTACGCTGTCCACCACCTCATCCGCTGTCACCATCGTGGAAAATACCGCCACCCTCGCTTCGCTGGCTATGGAACAGCAGCAGTTGTTGAATAACGCTTTCTCGGTCTATATTCACGACGACATCGCCGACAACACCTTGGTGCCTTTCACCATCACCACCACTTTCAACAATAACCTTACCACCGAATGTAATTTCAACCTTTTGCTGAAAGCGCCCAGACTTTCAGGAGGTGGCGTGAGTGTCGCCGAGGTGGAGGGTAATGGAAATAATGCCACCAATCCTGGCGAGACGGTCGCCCTCCGCATCACCACTAACAATGCCGGTCATGCCCCAGCTGCTGATGTCTATTCGCACCTGACCTGCTTCTACGACCAAGTGACCATCGTGAATGAAGACCTTGCGCTTGGTAATGTCGATGCTATGGGAAATGCCGTTTCAGAGTTTACGGTTCAGGTCGGCGAAAATGTGCCCGAACCGTTTATCGTGCCTTTCCTTCACAATGTGTATGCGGGCGCATATTCCTATACCGATACGGTTTATCTCTTTGTGGGTGAATGTGTTGAAGATTTTGAAACGGGCGACTTCTCCAAATTCAACTGGACCAATAGCGCTCAGGCCTGGACGGTGGGCAATGGTGCCTATGAGGGAAGTTACTGCGCTATTTCAAAGAGCAATATGAGTTCAGGCAACAGTTGTACGCTGAGTCTGTCGGTTACCGCCGCCGCTCCCGATTCCATCTCCTACTACCGCAAATATACGGCAGGTAACAGTTGGTTCGGCTCAGATGCATTTACGTTCTATATCGACGATAATATGATGGAAACGGTTTCGTCCACCGAAAACTGGACCCGTGCCGCCTTCCCGATTTCCGCTGGCACCCATAATATTCGTTTCGTGTTTAAGCGCGAAGCATACGGCGGTAGTTCTTCCTCCGTCCGCATCGACTACATCAACTTCCCGATGAATGGCGACATGGCTCCGCTGGCAGTGGAAGAGGCACAACGCTCTCTCTTGAATGTCTATCCCGTGCCGGCCACCCAGCAGGTTACCATCACTTTGCCTTTCTCCGACAAGGGTTATCAGCTGGTGCTGTTCGACATGAACGGTCGCCAGATTCAGCACCGCACCATCACGGGAGGCAGCAGCGAATATCAGCTTAACATCAATGATTTACGAAGCGGACTTTATCTCATCTCATTATATAATGAAGATGGGGTTTGGACGGGCAAAATCGTTCGTGCTGCTGAATAATTTCTGAAAAGGCTGACGTATTTATTGAACCAAATTATGTAACGTAGAGACGTAGCGCGCTACGTCTCTACAGGAAACGTTAAATCCGAAATCCGAAACCTGAAATCATCATGAATATCGCAGTTTTAGAACCATTAGGCATTCCCGCCGAGGATTTGAAAAATCGTATCGTCAACCAGATCGGCGACGAACATCAACTGGTACTTTATCCTGACCGCAAGGAGGATGTGGAGACGCTGGTGGCGCGCAGTCAAGGCGCCGACACCGTGGTGCTTTCCAACATTCCCTACCGCCGCGAGGTGATGGAGCGTTGTCCCGACCTGAAACGTATCTGCGTGGCTTTCACCGGTATGGATCATATTGACTTAGAATATTGCGCCGAAAGGGGTATTGAGGTGAAGAATTGTGCGGGCTACTCCACCGTGGCCGTCGCCGACCTGGTGTTCGGACTGGTGCTGTCGCTGGCACGCAACATTCCCACCTGCAATGTGGTGTGTCGCGAGCAGGGCACTAAGGCCGGACTCGTGGGCTTCGAGCTGGCCGGCAAGAAGTTCGGCATCCTCGGACTCGGTGCCATCGGCAAGCGGGTGGCCGACATTGCCAACGCTTTCGGCTGTGAGGTGTATGCCCATACCCGCACCCCGAAACCCTATCCCGGCGTGACCTTGGTGACGAAGGATGAATTGTTTAGCACCTGCGACATTGTGTCGCTGCATACGCCGCTCAACAACGAAACGCGCGGACTGGTGGGACGACACGAGCTCCAACTGATGAAGCCTAACGCCCTGCTTATCAACACGGCACGGGGTGGGGTAGTGGATACCGATGCTCTGGTGGAGGTGTTGCGTGAAAAGAAAATCGCGGGTGCCGGTATCGATGTTTTCGATATGGAGCCGCCCATTCCCGCCGACTATCCGCTGGCACATCTGCCCAACACGGTGGTTACGCCCCACGTGGCTTTCGCTACTCTGCAGGCTTTCGAGAAACGCGCCGATATCATCGCAGCGAATTTGGCCGCTTGGCTGAAATAGTTCTTAATTCATAACGAATAGTTTATCATCATGCTTGTTCTGAAAATCATCCTTATTGTTGCCCTAATTGGGGGTCTCTTGGGATTCATCTTCTCGGGCTTTCGTGTGAAAGAATTCTTTACCGGCTTTTTTCAGACAGGATGGGGCTGTTTCCGTGCTATCTTGGGATTGATCGTCATCATTGCTTTTATTTTGCTCATTCTTCTTTTTGTACTTTAATAGAAAAAACATAATATGTTCCAGAAGGTTATCAGAGGATGTGTCAATGTGGTGCAGAAATATCTTCCTGAACCACTGATATTTGCGATTGTATTGACTTTGGTGGCGGCGATATTGGCTATGCCGATTTGCCATCAGTCGCCCTTGGAGGTGATTGAGCACTGGGGCGATGGCGTGTGGGGATTGCTGGCCTTCTCGATGCAGATGGCGTTGGTGCTGGTGTGCGGCTCTGCCCTCGCAGCGGCCCCTGCCGTGAAGCGTGTGATCTACTATCTGGCCACGCTGCCCAAAAAGCCCGCAGGCGCCATCGCACTGGTCACCTTCGTATCGGCCATCGCGTGTTGGCTGAACTGGGGCTTCGGTCTCATCGTGGGAGCCATCTTCGCAAGGGAGGTGGCACGCCGTCTCCGTGGGGTGGACTACCGTCTGCTGATCGCCTCTGCCTACAGCGGTTTCGTGGTGTGGCACGCCGGTCTCTCCGGCTCTATCCCGCTCACCATGTCCACTGCTGGCGAGTCGCTCAGCCGCGCCACCAACGGCATCCTTACAGATCCTATTCCCATCACGCATACCATTTTACATCCTATTAACCTCATCATGGTGGCGCTCACCATCGGAGCTATCGTGCTGGTCAACTCGCTCATGCACCCGCGCAACCCGATGATGGTGGTGGCGGTGGATCCCGCCCTGCTGCAGGATGATCCCGTCGCCGAAAAGGTCAAGCCCACCACACCGGCCGAGCGACTGGAGAACAGCCGCGTGCTGACGTGGATCATCACCGCGCTGGGACTTACCTACCTGGTGGTGCATATCGGCTTCCGGGGCGGCAGCTTCGACCTGAACGCCGTCATCATGCTTTTCCTGTTCGCCGGACTGCTGTTGCACAAGACGCCGTTGGCCTACGTGCGCGCTTTCGGCAAGGCAGCATCGGGGGCGAGCGGCATCTTGTTGCAGTTCCCGTTCTATGCGGGCATCATGGGTATCATAACGGGCGTTGGAGCCAGTGGCACCTGCCTGGGTACCGTGCTCAGCAATGCGTGCGTAAACGGTTCAGGTCCCATTACCTACCCGCTGCTGACCTTCCTGTGTGCTGCGCTGCTCAACCTGTTTGTTCCCTCGGGCGGCGGACACTGGGCCATCCAGGCCCCCATCATGTTCGGGGCAGGGGAGGTGCTGAACGTGGATCACGGTCTTACCGGTATCGCCATCGCTTGGGGCGACGCGTGGACCAACCTCATCCAACCCTTCTGGGCACTGCCGGCATTGGCCATCGCCAAACTGCAGGCCAAAGACATCATGGGCTACTGCCTCATCGACCTCATCGTGTCGGGTATCATCATCGTAGGCGGACTGTTGGTGTGGTCGGTGGTGTGAGGGAATGGAAAATGGAAAAATGAAAATTAATATAATTGAAAAAGATTGTTTGTTTGATGACGATGGCCCTGATGGGCGTTGTGGCATTTGCCCAATCTGTCACTCTCACCTTTACGGGACGGGATGCGGCGGAGCATTGGATTCAGTTGAACCGTGTTGTCATCACCAACCTGACCAAAAGCTGGCAGGAAACCATCTATTGGCCCGACACCACGCTGACCATGCAGAACGGCACGGGCATTGACGAATCTGTTGCCAACGGTGGTTTCGCCCTGTCGCAAAACAACCCGAACCCGTTTTCTGGTACCACCGACGTGAACCTGACGGTGGCGGACGCGGGCGCGGTGACGTTGGAAATTGTGGATGGAAATGGCAAAACCGTGGGGACGCACCGCGTACGTCCGGAAATCGGCACCCATCAATTCCGCGTATCCCTGTCCGCCGTCGGCACCTACGTGATGACCGCCCGCCAGAACGGCAAAGCGTCATCCATCAAAATGGTATGCAACGGTGGTGGAAATGCCAACGGCATCGATTATCTTGGAATGGTGCAAACCATCACGTTTGTGTTGAAATCCACCACCAACATGTGCGGGCGTATGCCATCAATAGCATTGGGGTGGCGTATGGCCAAGAGGAGAGTTTCACCACACAAGAAGAAAATGTACTTGTTGATGGTCAACCTTGCCCCAACACTGCCACCCTCACCGACATTGACGGCAACACTTACAACACCGTTCAGATTGGTCAGCAGTGTTGGATGAAAGAGAACCTGCGTACCACGAAGTACGCCGACAACACCACCATTTCACAAGGCAGCAGCACCTCCACCACTACGGCATATTGGTACTATCCCAACAACAGTTCCTCGAATATGTCCACCTACGGGCTCTTGTACAACTGGAAGGCGGTGATGCGTGATGCCACCTCCAGCAGCGCCAACCCCAGCGGGGTGCAGGGCATCTGCCCCAATGGATGGCACGTGCCGAGCGATGCGGAGTGGACACAGCTGACCGACTATGTGAGTAGCCAGATCCAGTATGTGTGTGGGAGTGACAATACGTATATCGCCAAGTCTTTGGCATCCACTACGGGATGGAACAGCAGCACCAGTACCTGTGCCGTGGGCAACACACCCTCCAATAACAATGCTACAGGCTTCGGTGCGTTTCCTGCTGGCTACTACGCCGGCAGCTACGGCAGTTTCGGCACCTACGCCTACTTCTGGAGTGCTACCGAGGGCAGCAGTGGCTACGCGTACTACCGCAGCCTCCTCAACTATTACGCCTACGTGAGCCGCTACTACTACGGTAAGAACCACGGTTTTTCGGTACGTTGTGTCCGCGATTGAAAAAATGAATAAGGAGATTCCGCCAGCCCTGCGGCAGGCGGAATGGTGCGGTGTTCAAGGGGGAAATTGGGATTGATTGTGTTGCCTCGCCATTCCGTTGCAAGCGCAGCGCAGCAACGGAACCTCCACGTCTCCCTCCCCGTCATCCGCATCCATCCCTTTCCCCCGCAGGCCTGCGGCCTGCGCCGGTGATACACGATGTCGTCGCGTGCTACCGATACCCGCAGTCCTGACGGACTGCCTTGTCCGTCATTACAATTTGTTGCATTCTCGGCATTGTTTTCACTGAACCATTCTATGCCGTCCGCACCATGTCTGTCATCGCAGGCCTGCGGCCTGCGGGTATCGGTAGAACCGTAATGCCGCTATGTCATCAACGCACGCCGTCAGGTGTGCGGGGGAGATTCCGCCAGCCTGCGGCCGGCGGGATGGCGCGGGTGCACAACCCTATTGACATTGATAACGCGCCCCCACCATTCCGTTGCAAGCGCAGCGCAGCAACGGAACCTCTTGTTCATCCTCGTGTGACCTAATTCGCTTTTTTTCAAAAATTATTGAACAATAGTTTTTTATAAAGAAAAAAGTTGTATTTTTGCACTCCATTTCCGAGAGGCTCCGGGAATGGAGTTTTTTAGTAGTAAACCTCAATGTATCACCTTTTTAACCTATCCTTTTAAGGATAAAATTTTTTAGTAAATGGCAGAAGAAATTATTAACAATCCGGAAGAAACCGTAGCCGAGAACCAGCCCGTAGAGGCAGCACCGGCCGTTGAAGCAACTCCCGCAGTGGAAGAAGCTCCCGTAGCAGAAGAGACTCCCGTAGTAGAAGAAGCTCCCGCAGCTGAGGCTCCCGCCGCAGAAGCCGCCGAACTTCCGGAAACTCCGAAAGCCCCCAGAAAACCCCGTGAGATCGAGAACGCTTACGGCGAAATCATGGCCAACTTCGACTGGAACGCCCTCGAGAAGAAAGGTCAGAAGTACAACGCCGACGAGCGCAAGAACTTGGAAGACCTTTACACCAAGTCCTTCAAGTCCATCGACGAGCAGGCTGTGATCATGGGTACCGTCGTCTCCATCAACCAGCGCGAAGTGGTGGTCAACATCGGCTTCAAATCCGACGGTGTCATCTCCGCTTCCGAACTTCGTTACAACCCCGACCTGAAAGTCGGCGACGAAATCGAAGTTTATGTGGAGAGCCAGGAAGACGCTACCGGTCAGCTCATCCTTTCTCACAAGAAAGCACGCCTCCTCAAATCTTGGCTGCGTGTCAACGAGGCTTACGAGAAAGAAGAAATCATCACCGGTTATGTCAAGTGCAGAACCAAGGGCGGTCTCATCGTGGACGTCTTCGGTATCGAGGCCTTCCTCCCCGGCTCACAAATCGACGTTAAGCCCATCCGTGACTATGACGTGTTTGTTGACAAGACCATGGACTTCAAGGTGGTGAAAATCAACCAAGAGTTCAAGAACGTGGTTGTTTCCCACAAGGCACTCATCGAGTCCGAACTCGAAGCCCAGAAGGCAGAGATCATCTCCCGCCTCGAAAAGGGCCAGGTGCTCGAAGGTACCGTCAAGAACATTACCACCTACGGTGTGTTCGTCGACCTCGGCGGCGTGGACGGTCTTATCCACATCACCGACCTCTCTTGGGGCCGCATCATCCACCCCGAAGAGATCGTGCAGCTTGACCAGAAGATCAACGTGGTTATCCTCGACTTCGACGAGAACAAGAAACGTATCGCTCTCGGTCTCAAGCAGCTCACTCCTCATCCGTGGGACGCTCTCGATCCGAATCTCAAAGTCGGCGACAAAGTTCATGGCAAGGTGGTCGTGGTCAACGACTATGGCGCCTTCCTCGAAATCATGCCCGGCGTGGAAGGTCTTATCCACGTTTCCGAAATGTCATGGTCACAGCACCTGCGCACCGCTCACGACTTCCTCAAAGTCGGTGACGAAATCGACGCCGTGCTGCTCACCCTCGACAAAGAAGAGAGAAAGATGTCTCTCGGTATCAAACAGCTTATCCCCGATCCGTGGGCTAACATCACCGAGAAATATCCCGTCGGTTCGAAGCACACTGCTATCGTCCGCAACTTCACCAACTTCGGCATCTTCGTCGAACTCGAAGAGGGTGTTGACGGCCTCATCCACATCTCCGACCTCTCCTGGTCGAAGAAGATCAAACACCCCGCCGAATTCACCAAGACCGGTGAGAAAATCGACGTGGTGGTGCTCGAAGTCGATGTCGAGAACAGACGTCTCAGCCTCGGTCACAAACAGCTCGAGGAGAATCCTTGGGATGTTTATGAAACCGTATTCACCGTCGGTTCCGAACACGAAGGTAAGGTGGTCAGCATGACCGACAAGGGTGCTGTCATCGCTCTTCCGTACGACATCGAAGGTTTCGCTTTCAACCGCAACCTCCTGAAGCAGGACAAGACCTACGCTAAGGTTGACGAAGTGCTGCCCTTCAAGGTTGTTGAATTCTCGAAAGAGGCCAAGAAGATCAACCTCTCCCACACCAGAACCTGGCAGCTCAACCAAGAGGAAGAGACCAAGGCAATGGAGGCCGAAGACAAAAAGCAGGCCAAGGAGATTAAGAAACTCAACGAAAGCGTTGAAAAGACCACCCTCGGTGACCTCGACGCTCTCAAGGCCCTCAAAGAGAAACTCGGTAAGACCGAAGAGTAATCTTTGTAAGTATGAATATGAAATGCCTGCCGTGAGGCGGGCATTTCTTTTAAATGCCACCACCTATGCAACAAGTCACCCCCAAAAAAGCGCTCGGACAGCACTTCCTCATCGATGACGGAATTGCCCAACAGATTGTCGATAGCCTTCAGGCTCCGTATCCTAATGTGCTGGAAATCGGTCCCGGCATGGGTGTGCTGACCCGTTTCTTGTTGCAACGGCCTGGCATTGACTTCAGGGTAGTAGAGATTGACCGCGAGTCGGTGGCCTACCTTCAGCAGCATTTCCCCGAGCTGCATGACCGTATTCTGGCCACCGATTTTCTGAAACTTCATCTCGAAGAACTCTATTCCCAGCCCCTCAGCATTATTGGCAATTTTCCCTACAATATTTCTTCCCAAATTTTATTTAAAATATTGGAAAATAAGGATTTAGTATTGGAAACGGTGGGGATGTTCCAGAAAGAGGTGGCCGAGCGGGTGGCCTCCGCGCCAGGAAAAAAGATGTACGGCATCCTCAGTGTGCTGTTGCAGGCCTTCTTTGATATTGAATACCTCTTCACTGTTCATGAACACTCCTTCAACCCGCCGCCAAAGGTGAAATCAGCGGTCATCCGCATCACCCGCAACCCCGAAAAGCGACTGCATTGCGATGAAACTCTTTTCAAAAATGTGGTGAAAACGGCCTTCAACCAGCGGCGTAAGACGTTGCGCAACTCTCTGAAATCCTTTGAGTTCACTCCTGAATTTAAGGAGAATGAACTGCTGTCGAAACGTCCCGAACAATTGGGCGTGGCCGAGTTTGAACAGATTTGCGAAAACATTGTGCGATGATTTACCATTATCAAGCCGGACTGGAGCATTATGATGAGGCCAAAATGGCCGAATGCCTGTCGTGGTTTCCGCAGGAACGGGTGGATAACATTTTGAAAATCAATCACCTGCAGGGTAGGAGAGAGAAGGTAGCGGCGTATGAACTCTTGGTGGAAATGATGCGCGAGAAGGGATGTTTGAAGCAATGGCCATTATTTCATTATGATGAAAATGGGAAGCCGCGTTTGAGCAATTATCCCGACCTTCATTTTAATATAAGTCATTGCAAAAAGGCAGTGGCCGTGGCTTTGCACGATGCTGAGGTGGGAATTGATGTAGAGTGCCGCCGTGCTGTGAGTCAGGCGCTAATGGAACGCGTTTGTAATGCAGAAGAGTTGTCGTTGATTCGTTCTTCTGCTGATGCTGAACTGGAGTTCATACGCCTGTGGACACGCAAAGAGGCGTTGTTGAAATGCACGGGCGTGGGTATCCGCGAGGATTTGCGGAATATTCTTTCTTATCATTCTGATTATAAAATAATTACTGAATATATCGCTGAAATTGACGGTTATCTGTCAGTTTGTGTAAAATGATAGATATTTTTTTGTATTTTTGCCCCTAACTTATTTAAGCACAAAATAATTCATGGAGTATCGGATTCGGAAAGGTCTGGATTTGCGTTTGGCAGGTGCGCCGCTCCCGATGGTGGATGCTTTGCCGCCGTCGGAATGTTGCTATATCCGTCCGACCGATTACCGGTGGCTCACTCCTAAAATGCTGGTACAGTCCGGCGACTCGGTGCAAGTGGGCACTCCGCTATTTGCCGACAAATCCGATGAGCGCATTGTGGTGGTTTCGCCCGTTGAAGGAACGGTATGTGAAATCATTCGGGGTGAAAAGCGTGTTGTGGAGTGTATCATCCTGTCGGTGGACCGCAACCAGCCGACTATCCGTAAGGTGGATTTCAATCCGCCTACCACTCCTGAGGCTTTGCGTAACCTCTTGTTACAGTACGGCTTATGGCCTTCCATGCGGCAACGACCGTTCTCCATCATCGCCCGCCCCGAAGACCATCCCAAGGCGCTTTTCATTCCGTGTTTCGACTCCGCCCCGCTCGCTCCTTCCTACAAGGTGCTGGTCAATGAGCATCGTGATGATCTGTTAGCGGGCCTGCGTGCCCTCCGACTTTTGGTGGGCGACAAAGTGCCTATCCATCTCTGTATGAGCCATAAAGAGGATAACCTCTTCTTGGAGTCGCTGCATGATGTGCAGTTGCAATATTTCACAGGACCGCACCCCGCCGGGAACCTCGGTCCGCAAATCCACAGGATCTCTCCGCTCGACAAGGGCGACATTGTATGGTATATCCAGCCGTGGAACGTGGCGCAGATAGGGCGACTCCTGTCGAAAGGTGAACTGACGTTTAACCGTATTTTTGCGCTGACAGGCCCGGCCATCCGCCATCCCCATTACTATTCCACTACTTTGGGTATGGATGTCAGCCGCGCTTTCGACCATAATCTGTCAGAAGAACATGCGCGCATCATTAGCGGCAATGTGCTCACTGGCGCCGATGTGGGCGACTATGTCACTCCCCGCTTCTATGATGCCCAGCTGACGTTGCTGCCGGAGGGTGGCGAGCGTGAGATATTGGGCTGGCTACGGCCGAATCTTCATAAATGGAGCTTCTCTCATACCTTTCTCGCCTGGCTGGTCAAGCACCACATTTTCAATTTCAACACCTCTCAGCATGGCGACCAGCGCAACTTCGTCATGACCGGTTTGTATGATAAAGTGTTCCCTTATCAGTCCATTCTTCCTTTGGAATTGTTGAAGGCATGCAAAACTCACAACATTGAGCTGATGGAAGATTTGGGTATTTATGAGGTTGATGATGAGGATTTTGCACTTTGTGAAGTGGTGTGTCCTTCCAAGATGCCATGTCAGGAAATTATTCGGGAGGGATTGCGTGAAATTTTGAACGAAAATCGTTGATGCCATGAAACTCTCCCAACTCAGCGACAAATTCAGCACCTATTTCGAGAAAGGCAAGCCGTTGCATTTCCTCTCTTCGTTGTATGATGCCATCGACAGCTTCTTCCTGACTCCCAAAACGGTGACGAAAAGCGGAAGCCATGTGCGCGATGCGGTGGATATGAAGCGCGTGATGATAACAGTGATGATTGCCCTGCTGCCGGCCCTTTGTTTTGGAATTTGGAATGTGGGAAGTCAGCACTACATTGCTTTAGGTGAAAGTGCAAGTTTCTGGAAATGTGTGGGATATGGGTTGTTGAAGTGGCTCCCGATGGTGGTGGTGACTTATGTATCAGGCCTCACTATCGAGGTGATTTTTGCCCAGCGGCGAGGACATCAGGTGGCGGAAGGTTTCTTTGTGACCGGCTTCCTGATCCCGATGATTATGCCGCCCGATGTGCCGTTGTGGATGGTGGCCGTTGCCACGGCCTTCTCGGTCTTGTTTGCCAAAGAGGTTTTCGGCGGCACAGGCTACAACTTCTTGAACCCCGCTCTGGTGGCGCGCGCATTCGTCTTTTTCGCTTATCCGTCAGTGATTTCCGGTGATGCGGTGTGGGTTTCCGGCGCGCCCGATGCCGTCAGTGGTGCCACGCCTCTGGCTCTGGCTGCCAGCGGTGCGACCGGCCAGATGCCCTCGTTCATGGAGATGTTTGTCGGCACTGTCCCCGGTTGTATCGGCGAAACCTCCAAAATCGCCATCCTTATCGGTGCCCTCATCCTCCTGCTGACGCAAGTGGCCAGCTGGAAGATTATGCTGACGGCCATCTTCGGGGGCTGGGCGATGGCCGAAATCCTGTTCCATTGCGGCGTTACCCCGTTCTGCGGCTGGCAACATATCATCATGGGCGGCTTCCTCTTCGGTGCCGTCTTCATGGCTACCGATCCCGTCACGGCAGCGCACACTTCCGCTGGCAAGTATATCTTCGGACTGCTGGTGGGCATCCTGGCCATTGTCATCCGTGTGGCCAACCATGGGTATCCGGAAGGCATGATGCTCGCCATCCTCGTGATGAATGTGTTCGCCCCGCTGATTGACTATTGCGTGGTGCGGGTTACGGTGAAGAAAAGGAAAAAACGTCTTATGAAAAATCGAATTAACCTCTAAATTGGATACTGATGTTGGCTCGTAGTTTGTGCATAATGATTGCAGGAATGCTGATTTTGGCAGGATGTTCGTCAAAAAAAACTGCAGATACAGTTGATACTCTTGGACTTCCATACGAAGTGAAAGAGAGTTATTGGTCCACCTCATCATTGTTGGACGAGGCTCCTTCTACTTTGAAAAGTTATCGTATCACCGCTTCCGACAACGACTTACAACTTCTGGTGGAACAATACGATGAGTTGATGTTTACTTACGATGCGGCAGGCCTGTCTGACGATGCCCGCAAGTTCTGTGCGCACCACAAGTACCGTGTTGATTCACTGCGGCAGGTGCTCCGTGGGGTTATTGCCGAAAATCTTGCTTCGGTGCGGCGCACTTTAGTATATGAAAATGAACTGCAATTTGATGACGAAATCGAATATGCTTTCTATGTGCCGAAGGGTACGATGATTTATGTGGATTATAAGGTGAGCACCCCCGCCAATGTGCGGCTGTACAATAAGGAAACTCATACCGCCCTGCGTGCCTGGAGCCGTAAACGGCAGATGACAGACAGCGTTTTGGTGAAGACCGATGGGGTTTACATTTGGAAAGTGAAGGCCAAGGGCGGACAATACCTGAACGTGGATATCACCAAAAATCTCACCAGTATCGACGAGTTGGACAAGCACTACGAAGCAGAGGGACGGGAGAAGGAGGAGTAATCGCTGATTATCCCTTCATATATGGCCTTGTGACGCTCTTCTCGCACGATAGCATCTGCTGTGGCGTGCCGCAGAACAGCAGTTCGCCGCCGGCCTCGCCACCTCCGGGTCCCAATTCAATAAGGTAGTCGGCCTGCTTGATGACATCTAAGCTGTGTTCAATGAGTATCAGCGTGTTGCCTGTGTCGGTCATCTCGTTGAACAACGCCAACAGCTTGCGCACATCGTCCAAGTGCAATCCGTCGGTGGGCTCGTCGATAATGAAGATTTCGCCTTTGCGATGCAGGTAGGAGGCCAGCTTGATGCGTTGCAACTCTCCGCCCGACAAGGTTGTCATGGCTTGGTTGAGATGCAGATAGCCCAATCCTACCTTGTTGAGCGCCTGTAGCTGCGGCTGGAACGACTCGCCTTCAAAAAATGCAATCGCCTCTTCCACCGTCATGTCCATCACCTCGGCGATATTCTTTCCTTTATATAAATATTGTAGCGTCTCCGCATTGTAGCGCGTGCCGCCGCACACGTCGCACACCGTCTCGATGGATTCCATGAAGGCCATGTCCGACACGATCACACCTTTGCCCTCGCAGGCAGGGCAGGCCCCCTTGGAGTTGAAGGAGAACTGCTGGATGTTGCTGTTGTTGGCTTTTGCGAAAAGTTTGCGGATGGTATCGGAAATGTTGAGGTAGGTGGCTGGGGTGGAACGCAGGTTGATGCCGATGTTCTTTTGTCCGATGAAGATGGTCTCTTTCGGGCATTGCTGCTGGAATACCTCCATCAGCGACGATTTGCCCGAGCCGGCCACTCCCGCAATGACGGTCAGCACGCCCAACGGAATGTCCACCGACACGTGCTTCAGGTTGTGTAAGGTGGCATTTTCAATATGCTCGAACCCTTTCGGTGTGCGCACTTCCGACTTGATTTCCGTACTGCTGCGCAGCATCCGTCCAGTAATGGTGTCAGATTGTAAAAGTCCTTGATAATCACCTTCGTACATTACCTCTCCGCCGTGGCTTCCTGCTGCCGGTCCCATATCGACGATGTGTTCCGCCATGGCGATGATTTCACGGTGATGCTCTACAATCAGGATGGTGTTGCCGTGGTCGCGCAGGTGCTGCAACGACCGTTTGAGCCGAATAATGTCCTGCGGGTGCAACCCCACGCTCGGCTCATCCAACACGTAGGCCATGTCGGTAAGCGCGGAGTTGATGTATTTGGCTATCTTGATGCGCTGTGCCTCGCCGCCCGACAGCGTGCCGGTGCCGCGACTCAAGGAAAGATACCCTAACCCAATGTCGCACAGGGCTTGCAGCCGCTTCGCCAACTCGCGCTGGATATCCACCGCTAACGGATTGTCGATGGCCGAGATGAAGTTCATCACCTCCGAAATAGGCATGTCGTCCACCTCCGCGATGTTTTTTCCGTTGATGCGGCATGAGCGAATCTTCTCGTTCAGACGGGTGCCGCCACAGTCGGGACAGGTGCCCATGGTGAGCATGGGGTTGATGGCCGCAGCGTGCAGCAATCCCTCTTCCGAGTTGATGATACTGCGGTACATACGCGGTACAAGTCCTTCATACTTAGCGGTTTTAGGCCAGTTGGAAGGAGGATTTTTCAGTTTAATTTGGGGGGAATAAAGAAAAAGCTCCAGCTCTTCAGGCGAGTAGTCTTTGATTTTCTTGTCGAGGTCAAACAGACCGCTGTGGGCGTAGCGTATCCAGCGCCAGCCGCCTTTGCCGAAGGCGATGTAATGGATGGTGTCTTCATCGTTCAGCGACTTGTCGAAATCCACCAGTTTGTGAATATCCAGCTCGCGTATTTCACCCAGACCGGCGCAGCGGGGACAGCTTCCGGCAGGATGGTTGAACGAGAACGAGTCGGAGTAGCCCACAAAAGGCTGTCCCACACGCGAAAACAGCAGACGAAGCAGCGGCTGTATGTCGGTATAGGTGCCGACGGTGGAACGGCTGTTGGAGGAGGGTTTCTTCTGGTCGATGACGATGGTGACGGGCATGTTTTCGATGCGCTCCACCTTCGGACGGCCGTATTTGGGAAGATATTGCTGTACGAAACTGGGAAAGGTCTCGTTGAGTTCGCGGCGGCTTTCCGCTGCGATGGTGTCCAGGCACAACGACGATTTCCCTGAACCGGAAACGCCTGTAAAGACGGTGATTTTCCGTTTCGGTATTTGCAGCGAAACTCTTTTGAGGTTGTTTTCGCTGGCGTGGATGATGTTAATCATTTATTCTTATTATTTTGAAATACAAGTATTTGTACTTGCCAAATACTGCTCAAGCAAACGCTGTACGTATTTTCCAAAAACGTCGAACTCGATGTTGACCACAGTGCCGGGTTGGAAGTTGTGGAAGTTGGTGACCTTGTGAGTGTAGGGGATGATGGCGACGGAGAAATGGCCGGGCTCTGAATCTACCACCGTGAGGCTCACGCCATTCACCGAAATAGAGCCTTTCGGCACGGTGATGTTGTTCTTGGCGGTATCGTAGCTGAAATAGTAACGCCAGCTGCCGTTGTCGTCCACCACCTTCTCGCAGGTAGCCGTCTGGTCCACATGGCCCTGCACGATATGACCGTCGAAGCGACCGTCCATGCGCATGCTGCGCTCGAGGTTCACCTCATAACCTACAGTCCAGCTGCCGAGATTGGTCTTCAGCATGGTCTCGTCCATGGCGGTCACCACATACTGCCGTTTTTCTTTGTCCACCTTCACCACTGTGAGGCAGCAGCCGTCGTGTGCCATGCTCTGATCGATGCTGAGTTCATCAGCAAAATCAACCTCTATTGTGAAATGATAGTTGCTGTTTTCTTTCTCTATCTTGACGATTTTTCCAGTTTTTTCTACGATTCCAGTAAACATAAGGTTTTGATTTTTAGATTAATGTGAATGAGCTGTTATGTAGGCTTTGAGTGCTTTCTTGTCGGAAGAGAAAGTGAGCAAGTTATAGGTGAGGTGGTAGTTGCTTTTGTCCACGCAGAAAGTATAGGCGTATTTCAGGAGGTCAAGTCTGTCCTTATCGAAAGTGAGGAGCTGGGTGAGGCGTACAATTTGGCTGGTAAGGATGGGGCGTGCGGAGACCACTTGTTTGGCTACCATCAGTTTGTCGTTTTCAAATGATTGGTTTTCAACAGTTTGATAGGCAAGTGTAAATTCCATTTCTGTATAGACGTGGGGAGCGGGTGGAGCAGGAGGAGTGGGAGTAGTAGGAGTAGTAGGAGGGGTGGGCGGGGTTGGGGGAGTGGGAACACCAGAACCGGGATGAGGAGGATTGTTGGGCGTGTTGGGATGATTTGGGTGGTTGGGATGATTCGGGAAATTGGGTCTTGTCTGTCCAATCTGACCATTGTAATTGTTGTTGCTGCTGTTGGCCAATTCGCCAGACTCTGGTGTGGAGAGGCGCACGACATCGCTGGCGGCCACAATCATCATGGCTTGTATGGTGCGGCGAGTCGGTTCGAATGTCCCCATCTTGTTCTGGTCGTAGTAGCTGATGGCAAAGTTGTTGTATCCTGTCTGCAGCTTGAGAGTGGCCGACACGGTGTTGTATTCGGGATTGTTGAAGATGATCTCCACCTTGTAGGTGTGGTTGACATCAAGGTTGGTGATGGTGATGGTTTCTGCCGACTGTTCGTTGATGGAATAATCGTTAATGTTTACCCAAAAGTTCTCCTTTTGTGTGTTGGTGATGGAGAGAAAAGCGGATTGCTGTGCACTTGCTATTAAGATGCACAGGGATAGGCTGATGAAGGTGATAAAACGTTTCATGGTGATTATTTTTGATTAATAACGGTTTTCTGTAACATGGGTACGAACTTAAACTCACCGAACGTCTCGGTGTTGTATTCGTTTTCGCTGATTTTGGTGATGCGGAGCATCTGTTGCACGCCGTCGCCCACAGGGATGACCATGATGCCACCGACTTTGAGCTGTTGGAAGAGGGCAGGGGGGACGTTGGGCGCACCGCAGGTTACGATGATTTTGTCGAATGGCGCTTTGTCGGGAAGCCCCGCGAAACCATCGCCATAGTACATGAACACATTTTTGATTTTCAGTTGGTTATTCAGCAGAATGCGGGTCCGGCGGAAAAGATCCAACTGCCGCTCGATGCTGTGAACTTTAGCCCCCATGGCGGAAAGGATGGCCGCCTGAAAACCCGAGCCGGTGCCGATTTCCAGCACCTTCTCGTCGGGATGAATGTTCAGCAGTTGCGATTGGAACGCCACGGTGATAGGCTGCGAGATGGTCTGGCCGCAACCGATGGGCAGCGGCGTGTTCTCGTAGGCACGATTCAGCAAAACAGTATTGGGGATGAAGCGATGCCGCTCCACCACGTCAAAGGCGTTGAGTACATTCTCATCAGTGATACCTTGCTCGCGCAGCCACGCAATGAGTGACTTTTTCGCACCGAGGAGCATGAAGTCTGAAACTCCCATTCCTATTCTGCCAAAACTAACACGTGGTTGTCCAGTACTTCCACAATCCCTCCCCGAATGTCGAAGAAAAGAGTCTGATCTTGGGCATCCGTCGCCTTCACCTTGCCCTCTTTGAGAGCGGCAATCAACGGGGCGTGGTTGTTGAGCACCTCAAACAGACCGTCGAGTCCAGGAAGCTGCACCAATGAGACCTCCCCTTTGAACAATTCCTTGCCGGGGGTGATGATTTCGAGGTTCATAGTGCCGATTATTTTGCGTTAGCCAATTCTTTTTCACCTTTCTTGATGGCATCCTCGATGGTACCCACCAGGTTGAAGGCGGTTTCGGGCAAATAGTCGAGCTCACCGTCCAGAATCATGTTGAAGCCCTTGATGGTGTCGTCGATGCTGACGAACACACCCGGGAGACCGGTGAACTGTTCGGCCACGTGGAACGGCTGAGAGAGGAAGCGCTGTACACGGCGTGCGCGGTGTACCACCTTGCGGTCCTCTTCGGAAAGCTCTTCCATACCGAGGATGGCGATGATATCCTGGAGTTCGGCGTAGCGCTGCAGCACCATCTTCACGCGCTGTGCGGTGTTGTAGTGCTCGTCGCCGACGATGGCCGGGGTAAGGATTCTGGAAGTGGAATCCAGCGGGTCAACGGCGGGATAGATACCAAGCTCGGAAATCTTACGGCTCAACACGGTCTTGGCATCCAAGTGCGAGAAGGTCGTGGCGGGAGCCGGGTCAGTCAAGTCGTCAGCAGGCACGTAGATAGCCTGGATGGAGGTGATGGAGCCGCGCTTGGTAGAGGTGATACGCTCCTGCATAGCGCCCATCTCGGTGGCCAGCGTCGGCTGGTAACCTACTGCGGAGGGCATACGTCCCAGCAAGGTGGACACCTCGGAACCGGCCTGCGTGAAACGGAAGATGTTATCGACAAAGAACAAGATGTCGCGGCCGCCGGAGGTCTCGTCGCCGTCACGGAAATATTCGGCCATCGTCAGACCGGAAAGGGCCACGCGGGCACGTGCTCCAGGGGGCTCATTCATCTGTCCGAAGACCATGGTGCACTGTGATTTGGCCAGCTCGTCGCGGTCAACCTTCGAAAGGTCCCAGCCGCCGGCTTCCATGCTCTTCTTGAACTCGTCGCCGTAGCGGATAACGCCTGACTCGATCATCTCACGCAGCAGGTCGTTACCCTCACGGGTACGTTCACCCACACCGGCGAACACCGACATGCCAGAGTATTTCTTGGCGATGTTGTTGATCATCTCCATAATCAACACGGTCTTGCCTACACCAGCACCACCGAACAAACCAATCTTACCACCCTTGGCGTAAGGCTCAATCAAGTCCAAAACCTTGATACCGGTGAACAGCACCTCTTCGGAGGTGGAAAGGTTCTCGAAGGTCGGCGGATCCTTGTGGATGTTGTTGCGCTTGTCGCACTTCACCTGCTCGATACCGTCGATGCATTCGCCGATCACATTGAGCAGACGTCCGTTGACCTCGCCGGTGGGCATGGTGATCATGCTGCCGGTGGCCACCACCTCCATGCCGCGGCGCAAACCGTCGGTGGAGTCCATGGCGATACACCGCATAGTGTTCTCACCAATATCTTGCTGGCACTCAAGGACTAACTTCTCACCGTTGTCCTTGGTGATTTCCAATGCATCATAAATGTTGGGTAGGGTAACGCCCTCGTCAAAACGAACGTCAATGACGGCGCCTACAATCTGAGAGATTTTTCCTTTGACTTGTTCTGCCATAGTGGTAATGTGTATTATATGAATACTGATATGAATTCAAAAAGCGGCTGCAAATATACACATTTTTTATGGATTTTACTCCTTTTTGAAAATAATTATTTTCAACCCAATTTCACCCGAAACCGCCATGGCAGCTTTGCATCCTCGCCAGCATAGTCAATGCCTACTCGCGGTCCGATAATTATCTCTTTATCACTAAAACTTTTACCCCTATCTTCAACCCATAAAGTATTGCTGTTGAGTAGAATACCATTTTCTGTTAAAGTAATACCTAAAGCCTTGCAAACTTTGCCGGGGCCGTCGGTCAGCGAAGGACCGCTCTTGTTTTTTCCTGTCCGTTTCAGCATCAGCTCCTCGCCGTGGGTCGGCATGATGCCGCGGATAAGTACGGCATCAGGAATGCCTTCTTGGTTGGAGACGAAATTCAGCATGCAGTGCATTCCGTAACAAAGGTAAACGTATGCCCTGCCGCCCTTGGCGTACATCATCTCGTTGCGCTTGGTGCGCCGCCCGCCAAAAGCGTGCGAACCTCGGTCGTTGAAACCCTTATAAGCTTCTGTCTCAGTGATGTATCCGCCCGCTATCTGCCCGTCAATCTGCGTGAACACATACTTGCCCAGCAGGTCGCGAGCCAGCCCCACCACATCATCATTCAAAAAATAATGGAGATTGATCATTCTAAATAAAAAAGGCAGATGGGATTTTGTTGCCGCATCTGCCTTATTGTTAATGAATTAGTCGTTCTGTTTGGCCATGTAGCTGATCAGCTCCAGCACCTTGTTGGAGTAACCCCACTCGTTGTCGTACCAGGAGATGAGTTTCACAAAGTGGTCGTTGAGCATGATGCCAGCATTGGCATCGAAGATGGAGGTGTGGCTGTCGCCGATGAAGTCGGAAGAGACGACGGGGGCTTCGGTGTAGCCGAGCACGCCTTTGAGTTCATTTTCGGAGGCGAGTTTCATTGCGGCCTTGATTTCATCGTAGGTGGTGGCTCTTTCAAGACGGCAGGTGAGGTCCACGACGGAAACGTCCAGCGTGGGCACGCGGAAGGCCATGCCGGTAAGTTTGCCCTTCAGTGAAGGGATGACTTTGGTTACAGCCTTGGCGGCACCGGTGGTGGAGGGGATGATGTTGCCGTTGCCGGCACGACCGAGACGCCAGTTCTTGACGGACGGGCTGTCAACGGTTTTCTGGGTGGCGGTCATGGCGTGAACGGTGGTCATCAAACCTTCAACCATGCCGAAGTTCTCGTGGATGACCTTTACCAGCGGGGCGAGGCAATTGGTGGTGCAGGAGGCGTTGGAAACGATGTCCTGTCCCATGTATTCGGTGTTGTTCACACCCATCACAAACATCGGGGTGTCATCTTTGGAGGGAGCGGAAATGACAACTTTCTTGGCGCCGGCTTGGATGTGTTTCTCAGCAGTTTCGCGTGTGAGGAACAAACCGGTGGATTCCACGATGTATTCGGCATCCACTTCGTCCCATTTCAGGTTGGCCGGGTCTTTCTCAGCGGTCACACGAATCGGGCGGCCGTTTACAACCAGCTTGCCGTCAGCCACTTCCACGGTTCCGTTGAATCTTCCGTGCACGGAATCATGCATCAGCTGATAAGCCATATAATCCACTTGCAGCAAATCGTTGATTGCTACTACTTCCAAATCCTCATGCTCAATAGAAGCACGCATTACCAGTCGGCCAATACGACCGAATCCGTTAATACCAATTTTTACTTTTTTCATGCCTAAAAATTTTAAAATTTATTGATTAATGATTGTATATTGCAAATGTTTGAGTTGTACCAAGCGTACTCCGTAGTTCTCGAAGCCGTTGGCTTTGTCGCCGCGGCGGAATTTGAGTTTGCAGCAGAGCGGGGTGAAATCTTTGGGGATGTGGAAGTTGTTGATAATGAGTTCGCAGAAGAAATAGGTGGCGTCGTACCCTTGGTAGGCAAAGTTCTTCACGGTAGGGAGCGTGCTGTACGTGCGTACGTACTTGTCGCAGAACACCTGTGCATCCTCGCCCTGATCATCGGCAAAGAAGCCCGACAGGAAGTAAAGGTCGAAGGGGCTGAGGGTTCTGAGGTCGAAGCCGTTGTCGTTGAGCAGGCTTTCGGGCAGCACCCAGTGGAATTCGGGCATGCGGCTTCGGTTCACCAACATATTGGCTACCTGCGCGTAGGCGTTGGTGTGTGCGGGACAGGCGATGACCACATTGTCAGCATCCGATTTCAGATGGCTGGTGAAAGAACTCTCCTCGTCCACCACCGTGTAGGCGATGTCGTGCTCTTGGAAATAGCGTGTGTACTCCTCCGACTGATGGTTGCCCCAGATGATGAAATGGGCGTTCTCGAAATGCTCCACAAGGGCTGCGGCTTTGGCATCTGGATGTGGGAACATCTTGTAAACAAATGGGTTGCCCTCCACAATCTCGCTGTTGGGCGACATGGGGTTGACGACCGGGATACGCAGCTCTTTGGCGTGTGCCGCCACTATCGGGAACATTTTTTTCGTTACAGGTGCGATGATGAGCTGTGCGTTGCGCACGGCCTCTTCCTCAAAGATACGTTCGATCTTTAAGCTGTCGTTAGCGTTCACCTCGCGAGCGATGACTTTCAGGTTGTGACCTTTTTCGGCCAGCTCGTCCAAGGCGATTTGTGCGCCGCACCAAAACCCGATCACCGATTGGGCGAAGGTGCGGTCGATGTCTTTCGACTCCTTCATGCCCACACTCTTCGACTGCTCTATGGCTGTACTGTTGAGGGGGAGCAGATAAACAACAGTGACCTGCTTCGAGTCGGTAGTGTTTTGCGCCTTCGCAAAGGGTATGAGGATGGCGATAAATAGTAAGATAGTCAAAAATTTCTTCATAATACGTGTTGTATTTCACTGATGTTCACAGGGTGTTTCCAGCGGCGGTGGCTCCACAGCCAGTATTCGGGCTGCCGTCGTATCGTAGCCTCCAACATTCGGGTGTATTTCTCCGTGATCTCCCCGTCGGCGGTCTCCTGCGGATTTTCTGTAATAATATGATTGACAATTTTATAACGACCGATTCTGGTTTTTATTATTTCATAATAAATGACCGGAATGTCATATTTTTTTGCGAAATGCTCCGCTCCGAAAATCATGCCGGAAGGCTGGTTCAGGAACATGGTTTTGTAGCTCCTCGACATGTTGTTGGGCGACTGGTCGCTGAGCATCATGTAGGCGCTGAGCTGGCGTTCGCGCTCGCGCTGCTCGAACAGTTCTCGCACATGGTCGGCAAACACCACCGTGGTGCCGTAGCGGGTGCGGGCTTGGTTGATCAGCTTCTCGAAAGTCTTGTTGCTGTTGGCCTTCCCGACACCCACCGCCAAATGACGATACTGGAGCGGGAGGCTCAGAATCATCCATTCCCAGTCGTTGTAATGGCTCGACATGAGGATGACGCTCTTGCCCTCTTCGTAGAAGCGGTTCACCAGCTCAGGGTTCTCGCACCGGTAGCGGCGCATCACCTGCCGACGAGTCAGGGTGAGCATCTTCAGCATCTCGGCAGCGATTTGTGCCAGATGGCGGTAGTAGCGCCGGCCGATCTTCGCCCGTTCGCGCTCCGACAAATCTGGGAACGATTTCCGCAGGTTCTCGGCCACCACCTTCCGGCGGTAACGCACCACATAGTAGATGATGAGATAGAGCAGGTAGCCAATGCCGTACAGAATGAACAACGGCAGCACCGACAGCGGGTAGAAGATGAAGTAGAAGGCGAATCTCATGACTACAGGTTTTGGAAGAATTGGAGAAGGGTGGGGGAGATGAAGTCGCTGTTGGCGGTAACGGCCTCGCGGTTTTCGGGCGTGACGGCGCCGATGAACAGCGTGGGAATGCCTGCGGCGCGACCGAACTGCATGTCGCTCAAGCTGTCGCCCACCATCAGCGAGTGGTGCAGCTTGATGTCGGGGAAATCGCCGAGGGCCTGGTCAATCATGCCGATCTCCGGCTTCCGACACCCGCAGCCGCTGCCGGCCACGTGGGGACAGAGGTAGATGGCATCGAAGCAGAAACCGTTGTCCTTCAATAGGGTACACATATAACGATGTACCTCGTCCACATCGGCCTGTGTGCAGATGCCTTTGCCGATGCACTGTTGGTTGGTGACAAGGATAAACCTCCGAAAATGCTGCTTGAGGTACGGGATGGAACGCAAAAAATCCTCTCTGAGCACCAGTTCCGACGGATTTTTCACATAGTCGCCCACCAGCTGCACGTTGACCACACCGTCGCGGTCCAGAAACAGAGTGTCATTCAGAATATTGCCTTTCATCTTTTGCTAAAGCGCATTTTCACAAATCGGTTGCAAAGATACTAATAAAATGAAAATTGAAAGGTGAAAATTGAAAAGTTTTTGGGGATGATACGAGGTCGCGATAGGGAGGCATGGGCGCAGAGATGCGGAGTAAAATGTTTCACGCTACAAAACAATAACGGAAGCGATTATACGTTCATATTCAATATTGTGAAGCAGAATTTGATTTTGCAAATGAATTCAGCATTATAAAAATTAATATCATGAAAAAATCAATTGCGTTTCTCATTGTCCTTACTTGTTTGATGACTGCAAAAGCCCAAAACAGTGACCGCTCATTAGACGGTTGGCATTTGGGCGGACGGGTGGAATGCAATATTGGAGAGGCAGCTTCGATGTCCACATCTCCTGTGCATTACCCCGGCAAACCTTACGGAAATTACGTAAAATCCCTTCCCACAATGGGGTGGCTGGCTGGAATCGAAGCTTCTTACAATTTTGCCAAATATTTCGGAGTATCTTTCGGACTTGAATTTGGCACCTCTTCCAACATTCGGTATAAGGTGGATGGCTTGGAGTTGGACATGCATGAAATGGGCTACGATTTCCATATTCCCGTAAATTTCGAGATGCATATACCACTGAAAAACGACTGGTTCTTATTTAGCGCAGTCGGGCTTCGATTCTCTAACATCGCGGGTGGAATTGAAAAACTGTCTTGGGGCGATGATTTAAGTAGCAGTGTCAATAATATACAGGGCGACAGAATGACATTTCTTTCTCTTTCAAGAGAGGATCCTTACTGGCTTGCAGTAGATGCCAACTTGAAATTGGGCGCTATGTATCAGCTGCCTTACGGCGATGTTCTCCGCTTCGGGCTGGTGGCCAATTTTGCCCTCTGCAACAAATATTCGGGAGAATATAGCGTAAATGAGCAGAGGGGGGTGATGTACGATTTGGAGGTGGGATCCATTAGCTACCGTCATAACTGCTATGGTTTGGAGTTCGCCTACATCCACTGCTTCAAACCGAAAGGGAAATAAGCACCCATTATTATTGTAAAATAAAAGAGCCGCTTTTCAGCGGCTCCATATTGCAATTTCTCTTTTTACGTTTGGGTGTCGGCCTATTTTACGAGGTCAACGATAGCTTTGAATGCCTCAGGATTGTTCATCGCGAGGTCGGCGAGGGCTTTGCGGTTGAGCTCGATGCCCTTCTTGGCTAAACTGCCCATGAAGGCAGAATAGGACATGCCATATTCGCGGACGCCCGCATTGATACGGGTAATCCATAAACTTCTGAATGCTCTTTTCTTTGCCTTACGGTCGCGATAAGCGTATTGCTGTCCCTTTTCCCAGGTGTTTTTCGCAACTGTCCAGACATTTTTCCGTTTTCCAAAGTAACCTTTGGTACGGTTCAAAATCTTTTTTCTTCTTGCTTTGGAAGCAACGTGATTGACTGATCTTGACATTTGATGTTCTCCTTTCTTTAAGTCAGCGGTTTTCTTCTAAAAACTCTTGATTTGCTGATGATAAAGTTAATAAATAATGTGAATTAGTAGCCCAACATGTGTTTGACCGTGTTCTCCATCGTTGAATCAACGAGGGCGCTGTAAGCCAAGTTACGTTTTCTTTTCTTGGACTTTTTGGTCAGAATGTGGCTGTGATAGGCGTGGTGTCTTTTCACCTTGCCGGTGCCGGTGAGAGAGAATCTCTTTTTAACGGCAGCTTTGGTTTTTACTTTTGGCATTTTCCAGTTTGTTTTTAAGTTAATGTATATGAGAAAATTGCAATTATTTCTTGATGGGGTTGATGACGATGAACATACGCTTGCCTTCCAGCTTGGGCATCTGTTCGGGCTTACCGAACTCCTCAACAGCCTGTGCGAATTTCAAAAGAATGAGCTCACCCTGGTCTTTATAAACGATGGAACGACCTTTGAAGAAGACGCCCACTTTCACCTTGCTGCCCTCTTTCAGGAAGCGGATGGCGTGGTTGGTCTTGAACTCGAAGTCGTGATCATCGGTCTGGGGTCCGAGGCGGATTTCTTTCACCACCACCTTCACCGACTTGGCTTTCTGCTCTTTCTCTTTGCGTTTCTGCTCGTACAGGAACTTCTGGTAGTCCATGACCTTGCAAACCGGCGGTGCGGCTTGGGGAGAGATCTCCACCAGGTCAAGCTCCATGCGCTCTGCGATGGCCAAAGCCTCGCGCAATGAGACGATTTGCGGCTCCAAGCCGTCACCTACCACACGTACGGTGGGAGCGGTGATGTATTCGTTAATCTTGTGTGCAGCCTCCTTTTTTGGCGGCGCGCCCCTTCTGATGACGGGTCTGTTGAATTGTGTTGCGATAAGAAACCTCCTTTGTATTAAGTGTTTATAATTCTTTTTGCCTTTTTAAATTAAGCCTGCAAAATTACATAATTTTTCTTTATCACCATCTATTGTTAAAAAATTTTTTAAGTGTCTCTGTTTTCGGGATTTTCTTGTATTTTTGCAAAAATTTTTTTACGATGAATAAAAACGATAACTTGCAGAATAAGAGGAGTTTCAACAAACAGCGTCCTGGTCGTTCCGGCGATTCCGACAGGGGAGATGCTCCCAAACGTCGCTCTTTCGACCGCCGTCGTGAGGGTGGAGATGCCGCTGAGGGCGATGAAGGCCGTGAGAAATCACCCCGCCGTTTCGACCGCAAACCTGCCGGTGGAGGCCGCTCCTTCAACAAGGACCGCTCTTTCTCGAAAGACCGCGACCGCAAGCCTTTCGGCGACCGCAAACGCTCGTTCTCTTCCGACCGCAAGCGCATCCCCCGCACCGACGACGACCAGCCGCGCCGCCGCGATGTGACCGCTGAGTCCGAAATCCTTACCGAGATTGTCAACAAACGCCGCAGCGAAGGCCGCTATGCCCCGCAGAAGGTGAAAATCCGCTCACTGGAGTATGAGGATCAGATCGGTCCGGTGCGCCTCAACAAGTATATCGCTAACGCCGGCGTCTGCTCCCGCCGCGAAGCCGACACCCTCATCGCCGCCGGCGCCATCACCGTCAATGGCAAAGTGGTCACCGAGATGGGCTTCAAGGTGATGCCCACCGACGAGGTCCGCTTCGGTGACAAGGTGCTGCAGCGCGAGAAACCGGTCTATATCCTGCTCAACAAACCGAAGGACTATATCACCACCATGGAGGATGAGTTCAACCGCAAGCATGTCATGCAGCTCATCAAGGGCGCCTGCAAAGAACGCGTCTATCCCGTAGGCCGCCTCGACCGTATGACCACCGGCCTGCTGCTGTTCACCAACGATGGCGAGATGGCCAAGAAGCTCACACACCCCCGCAGCGGCGTCCGCAAAATTTATCATGTCTCCCTTGACAAGAATCTCAAACCATCTGATTTAGACAAGATTGCGCAGGGGCTTGACCTCGATGACGGCATCATTCAGGTGGATGAAATTGCCTACGTAGGCGACCGTAAAAACGAGGTGGGCGTCACGCTCCACTCCGGCCGCAACCGTATCGTGCGCCGCATCTTCGAGTCGCTCGACTACCAAGTGGAGAAACTCGACCGCGTGGTGTTTGCCGGTCTCACCAAGAAAGACCTTCCCCGTGGCAGCTGGCGTTTCCTTACGCAAGCTGAAGTCAATATTCTGAAAATGAGTATCAAAGGAGAAATCTAATTCTCCTTTTTTTATTCCACAATTTTTAAGGTAGCCTGCGCCTCAGGACCGCGCATCAGTTCGAAGTGCCACCACTCTGAGCGGATGGTCAGCATCCCATTGTCGGTCATGAGTTTGCGAAGCAATAAACGGTTGTCTAACTCCTGCTGACTGATAGCGCCGCTCTTCACCAGCGAATCTTCATTCGTGATGTGCGCCTCCACCCCGAACCAGTCGAACGGAGTGCCCATGGAGATGGGGTCGCCACGACCGTCCACAATGGTGATATCCACTGCTGCTCCGTAGTTGTGCAATCCCTGCGCTTTGCGGGGGTCGGCCACATAATAGGTTGTGTTAGTGGCTGTTGCCACCTCCCACATGTCCCACTGCACGCTGAGCGGACGCCCCGCATCGTAAACCAGCAGACTGTAGTCGGGATGCTGTGCCTTGAGCTGCGCCTGCGCCCGCTTCAGCTTCTCGGCCACCACAGGCAGCATGAAAGCTTTGTGGATGTCCTTATATAATATAGTATGGGTGAAATTGTCGGGCGTGGAATAGACCAGATGAACCTGAATGGTTGGGTCGATTTCTTGAATATCTACCAACCCTAATGCTCGCATGGCCGCCTCAGTCTCGGTGTCGGGAGTGAGTGTGTCAGTTTTTGTAACTATTTGTTTTACAGTATCTTTTTGTGGGGTTGGGTCGGGAGTAGGGAGCTTAGGATGTTTGCAGTTGGTGCAGCATAGAAGTGCGATAATGATGGGGAGGAAGGATAGGATTTTTTTCATATTATTGAATGGTTTAATAGATTGACGTTGTTGGAGTTTCGGTTTTGGAAGGGTAGGACTGGCGTACGAGTTTGCGGGTTGCGAAGGCCATGACCACTGCCGTTACCGCAGCGGCACAGAAGTCGGCTGCTGGCATCGACCACCACACTCCGTTGATGGACAACATTCGGGGAAGAAACCAGAGGAAAGGCAGCAGGAAGATGAGCTGCCGCAGGAGCGACAGGAAGATGGAGACCACGGCCTTGTTGATGGCTTGGAAAAAGGTGGAGGTCACAATCTGGAAGCCGACCACCAGCATGGCGGCGCAACTGATGCGCAGGGCAGAGATGGCAGCGCTAATCATTTGTGAATCATCGGTGAAGGCGTGGGCAATCTGCTCAGGGAAGCATTCGATAGCCAAGAAGAAGGTGGCGCAGATGATGGTCGCCCACAGGAGCGTGAGTCGGTAGGTCTTCATCACACGGTCGTTGTGGCGTGCCCCGTAGTTGAAGCCCACGATGGGCTGCATGCCATGGGTGAGCCCCAGCACCATGGTGACGACCAGTGACTGCAAGGCCGCGATGATGCCGTAGGTGGCGATGGCGAAATTGCCGTATTGGTCTAATTGTCTGTTAATAAATACATTGATAAGCGATGCGCAGACGTGGATAATGAAAGGGGAGAGGCCGATAGCGAAAATGGCGAGTGCGGTTCTGAGGTGGATACGGATGAACTGTTTTTGGAAGTGGATGCGTGATTTCGACTGGCTGAAGTGAGCCAGCACCCAGCACATGCCGATAAACTGCGAGATGACGGTTGCAGTGGCCGCCCCGCGCATTCCCCACTCGAAGGCGAAGATGAACAGCGGAGCAAGGATGAGGTTGCAGGCCACGGTGATGAGGATGGAGAACATGGCCTTGAAGGGGTAGCCGCTGGCGCGCATGATGCTGTTCAGTCCAAACAGGATGTGAGTGAACAGGTTGCCGGCAAGAATGATCTGGAGGAAGGCCCGTGCGTAGGGGAGGGTGACCTCATTGGCTCCAAACATCAGCAAGATAGGATCGAGGAAGAGAAGCATGATAAGGGTGAAGGCAATGCTGATGATAATGTTGAGCAGCAAGGCGTTACCCAATATCAGCGTAGCTTTGTCGTTCTCTCGCTCACCGAGACGGATGGAGGTGAGCGCAGCGGCTCCGGCTCCCACGAGCGTGCCAAAAGCAGTGGCTAAGTTCATCACCGGCAGCGCAATCGTCATGCCGGCCAATCCCAACTCACCCACCGCATGACCGATGAAGATGCGGTCGATGATGTTGTAAACGGAAGTGGCCGAGGTGGCGATGATGGCGGGCAGCGCAAACACAAACAGCATTCTGCCTATACTACTCTGCTCCAGTTGTGTCGCTCGGTCGGTCATGGGAGTCGGTTAGAAAGTGTCACCGCGCAGCTCGCGGTAGCGTTTGCGCGAGTCGTTGGTGTAAAGACTGTCGGGATGCTCTTTCAACATCTTCTGATACAACTCCATCGCTTTGGCAGTATCTTTCAGATAATAGTCGTAGAGTTGCGCCATCAGGTAGGTGGCATCATCGGCCAATAGGTCGTACGAGTAGTTCGAAACAATCTTCCCTAACAGCTGTTCCGCTCCCAAATAGTCTTTCCGTTTGATAGCCAGTTTCGCCTTTTGGTAATAAACGTCGTCGGCGAGTTTCCCGTAGGGTGACACAATCAGTACGGAATCCAGCATTTTATCGGCTTCATCATCTTTGTTTTGGAAGATGAGGAAGTCGGCTTTGGCGTAGTAGCGCAGCGGCTGGTTGGTCTGGTTGGTGTCGGCAAAAAGTCCGATGTCTTCATCTGTTTCTTCCTCATTATCCGTAATGAGCAGTGAAAAGTACATAGCATCGTTGGCGATGAGCTTGGAGGTAGCGGCACGCAGCACGTCCAACTGACTTTTCGCCCATTCAAACTCCCCGATATAGAAAGAGAGCTTCGCATTTTTGAATTTGGCGTTCTGCCCGATCACATCGTTGGGCAGGTCTTTGTCCACTTGGGAATAATGGAGGGAGGCTTCCCACACATCACCCATATAAAGCTCAATATCAGCGAGATCAGTCTTGAAGAGTGCCTTCTCTTTGAGGTCGCGGGTGGAGTTGGCAATTGCTTGATTCAGAATCTTTTTCGCTTCTTCGGGCTGGTCGATATAGAAGGCTAAAAGGTGGGCATATTTGCGGGTCCAGTCGGCTGTGCCCAGGTGCAGCCCGTACTCTTGCAACTGTTCAGCATATTCATCGGCGAGCCGTTGTGCCTCCGCCTTGTCGATAGGAGAGGTGGAGGAGAGTTTGTCGTACTTGACATCCAACAGCAGGAACTTCGCATCAGCATAATACTTGTTGTCAGGCCCTCTCTGGATAATATTTTCCAATGCAGCTATCGATGCGTCGTATGCCTTGGCGCGGTTGGCGTCTTTGGCGAGGGCAAACACACGGTGGCCTTCCCCTTTCTGCTTGCGGTCTATCGCTTTGGCCAGCACCAAAGCATCATCGTAATTTTTATCTAACTCATACACCCACTGCAGAATGATTTCATAGCAAATATTCCCCGGCTCCTCCTGCGTTTTTTGTTGTAAAGTGTTGAGAACGATAGTGTATTTCTGCTTGTCCTCGTCGCTGGCGAGCAGGTTCTGGATGATCTTTTGCACCTCGGGCACCTTGCCTTGCACATCGTCGCTCACCAAACGCAACGCCTCCTGCACCACCATGTCGGTGCGGTTGGTTTGGATATACACATTCGACAGCTCGCTGACAAACAGCTGCTGGTTGTTGAGCAGCTTGCGTCCGCGCTCCAGTGTCGCAATAGCGTAAGAGTATTGTTTCCTTGCCAGAAATGCGTTGTATAACTCCCTCACACTCTGTTCTTTTGCAGGAACTTCCTTAATGGCAGTGTTATATACCTGCTCCGCTTTCTCCATATCGCCCGAGCTCTCATAAATGAAGCCAAGGTCGATTTTGTAGCGTTGGGTGGTCGGGAATTTCTTCTGCTGTTTCTTCACCACCTTTTCTGCCTCTTTGAAATCACCGAGTTGCAGAAGGGTTTGGTAATAATAATAGTAGATGTAGGAGTTGGGATTGGCGTTATAAACCTTTTCGAACATGGGGGCTGCCTTTTCAAACTCTCCGTTCTGATAATACTGAATGCCCAACTGTTCCTCTTGGGAACGCTGGTTCTGCCCCATGGCGGTACACAGGACAACGGAGAGAAGAAGAAGGGTGAGCAGCTTTTTCATTAGTTGATGAGGTCGAAGCCAGTGAAGGGACGGAGCACTTCGGGCACGATGATGCCGTCGGGAGTCTGGTTGTTTTCGATGAGGGCGGCCATGATGCGCGGGAGGGCGAGGGCGCTTCCGTTGAGGGTATGGGCGAGGCGCATCTTGCCGTTCGCATCCTTGAAACGCAGGTGCAGACGGTTGGCCTGATAGCTTTCAAAGTTAGATATGGAGCTGACTTCCAGCCATTTCTGTTGCGCTTCTGAGAAGACTTCCAAGTCGTAAGTGAGGGCTGATGTGAAGCTGATGTCTCCTCCACACAGCCGCAGCACGCGGAACGGAAGTCCGAGCTTTTGGAGCAACGACATGCCGTACTGTTTCATCTGCTCCAAGGTCTCATACGAGCGGTCAGGGTGTTCAATCTGCACGATCTCTACCTTGTCGAATTGGTGCAGACGGTTGAGTCCGCGAACATCCTTGCCGTATGAGCCGGCTTCACGGCGGAAACAGGCCGAGTAGGCGCAGTTCTTGATGGGGAAATCACTCTCTTTCAGGATGACATCGCGGTAGATGTTGGTCACCGGCACTTCTGCGGTCGGGATGAGGTAGAAGTTGTCGAGGGTGGCATGATACATCTGGCCTTCCTTATCGGGCAGCTGGCCAGTGGCGTAGGCGGAGGCCTCGTTCACCATGTACGGGGGTTGCACCTCCAAGTAGCCGGCTTCGGTGGCACTATTCAAGAAGAAGTTGATGAGCGCACGCTGCATCTTGGCACCTTTCCCTTTATAAACAGGGAAACCTGCGCCAGTAATCTTGCTTCCGAGGTCGAAGTCGATGATGTCGTACTTTTTCACCAATTCCCAATGAGGCAGACAGCCCTCACCCAGCGGGGTGGCATCGCCTTCTTGATAAACAATCTCATTGTCTTCTGCACCTTTCCCGTTAGGCACTGAGGCGTGCGGCATGTTGGGCAGCAGCACCATCATCTCGTTGATTTTCTGACCTTTCTCATCCAACTCAACTTGCAATTCTTTCTCTTGAACCTTCAGCTCGGCGGTCTGTGCCTTCATCTGTTCGGCCTCTTCGCGGCGGCCTTCCTTGAACATCTGACCGATGGATTTGGCAATCTTGCCCTGCTCCATCAGGTTGTTGTCAAGATTTTTCTTCATCTGGCGCAACTGCGTGTCAAGCTCGAGGATATTTTGGACCAATTCGGTGGCGTCGAAGTTTTTAACTTTCAGTCTTGTAATGACTTCTTCTGGATTTTCGCGTAATAATTGAATTTGTAACATGATGTGTAAATTTAGTGCAAATATACGACTTTATTTTGTAATCATTTTTTCGTCTTCTATCCCCATCACGGCGTTGCCGGCCTGATAGGGGGTGATTTCGCCTGCCTGCACCTTGGGAAGCTCGTTCTCGATGGCGGCTTGAACGTGGGGATTGTTGAAAAAGTTGTTGCGGATAGTGAACTCTATCCAGTCATAGAAAATCTTGACATTCTGCTCGTTGCGGTTCTTGGTGAAATAGCCGTTGCCTTTGGTGAGCACCTCAAACTCGGTGATGATGTCCCACACTTTGTTGATGTTGGTGTTCTCTAACGACGAGCAGGTGGTGACGGGCACGTTCCATCCGTTTTCGTTCTTGGGAAACAGGTGGAGCGCCGACTGGTATTTGGTTTTGGCCAGTTCGGCGGGTGTCACGTTGTCGCCGTCGGCCTTGTTGATGACGAGTGCGTCGGCCATCTCCATGATGCCGCGCTTGATGCCCTGCAGTTCGTCGCCTGCGCCGGCCAGCATGATGAGCAGGAAGAAATCGACCATCGACTTGACGACGGTTTCCGACTGTCCCACGCCGACGGTCTCCACGATGATAACGTCGAAGCCGGCGGCCTCGCACAGGATGATGGTCTCGCGGGTCTTGCGGGCCACGCCGCCGAGGGTAAGGCCTGAGGGGGAGGGGCGGATGAAGGCGTGCGGGTCGGTGGAGAGCTGCTCCATGCGGGTCTTGTCGCCCAAGATGCTTCCTTTCGATCGCTCACTGCTGGGGTCGATGGCCAGCACGGCGATGTTCTTGCCGATGGAGGTGAGGTGCGTGCCGAAGGCCTCGATGAAGGTGCTCTTGCCGGCCCCCGGTACGCCCGTGATGCCGATACGCAGAGAGTTGCCGGCGTATGGCAGACAGGCCTCGATGACCTGCTGCGCCACCTTCTGGTGGTCGGGATGGGTGCTCTCTATCAGCGTGATGGCACGGCTCAAAATGACACGGTCGCCCCGCCGGATGCCCGCCACATAATCCTCTACCGAGAGGTCGCGACGCCGCTTCCGCTGCAAGTGCGGGTTCACCTGAGCAGGCTGCTCAATGCCCTCGCGCTCGTGTAACGCACTGTCAAAGTTGATCTCTACCATGAGGTGGAACAGGATACGTTGCTGGCTACCACTTCGTTGCCGTTGACCTCAACGGTGTTGTCATTTTCCATTCTGGCACAGTCGTTTGCATTCATGTCGGAACCGTCCCAGCTGTCGTAGCCGAGCAACTGGTCGTTCTCGTCATAATATTTGCAGAGACAGTCGCTCTGTTCGCAGGAACTGAAAAGGGCCAGTGAGAAAACGGCCGCGCCAATGATGGTTAAAATCTTTTTCATTTTTTATGAAGTTTATGATTTCAAAAAATTAGTCTCTTGCACATTCTACCCTCAGGTTCACCAGTTCGACATCTCCAACGGGGAGGTCGGTGAGTTCATCTATGGGGACAGATACCTCACGCGAGTCATTCATTCCTTCACAATCTTCATCCGTCACATGCTTGTCATCCCACGTCTTGATGTCGTATAATTTGCCATCCCGATAGTATTTGCATACACAATCTTTATGACATGATGTCATTGATATACAAATAATTGATAAGATGATAAAGGTTAAAAAGAGTTTTTTCATACTTCAAAGAGTTTGAGGTGCAAAAGTAACAATAATCTTTTGATTATGTGCAGTCCTGCCTCTATTTTTTAGGCGTTTCAGAAATTTTTTGTATTTTTGCACTTTGTAAAATGAATAATATTGCTTTATGAAGAAAATTCTCCTACTCTTATTGCTTTGTATCCCGTTGATTGTTCCGGCGCAACAGCTGGTTTCCTATACCAACCGCGTCAGTAATGGCTATAATTTCTGGGTATATACTCCGTCAGGATATGACTCTACCGTGGCGGATAAGCCGATCGTGCTTTTTTTGCATGGACAGAGTCTCTGCGGCAGCGACCTGAACCGTGTGCGCCGGTATGGTACATTGGATGCGCTGAATATGGGTCGCCAGATTGATGCCGTGGTGGTGGCTCCGCAAAATCCGGGCGGCTCGTGGAACCCGCAGCGTATCATGAGCGTGCTGGAATGGGTTGAAGCACGTTATGCTGTGGATACCAACCGTTTGTATGTGTTAGGGATGAGTTTGGGCGGCTACGGTACCATCCATTTCGTGGCGGCCTATCCCGACAAGGTGGCGGCGGCAATGGCGCTGTGCGGCGGCAGCAACCTCTCCGACCACTGCTCGCTATGCCAAGTGCCCCTCTGGATCATGCACGGCACCGCCGACAAGGCGATCTCTTTCTCCCAATCCCAGAAAATTGTCAATGCGATGAAGGCCTGCGGCGACACCTCCCGCCTGCGTTTTACCAAACTGCCCGGACAAAGCCACAGCGCATTAGCCAAGATTTTCTACCTCGAGGAAACTTACCAATGGCTATTTGCCCACCGTCTCAACGACACCAACCGTCCGGTCAATAAAGAGGTGGACATCACCGTCGCCACGATGTCGAAGGCCTACACCAATATCGACCGCTCCACCCAGCATTTCACGGTGTCGAATGGTAATGGAAATGCCCCTGCTGCACAGACCGATACCACGGCACAGGCTACCAATGTTAATGTGCAAAATGCTAACAATCAAACAATTGCACAACAGAATAATACCCAGCATAACCGCAGTACATCTTCTCCACAGTATTACAAGGTGCGGAAGGGCGACACCCTTAGTTCCATCGCCCGCAAATACCATACCACTGTGAGTAAACTCTGCAAACTCAACAAAATTAAGGAGACGACCATCCTTCAGATCGGGCGCAAACTGCGGGTGAAGTAAGCATGAATTATATCGGTTCCAAAAACAGGATGACAGGCTTCCTCCTCGGCGCTATGCGCGATGTGGCGGGTGATGATTGGTCTGACAAGGTTTTCTGTGACCTTTTCGCAGGTACTGGTGCGGTGGGAAATGCCGTCAAGCCTCTCGTGCGCAAGGTCATCGCCAACGATCTCGAAACGTATAGTTTTGTGCTCAACCGGCATTATATCGGAAATTGTAAACCATTGGCCGAGTGGAAATTCTGGCTTAGCGAACTCAATAACCTGCCACCCGTCAGCAATGGATTCATCTATCAGAATTATTGCCTTGGAAGTGGTAGCGGACGCTGCTATTTCTCGGATGCCAACGGCATGAAAATCGATGCCATGCGTCGCGCCATAGGGGAGTGGTTAGCGGAGAAAAGTATTTCAGAAGACATGTATTTCTTCCTGATTTGCAGTTTGTTGGAAGAGGCTGACCGATTGGCCAACACTGCCTCGGTCTATGGGGCCTTCCTGAAAAAATTGAAGCCGATGGCGATGAAGCCGCTCGTGCTCACTCCTGCCAACTTCGATTGCACCGATCAGCAGAATGAGGTCTATCAAGAAGATGCCAACGCCTTAATCCATCGCATTGAAGGCGATATTCTCTACCTTGATCCACCCTATAATGTACGTCAATATGGTGCTAATTATCATATACTAAATACAATAGCTGATTATCAACCTTTTGTTCCTAAAGGGAAAACGGGTGTCGGACCTTATCAGCGTTCCCGCTATTGCAGTCGCGTCAAGGTATTAGACGCATTCGACGACCTGCTCAAGAATGCCCATTTCCAGTACGTTTTCCTTTCTTATAATAATGAAGGATTGCTTTCCCCTGAAACCATCCGACAAACTATGTCAAAATATGGTCGGTACGATCGTATTGAGGTTCGGAATCAGCGGTTCAAGGCCGATAAGGATGAAAACAGAAATCACCATGCCCACAACACTACTGAGTATTTGCATGTGATGGTGCGAAAATAGGATTTATACTGCAGCCTCCACCACCGCGCCATCCACTTTCAGCAATGCTTCTAACAGATTGTCGGCATCGCGCTTCTGCACCGTGAAACGGATGATGCAGTCGGTGTCGTACTGCTGGTCGGTGATTTTCACCGTTTCGCGCTTCAGCAGCTGCATCACCTTGTTCATCGACAGGGGAGGAAAGCGTAGCTGATAATCCTCCTCCACGAATTTCTCCACAATCGTATTGTTGTCCAGCGCGTCTTTCGCCGCGGTCTTATAGGCATTAATTAATCCGCTGACACCCAGTTTGATACCACCGAAATAGCGGATAACAATAATCAGCGTGTCGGTCAAATCTTTCGACAACAGCTGTCCGTGGATAGGCCGTCCTGCCGTGCCCGAAGGCTCGCCGTCGTCGTTCATGCGGTACGCATCCTTATTGGCACCCAGGATGTAGGCATAGCAGTGGTGGCGGGCATCGTAGTACTTTTTCTTCACGTCGGCCACATGCTGCTTCACCTCCTCCTCGGTGCGCACAGGGTAGGCGAGGGCGATGAAACGGCTGCCCTTCTCTTTGTAAAGCCCCTCTGACTCTTTTGCGATGGTGCGGTAGGTGTAATTGAACATGATTAGCGTGCGGATTGAAGGATGAGGTTGCCGGTGCCGATACTGTAGCCTTCGCTGCGGAAAGTGATGGTGCCATCGGCAGTTACAACGAAAACGGTGGGGAGATTGTCGCGGAAATCTTGCCCGGTGGCCTGTATAAAACAGTCGAACCAAGGCTTTTCGGTGCCCTCCACATACATGTTCTCCACCAGTATCGACGCGGGTAGATTCCACTCGTAGAAGTGAAAATCGGGAGCCAATTTGTCGCTGGGCACCACGAAGAAGATGTTGTGTCGCTCCCAGCTGTCGAATTCGCTTTTCAGCTGGGCAATTTCTTTCAGCAGGTGCTTGGTGGGCTCGCGGGTGGGGTCGATAAAGCACACTACACTGGTGGCCGGATAGAGTGGGTCAGGAAACAGAATCATCTCGTCTTCGCTTATGGGGAGCATTACGGGAGGATCAATATGACCGTAATTGCTTTGCTCTTTTTTGAAATCTCTGAGGATGACCGTCTTGCTCACCGCCTTGTCAGCCGGGATGTTGAAGAATGCCAGCCGGGAGAGGACGGTGCCTTCGCTGTTGCGCACGCCGGTGGAGAGCATGTAGTAGCCCGGCTCCACCTCCAACGTGAAGGGGAAGTTGGCCACCCGCGGGTCGTCCTCGTAGTCGTAAGTCACGAAGTCGCCGTTTTCAAAGCGGGCGAGCGTATAGTGCGTCCAGTAAGTGGGTTTGGTGTCTTTATCCCCTTGATAGTCAATCGTGAGCTTTTGAAAAACCGTATTCTCGTTTTTTTGCTGATCAGGGAAGTCGATGGGAATCCACTGGTTTTTCTCCCAGACATATTTCTGTCCGGTGGCATTATCCAGATAGGCGGGGATGTCAAAGTAGCGGCAGGTAGCCACAAACATGATGTCGCGGGAATGGCGGTCGGCGCGGCGCAGCTGGTATGCCCCGATAGGAGAAATCGGGCAGTTGAAGTAGTTTCCTGCATCATCTACCACGATATTGTCTTGTATCCATTGCAAAATATCGTGGGCAGTGGGTGGTTCTTTTTGGAAAAAGTTGTCGGGCAGGAATGGGGTGGGAATTCCACCTCTCCAACAGGAAATCCTTTCATTGGAGATGCGTGGTGAGATGATACCTTTCAGATAAACATCGTAGGGATAGCCGCATTTTGGATCATAACTGGTGATATGACCAAGTTGAATTATATCGTAATCAACATCTCTTAAATCTTTTTCTGATAAAGAGTTAAGTAAATCAAACAAGGGAACGTCAGGACTATCCTTAAATTTGCGGATAATGTTAGTTATGTTCACATAGTTCCCTTCGCTCTTTTTGAGGAAATAGCCGGCCTGCTCTTCCGTCAGATTCGGCCCCGACAGTCCTTTCGCGTCCTTCTCTGTCTTGAAGGTGGAGATGTAGGCGTTGCGGACGGAGTCCTCATATTGCAACCTTCTGGCGTTGACTGCGGCCTTCTCGGGCGAAACGCTCTTCACCTCCTTTTTACCCGCCGGTGGCACGATGGTAAGTTCCTCCACATACTCCTCGCCCGCTTTTCGGTTCAGTGCCACGGTGAGCTGGGTGGTCTGCCGTACATCTATTTTCTGGTAACCGTACTCGTTGCCGTTGGTGGCCCATATCAGCAGGTCGCCCAATCCGGTGGTCACGGAGGCATGACCTTCCGCATCGGTCTTGGATGTCGCAATCGGGTAATATTCAGCGTAATTGTACAATTTGAACTTGACCGTCGCACCCTCTACAGGTTTTCCGTTTGGGTCGGTCACGGTAATGGTGATCTTCTTGGTTTCGGTGTAGTTGGGCAGCATGTTTACTCGAGAGAAGAGGTTGGTGCGTAGGTTGACCTCCTCGCTGCCGTAGTATTTGCCGAAACAGTTGGAGTGTACCATCATGGTGCGGGTGGCTGGACCGGCAAACCAGCCCATGTCGAGTTCGGGGTCGGGCTCGCAGGCACCGAGGAAGTGCCATTGTCCGTCCACCCATACCTCTACCCAGGCGTGGTTGTCGTCGGTATGCGCCCAGCGGGGCGTGTAGCACTGGCGGGCGGGAATGCCCACGGCACGCATTGCTGTCACTGTGAAGGTGGACTCCTCGCCGCAGCGTCCCAAGGCGGTTCGCACGGTCGCCAGCGGTGATGAGGTGCGGGCATCGCTCGCACGGTACGCCACTTTCTCGTGACACCAGTGGTTCACCTCCAAGGCGGCATCGTACATCGAAAGGCCTTCCAAGCGAGGCTTTAACTCATTGAAAAAGACCTCTCTGGCATTGTCCAAGTTCTCATTATTCACCCTATAAACCAGCACATAATGACGGAAAATGTCCTCCGGAATGGTGCGGCCCCACGGGAAATGGTCGCGTGCCTCCAACGCCTTTCGCACCTGCATAAGGAAAAACTCGCCGTTGTAGTCGGCAAGGTCGCTCAGCGGCATGTAGGCGTACAGGAACATCAGCGCCTCGCTCTCTTCTGTGGTGATCTCTTCATCATCGAAAATGCGAAGCAGCGGCTCGGTGCGGTCGTTCAGCATGTCCAAGCGGCGCAGATAGTCCTGCTGTACCTCTTTGCGCAAGTCGGCATCGGTGATGAAATGCTGGGCAAACAACCCCGAAAAGAGGCTAACGAACAGAAGCGTGGCGGCGATTTTTCTCATGAGTTTTCTTTTTATGGATGATGATTTCAGGAGAATTAGGCGTTCACAAGACATTCGTCTAATGCCTTGATAATGGCCTCTTTATCCATTTTCTGACCGATGAACACAATCTTCTGCATACGGTCGCCGTAATCGTCGTCCCAGTCGCGACGCAGGTTGGGTTCGCGTATCATCATGTCGGCCAGCTCGTTAGCGGGCATGGTGGCAAACCACAAACCGATGTCTTTCAACGACACCTGCTTGCCGGCCTGCTCGAACAGGTAGCAGGCATCGTACTCGTTGGTGAAGTAGCAGATGCCCTTCGCCCGGATGACACTCTTGGGCATCCGCGACACAAACTCGTCGAACTTGCCGAGGTTCATCGGTGCACGGCGGTAATAAACAAATGTGCTGATGCCATATTCCTCCGCCTCTCCTTCATCATGGTGGTGATGGTGGTGGTGATGTCCGTGCTCGTGCTCGTGTTCGTGCTCATGCTCATGCTCATGTTCTTCGTGATGATGGTGATGTTCGTGTTCATCATGCTCATCGTCATCATCGTCTTCATCATCTTGTGGAATATCTTCAATGTGTTGGATCCATGTGGCGGAAGTGGCCACTTTGTCGAAGTCAAACATGTTGGTGTTCAATATCTTGTCAAGGTCGATGTCGCAGTAGTCGCATTCGATGATGGTGGCTTTGGGCTGGATGGCGCGGATGATTTCGCGGATGCGCCCCAGCTCGTGCGGGGCCACCTGCGAAGCTTTATTGAGCAGGATGATGTTGCAAAATTCGATCTGCTGGATGACCAACTTCTCGAGGTCGTCATCACCAATGTTCTGACGGGTAAGGTCTTCGCCGCAGCCAAATTCGTCCTGCAGGCGCAAGGCATCCACCACGGTCACGATGCAGTCGAGGCGCGGTACGCCCTTCTCGGTATAGGGACCGCCCATGGAGGGCATGGTGCAGATGGTCTGCGCGATGGGGTCGGGTTCGCAGATGCCGCTGGCCTCTATCACGATGTAGTCGAAGCACTGCTGGTTGATGAGTTCTTTGATCTGGTTCACCAAATCCATCTTCAGCGTACAGCAGATACAGCCGTTCTGCAAAGCCACAAGGCTCTCATCGTTCTGCCCTACAATGCCACCTTTCTGGATGAGGTCCGCATCGATATTGATTTCTCCTATATCGTTGACAATTACCGCGAAGCGTATGCCACGACGGTTGCTCAAGATTCGGTTGACGAGGGTGGTTTTGCCGCTTCCGAGGTAGCCGGTAAGCAGCAGTACAGGTGTTTCAGGTTTCATAATACTATAGAATTAGCTTGCAAATATACAATTTTAAATAATAATGGACTTAATGTGAAAAGAAATAATTTTCAGAAGTTGATGGCGGCGAGGGTGCGGCGAATTTCGGCTTCGTCGCTCTCATATCCGTTGATTTTGCAGCTGCCATGCACTTCGCTCACGCCCGTTGTGCGGATGATGGTGGCGGCATTGTCGGCGTTGATGCCACTGCCGGCAAGGATGACAATCCGCCCGGCTGCCTGCTGTTGGATGGCCTTCAGCGTCTCAACACCCTGTAAAGCAGTGGGTTGCTGTCCGGAGGTCAAGATGCGGTGGAAGCCGCACCCGATAATCTGCTCCAACGCTTCCGGCCAGTGGGTGCAGCGGTCGAAGGCACGGTGGAAGGTGACCTCCATGCCGCGTGCGGCTTCCATGGCGCGGCGGCACTGGTCGGTGTTTACACTCCCGTCCTCGTGGAGGAAGCCGACCACCACGCCCGCCGCCCCGATGTCGCGACAGTAGCGGATGTCGTCCAGTATGGTCTGCATCTCATCCTCCGTGTAGCAGAAGTCGCCGCCGCGCGGACGTATCAGCACGAAGGTTTTGAGCGACAGGGTGTTAACACAGTCCGCGATGTCAGCGCGGTCGGGGGTGAGACCGCCCAGATCTAACCGGCGGCACAGCTCGATACGCGGTGCGCCGGCACGGTCGGCCTTGCGGGCCGAGTCGAGCGAGGCGGCACAAACCTCTAAGAGAGGTTGGCGATGAATAGGGTGGGAGAGTGGTTCTGTCATGCTATGGGTTGAAAGTAAAGACAGGAAACCAGCACGCTGATTCCCTGTCGTGATTTGTCTTAATTGGATAGATTCCGACGATTAGTACATGCCGGGCATTCCGCCGCCCATACCGGCTGCGGGAGCCGCAGGAGTCTCCTCCTTGATTTCGGCGAGCACGCACTCGGTGGTCAGCAGCATACCGGCGATGGAACCGGCGTTCTCGATGGCGACGCGGGCCACCTTGGTCGGGTCGATAACACCAGCCTTGATGAGGTCTTCGTACACCTCGGTGCGGGCGTTGAAACCGACGTTGCCCTTGGCCTCCTTGACGGCGTTCACCACCACGGAGCCTTCCTTACCGGCGTTGGCCACAATCTGACGGAGGGGTTCCTCCAAGGCGCGACGCACGATGTCAATACCAATCTTCTCGTCATCGTTCACACCTTTGATCTTGTCCAAAGCCTTGATGGCGCGGATGTAACCGACACCACCGCCAGGGATGATACCCTCTTCGATGGCAGCACGGGTAGCGTGCAAAGCGTCGTCGAAACGGTCTTTCTTCTCTTTCATTTCCACTTCGGAAGCGGCGCCGACATAGATGACGGCCACACCGCCGGCCAACTTGGCCAGACGTTCCTGAAGTTTCTCTTTATCGTAGTCGGAAGTGCTCTTTGCAATCTGAGCCTTGATCTGGGCCACGCGGTCAGCGATGGCGTTCTTGTCACCCTTGCCGCTGACGATGGTAGTGTTCTCCTTGTCAACGGTGATCTTCTCGGCGGTACCGAGCATTTCGAGGGTGGCGTCTTCGAGTTTGAAGCCCTTCTCCTCGGAAATCACATAACCACCGGTCAGGATGGCGATGTCTTCCAACATCTCTTTTCTTCTGTCGCCGAAGCCGGGAGCCTTCACGGCCACGATCTTCAGACCGCCACGCAGACGGTTCACCACGAGGGTGGCAAGAGCTTCGCTTTCAACGTCTTCTGCAATAACGAGCAGCGGACGACCGCTCTGGACAGCCTTCTCCAAGATGGGGAGGAATTCCTTCATGTTGCTGATTTTCTTGTCGTAAATCAGGATGAAAGGATTCTCATAAACGGCTTCCATCTTTTCGGTGTCGGTCACGAAATAGGGGGAGATGTATCCACGGTCGAACTGCATACCTTCCACCACTTTTACGTTGGTTTCGGTGCCTTTGGCCTCTTCGATGGTGATGACACCCTCTTTTTTCACTTTCTGCATCGCTTCAGCGATGATGTTGCCGACGTGTGCGTCGTTGTTGGCAGAGATGGTGGCTACCTGGGCGATCTTCTCATTGTTGTCGCCGATGGTGCTGGACATCTTCTTGAGTTCAGCCACGACAGCGGCCACAGCTGCATCGATACCGCGTTTGAGGTCCATCGGGTTGGCACCGGCGGTCACGTTCTTGAGACCGGTGTTGAAGATGGACTGTGCCAAAACGGTGGCGGTGGTGGTACCATCACCGGCCTGGTCGTTGGTCTTGGAGGCAACCTCTTTCACCATCTGGGCACCCATATTTTCGATGGGTTCGCTCAACTCGATTTCCTTGGCCACGGTCACACCGTCTTTGGTGATGTGCGGGGCACCGAATTTCTTGTCAATAATCACATTACGCCCTTTGGGACCGAGGGTCACTTTCACTGCATTTGCCAATGCGTCCACGCCTTTTTTCAAACCGTCGCGGGCTTCCCAGTCATAAACGATATTTTTTGCCATGATTTTTTCTGTTTTTTTAGTTTATCGATTTTTTTATTAAGTTTATCAAGTAAAATGTTGAGAGTTAAAAGTTAAGAAGTGAAGGAGTTAAGAAGTGAAGCGATAAAAGGTGGTTCTTAGTTTCTTAACTTCTTAATTTCTTAGTTTTCAATTCTCAATTTTCAATTCATTAAAGCGTAGCGTATATGTCGCTCTCTTTCATGATGAGGTAGTTTTTGCCATCAATGCTGACTTCCGTTCCGGAGTATTTGCCATAGAGAACGGTGTCACCTTTTTTGACGGTCATGGGTTCGTCTTTTTTGCCGGGTCCGACGGCCACGACGGTACCTTTTTGCGGTTTCTCTTTAGCGGTGTCAGGAATAATGATGCCACCGGCAGTTTTCTGTTCAGCTTCGGCAGGTTCTACAACAACTCTGTCTGCTAATGGTTTGAGTTTGATTGACATAACTTTTTTATTTTTAAGGTTTAACAAATTTCTTTTCCTTTCTTGAAAAGTTCGGCAAAAATAACAAATAATATTTAAAATTGTTCAATTGCGATAGTATAAAAATTTCGTGTAATTTTGCAGCCTTATTTTGAGTGATGAAATTGAAGTTAGCCATTGTCATCTTGAATTATAACGGAAGAAGTTTTTTGGAAAAATTCCTTCCCTCATTGCTTTCGCATGTCCCTGATTATGCGGAAGTTATAGTGGCTGACAATGCCTCTACGGATGACTCGGTCGCTTTCATGAAGACCAACTATCCGCAGATGCGGCTGATTTTGAACGACCGCAATTATGGCTTTGCAGGCGGCTATAATGTCGCTTTGGAGCAGATTGAGGCCGAATATTTCTGTCTGCTCAATTCCGACATTGAGGTGGCCGACGGCTGGGTACAGCCGGTCATGGAGGTGATGGATGCCGACGCGCAGGTCGCCGCTGTGCAGCCCAAGCTCCGCAGTTATGCCGACCGCGAAAAATTCGAGTATGCCGGTGCTTCTGGCGGTTTCCTCGATAAATACGGCTACCCGTTCTGTCGGGGACGGATGTTCGACACGGTGGAGACCGACAACGGCCAGTACGACACGCCGATGGACATTTTCTGGGCCACTGGTGCGGCGCTGTTCATTCGTAGCGATGTGTACCGCAAGGTGGGTGGCCTCGACGCCGACTTTTTCGCCCACATGGAGGAGATTGACCTCTGCTGGCGCATCCGCAATGCCGGCTACCGCATCGTGGTGGAACCCCGCTCGGTGGTGTATCACGTGGGCGGCGGCACCCTGCCCAAGAACAACTCCTTCAAGACTTTCCTCAACTTCCGCAACAACCATTTCCTGCTCATCAAGAACCTTCCCGCCCGCCGGCTCTTTCCCACCTTCTGGGCGCGACTCTTCCTCGACAATCTCGCCGCGTTCGTCTTCCTGCTACAGCGTCATGGCCGCGACTTTCTGGCCGTCTATAAGGCGCAATTTGCTGTTTTATCGCAATATAGAAAGATGAAAGCCAAACGGAAAGGTATGAGTTTCGAGGCGTACAAGGATGTGTGCCACACCTCTATCCTTTTCCAATATCATATCAAAAGAAAACACCGTTTCGACGGACAGTCATTCCATTAACCCATTTTCACTATGATAGATTTTTTATTCGGACCTTTCTACTATTATTTTCTGTTAGGGATGACAATCCTCTCGGCGGTCGTCTTCACTGTACTACAGTTTGTTACTCCGGCCTATGGGCTCACCTTCAACAACCGGTGGGGCATCTCCATCCGCAGCAACTGGGGCTGGTTCCTCATGGAGTCGCCTGTATTTCTGCTGATGCTGGCCTTTTATGTCAACACCACCATTATGGGGGCTCCTTATACGCTTCATAGTTTCCCCTGGACCGCCACAGTTATTTTTACATTCTTTCAGCTTCACTATCTGCAACGCAGCTATGTGTTTCCTTCTAAAATGAAGGGTACCAGCAAGATGCCGCTTTCCATCATCTTCTCGGGCTTTTTCTTCAACATGACCAACGCCTATATGCAAGGCGGCTGGCTGTTCTATGTTGCTCCCGAGCAATATACGTTGCAGTGGCTTTGGAGTCCGCAGTTCATTGTGGGGACGCTGGTGTTTTTCTTGGGAATGGTCATCAACATGCGGGCCGACATTGTCATTCGTGCTTTGCGCAAAGACAAATACGACAACAACTACTACCTGCCTTACGGCAAGCTTTTCAATAAAGTGAACTCGGCCAACTATTTTGGGGAGATCATCGAGTGGACGGGGTTTGCCATTCTGTCGTGGTCGGTGGCGGGCAGTGTGTTCCTGCTGTGGACGGTTGCCAACCTGGTACCGCGTGCCAAGGCCGTGTACGAGCGTTACGAGCAGCTTTTCGGCGACGAGTTCAAGCAGCAGAAGCGGTACAAGGTGTTTCCGTATATTTATTAATAGGAATTATACCCTTGTCACTCTAAAGCGTTGAGGCGCTTTATGTATTGTGCTTTGCCCAAAGCATCTGCCTCGTTAACCTTGCTGTGGTATTGTGGCGGAACAAGTTCACAAAAGGAATCTCCAATCTAATTTTCTTGAACTTTTCAAGCTCTTTATTTTCATCAGGGTTGACATAATAATCCAAGTATTCCCTATCCTCTTTGCGGGCATCATAAAGTTCCATCACCATCTTGATGAAACGCTGGATGCAAGTTGAGATTATGCCTTAGGGGCTTTTGGGGGAATAAATCCACTTCAGAGTTGGACATGGCTTCCTGATAATCAGGGTGCAGATGTGATGTAAATTGAAAATTATGGGAATTTTTGATTGAAAATCGTGGGAGTTTAAGATAAAATGTTTATTTTTTCCGAAGAAATATTTATTGTTATGTATTATCAAAGGCTTATAGAAGAGGAAATTGCACTCAAATTAAAGTCATCGGGGGCTGTGGTTGTGGCAGGTCCGAAGTTCTGTGGCAAAACCACCACATGCATGCTATACCAGAAAAGTTTCGTGAAACTGAACACGAAACAGGCCATCGCTATGGCACGGATGAATCCTAAAGCGGTACTGATAGGTGAGAACCCAAGGCTGATTGGCGAGTGGCAGAAGGCTCCCGACATTTGGAATCAGGTAAAAGACGACTTGGACTTCAACTACCAATTCGGCAAATATATCCTAACAGGCAGTTCGACCCCTGCCGACAAAACCGAGATACACCATAGTGGTGCGGGAAGAATCGCCCCGTTAAAAATGCGTCCGCTGACTCTGTGGGAGTCGAAAGAGTCGAAAGGGACAGTGTCGCTTGAGGACTTGTTTGACGGAGGGAAAAATTTCCCGTGGGACATGAATGCCGACTTCACGCTCGAAGATGTGGCTTTCTTGCTCTGCAGGGGAGGATGGCCCATAGCGGTTTTGTCACCCAAGGAGATTGCGTTGGAGATCACGAAAAACTATTATAACGGATTATTCGTGTTTGAGGATAGCGAGAACGAGCGGTTCCGCAACAAGAAACCTGAGGTGATGAGGATGATTCTGAGGAGCTATGCCCGTAATATTTCGAGCGAGGCGGCGGTATCGACCATCATATCGGATATACGCCAGAGCAATGAGCGCACGATGGACACGAAGACATACGGTGATTACATGGAGGCGCTGAAAGATATTTATATCATTGAGGATATGGAAGCTTGGAATCCTAACATAAGATCGAAGACTTCGATAAGGAGTACTCCGACTCGGCATTTTGTGGACACTTCGATTGCTTGCCGATGTTTGGGCGTGAATCCTAATGATTTGATGAATGACTTGGAGAGCTTTGGACTGTTTTTCGAGGATTTTGCGGTGAGAGACCTCAGGGTGTATGCGGAATGTCTTGGCGGTGTTGTGAAGCACTATAGGGACAATGCCGGGTTGGAATGCGATGCTGTAGTACATTTGGAGGATGGACGTTGGGGTGGTATTGAGATAAAGCTTGGCGGTGACGACTTGATTGACGACGGGGCAAAATCGCTGAAGACGCTTCGTGACAAGATTGTGGAGAAAAGCGATGAAAAGGCACCATCGTTTTTGTTGGTGCTGACTGCTGTTGGTGGTGCATACAGGCGTGAAGACGGAGTGTATGTGGTTCCGATCAATTTGTTGAAGCCATAAGGGATTAACCGAAAGGGGAGGGCGGATGACAGATGGAAGATGTATGGTGAATATCTTATCTCAAAGAGGACAAATATTTTAGGGAGAATAGTGACAGAATAAGAAAAATTTTTATTTTTGCCAATTGTATGACACAAAATAAGGGGAAGACTATTATGGTGATAGACAATGAGATACTTGACAGTTTGACCGCCCGGGCCCAAGCATCGCCCCGGCTGCTGATGAATCTGAACTTTCATCAGAGTCTGGATGAGAAGTGCCATCGTTTTCTGAATGCCGTGGAACCGGGTGCCAACATCCCCGTTCATCGCCATCCGGAGAAAGAGGAATCATTTGTTGTGTTGCGTGGCAGGATACGTGTCATCATCTACAACGACGACGGCACCATCATTGAAAACATTGTCCTCAACCCATCGGAAGGCCGCTACGGCGTGAACGTAGGAAAGAATGTCTGGCACACCGTGGAATCCCTGGAGCCGGGTTCCGTCATCTTCGAGTGCAAGGAGGGACCGTATGTGGTGCATGAGGAGGAAGGGATACTAGAGATGGTAGATGTAAGATGTAGGATGTGTTATGACGCAAGACGAACTTTGGAACAGTAAATATCAAAAGATAATCACATTTATTGAAACTAATAAGCGTAATCCCTCAAAGCACAATCCTGAAGAATTTTATAAATATTGTAATTGGATTAAACACAACAAAAAGCTCCTTAATGCGGGAGATATGAAAGAGGAGAGGGTTGGGGTATTTCAAAAGTTATTGACACTAGAAAAACAAAACAAACACATAAACCAATACCAATAAATAATCAAATAGTATGATTAAAATTTTTCTTTCACATAGTACGGCACAAAAACCTTTGGTTGAGGCGGTAGCAAATGAGATTGGTTGGGATTTTGCCCTATTGGACAAATTTGATTTTGAATCGGGGAGGAAAATAGTAGACGAAATTAATAATGCACTTGATATTACGTCAATATTTGTATTGTTTGCCTCTAAAGAAAGTCTAAATTCTTCGTGGTGTAAAACAGAACTGGCCAATGTACGAGATATTGTTGATGAAGGAAAGTGTGTGTTTTGTGCCTTTAGTGTGGATGAGAATATTGATGTTACCAAGGATGCAAAACCATGGGTTCGGCAATATCTGACAAATTATTATGATAATCCCAAAATATTGGCTAGGGTTATTCAACGTACAATAGTAGAGCTGTTGTGGGAAAAACATCCAGAGATAAGAACAAGGGAACACTTTTATGTTGGAAGAGAAAAGGAATTTTCCAAAATGATGAGCTTGGTATATGAGAATAGGAATCTAAAGACTAAATGTATTATTGCATCAGGAATAAGACATATTGGTAGGAAAAGGTTCCTTTTGCAGTTTATGGTTAATAAGATGAACAATGGCCTTCATCCATCCTATTATCCGATAGAGGTGTCATTGAAGGATACGGACTCTTTGGATAGTCTTGTTAAACAGTTAAACGACTATATCAATACATATTCCAAGAGTGAATTGGATTCGCTGCTTAATGACACTGCCAAACATAAGGAAATAGCGATTAAACTCATCAATGATATTGTGGAATCACACGAGCTAATCCGAATTGATGACGATAATTGTATTGTTAATAAGAATGGTTACATCGAGGATTGGTTTTTGGATGTGATACATCAGCCAGACCTTAATCCTAAAGTGAGTCTTTTTGTTGCTTCTACGTGTTCTGTTAATGCAAAGACGGCACGAGAAGAAAAATACGTATGTCATTTACAGCTTCAGCAAATGGAGCGTAGTGATATGAAAATTTTGTTTAATGTATATGCAGAGGCTAAAGATATTAAATGTGATGATAGTACAACAGAAAAGCTGTTAACAAATATGACCGGGTATCCCGAGCAAGTGTTCGAGATTATTGATATGTTGGATCAATATGGTATGCCAACGGTATTAAAAGAGTTGCCCAACATCAATAAGATGTACGACAGCGATATGAATAATCTATTGGACGAGTTCAAGAAAGAAACCAAGGAATATCAACTTCTTATTCTAATGGCAAAGTTTGAATATATTGGTTATCATCAACTTAGTTCAATATTCCAAGAACCCGAACTCATTGATATTTTGGAGAAATTTGAGCACTATGCTATTTACGAGTGTTTTGGCGCAAATAGGAACTATCTTAGATTGAATCGAGCTTTGGCTGATTATATAGACCGTAATAGACTGTCTTTGGATAAAGTTTATCAACAAAGGCTTGATAAATACACTAAAGACCTTCTTGAGAATACTGATGAAGAAACACTTGATTTGGCGGAGGATTTATATAGAAGTAAAAAGATGTTGAGCGATCCAAGGTTCAAAGTAAAAACAGAGGCGATACTACCATCAGTAGCATTGAAAGTAATAGTGGATCAGTATAGACAAGAGGATTTTAAAGGTGTTATCGAGTTAGCCAAAAGAATATTGTATGATAATAATAGACATGACTATGATTCTGTCAAAAGGTCAATTAGGTATTGGTTGTGTCTTTCTTATTGTAAACTGGGTCGGGATTATCAACTAGATATTGAAAAAGAGATGAAACACTTCACTGGTTATACGAAATACTTTATTTGGGGCTACTATGAAAGATTACAGGGGAATTATCCTCTTGCTCAGCGTAATTATGAGCAAGCTTTGATCGCTTCAAAAAATTATATGCAGAAACATACTTCAAAAGCTGCACATGAGTTGGTGATAACCAAAATGAAACAGAATGACTATGAAGGAGCGTTAGAACAAGCCAAGCAGAACTACGAGTTAGACAAATCGAATGTTTATCATATAGATGCTTATTATCGCTGCTATGTGAAATCTGAACATCCCGATAAAGCACTTTTGCAAACACTGATTAAAAGCATGAGATCGTCGTATGATGCCAACAAGGACATTATTGCTGATACTTTTGAAGCAGAGTATCTCTTCTATATTGACAGGGAACCTTTGAAAGCAATTAACAAACTAAGGGATATACTTCGAACCCAAAAAGGACCTTGTTTGAACTATACAGCTGAAATGTTAAAAAAATTCTGTCAAAAGCAAAAGGCTCTAACTATATATAGGGATGCTATCAAGAACAGCGCGGATTTCTTTGAAGATAAGAATTACGTTTTTGAATAGTAGAATATTGTTGTGACAAAAAGATCATGTGCTATAGTACCGTTGCGGTACTATTGATAGCGGTTATAGGGTACCACTAGTAATGGTCTTTGGTAACGTCCACACACTGATAGGGTACCATTTATTGTAAAAAAATGTTTTTATGATTACCTTTATATCACTCACTCACGGCGCAGGTGTACGATAAGTTTATTGGCATACGTGCTCACAGTTTAAGGGTTAAAGAAATTCAAAGTTAAAAGTTTAAAAAAAGGCTGGCGCGAGGGTGTCGGCCTTTTTTTGTGGCACAGATGTTTTTTGCTGGGATAAATAATAATCTCGCAGGAGGTAAGGGAATAAATTTTTCAGAAAAAATTTGCGGAGGCGTGGAACATTTGACTACGTCAAATTCCGTCTCGACTCGACAATGCTCAAGTGAGCTTGGCATTGTACTCGTTGATCCGACATTTTTGCCATGGTGCATAATATAGGTAAAGAGGAAAAAAGAGAGGATTTGGAATATTTAGCAGAAATAAATTATGAGATTTTGGAATATATGTTTTGGAATAAAGCCAACTGCCACATCAAATTTTCGCCAAATGGGTGAATGAAACAGAAAATATTGTAAAAAAGTTTGTAGTGTTACAACCATTTCAATAATAAAACGCTGCTGAGAAGGTCTCCTATGCAGCTGGCGGGTTTTGTGACACGCTAAAGATAATAATACACAAATGCAGCACACATTTTTCTATCTCATTGCTATCATGATAGATAAAGGCAATGATTTTTAACAGATGGTTTAGTTGGTGAGAACCTCATTGTTACAACATGATGTCGCTTTTTCCAAGATTGCATTTTGAGCACAATGTTTGCAGGTTGTCCATTGTGGTTTCTCCTCCTTTTGCCCAGGGTTTTATGTGGTCTATGTGGAGCACGACGGAGGGGTCTGTTGCAGGGGATCTTCCACACATACAGCATTTGAAATTGTCTCGTGCCATTACCTTGAAACGTAAACGAAGATTAATATCCCTATTGGTCTTATGATTTTTAGGGCCATCCACTACCTTTTCTTCTCGTTCAATAGGGTTAGATTGTTTATGCTGGGTAACTCTTGTTTCAACTTTAGCCTGTTGTTCACTATTATTAGAAGGAGGAGAAACCTCGTTATCATCAGAATTCACATATTTAATAAAGGCCTCCAAAGCTCCTCGCCAACCTCCAAAACGACGGGTAAATGTATTTTGTGAAAACTTGAATTCTCCATTTTTTACATCAGAAATAGTGGGTTGTCTTCCCAATTTTATCCAAACGCGTTCAATGTCTTGAAATAATTCCTCATCGGAAATTTCTTTTCCTTTTCCTAATCTGTATGGAGTTGGTTTCAGTCCTGCCTTTTGCAGTATAATGTTCCAACTGCCATATTTTTTAAACATTACACTTCTGTCAAATCTACCATACTGCTCATATTCCCCTGTTGTAATAGAATCTTTTGCTAATAAAGTGGCAATATATCGTAAATCACAAAAAAAACTTTCATCATTTTTTAGACTTTCATGTTTTTGATTTCCTACCACACATGTATGAAGCCCAATTTTTTCGATTGCTGCATTCCATCCACCAAATCTTCTTTCGATTGTTGTAGTACCGTATTTTCCATGCTTTTTATATTCCGACCGCGAAAGTCTTCCAGTTCCAACTATTTCAGCAATCCTCCTAATATCCCCTAATAACTCTTCGTCAGATATATCTCTATGATATTCATTCAATTTGAACTCCATAATAACCATATTCTAAATAATCACCCCGCAAAATTACAAATTTTCCCGAAACAAAAAAAGGCGCATCGTTTTCCAGTGCGCCTTTACAGGAATTCCAATCAAAGATTATTTCCCTTCGCTCAGCTTCTTATACCCTTCGTATCTCAGTTTCGCGAACTGCTCGGTCTTGGCAAAGAGTTCCTTGGCTTCCTCCGGGAAGGTCTTCAACAAGCTGTTGTAGCGGACCTCGCCCTGGATGAACTTCTGGAAGTCGGCCCAGTTGGGTTCCTTGCTGTCGAGGTGGAAGCCGTTCTGGCCGGCCTCTTCCTCAGCAGGGTTGAATTTCGGTGCAAGCCACAATCTGAATAATGACCTTAATACTGCATACGGTTTACAAAAACCGTATGTAATGCACAACTTTGTCGGCAAAATCCTCGTAATCGTTTTTGATGACGGCGGAGAATTGATTCTAAACTCGAACAACGATTAGTTCTGCCAAAGTATGATATATATGTTCACTTTTTGAGAAGAAATAATCGCACAACATACCCAAGACCGTATTGTTGGGAAAGATAATGGGGAAGATCTGCCTTCTGACTTCCAAATTGTTTAGGAGTTTCCGATAGATGATAGGTGGCAAATCCTTTACTTCCTCAAAAACTACTTCGGCATTATTGTCAAAATTGATTTCTGGCATATCTGGGAGAGTGGCTTTCCATTGTTCCAGATAGTCCAGCGTCTCACGCCAAATTTCAATGTTAAAATCATCAACTTGTGAGAAAAGCTGCTCTCCGTAAAACAATTTAGGTTGACATCCATAATCACTTGACATACTTTGCATCCTGTTCAAATAGTATCTTCGGTTTTTCTCCAACGAGTCATCAATAAACCACATGAACGGACGAATCTCGTAATTCGGATACCGTTGTGACAATGCGAAATACTTGTTCTCGAAATTATCGAACTGCCCGACCTTTTTTGTGCTGTCATGGTCATCTCTGACTTTTTGCTCAATCATATAGAGGACATTCCTGTTGCTGAACAGCTGGTCAATGCTCAATTCTGTATCATCCAATGTTCTGAATCGCTTTGTATGTAGTTGAAATCCACTTGCTTCAAAGTAACGTTCAAAGATGAATTCCAAAGCATCGCCAAAACGAATTTCATGCGATTGCGTGATGTTCTGAATCAGTTTGGTCTTGGGTTTTGTTGGACGGAAAATCCCGATGTACCGTTCAGGATTTTCGGCAATTTTTCGCAACAAGTCGCTATAGCTGTCTTCAAATAATTTGCTGTTCAAACTTGCTTTGAAGTACTCGTAGTTAAGAATCACAGGACGCCTCCTTTCTCTTTAGCGAGATAGCGCAATGAGTCTATGGTGACAAATTCGCCATTATATTCACACCAAAAGTAGTCCCACCCATTGTTGTTGCTTCGGTTCAAGTATTTGGCAGACATTTTATGGATGGAGGCTTTTGTTTCTCCGTCAAAAACATTCCCATCCTCGCAGATTTCAGCATAATATCGTTTATCCTTACTGTATAACTTTTGGCCAACTGACAAATATCCAAACTGAACCAATTGTTTTATTGAAAAACGGGGAGGTTTGACATCAAAGACATTGTCTATCAAATCCGAAAAATCCAATTTGACACTATTTATTCGTTTTTTTGCTGCTTCTATGTAAGCTGCTTCTCTTTCAATGCCAACAAAATGCCGGCCTAATCGTTTTGCGACAGCCCCGGTTGTCCCGGTGCCGAAAAAAGGATCCAATACCAAATCTTCCTTTTGGGTAGATGAAAGAATAATATTGTACAGTAAGTGTTCTGGTTTTTGTGTAGAATGGATTTTTTTACCGTCACTGTCTTTCAGCCGTTCACTCCCGATGCAGATGCCAATATCCCATACGCTTTTCATCTGTTTGTCTCCGTTAAGATGTTTCATTGTTTTGTAATTAAAATGGTATTTGGCTCCTTTGCTCTTTGCGCACCAGATGAGCGTTTCGTGGGAATTCTGAAAGCGGGTTCCTCCGAAATTGGGAACAGCGTTTGGCTTTGACCAAATCACATCATTTAAAATCCAAAAACCAAGATCTTGCATGATGTAACCCAAACGGAAGATGTTTTGAAATGAGCCGATTACCCAAATTGCCCCGTCATTCTTCAAAACACGTCGACATTCAGTAAGCCATTTCTTAGAAAACTCGTCATAATCTTGCAAACTGCTGAATTTATCCCATTTGTCAGAAACCCCATCGAATGCGGTTCCGTCTGTGCGCAGCAGTTCCCCCTCTGTCTGCATATTATACGGCGGGTCTGCAAAAATCAGATCCACCGATTTGTCGGGGAATGTTCTCAAGATGTCAAGGCAATCGCCTTGATAAATGAAATCTTTTTGAATCTCTTTGGGCATAATTGTTTGCTATTTGTGCGTTATGCCACCGATTCCTCCATTCCACGACCCAAACAATAAAAGAGGCGAGCAATCTCGTCTCCAATCTGAGGTCGTGGAAATACCTTTTGAGGAAAGACTAAAATGCCCGCCTATACGCGAGCATCTGCAATTTGTCTTCCTCAAAATTCAATTTGAAATTTTCCACGTTTCAGATTGGTCGGAACAAATAGCAAACGCTATGATTGATAATATGTTAGTTTACTTTTCTTTCTATATTTCTCTTTTTTTGTTGATACTTCAAATTTGACGTTCAAGGATAGCTACAAACGCTATCTACTATTATTATATATGGTTGGTTTTAGTCTGTTTCGATATTCTAATTATTTCGTTATTTCAATAGTTTTTTTGATTCAACATCCTCAAGGATGGACATTTGCTGTATCGCAATCTGATTAAGACGCTGCAAGCGTTCCGATTGAGTCATTCCATCATTGATGAATACAGCATTTATATTCTCCATATTGGATAGACAGATGAGTTGATTGATTGAGGCATAATCCCGCATGTTCCCTTTTAAATGGGGATTGGCCTCACGCCACTCTTTCGCTGTGATGCCAAACAGAGCTACGTTAAGCACATCTGCTTCCTCAGCGTAGATAAGGGATTTATGGTATTCGTCAATTTCATTTGGGATAAGGTTGGACTTTATGGCATCCGTGTGTATGTGATAGTTGATTTTTGATAATTCACGTTTAGCCGACCATCCAAGTAATTTCTGTTCATCTTCTTTCAGACGTTGGAATTCCTCAATTAGATAAAGCTTGAATGGGACACTAATGGCAGAACCAAACTCAAAAGCGATATCTTTGTGTGCATAGGTTCCGCCGTAACGGCCTTTTTTGACAAAGATTCCAATGGCATTAGTCTGTTCAATCCATTCAGATGCACTCAAGACGAAGTTGGGAAGGCCAGCGTGCATTCTAAAGTGGTCAAATTCGACCACTTTAAAATCAGGGTTGTGAATCATTTCCCAAGTGCCAAGAAATTCGATGGTATAGCGGTTCCTCAGCCAGTTTTTGATAATGTCCGCAGCGCGTATTCCATCTTTTTTGGCCCCGGCCATATCAGTGAGGCAAATAAAATCTTTACCATCGCTTGCAATAACGGTGATGGGAGTGTCTTGCACAATAAGCTTATTTGCCATACTAATACAATGATATTTTAATTTTTTGAAAATCAGGGCGACCCTTTCGGGCTGCCCTGATTGATGATAAATGTTATGAGTTTGAGTTTATTTCCCTTCGCTCAACTTCTTATACCCTTCGTATCTCAGTTTCGCGAACTGCTCGGTCTTGGCGAACAACTCCTTGGCTTCCTCCGGGAAGGTCTTCAACAAGCTGTTGTAACGGACCTCGCCCATGATGAAGTCTTGGAACTTGCTCCAGTCGGGTTCCTTGCTGTCCAAGTGGAAGCCGTTCTTGCCGGCCTCTTCCTCGGCAGGATTGAAACGCCACAGGTGCCAGTAACCGCACTCGACGGCCTTGGCCTCTTCGTGCTGGGAACGACCCATGCCGACCTTGATGCCGTGGTTGATACAAGGAGCGTAGCAGATCACCAATGACGGTCCCGGATAAG
>JAFXTS010000028.1 GCA_017535665.1 Bacteroidales bacterium | reverse complement strand
TTTTGTTCGGATAGTAGCAAAAAACACAATCCCCAATCTGATAAATGCCAATGCTTAAATGGCTGTAATTTAAAAATATATCGAACTATGCACATTAATCCTTTGCCTTAAATTTACAGGCTGCAAATCTAAGGTTTGTGCGCAACCAAAGAAAATAGACATATCACACTCTGCAACTTTTTGGCATAGAGAAGGTTGTCATTTTGGAAGTTTCATCCCCAAAATTTGCATTTTTCGATCAAAAAAGTGCAAGAAACGAGATTTTTCTTCTGTTGAAAACCTGTTGGTAAATTGTTGATAAGTTTTTTTTGCACCGCTAATCCTCACCATCCCATATTTCTTTGTATATTTGCCCCGAAAATAAATTCCCTAAAATGAAACGCCATATACTTTTATTCATCACCCTTATATTCAGCATTCTAACCACATTTGCGCAGCGCACACCCCAGCAGATGGCTGCCGTGCTTCAGCAGATGGACGAGCGGCTCGACAAGTACGACTACGAAGTGCAGTTAGACTCATTCTACTACGAATGTCAACGACAGATTCGTCTGTGTGACAAGAAGATAGAAAAAGGCACTCCCGCCGCCTATGCTGAAAGAGCCGTATGGAGAGCGCTTTTGGCCAATGCAGAGAATTTATATCTAGTTGAATTCGGAAGAAAAATCAGTGAACGCACGGCGCTCGCTACAGACAACGAACAGGATTGGCACACGTGGGACTATAATAAAATATCGGCCGACATCACCCGGAACTACCGGCTGTCCTTGCAGGACGCATACCTGTCGCACACAGATTCGAAGACATATCTTCCCATCATTTCTTCCTACACATCTTATGAACATGCCCTACTCAGTGTGCCAGATGCCTACCCCACCCTCTACGACTTAATTGCCAAGGATTTCTCTCAAAAGAAAAACTTTCATAACAGTTCTGGGCCGTCAACTCAATGGGAGACATACCTTTCAGAAGACCTCACCACGCTCGACCTCGGCACTGCTGACACACTTTCATCCAACTACCAGCTATTAAGACTCTATCAGGAAATGTTCCGTTTTCATCAAGACGATACCAACAAAACCAGTCTATTAGTCTGGCAATTAGAATTCTTCAACAAAATCCGAAACTCATGCACAGGGGGCATCGACATACACACGGCTGCTCTTGACCAATATTTAGAACGGCTGGAGCAGCGTTACAGCCATGAACCATTCGCATGGATACTTTTCATGGAGATGGGGAATTACTATTCTCCCAAAGGTTGGGAGCCCCGAGATGAAAACCACTACTACAAAGCAGTACATTACTACCAATTGGTGCGAGAAGCAACCGCCACTTCACACCCTAAGATTGCCGAAGAGATGCAACAAAAAATTGCTCTTATCCAAAAACCATCGGCACGCCCCACCCCCAACTCCAGAGTCCTGTTACCCAAAACCAACCTCGTGCGCACCAACAGCCGTAACTGCGACAGTGTTTATGTTTATGTGAAGCCCTATTTAGAATCTGAAACCAAGAACGGAAATTTTTCGGAACGCAACGCCCTCCACAAGTTCATCGTGCCCGTCAACACCCAGCATCGGTACCTCACCGACACCACCTTAGTCGCCATACCCCCACTTCCTTACGGAGATTATATCATCCTTGCTTCACCGCTACCTCTTTCCTCTCCATCGTTGAAGAATGTGGAGTTCAACTATTTCCGAGTGTATGTCAGTTCTTTGATGGTGATGCACCATTATGAAGGTCAGCAGCTGGAGGTCTATGCGATAGATGCCGACAATGGACAACCCGTGGCAGATGCCACCATCTCAGTGAAAGACAACAACGACAAGATTATCAATATTGGTCAAACCAATGCCAACGGACATGCCATCGTCACCACAAAATACAGCAGGTTCCGAGTAAGCAAACAAAAAGACAAAACTGAGTGGGAATGGACCGGATGGGAGAAAATTAGCGAGGATATCTCTACCTATGATGTCCAAAGTTTCCTGGACCGCGCGATTTACCGACCCGGGCAGACTATATATTGGAAAGGGATTGTTGTAAAGGAGACTCTTTACGCTTCTGAAATCGTGCCCAACGAAGCGGTGGAGGTGATACTGTTCGATGGCAATAGCCAAAAGATACAGTCGGTGACGGTCACCACCAACGAGTTCGGTTCCATTGCGGGTGAGTTCCAGCTGCCATCATCAGGATTCTTAGGGAACTTTACGATTGGGTTCAAAGTCAGAGATAAGTACTGTGACTACCACTCTTTCAGGGTGGAAGAGTACAAGCGTCCCACCTTTGAGGTGGTAATGGAGCCGCCAGCGGAGAGTTTCCGTACAGGCGAGCAGGTCACCGTACACGGCAAGGCGACCGCCTACGCAGGCTACCCCGTGCAAGATGCAACCGTATCTTATCGAATCACAAGGGATTTGTCGTTCCCCTTCCGCAGCGGTCGTTGGTGGCTCAACCCATACCTTTCTCAAAATAGAAATGCCAAAGCCATCTCCCGCGACACCTGTACCACCGATGAAGAGGGGAATTTCCAGATCTCATTTCTCGCAGAAAATGAGGACAGCTACCGTTCCTATTGTCCCATACTGAACTTCACCGTTGAAGTGACCGTTACCGACAAGAGTGGAGAAACGCATACGCAAAAACTTCAGGTGAACGTGTGCGACCGAGCCATCCAGTTCGAGACCAGCATACCCGAAGTCGTCAACACAGACCTTGACGTTCCGAGCTTCCCGGTGCAGGCCGTCAACATGAATGGAAAGCCACAGCCCACCATAGTCAACTATCAGCTGGTGAGTCTGGAAATGCCGAAGAGATTCCTTGAAAAGGCCCCCTTCATCACCTCCCACATGAACGACGAAGTCACCAGCCAATTCCCAGAATATGCCTTTTATGGAGAAGAGATCCCAGGCAACTGGAAAGAGACAGCCGTAGTCTCGCGAGGCACGCTCACCCTGCCCAACGACTCGCTGCTGGTGCTGCCCGAACTGCAGCAACAACCCAGCGGGGCGTACAAAGTCATCCTGACCGCCACCGACGCGTTCGGCAGCATCGTGGAAGAAGAATACGTCTTCTACACCACCCTCAGCAACAGCAAAGCTTTCACCGTCTTCAATGCCCTGAACGTGCAAAGCAGCCGCCCGACAGCAGAAGTGGGCGAAACCATCCACTTCACCATCGGTTCCTATCTGGATGACGCCCACGTGCTGGTGCGCGTTTTCAGTAATGACCAGCTGATAGAGGAGAAATGGGTGAATCTGCACCAGTCGTCGGCCACCCTCAGCTACCAGGTACAACCCGGACAGCAGGGCGCTTACACCTGTCAAGCCTCCACCTGCCACAACGGCAAGTGTTACACCACTTCAGAAGTCATTCTCATACCTTTCTCCAACAAAAGCATGAACATCGAATTCGTCACCTTCCGCGACAAGCTCCAGCCCGGCGAGACTTCCACGGTAAAGCTGCGGTTCAAAGACGAATTCCACCAACCGCTGCGACAGGCCGAACTGCTCTGCGCCATGTACGATGCCTCACTCGACATCTTCGCCCCCAACACCTACTCCCTACGGCTACATAATACCCGGTATGCCACCCCCAAAGAATTCGACAAAACCTTACCCAAGAGCATCTACGACGGCCGTCGTTTAGTCCCATACGTTAGAAGCAACTACTCCCTTCCCTCTTTCTTTTGGAAACATCTACCTGAACGTAATTATTTTGAGTTCTCATTATGCATGGAACAAGATGATAGCTACGATTTTTATGCAAATGTAGAAGAGCCCATGAACCGCATTGGCTTCAGCCGTGGCAGTGGTGCCAGCACGCCCTCATCTGCCCCAGAGCAAAACACACCTGCCGTAGAACCACCCCGCAAAAACTTTGCAGAAACCGCCCTCTTCCTTCCTTTCCTCCGCACCAACGACAACGGTGAAATCGAGATGGAATTCACCCTGCCAGAGTCACTCACCCGATGGAAAATGCTGGGGGTGAGCCACACACAAGACCTGCGCACCGGCACCTTTGAAAAACTGCTGGTGGCCCAAAAGCCGGTGATGGTGGTGCCCAACGCGCCCCGCTTCCTCTACGAAGGCGACCGCCTCGTCCTCTCCTCCAAAGTGGTCAACACCAGCGATCAGGCCCTGGCCGGCCAGATGGTGGTGCAACTGATTGACCCCGTCAGCGGGGCGACCGTGGCCGTCAACAGCCAGTTCCTGTCGGTGGCCGCCAACAGCACCTCCACCGTGGATTTCACCGCCGACATCCCGATGGAACTCTCCGCCATCACCTACCGCGTTACCGGCCGCTTCCACGACGGCAACATCTCCTACTCCGACGGCGAGGAGAAGACCCTGCCGGTGCTGTCGCGCCGACAACTCGTCACCGAAACCGTCCCCTTCTTCATCACCCGACAAGGCCGCAAGACCTTCTCGTTGGAACGGCTGCGACAGAATAGTAAATCACTGGTATCCTGCAAAATGCAGTTCACACCGACACCTCGCTGGAATGTGGTGCTCGCCCTTCCCTACCTCACCCAATATCCGTACGACTGCCACGAACAACTGTTCAGCAAACTCTACGCCAACTCGCTGTCGGCCTACATCCTCCGCGCACACCCCAACCTTAAGGCACTGCTCAACGACTGCCGCGAGAACCACCCCGAGACACTCGACTCGAAACTGCGCCAGAACGAAGAGCTGATGCAGGTGCTGCTGGCCGAAACCCCGTGGAAGATGGATGCCCAGCAGGAAGAGCAAGACATTCAGGACATCTTCTGCCTGTTCGACGAGGAGAGAACCCGACAGGAGTCCGCACAGATGGTACGTAAGATCGAAGCCGGACAGAACCGCGACGGCGGCTGGCCGTGGTTCGCCGGTGGAAAGAGCAGTCCTTATATCACCGAACATCTGCTTATCGGCACGGGACGGCTTGTCAAACAAGGCATCTGCCAATATGGGAATGCCTTCCTGAAAAAGAGTTCGATACAAAAGGCTATCACTTTCATTGACAATGAGATAGAAAAAGATTATCAATACCAGAAAAAACATTGGCCGAAATTTTTGACCGAATATACCCTCGGCTCCGACATTCTGCACTACCTCTACGCCCGCTCGTTCTACCCGGAGACCGGCAACAACCGAGAATCGTACCGTTTCTACAAACAGCACTTGCTGAAAGAAGCCGCCACCCTGCCCACCTTCTACCAGAAAACCATGGCCGCCCTCACGCTCTACCAATGGGGCACCAGCGAGTCGAAGGCATTGGCGAAGTCTATCATGTTGGATATCAAACAAAAAGCACAGCAGTCGGAAGAGATGGGCATGTTCTGGAAGAAAGAGGGCTGGGGCTATTACTGGGATGATGCCCCGATAGAGCGGCAGGCTTTGATGATGGAGGCCTTCCAGACCATCTTAGGCGACCAGGAGACCGTGAAGCAGATGGAGATATGGCTGTTGCAGCAGCGGCACGGCAACCACTGGCCCACCACCCGCGCCACCGCCGACGCGTGCTACGCGGTGTTCTGCACCAGCGGCGAGACCAACGACGGCACTCCCGCCAGCATCACGCTGAAAATCTGTGGCGAGACCCGCAACTATGCCGACACGCTGCAGATTCCGGTCAAGGAGGATGTGACGGGCTGCCTCACCCACCCCGATGCCGGCGACATCGTGCTCACCACCACCCGCGACGGGCTCTCCTACGGCGGCGTGTTCTACCAGTACTATGCCGACATCGACAGCATCGTCACCACCGGCACCGACATTCCCCTCTCGGTGGAGCGGCAGCTGTACCGCGTGGAGAGCGGTGACAAAGGCGAGGTGCTGACGCCCATTACCGACGAGCGGCCACTGCGGGTGGGCGACAAGGTGCGGGTGCGCCTCGTGATTCGCTGCGACCGCGACCTCGAGTACGTGCATCTGAAAGACCTGCGGGCGGCGGCCTTCGAGCCGGCCGATGGCACCGTGTCGGGCTACCGCTGGCAGGATGGTCTTAGCTACTACCAGTCGTTCCGCGACGCGTCGGTCAACTTCTTCTTCGAGAAGATCCGTCAGGGCACCTACGTGTTCGAGTACAGCCTGTGGGTGAACCAGTTCGGCAAATTCTCCAGCGGTTACGCCTCCATCCAGTGCATGTACGCGCCGGAGTTCTGCGCCCACAGCAGCTCTAACGGCACGCTCGAAATTCTGCGATAAAGGAAGATTCTGCCCATCATGCAGCTGTTCTCTTGATTTTTTATTTGGGCGGCCCGGCTCCCTGCGGTCGCCGTCGGGCTATCCGCTGTACTCGCTTCGCTCGTGCCGCTCCTATCCCTGCCGCAAATATCATGGGGCAATTGTAGAGACGTTGCGCGCAACGTCTCTACGGCCACAACATACATTCGATATCCAAATCGTAGGGGCGAATGATGATTCGCCCCTACAGGCCGTCGCGATTCACCTGCCACAATCCGCGTAATTCGCGGTCATCCAAAATTTTTATCAACAATTTACCAACAGGTTTTCAACAACGCAAAACGTCGCTTTTTTGCATTTTTTAAGACGAAATATGCCGTTTTTCGCACAAAAATTTCAAAATCCGCAACCCTCTCTATGCCAAAAAGTTGCAGAGTAGTTTTGTGTGAAAATTAGTCGTACCTTTGCAGCTCAAATTCTATGAAAAATGATGCAAGCAGAAAATCGGGAACTATTATCGACTCAGAAAAACAAAGGGGAAATCGTATTGTACCAACCTGACGAAAATATTCGATTGGAAGTGAGATTAGATAAGGAGACTGTGTGGCTTACTCAACAGCAAATTGCGGATTTGTTTGGTGTAAAGCAACCTGCTGTCTCAAAGCATATTGCAAACATATACAAATCAGGCGAATTGGATAAAAACAGCTCCTATTCCATTTTGGAATATATGGGTAATGACGGGAAACAACTGTACACTGCCAAGGCCTATAATTTGGATATGATTCTTTCAGTAGGGTATAGGGTAAACAGCGTCTATGCTACTCGGTTCCGTCAATGGGCCAATGCTGTTCTGAAAAAATACCTTTTAGAAGGATATGCTATCAATCAGCAATTGCTGGCTTTGCAGAGACAACTTGATGCTCGGTTTGAGAAACAATCAGAACGAATTCTAATGGTAGAAAATGAGTTGCAAAAGCATCATGAACAGATCGACTTCTTCGTCCGCACCGCCCTTCCGCCCGTGCAAGGGGTCTTCTTCGACGGACAAATTTTTGACGCCTATGCCTTTGCATCAGACCTTATCCGGTCTGCTCGCAAATCCATTGTGCTGATTGACAATTATGTGGACAGTTCCGTACTCATTATGCTGTCGAAACGGGCAACGGACGTTTCGGCACGCATTATCACACGAAAAGTGTCAGAGGCTCTTCAATTGGACATCGAGAAATTCAGGCACCAGTACGCTCCGATCGAGGTGGAGGAAAGCCCCCGCTTCCACGACCGATTCCTCATCATTGATGAAACGGTCTATCACATCGGTGCTTCCTTGAAAGATCTGGGCAAGAAACTGTTCGCGTTTTCCAAAATGGATGTTCCTGCGAAATGGCTGGAACCGTGATAGGCGAATAATCATCATCGCATCAACAATTCCCCCCCTACCCTGTTATTTTTCCAAAGAATAATTGTAATTTTGTCGGCTTAAAAAATCCTACCTTCAAAAAACCGTAAGATGCCGACGATCAAGGAGATTGCAGAACATATCAACACGCTTGACTGCCGCCTCGCACGCCCCGACCTGCAGGTGTCGGAGCTGCTGTACGACAGCCGCCGCCTGCTGCGGCCTGAGCGCACGCTCTTCTTCGCCATCCGCACCCCACAACACGACGGCCACCAGTACATCGCCACACTCATCCAAGAGGGCGTGCGCAACTTCGTGGTCACCGACCCCACCACACTGCAACAACCCGCCGACGGGTGCAACTTCCTCCTGGTGAGCGACAGCATCGCCGCCCTGCAACAGGTGGCCGCCGCCCACCGGCAACGATTCGACATCCCCGTCATCGGCATCACCGGCAGCAACGGCAAGACCATCGTCAAGGAGTGGCTGACACAGATGCTGTCCGACAACTTCCACCTCATCGCCAGCCCCAACAGCTATAACTCACAGATCGGCGTGCCCTTCTCAGTATGGCAGATGCGGCCGCACCACGACCTCGCCATCTTCGAGGCCGGCATCTCCCGCCCCGGCGAGATGGAACGCCTCGCCCGCATTATCCAACCCACCATCGGCATCCTCACCAATATCGGCACCGCCCACGGCCAATTCTTCTCCAGCCAACAACAGAAATTAGACGAGAAACTACGGCTGTTCGACCATTGCAAAACCCTCATTTATTGTTGTGATGATAAACTGATTTCCAACACATTACAACAAGATAAATATCATTTTCTCCAAAAACTATCATGGGGGAAATCATCAGAAGCCACCTTCCATATCAGTCGCGAGGAACTGCGCAGCCACGACACTGCCATCATCCTCAACGACCACGACTTCATCATCCCCTTCACCGACTCCGCCTCCATCGAGAATGCCCTGCACACCATCGTGCTGATGCTCCACCTCAACTTCACCCCCGACCAAATCAACGAAAAACTCACCACCCTCACTCCGATAGAGATGCGTATGGAAGTGAAAGAGGCTATCAATCAATCGGTTGTAATAAACGACACCTATAGTCTCGACTTCAATTCGCTACAGGTAGCCCTCGACTTTCTAAAATCGCAGATTCGGTACAAGAAAAAAAGTGTCATCCTATCCGACTTCGCTCAAATGGGCAAGTTAGACGATAATGACTATCTGGAAATCAATCAGTTATTAAAAAATAACGGTATCACCAAGATAATTGGCGTGGGCACAGAGCTTTGCGCCCACCAACATCTTTTCGATATCAAAGAACAGCATTTTTACCCCACTACCTCCGCACTGCTCGAAGCGCTGCCGCAGCTCACTTTCGCACAGGAAGCCATCCTGGTAAAAGGTGCCCGCAGCTTCCAGTTCGAGCGGGTAGTGGATGCCCTCAAACTCCGGTCGCATCGTACCGTCCTGAATGTCAGCCTCCCCGCATTGGTCAACAACCTCGCCTACTACCGGTCTAAACTCGAACCGGGCACCAAGATGGTAGCCATGGTGAAGGCGCAATGCTACGGACTGGGCGATGTGGAACTCATCAACGAACTGCAGTACCACCACATCGACTATCTGGCGGTGGCCTACACCGATGAGGGGGTGAACCTTCGCAAAAAGAACATCAAGCTGCCCATCATTGTGCTGGGCGCGGAGGGCGAAAGTTACGATATGATGATCGATTACCGGCTGGAGCCTGAGATTTTCAACCTGTACTCGCTGCACGAACTGGAGCGCGCGCTGGAACGCCGTCCCGACATCGAGCAGGTAAACATCCATATCAAGATTGACACGGGCATGCACCGTTTGGGCTTCCGGCAGGAGCAGCTGCCGGCGTTGGCTGAGGCCTTGTCGCGCAATGCACGCCTGAAGGTGGCCTCCGTCTTCTCGCACCTTGCCGCCGCCGAAGACCCCTCACAGGATGCATTCACCCTTTCACAAATCGACTATTTCAGTACAGCAGCCCGCGACCTCGAAGGGCGCATCGGCTACCCCATTCTGCGGCACATCGACAACAGCGCCGGCATCACCCGCTTCCCGCAGGCGCACTTCGACATGGTACGGCTCGGCATCGGACTGTACGGATTCTCGTCGGTAGCCGCCGACCGTCCGCACCTGCAGCATGTGGCCACCCTGAAGACCGTCATCACCCATGTGGAGAGCATCGGAGCTGGCGAAACTGTGGGGTACAACCGCACCTATACTGCTGATAAACCAACGCGTGGCGGCATCCTGCCCATCGGCTACGCCGACGGCTTCCCGCCGGAACTCAGCAACGGCGTGGGCAGTGTGGTCGTGAACGGCCGCCGCGCCCCCATCATCGGCAAAATTTGTATGGACATGACCATGATCGACCTCACCGGCATCGACGCACGGGAGGGCGATGATGTAATTGTGTATGGGGAAGATAATCGGATTGACGACATCGCCGCCCGAATCGGCAAAATCCCGTACCACCTGCTCACCGCCATCTCGAAGCGGGTGCAGCGGGTATATGTGATGGAGTAGCGGCTACTTTACCACCAGCATCTTCTGCGACATCTGGCGACCGTTGCGGTCAATGGCGCGCACCACGTACAGACCGGCAGGAAGCTCCTCCACCGAGAAGGTTACCTTCTGCTGTCCGTTGGCGGCCACATGTTTCACCTCGCCTCCCATCATGCCATACACCTTCACCTCCACCAGTCCGTCGGCCTCCACGGTCACGTGATCATAGGCAGGGTTGGGGTAAAGGAGGAAGCCCTGTTGGTCGGGCAGCGGCCGGATGTGGGTATAATCGAGCGGCTCCCCCCAAAGCGAGATATTATCAAATGAGTTGCTCCCTTGGTTGTAGGCACCGTCAACAGTAAGTCGCAGAAAAACAGAATCTTTGTCGTTCACATCGAGGGTGCGCAGGTCGATTTCGCGCATCAGCCACACGGAGGTGGAATATACATCGCCAAAATCGTCGATGGTGTTGGAAGTATCGGGAATTGGGGCGAACAGCTCGCCGTCGAGGCTCCACTCCCAGGTGTGGGTGTAGAAGCCGGTGCTACTGCGCTTATCCACAAAGGTCAGCACGATTTCCTTCCAGTTTTTGGTGGAAAAAGCGAGCACTACAGACTGACCGTTGGCGGTACCCGTCTTGAGGGTCAGCGACTTGCCTTTGTAGGCGGAGGCACGCGGGTCGCCGCCCAGATCGCCGGTATTGTTACCTAATTGATAATCATCGAAATACGTAGAGCCATGGGTGCTGTCGGCGTAGATGAAACAGTGGTTGTAAATCTCCGGGAAACCCTCATCGGTGTTGGCGGGCACCACCAATGGCACTTCGGGCTCAAAATCGTCAAAGCTCCACAAGGCCAGCAACGTGCGGGGCAACTTGCAGGCACTGTAGTCGGAATGATAGCTGCCGTTCAGCAGCGGGTGCGAAGTGGCCTTCACATAGTAGCCGTCTGAAGAGAGTATATTGCTGATATAGAGAGAATAGCGAAAATTTCGGGTGAGAGGTTTCGCCAATGTCAGCACCACCTGCCGCGTGGCGGACTGATACGAAGCGGAGGCCACTTCCCAGCCTCGTGAAAAGGCGTAGTGGGTAATGTCTTCAGCCGTCGTCGCATTCAGCTCCTTCGAGAAGGTCACCACCACGTGGTTGGCATCCTGCAAGGTGACATCCGTAACCACCGGCCGCAGGGCGTCTTCCGCCCCTACAGCGCCGAAGGTGTTGTACAGCGAGTCGCTGCCCCACAGCAGTTCCACCAGCTCGGGATGGTCGATCAGCGGATTTCTATTATCCTGAAAACGGTTGAAAATGATATTGTTGCGATTAATTTCCTTTTGACTGACAGGGTCGGCAGACGCCCAGCGTTTCAGCAACTCCAGTGCCCACGGCTTGAACTGCGATTTCAGTGTCATCTCCGACTCGCCAAAGGTCTCATCCTCATTCATATAGCGGATGGAAATATATAATAAGGCGCGGGCCACATCGCCCTTGAACTCATCGGCCGGCTCAAATACAACGATGCCTTGCACAGAAGGGTCGCAGGTGGCGTAATTCGCATATCCCCAGCGAGTTCCGTTTTGCGAAATCTTGCGCGGCTGATACACATCACCATAGGGAGAGTTGTTGTGATAACTCGAATTGACGTAGTGGTCGGTGGGGAAAACATGGTGCAGGTCGGAGCAGATAGGAAATGGATCATTGTCGGCACAACTGTATGTGAAGTCAGGATTGAACCAATTCTGGCAGAAAAGATGCTCGAAACTATACACATCGCATTGCGAGGTGGTGCCAGTGCCAGTAGCTGTGGAGGGGATGTGGCAGCAGGGGTAAGAATAGATGTCATATACGTAATTGTCGGGGGTGACATCCATATAACGGGTGGCATCGGTGCTGCCAAAATCCAACACAAAATGATTGTCAATAATCTGACTCAAAGCATATTGCAATTCATGTCCCTTCTTTCCCAAAGCACTGTCGTAATAGCCATCGGGAGCCTGAGCCGAAACCGTCATCCAGACGGTAAAACAGAAAACGAACAATAAGAAATAAGACTTTTTCATTGTAGCGATAAATTTATCGCGCAAAAATACAACAAAAAGTCAAACCAGACACCTTTGTCTGATTTTCAATGATGAACTTTCAATTTTAAAATGGATTAGTCGCGGTTGGGTTCCGAGGCGAGCAGTTGGCTATGGTGCTTGAGGTAGCGCAGCACGATGACCAGCACCGCCACGTGCAGACAGATGATGCCAGAGGGGCGCACCCAGTCCACAAAATTGTGAAGGCCATAGAACAGGGCGGTACGCAGATAATCTACAACTGTGAAACAGAGGGTGATAGCCATAAGTCCCGGATACTCACGGCGCAAGACCGAGCGGAAATGAAACGGCACATCACCTTTCTGAAACTGGCGGAACTTGGGGATGAAGGCAGGCACCTGCATGGACCAGTCGAGATATTGCTGCCCGAACTCGCCCTCCAAATAGCGTTCCTCGGCGTACATGATGCGCTCGTAATAGAGCCAGAACATCAGCGAGGTGGCGAGCAGGAAGGGGAAGTCCATGATGAAGATGAGCAGGCCGAGCCACATCAGGTAGTTGCCCACGTAGAGGGGATGACGCACAACAGAGTATATCCCTTTGGTATTCAACTGTTTGGCCAATTGCTTATCGGTATTGCGGCCAGAGGTGCCATGCGGTGTGGTGCCGATGGTATAGGCACGGATGGCCATGCCCAGCACCGACACAGAGACGGCTACCAACACGATGAACAGCTTCAACACCAGCGGCATCGAGTAAACGATGAAGTCGATAGGATAGGTCCACAGGAAGATAGGGGTGCAGGCCAGGAAAACAAAAACAGGCATCACCCCGCGCTGTTTGAAGAGCCAATTGCCTGATTTTTCGAAAGAATGAAGTAATGCCATATTCTGAAAATGTATAAAAAAAACGCTTTTTCAAGCGTTTTTTTGTGTTGATATCGGATTGAAGGGAGCCGAATCTTAGCCTCTCTTCTCTTTGATACGAGCCTTCTTGCCAGTGAGTCCGCGGAGGTAGAAAATTCTGGAACGACGAACCACACCGCGTTTGTTCACCACGATCTCGGTGATACGGGGGGAGGTGAAGGGGAAGATTCTCTCAACGCCGATGCCGCCAGAGATTTTGCGGATGGTGAAGTTCTTGGTAGCACCCGTGCCTGCAATCTGCAGAACCACGCCCTGGAAGTGCTGGATACGCTCTTTCGAGCCTTCAATAATCTTATAAGCGACGGTGATGGTGTCACCAGCCTTGAAATTCGGATACTCTTTCTTCTCTACGAAATTATCCTCAACGTACTGAACTAATTGCTGTTTCATCTCTCTTTATGTTTACTTTTTTACTTCTAAATTTGAGCGTGCAAAAGTACAACTTTTTTTAATATAAAATACAGGGCTGAAGAATTTTTTACTAACAATTTATCAGACATCCGATTTGAGGCGTTCGGCGTTCTCGGCCACCTGCAAAGCTTCGATGGTTTCCTCGATATCGCCATCCATGAAACCGATGAGGTTGTACATGGTAAGGTTGATACGGTGATCGGTGACGCGGTTCTGCGGATAGTTGTAGGTGCGGATCTTGGCAGAACGGTCGCCGGTGGAGACCATCGTCTTGCGCTTGGAGGCGATCTCGTCGAGATATTTCTGGTATTCGCGCTCGAAGAGGCGGGTACGCAGCACGCTCATGGCCTTCTCGAGGTTACGAATCTGGTTCTTCTCATCCTGGATGGCCACCACGATACCGCTGGGGATATGGGTGAGTCGCACTGCCGAGTAGGTGGTGTTGACGCACTGTCCGCCGGGACCGGAAGCACAATAGGTATCTTTGCGGATATCGCTCATCTTCAGCTCCACATCAAACTCGCCAGCTTCAGGAAGCACCACCACGGAGGCTGCGGAGGTATGCACACGTCCCTGTGCCTCGGTCTGCGGCACGCGCTGCACGCGATGTACCCCCGACTCGTATTTCATGATGCCGTACGCGCCCTCACCAATAATGGTGAAAACAATTTCTTTGTATCCGCCAACCGTGCCTTCGGTCATCGAAACTACATCAATCTTCCAACCTTTCTTGTCGCAGAAATGCTGGTACATGCGGAACAGGTCACCGGCAAAGATGCTGGCTTCGTCGCCACCGGTACCGGCGCGGATCTCCACCTGCGCGTTCTTGTCATCCTGCGGATCTTTCGGCAATAACAACAAACGGATGTCATCTTCCAACTTTTCCTTCTCTTCGGAAAGCTGATCCAACTCCTCCTTCGCCATAGCACGAAACTCGTCATCCTTTTCGTTGGCGAGCACATCCTTCGCATTGGCGATGTTTCCGATGACATTCTTGTACCTCTTGTAAGCCTCCACCACCGGCTGCAAATCCTTGTAATCCTTGTTCAGCTTGATGTAACGCTTCATGTCCGACATGATATCGGGCTGGGTGATATCCTCCCCTATCTGAAGCCACCGCTTGTAAATCTCCTCTAACTTGTTCAGCAAATCATTCATTTTCTACCTAAAATTTGAGCCTGCAAAATTACATATTTTTAATGAAATGGAAAGGGATGGGTTATCAACAATTGTTCATAACTTTTGAACAAAAATCTGCCCGATCTCCCTGCCCTCCCCTATTTTTTTCCTATTTTTGCCAAAATTTTAAAAGATATAATATGATGAAAAGAATGGGATTTTTGTTAGTGGGGCTGATGGCCCTGCTGATGGTCGGATGCGGACCTCAACACAGTCCGGAAAACACGGTCAAGGCGTACTACAACGCACTATTGGAAGAAAATTTCGATGGGGCTTCGCACTACATCCAAAGCGACCGTTTTTCTGCAGAAAACATTGTGGCTAAAATGCTGGCAGAATCATACTCGAAAGACAACAAGATCGTATCTTTCAGCGTATTAGGAGCTGGTTATACCACCAAAGACAAAGCACAGGTGGCTATCGCCTACGAAATCGCCAAAGCGCCCAAAGGCAGCGACACCAAGGATGTCATCATGCTCGACTTGGTCAAAATTGACGGCAAATGGTTTATCACTTTTTAATAATATAGTAATACATCGGTTATGAAAAGAATCAATATCATCCTTATATCCCTGTTAACCATTGCATTAGCAAGCTGCGGCAAGCAAGACAATCCCAAACAGGCAGTGCGCGCCTACTATAACGCCCTTCAGCAGGAAGAGTTTTACGAAGCAGCACAAGTTTGTCTGACCGCCAATCCCACCCAGCAGGCCGACCAGCTGCGGAACAAATACTCGAAATTCGTGAAATACTACCGCATTTTGGGTGTACAGCAGCTCAACGACACCGAAGCCATCGCAGTGGTACGCATCAAATCGCCGCTGTATGCCATCACCGGCGACATTCTCGACATGGTGGACCTCACCAAAGAGAACGGACAATGGTACATCGGCAAAAAGCCCAATCCAGATGAGATGGACATTGAAGAGATGCTGAGAGCCTATCGTGAAACAAACCCGAGCGGTGAGGCAGACGAAGAATGGGACGGAGCAGGGCTTGACGATGAAGAGGAATAAATTCCCTTCCCCTACCTTATCTACGCCATTGCTTTTGCGATGGCGTTTTTTATTTACTGAAAGACAGCATAATAAACAGCTGCAATCTGCTTCCCAATGACCGGTTTCGAGAAATGCTCTTCGGCATATTGACGAATCGCCTCACGATCATACTCTTGATGGTGGTCTAACATGAACTCCACCTCCGTCAGCAGCCGCTGCTCATCGCCAGCAGACAGCAGGCGGCCACGGCTCTCATCTACAATTTCGCGGATACCGCCCACATCGGTAGTCACCACCGGCAAGCCACAGGCGAATGCCTCAATGAGAACGCAGGGCAGGTTTTCGAAATTGGAGAAAAGCAGGAAGAAATCTGCATGGGCATACATCCCTGCAATCTCGGCCTCGCTCTTACGGCCATGGAAAACCACGACATCCTCCAGTTGGTTTTCTTTCACAAACTGCTCCAAGTCGGGGCGCGGATAGTCGTGAACGATGTCGAGCACGAAGTCGCGGCGATGCTGGGCGAGCTGTGCCATCACCCGCAACATGCCAGAGGCATTCTTGGCCTCCTCGCGCAGGGTGGAGACATGCAAAATATGCTTTTTGCCATCTTCATAACCGTCATTACCTGGCACAAACAGGTTGGTGTCCACCACATTAGGAATGACACGAAACGGCGCCGTGATGTCATACGCCTGCATGCAGTGCTGAAGGTCGGCACTGACCGGCATGATACGCTTGGCATGGTTGGCGATAGCACGAATCTGGCGCAACATACGGGGAGTCATCATCGCGCGGTTCTGCGGCTGGTAGATGGTCCAGTGTTCGGTAAGCACATAGGGAAGCTCATGCCAGCGGCTCCAAAGATAGGCCATGCGTCCGAGCGGCAACGTCACATGCTGGTGTATCAGGTCAGGATTGAAAAAATGGCAGCGCACATAGCGCAAGCCGAAATGATAGGCTGAAAAGAGCAGAAATTTGTTCCACCAGCCGAACTTAGAGCGTCTGACATGCACATACAGATGCTTGAAGTTGGGATACTCCACCACCTCCACGCGGCGCGCCGACTCCTGCTCATCTTCCAGACAGCAAGAGAGCACGACAGAGTTCACCTCGTCCGACACCGACTGGATCTGCTTCAGGCAGAAATTTCCGGCGTAAGGGTCTGAGGGCGTGGGGAACCAACTCAGCAGGTGCAGCACATTCAACTTCCTATCCATTTATATTAAATGTCGAGTTGTTGCAAATATTGGTGAACGGTATTTTCAAGACCGAGATAGAGGGCGTCGCAAATCAGAGCGTGACCGATAGAAACCTCCAGCAAATCAGGGATATTCGTAGCGAAATACTTGAGGTTGACCAACGACAGGTCGTGACCGGCATTCAGACCGAGTCCGACCTTCTGGGCCTCGCGGGCGGCAGCCACAAAGTCGCGGATGGCGCCTTCGTGGTCGGTGGGATAGAGTCGGGCATAACTTTCGGTATAAAGTTCGATGCGGTCGGTGCCGGTTTCGGCGGCATGTCGCACCATCTCCACATCGGCATCCACAAAGATGGATACCCGGATGCCGTCGCGATGGTAGAAGTCCACCAGCTCGCGCAGCATCGCGCAGTTGTCGCGGGTGTTCCAGCCCGCGTTGGAAGTCAGCGCATCGGGTGCATCAGGCACAAGCGTCACCTGCGTCGGCACCACATTGTGTACCAGTTCGTTAAACGAGTCAGATGGATAACCTTCGATATTGAATTCGGTGCGCACCTGCTTCTTCAGGTTATACACATCATCATAACGGATATGACGCCCGTCAGGACGGGGATGCACCGTGATGCCTTCCGCACCGAAACGCTCAATATCGGCGGCCACCTTCAACAAATCGGGCATGTTACCACCGCGGGCATTACGCAAGGTGGCAATCTTATTCACATTGACACTCAATCGGGTTTTCTTCATCGTGATTCAAATTTTAATTCATCAAAACGAAAGCGCAAAAATACGACATTTTTCAAAATATTGCGAGAAAAGGTGAAAATATAGGAAGCGCTTCAGAATTAAATTGTATCTTTGCAGTCCGAAATTTTTAAAATTATTTCAACTAAAAAAAATAAAAAATCATGAACATCATTGACCAAATCAAAGAGAATGCCAAAAAGTATGGCAAACGTATTGTATTGGCTGAAGGTGAAGAGGATAGAACCTTGAAGGCCGCCAGCATCATCATGGAACAGGGACTTGCAAAGATCGTGCTGCTCGGCAATCCGGAGGTCATCAACAAAAAAGCTGCTGAGTTCGGTTTGAAGAACATTGGCGACGCCACCATCATCGATCCGAAGAACAACCCGAAACAGCAGTTTTATGCTGAGATGTTGTGCGAAATCCGCAAGAGCAAGGGCATGCAGATAGACGAGGCCATGAAGCTGGTGCAGGATCCGCTGTACCTGGCCACGCTGCTCATCAAGAATAAAGAGGTGGATGGTGAAGTTGCTGGTGCACAGAACTCTACGGGCAATGTGCTGCGTCCTGCCTTCCAGATTGTGAAGACCCTCCCCGGCATCTCCGTGGTTTCCGGCGCCTTCATCATGGTTTTCAAAGATACGAAGTGGGGCGACAATGGCGTGATGGTTTTCGCCGACTGCGCCGCCGACCCGAACACCGACGAGAACAAGCTGGCCCAGATCGCCGTGGTCACCGCCAAGACCGCCAAGAACATCGCCTGCATCGCCGAGCCGCGTATCGCCATGCTGAGCTTCTCCACCAAGGGTTCCGCCAAACACGAGCTGGTGGACCGCGTGGTGAACGCCACCCGCATTGCCAAGGAAATGGATCCGAGCTTGTGCATTGACGGCGAGTTGCAGGCCGATGCCGCCATCATCCCGTCGGTAGGTGCCAGCAAGGCTCCCGGCAGCCCCGTTGCCGGCAAGGCCAACGTGCTGGTGTTCCCCTCTTTGGAGACTGGCAACATCGCTTACAAGCTGGTGCAGCGTTTCGCTGGCGCAGAGGCCATCGGACCCGTCATGCAGGGCATGGCAGCTCCTATCAACGACCTCTCCCGCGGCTGCTCCGTGGAAGACATCGTCAGCACGGTGGCCGTCACCGCCTGCCAGGCCGCTTCCATGTAAGCCGAGATGCCACAGGCTGTCATTTATTATCTGATTATCACCAACATCTTGACCTTCATTGCTTTCGGCATTGATAAAGCCAAGGCGAAGCGCAAGAAGTATCGAACCCCCGAAGCCCTGCTCCTGACATTGGCGGCTATCGGGGGTTCTGCTGGTGCGCTGTTGGGGATGCTGCTGTTTCACCACAAAACCCTCCACCCGAAATTTGCCATCGGCGTGCCCTTGATTTTGCTGGTGCATATCGCCATCGGCGTGCTGCTCTACCTGCGCTTTGGCTGGCCGGTGGTGTAGTTGTTTTTCGTATTTTTGCCGCGCAAATTTTTCACATAGATGAACAGCGAAAAGAACAAATGGGGCGGACACTTGGCGGCACTGGCCGTCTATATAATTTTCGGTATCAACCCCAACTGTTCAAAGGCGATTGTTCCCGAATACATCCATCCGGAGGTGTTCACCGCGCTGCGTATGGTGTTCGGTGCGGCGGCCTTCTGGCTCATCTCATTCTTCACCAAAAAAGAAAAAGTCGCCCTTAAAGACCAGAAAATCATGATTTTCGGCGGTGTCATCTTGGCGGGCACGCTGATTGCTTTCAACGAGGCGTTCCGCTTCACCTCGCCCTGCTACCTGTCGCTGATTTCGGCCACCAGTCCCATCATCGTCATGCTGATGGCCGCCCTGTTTCTCAAAGAGCCCATCTCGTGGCGCAAAACCAGCGGAGTGCTATTCGGCTTCAGCGGGGCGCTGCTCATTGTGCTGTTTTCGTGGAAGATAGATGCCAATGCCCACCCGGCCGGACTGGCGCTGAGTTTTCTCAACATTCTGTTTTATGCCAGCTACCTGCTGCTCACGCGCAGCACGGCCGCCCGGTACAGTCCGGTCACCATGATGAAGTGGATGTTTCTGTACGGCAGTCTCATCTGCGTGCCGGTGGCGCTGCCTTTCCTCTCTGCCGACACGTCTCCGATACTGTACCACGCTGTGCCGGCATCGGCCTATTTCAACATGGCCGTCGTACTGGTTTTTGCCACCGTGTGCTCCTACTTCCTGCTGCCACTTTCGCTGAAGGTGCTGCGGCCCACCACTGTGAGCATGTACAGTAACCTGCAGCCGCTCGTCACCTCGGCGGTGGCCATCGCCCTCGGCCAGGACATCCTCACCTGGAACAAGCCCGCAGCCCTGGTGCTGATCCTCATCGGCGTGTATATGGTCACCACCAGCCGCAGCAAAGCCGACAAAAGCAATTTGCAGAATGTGAGGCAACAAAACAACCGATAATCTGTTTTCTTCAAAAATATTTTTATGAAAAGAATCCTATCTCTGACGCTGCTCTTGGTGGCAGCCCTCCTGTTGGCGAATGCTCAAAGCTCTCGAAAAGTGCTATTCATTGGCAATAGCTACATCTATACCAACGACTTACCGAATATGATTAAGACGCTGGCCCTTGGCTGTGGCGATACCCTCGACTACAGTCAGAGCACACCGGGCGGTTGCACCTTCCAGAACCACCTGTCGAACAGCACCACGCTCTCGTTGATCCAGCAGGGCGGCTGGGACCATGTGGTGTTGCAGGAGCAAAGCCAGCTGCCGTCGTTCCCGTACAGCCAGGTGCAGAACGAGTGCTTCCCGTATGCGGAGCAGCTGTGCCAGAGCATCCGCACAGCGAGCCCGCAAGCCATGATAGTGTTTTTCATGACGTGGGGACGGCGCGACGGCGATGCCAGCAACTGCGCCAACTACCCGCCGCTGTGCACCTACGAGGGGATGGATAGTCTGCTGTGTGCCCGCTATACCGAGATGGCCGAACACAACCATGCCGCACTGTCGCCGGTGGGGTGGGTGTGGAACCACTTGCGGAACGAGCATCCTGAGATAGAGCTATATAGCAGCGACGGCAGCCATCCGTCGGCCGTGGGAAGCTATGCGGCGGCGGTCACCTTCTATACCATATTGTTCCAGAGGTCGCCGTCGTGCATCAGCAACGACCTTGCCGTGGATGCCGCCGCCGCGCAGGCCGTGCGCGAGACCGTGCAGCAGGTGGTGTACGATAGTCTGGCCTACTGGTACCGTTTTGTGGATAGCACCCAGCGGGTAAATGACGGGGTAGTGTGGAACAACCTGCACGTATATCCCAATCCGGCAGAGAGTTACATTGATATAGAGATGAGCCAACCAGCTTCATTCGGAGCGTGCCGGTACGTGTTGTACGATGTGACGGGGCGGGCGGTTCGCGAGACCGTGTCCACGGGCGAGGCGGTACGGATGGACCTGTCGGGCTGCGCGCCGGGCGTGTATCTGCTGCGGGTGGTGGCCTCCGGACAGGTGGTGGCCACGACTAAGGTGGTGGTGGCGGGGAAATAGAATGACTCTAATTACAATATTGTTGTAAAACACCCTAAAAAAAATTATTTTATTAAATTTATCTTATTTTATTATTAAAATTTGTATTTTTGCAGCCTTCTAAACGACAACCGATAAAAAAGTATTTAGAAAGCTATTTACATGAATATTTCAATAACTGAGACTACTAAAAAACAAGAACTTGAAAGAATTGAGAAACTAATTTACGTAATAAGGGGACAACAAGTACTGCTTGACCGTGATATTGCAATGATGTACGAAATTGAAGTCAAGCGACTAAACGAGCAAGTTCGCAGAAATATCGAACGTTTTCCCGAAGACTTTATGTTCCAGCTCACAAAAGAAGAATCAGAATTAATCTTCTTAAACAAAACAAAATCAATCACCCGTTCTTCAAGGTCGCAAATTGCGACCTTGAACGAGCAAAAGAATGACACAGGCAAAGTAACGAGTAGTAAGAGAGGTTTGAATCTCAAATATTTGCCTTACGCTTTTACTGAAAATGGAATTGCAATGCTTAGTAGTGTACTACGCACGCAGAGCGCCATACAAGTAAACATCAGCATCATGCGCGCATTCACAGCCATGCGTCATTTTATAACTTCAAATACACAAGTTCATCGCCGACTGGTGAATCTAGAACTTCAGCAAGCTGAATTCGCAACACATCAAGCAGAAATAGACCACAAACTTGAAGAGGTATTCCGCAAATTAGACGATGAGCATATCATCAAAAGACAAGGTGTATTTTTCGATGGACAGGTTTTTGACGCATACAAATTAACTTGTCAGATGATAAAAAATGCGAAAACTCACATAATACTTTTTGATAATTACATAGACGAAACCGTTTTAACCATCCTGGACAAACGCGAAACAGGTGTAACGGCGAGAATCTTCACTAAAACAGTCAACCCACAATTGCGATTAGACATCAAACGCCACAACGCACAGTATTCGCCCATTGAGATAAGAGTTTTCGACCGCGCACACGACCGATTTCTTTGTATAGATGAAGACGTGTATCACCTTGGGGCATCAGTAAAAGACCTTGGCAAAAAGTGGTTCGCTTTCAACCATATGGAACTCAAGACATCTGAACTTCTTTCTAAACTATAGTATCATCTCTCAATAGTGCGAGTCTATCTCCAAAAGCAACTATTTTTTTCGACTATTACTTCATTTTATCATTTCTTAATTTTTAACAATAACATCCCATTATTCTCCCCTCCCCAAAAGAGGGGATTTTTTTTTCAACCATCCCCATTTTATATCATTTTATTTCTTAACTTTGCCGCGTTTTTAGAATATCAAATTTTACCATATAAATTATAAACAAAAACAAGGTAACTATGGAAAAAATCAAGTCATTAGCGGATTTGAAGAAAAAAAGAGAACAGCTTCAGTCCAACTTACAGTTGCGCGAAATGGGCGACAATGTTGACAACATGATCCAGGTCAAGGTCGCTATGGCCACCTGCGGTATCGCCTCCGGTGCCAAGCAGGTGATGGAAACCATCATCAATGAGTGCAACGACCGCAAACTCCCCGTTGTGGTGACCCAGACCGGCTGCATGGGCTACTGCTACGCAGAACCCACCGTTGAGGTGAAGAAACCCGGCCAGGACCCTGTCGTTTTCGGCTACATCACCCCTGCCAAAGCTACCGAATTGGTTGAGAAATACCTCGCAGGCAATGAGCTGCTCGACGGCATCATCCCCGTTAACTACGAAAAAATTGATAAATAACCCATAAAAACATTTACAGAATGGCTAATTACAAATACCATATCTTGATTTGCGGCGGTACGGGTTGCCACGCCTCCCAAAGCGCCAAGATTAAAGAGAATTTCGAACAGCTCCTCAAGGAGAAAAATTTAGAGAACGATGTTCAGATCGTGGGTACCGGCTGCTTCGGCTTCTGCGAAAAAGGCCCCATCGTGAAGATGCTCCCCGACAACACGTTCTACACCCAGGTGAAACCCGAAGATTGCCGCGAGATCATCGACGAGCACATCATCAAGGGTAGAAAAGTCGAACGCCTCCTCTACCTCGACCCCAAGAGCCATGAGCACAAATCCGACTCCAAACACATGGGCTTCTACAAAAAACAGATGCGTATCGCTCTGCGTAACTGCGGTTTCATCAATCCCGAAAACATCGACGAGTACATCGCCCGCGACGGTTACAAGGCTCTCGCCAGCGTGCTCGAAAGAAATGATCCCGAAGCTACCATCGAGGATATCAAGAAATCAGGCCTCCGCGGTCGTGGTGGCGCTGGCTTCCCCACCGGTATGAAGTGGAGCCTCTGCCGTCCCAACAAGGCCGACCAGAAATATATGATCTGCAACGCCGACGAGGGTGACCCGGGTGCGTTCATGGATCGTTCCATCCTCGAAGGTGACCCGCACACCGTGATCGAAGCTATGGCTATCGGCGGTTTCTGCATCGGCGCCACCAAGGGTTTGGTTTACATCCGCGCTGAGTACCCGCTGGCTATCCACCGCCTGCAGGTGGCTATCGGCCAGGCCCGCGAATACGGCCTCCTCGGCAAGAACATCTTCGGCACCGACTTCGATTTCGACATCGAACTCCGCTACGGCGCCGGCGCATTCGTCTGCGGTGAAGAGACCGCCCTCATCCACTCTATGGAAGGTCTCCGCGGCGAACCCACCTTCAAACCGCCGTTCCCGGCCGTTGAAGGTTACATGAAGAAACCCTCCAACGTGAACAACGTCGAGACCCTCGCCAACATCCCGGTTATCATCAACAAGGGTTGGGAATGGTTCTCATCCATCGGTACCGAGAAATCCAAAGGTACCAAGGTGTTCGCTTTGGCTGGCCAGATCAACAACGTCGGTTTGATCGAGGTTCCGATGGGTATCACCCTTCGCGAAGTCATCTACGAAATCGGTGGCGGTATCAAGAACGGTAAGAAGTTCAAAGCCGTCCAGACCGGTGGTCCCTCCGGTGGCTGCTTGACCGAGAAGTTCCTCGACACCCCGATCGATTACGAAAACCTCATCGCTGCCGGCTCTATGATGGGCTCCGGTGGTATGATTGTGATGGACGAAACCTCCTGTATGGTTTCTGTCGCCAAGTTCTACCTCGAGTTCACCGTGGAAGAATCCTGCGGTAAGTGCTCACCCTGCCGTATCGGTAACAAGCGTCTCCACGAAATTCTCGTGAAGATCACCGAAGGCAAGGGCACGATGGAAGACCTTGAAGAATTGCGTAACCTCGCCCACGTCATCAAAGACACTGCTCTCTGCGGCTTGGGTCAGACCTCCCCGAACCCGGTGTTGTCCACCATCGACAACTTCTGGGATGAGTACGTGGCACACGTTGTCGATAAGAAATGTCCTGCCGGTCAGTGCAAGGCCCTCAAACAGTATGTCATCGATCCTGACAAGTGTAAGGGTTGCACCGCCTGCGCAAGAGCATGTCCGGTTGGCGCTATCCACGGCACCGTCAAGAACCCGCACGAAATCGACCAGAACGCCTGTATCAAGTGCGGCACTTGCTACGAAAAATGTAAGTTTAACGCAATTAGTATTAAATAATAAAGTATTAGATAAATGGATACAATCAAATTAACCATCGATAATAGAGAAGTTGAAGTTCCGAAAGGGACTACCATTCTTAAAGCCGCACAAAGCATGGGCATCGACATCCCGACCCTTTGCCACTTCGAATTCAAAGGCATGGATGTCCACAACAAACCCGGCGGATGCCGTATCTGCGTCGTCGAAGTTGAGAAGCGCAGAAACCTCGCTCCCGCTTGCGTCACCGAATGTATGGAAGGTATGGTCGTTCGCACCAACTCCATCCGCGTGATCAACGCCCGCAAAACCGTCCTTGAGCTCATCCTCAGCGACCACCCGAACGATTGCCTCCAGTGCGCCAAGAGCGGCAACTGCGAGCTCCAGGCCCTGGCTATCCGCTTCGGTATCCGCGAGAATCCCTTCGTTGGTGAGGCTCACGAACAGTCCACCTATCAGGTGGAGGTTTCTCCGTCCATCATCCGCGATATGAACAAGTGCGTGATGTGCCGTCGTTGCGAAACCATGTGTAACGAAATGCAGACCGTGGGTGCCCTTTCCGCTATCGAACGTGGCTTCCCGGCAGTGGTTTCCACCGCTTTCAACCAGCACCTCGAACTGTCACCCTGCACCTTCTGCGGTCAGTGTGTAGCCGTTTGCCCCGTGGGCGCTCTTACGGAAGTGGATCACACTCCCAAGATCATCCGCGCTATCGCCGACCCGACCAAGAAGACCGTCGTCCAGGTGGCTCCCGCTGTGCGTGTGGCCCTCGGTGAAGAGTTCGGCATGGAACCCGGCAGCATCGTCACTGGCAAATTGGCCGCCGCCCTCAAGGCACTCGGTTTCGACTACGTTTTCGATACCGACTGGAGCGCTGACTTGACCATTATGGAAGAAGGTACCGAGCTCATCGGCCGTCTGACCAAATACTTGGCTGGCGACAAGAGCGTTCCGCTCCCGATCCTCACCTCATGCTGCCCCGCTTGGGTCAACTTCTTCGAGCACCAGTTCCCGGAAATGCGCGACCTTCCGTCCACCGCTAAATCTCCGCAGCAGATGTTCGGCGCCATCGCCAAGTCCTACTTCGCTGAGAAGATCAACTGCAAACGCGAGGATATGATCAGCGTTTCTGTGATGCCCTGCTTGGCCAAGAAATACGAATGCAGCCGCGACGAGTTCAAAGTCAACGGCAATCCCGATGTCGATTACTCCATCTCCACCCGTGAGCTGGCCCGCCTCATCAAGATGGCCAACATCGACTTCAACTCTCTCGAACCCATCCCGTTCGACAGCCCGCTCGGTGAATCCACCGGTGCTGCTGTCATCTTCGGTACCACTGGTGGTGTGATCGAAGCTGCCGTCCGTACGGCTTACGAAGTCATCACCAAGAAGACCCTCCCGAAGATCGACTTCGAGGAACTCCGTGGTTTGGAAGGCGTGCGTAGCGCTACCATCGATGTTGACGGCTTGAAGCTCAACATCGGTATCGCTCACGGTCTGCACAACGCCCGCAAGCTGTTAGAGGACATCAAGGCTGGTAAGAGCCAGTTCCA
>JAFXTS010000002.1 GCA_017535665.1 Bacteroidales bacterium | reverse complement strand
GAATAATGGAGCACATCTAGCTTACTTCATAGTTCACCCTCCGTTCTTGGTTAACTTGTTAGACATTGATTTGCAGTTTTTTTCATACGTTCTATCTGCCTTTTCAGATACAATAAAAAGAAACTGCAAAACTAAAGGCTCTACTTCGCTTCGCTCGTGCCCGCTCCAATCCCTGCCGCGCAGAGGAACGGGGTGGTAAAGAATGCAAAAAACAGCGGAACACATGGAGGGTAAATCCGCACCATTCGCGGTCGCAATATCGTTATGCGAAAATTTTCCCACATTTCTCCGAAATTAATATTTATTCAGCCAAATTTTTCAATTTTCTACATTCCATTTTCAGATTTTTTTGTATTTTTGCAACCGAAAAATAGTTACATCTCCATGGGCAAAAAAGAAAAACTCATTCAGCGATTATTGACGCAGCCAAAAGACTTCACATACTCAGAATTATCATCCCTGCTTTTTCAACTTGGGTTTGCTGAGGATAACAAAGGGGAAACATCGGGGTCAAGAGTGCGATTTTTTCATGTGGAACGCAAACTGCAATATTTAGCTCACAAACCACATCCTGCAAATATCATAAAGCAGAAAGCTTTGAAGGATATCATCGTGTTTTTAAAGGTTAACAATCTTATTTAATATGGAAACATTGAAATACAAAGGATTTATTGGAAGCATTGAGGCCAACTTGGAGGATAACACTCTCTATGGCAAGGTGATGGGGCTTGAGAAGGGCACACTCATCACATACGAAGGTGCTACTCTTGCTGAACTAAAAGAGGATTTTAATAGTGCAGTGGATGATTATATTGCTTTTTGCAAAGAGAACAATCTGCCGCAGCTCAAATCATATAGTGGCACTTTTAATGTGCGCATCACACCCGAACTACATGCCAAAATTGCATTATCAGCACAGTCCTCTGGCATGTCGCTAAATGCGTACATTCAAAAAATTCTTGCAGCGGCCATGCTGTAAAATAACCTTTACCGCACCTTACAGCATTGCATTATACAAAACAAAAACGGGCACGCGGCTTTAGCCGTGCGCCCGTTTCATCATGAGGCCAGATACTATTTCTTGAAATATCTGTTGTACAGACCTTCGAAGCCTTTGCCGTGGCGGGCCTCATCTTTGGCCATCTCGTGAACGGTGTCGTGGATGGCGTCGAGGTTCTGCTCCTTGGCATTGCGGGCGATGCGCATCTTGTCTTCGCAAGCGCCAGCCTCAGCGTTCATGCGCTTCTCGAGGTTGGTCTTGGTGTCCCACACCACATCACCGAGCAGCTCGGCAAACTTAGCGGCGTGTTCGGCCTCTTCCCAAGCGTAGCGCTTGAAAGCCTCAGCGATTTCCGGATAGCCTTCGCGGTCGGCCTGACGGCTCATCGCCAGATACATGCCCACCTCCGAACATTCGCCGTTGAAATGAGCGTTGAGGTCCTTGATCATCTCTTCGGTGGTGCCTTCCTTGGCAATACCGATAACGTGCTCGGTCACAAAAGTAAGAGCATCATCCTCTTTCAGCTCTTTGAACTTGCTTTTCGGAACTTTGCACTGGGGGCAGAAATCGGGAGCTTCATCACCTTCATGAACGTAACCGCATACTGTACAGATAAATTTTTTCTTCATAATGTTTTGGTTTTTTGGATTAATTATTGGTTGATTTTTCGTTGAATTCCATTCAGCAAAAATACAACTTTTTCTTCATAAAAAAGTATTCCTACAAATAAAAAAATTTTTTTTGAGGGTAATGGGGTGATAATGAAAAAAGTTGTACTTTTGCAGTCGGGTAAGTCTTATACAATCTGCTCCCTTTCAACTCCCCCAGGGCAGGAATGCAGCAAGGGTACATTGGTTGTAGCGATGTGATGTAAGTAGCTTACCCTCTTTTATTTATAAGCATTATGTTTCTGAAAATATATCCCGAAAACCCCAATCCTCGCGAAATACAAAAGGCGGTGGATTGTCTGATGGATGGCGGCATTATCATCTATCCTACTGACACGATTTACGGAATCGGGTGCGACATTTTCAAACCAAAGGCCATCGAACGCATCTCTGAGATGCTGGGCGACAAGAAAAAGAAGAGCGCGATGACCTTCATCTGCCACGACCTGAGTCACCTTTCCGCCTACTGCAAACCCATCAACAACAACATCTTCAAGGTGATGAAACGCACGCTGCCCGGTCCCTATACCTTCATCTTAGAAGCCAACAACGATGTGCCTAAGTTGCTGCAAAGCAACAAGAAAACCGTCGGCATCCGTGTACCTGACAACTCCATCACCCGCGAGATTGTGCGCGTGTTGGGGCATCCCATCCTCTCCACCTCCGTGAAAGACGACGACGAGGTCATCGAGTACACCACCGACCCCGAACTGATTTACGAGCGCTACGGCGACCAGGTGGATATGTTGATCGATGGCGGCTACGGCGACAACGTGCCCTCTACTGTGGTGGACTGCACCTCCGGCGAGATTGAGGTGGTGCGCGAGGGCAAAGGCGACATCGATTTGCTGTATTAACCCAACTTATCACGATGAGACTGTTTGGCTACATGAGGCAATGGAGCAAAAAAGAATTCACAAGAAATTCTATTACCTTGTTGACTGCCAATACTTTGGCCCAACTCATCACTTTTGCCGTATATCCTATCATTACCCGCCTTTATAGTGCGCAGGAATTGGGAGTGCTCAACTTATGGCTGAGTATCATTGGCGTTTTGGCCATTGTATCAACCGGTCGATACGAACCCGCCATAGTGATGGAGAAAGATGACCGAGGATCGAGCGCCTTGATCAAACTCACCCTACTGATCAACGTGTCCTTTCTGGCAGTGAATCAGTTGATATTCACCCTCTTTGCCCATCCCATCGCCAGTTGTTTCACAAGTCCGGAGGCCATCGAACCTTGGTTGCCGCTCATCCCTGTCATGGTGTTCCTCGCAGGGCTCTGGCAAACCCTCAACAACTATCATATTCGTCACAAACATTACTGGGCGATCGGCGGTTACCATCTGACACACAGCTCATTGAATGCAGTCTTCAAAGTGCTTTTCGGACATGCAGGCATGTTGCGCAGCGGACTCATTCTCTCCACCCTCATCGCCTACGGTGCCGCACTGATTGTCCCTATTTCCCGTATCAAGTTCAAAGTCAAGGAATTTCTGACTTTCGATGGTGCGACCATCAAGTCGATGGCGCGGAAATATGCCAACCTGCCCAAATTCGACATTCCTCGTTCTGTGTCCAACACATTAGCCTGCAACTTGCCACTGCTCATCCTTCCCCTCAGCTTCGGCATGGACCAGATAGGGTTGTTCTCCCTCGCACTGATGATAGGCTTCTGTCCAGTCAACCTCTATGCCAATTCGATGATGCAGGTTCTTTATAAAACCATTGTGGAAAAGCAGCAGAACCAAGAGAAGTGCATACCCTTTACCGCCCGTTTTTGTCGGAGAACTGCATTGGCGTTACTCCCCTTTTTCGTACTGTTTTTCTTCATCGCCAAATGGTTTTTCGGATTCCTGTTTGGTGCCGACTGGATGCAGGCGGGTATTTATTTCAAAATGTTGCTGCCCTGGCTCTTTGTACTGACCATGTCCTCATCATTAGGCTTCATCCCCACCTTGTTCTTCCGCCAGCGCACCGCCATGATCATCGAGTTTACATATATCTTGCTGCGGGTTCTGGCGCTCTGCATCGGAATTTGGCTGAAAGACTTCAGCTATGCCATCCTGTTGTTCGGCATCGTATCCGCCGTGATGGTCTCCATTCAGCTGGTGTGGTATTGGACTTTATTAAAAAATAATGAACCATGTCAAAAATAGCACTCACCCATCAGAAAGCATACAAATGGCAGGAGCACGCTGGCGTGTTTGTGAAGGGATTTGTCATCACCGCCGAGGGTCAACTTTTGAAGGGAGTGGAAATGGCTTCCTATTTTGCCCATTGCCAAAATGAACAAGAGTTGTCGCTGGCACTGCGCTCTGCCAATGGACTGTTTGCTGTTGTGATGCAACGTGAAGACGGGTGGATAGCCGCCACAGACCCCGCACGCACATTCCCTCTGTTTTATCGGGAATACGATGGGGGATGTGACCTGTCGGATGAGGTGGATGCATTATTTAGCCCTACCACACAGAAAAAGATGGACCAAAAGGCCGCCCATGTGTTCCGATTCACCGGTTTTACAATCGGCCGTTCCACCCTTCTTGAAAACGTTTCCCAGATTCAAGCTGGAGAAGTGGTGCAGTTTCAGAATGGGAATTTGAAAAGGATGTTTTACTTCCGTTTTGCGCAAAAGACGGAAAACACGACATACGATGAAGCAAAGCAGCAACTGAAAAAAATCCTACACCATGTGGGCAAACGGTTAGTTGACCTACTCGACGGACGCCCCGTTGCTGTTCCATTGAGTGGGGGCTACGACTCCCGTCTGATCGTATATCTGCTGCACCAGCAGAATTACCAACAAGTGACCTGTTTCACCTACGGGAAAAAGCAACAGAATCAAGAAATTAATCGTGCCCAGCGCGTAGCCCAGCATTTCGGATACCCATGGCTTTTCGTCGAATATCCGACAATGGGAACCCTCGATTTGAGCACCGATCCCGCCTTTTTGGCCTACAACCACTTTGCCTCCCAATACTGCATGAAGAGCACTTTGTCAGAGTATATCGCAGCCCAGCAACTGCACAACAGGCAAATGCTCGCTCCCGATACAGTCATTCTGCCCGGCCATTCCGGAGACACCATTGCTGGGAGCCACCTCCGTCCGTATATGCTGCGCTACCACAGCAACAAGCAGGTTGTAAAAGACCTGATCTACAACCACTTCCATTTATTCAAAACTCATTATGCCGACAGACGCGAATTAACCGTTTTTTTGAATGACCTGTTAGAACATGATGATTACGCAGACCTCTCATATCCAGATAAAGTGAAGACATGGGTGCTACGGGAACGCCACGGGAAATTCATCATCAACTCATGCCGGATGTGGGATTACATGGGATGGGAGTTTTTATTGCCATTGAGAGACAAGGAGTTGGTGGATTTCTTTGCTTCCATGCCTGCAAAATACCGACTTCATAAGAAACTGTATGAGGATGTCTTGTGGGAACTTTTCAAAGAAGAGGGCATTTTGTATGAGGATGACCTCAAGAGCGTTATCCCGGATGGCTGGAAGGACCGGATTAAACTGTTTGTCAAAAGAAATTTGATGTTTTACCAGCCTTATAAAGATATTTTTGCCCATGACATGATAGGACTTCAGTATTTGTTGAAAGGCATGAAACAGGAAATCTCGCAGCGGAATGTGCTGCAAGATGCGAGAAACATCAATGCCATCATGACAGAATGGTATTTACTTCAATTGGAAAAAGATATTGAAAAACAAAATCATGAATAAAATCCATAAAGCGCTGAAAGCCTTCGGCTTAATTCTTCGTCACCCCTACCTGTTGAACCACGTTCTCAACGATGAGGAGGTGATGCACAGGGAGTTAGCGAAACAGTATCCTTTCCCGGACGGGTTACCGGTGGTGCCCTTGACCGATTGGCTGCCGGACGGGCAGCAGACGGTTTCGCCCTACACCTACCTGTCGGGCGGCACCTGGCCCACCGACCTCGCCTTGCTGAAAACATTGGCGGAGCATTATCACACAGAACATTACTTCGAGATTGGCACGTGGCGCGGGGAGAGTGTGGCCAACGTGGCTTCCATCGTGCCGCACTGCACCACACTGAACCTTTCGCGGGAAGAAATTTTGCAACTTACTCATTCTGAAGAGTATGCAGATTTACATTTCTTCTTTTCTAAAAATCTTCCGAACGTTACCCAGCTGTTAGGCAACTCCGAAACCTTCGACTTCACACCCTACAAAAAGCAGTTCGACCTGATTTTTATTGATGGCGACCATCATTACGAGGCGGTACGGCGCGACACGCAATCCGTTCTTCCCTTATTAAAAAATGAAAAATCCATCATCGTGTGGCATGACTATGCCTACGACCCCGAGAAGATACGGTGGAGCGTATTCAAGGGCATTTTGGACGGACTTCCCAAGGAGTTGCACCCGAGGTTGGCGCACATCTCCAACACCCTCTGCGCGGTGTTGCTACCCGAGCCCGCTATCGGCTGCCAGCCGCTGGTGCCGTATGCTAAGCCGAATCATTATTTCGACATTACCATTAAAGCGAAAAAAATATAATTATGAACAAGATATTCCATAATTTTGGTCTCCTCCTCATCATTTTGGTGGGGATGTTGTCATCGGCCGTAGGGCAGGATGACCACTACTATTACCAATACGGAGCGCCTGCCGGCGAGTATTACCTGCCGGCGCCGCCCGATACGTCAAGTGTGCTGTTTGCCCACGATGTCAACTGCTGGATATGGGGCAAGTCGATGCGCAGCACGCCGCGCGGGGCACAGGCCAGCTGGGAGTCGCTGTACGGCATAGAGCGCATGACCACTGTTTTCGGCGAGGCGATGGGCATCACCATCACCAAAACGGGCACACCTGCCATCTGGAAGTTCATGGAAAAAGCCTGTTATACAGGCGATATAAGTGTATATACCGTAAAAAAATACTATATGCGCATGCGGCCCTTTGCCCGCATGAACGAACATGTGGCGGGTGAGTTCGACAACGAGGAGGAGCTGCGTGGCAACGGCTCCTACCCGTCGGGGCACACCGCTGAGGGGTGGTCAACAGCCCTGGCATTGGCAGAGATGCTGCCTGAGTTGCAAGACACGATTTTGCGGCGCGGCTATGAGTACGGACAGAGCCGAGTGATTGTGGGGGCGCACTGGCAGAGCGATGTGGATGCGGGGCGTCTGGCCTCATCAGCGGGATTTGCCCGGATGCACACTTCTCCCGGCTATGCCAGCGACCTCGCTGCCGCCCGTGCAGAATACCTGACACTGCGACCGGAGGTGGCCAAGGATAAACCAGTTGCTCCCCATCTCAACCGCATCCTCGATGCCCCAGCCGATACGGCCAGCATCTTCTACTACGGCGATGTGGCTGCCTACTGGCTGGCCAAGGGCGAGCGCGATACTGAGCGCGGACAGCAGGCTATCGCCGATGCCGATGACTCTGACGAATCGCTGTACCGAGTGCTTTCGACAGTTACGGCAAAAGAAGTCTCCGCAAAAGCCACGCCCCATACCGCACGGCTATTGTACTATGTGCAACAAACTTTGATGGTGGAAGTGCAGACATTGAAGTTAAGCAGTACCTTCCGCAAGCGTCCGTATGTGCAGTTGGGTGAACCTTCTCTGATACCTGAAGAGGAGGAGTCGCACAGGATGAGTTCATCGTATCCTTCTACCTCTGCTGCTCTCGGATGGGGCATTGCCCTCGTGATGACCGAGCTGTGTCCGGAACGGCAGAACGAGCTGCTGAAGTATGGCTTCGAGTACGGTTACAGCCGCGTGATTGCCGGCTACCATTACGCCTCCGACGTGCAGGCAGGTCGGTTGCTGGCGGCATGTCATCTGGCCTTCCTGCACAACGATTCCACATTTCGCAGTCTGTTGGAGAGTGCTAAGGAGGAGTGGAAAGACTATAGCTTTTCTGAGGCCCCCGTTTCACCCTGTCCGGATGCTGCTACGGTGACTGACCAGGATGGCAATGTATATAAAACAGTGCAGATTGGCGAGCAGTGCTGGATGGCGGAGAATATGCGCGCCACACATGACCGCAAAGGCAAGGAGATCGCTTCGGGCGATGATTTCAACGCTAAGGCTCCCTACTGTTATTGTCCCAATAATGAGCCCGACAATGTTGCGCAATACGGCTATCTGTACAATTGGACCGCCGCCATGAAAGTCTGTCCCGAAGGGTGGCATCTGCCCACTGATGCTGAATGGGATCAGCTGACCAATTATGTGGGAGACCAGAGCCAATATCGTTGCGGCGGTGACCGAAAAAATATTGCCAAGGCGTTAGCTGAAAGAGGGAATGTTTGGCAGGAGAGCGATTCTGACGAATGTATGGTGGGTAATGATCGTTACAAGAATAATGCGACGGGTTTCTCGGCTCTGCCTGCTGGCGACTATCAGCAAGGATTCCATGTTTTCGGCAAATGCGCCTTCTTCTGGACGGCCACAAAATTTGATGCTACCCATGCAGGCCGTCGTTACTTGGTCAACAATGTCTCTACCGTATTGGGAGTGTCAGCCGAAAAAGATCAGGGTTACTCCGTGCGGTGCTTGAAAGATGTGAAATAAAAATCATGAATTATGAATAGAAAAATATTTTTCACTCTATTAATAATGCTGCTTGTCTGCAGTGCTTTTGCGCAGGCACCTGCAAAGCTTCGCGTATTGAATTACGTGCCCGACAGCTGTTACTCTTTGCAGATCATCTACCCCGACTCTCTGGCCGAGGAGATAGAACTTGATGCCATTGAACGCGACCAGCTACTGGATTTTATCTGCCAATCAGGGATTTACCCGCTCCACAATTTCATCAAGAGTTGGAACAAGAAAGACAAAACCACAGGTATTGATTTTACGGCTGCCATTGCTATTTGCCACAATCTTATCATTATTCCCCTCAACAACGAAAAAAATTTTGAGAGAAGTGTTGCTGCCTTGTGGGAGAATGAGATGACTTTCAAAACCATGACCACTCCCACCCACATCCAGTACCGCTATTGGAAAGAGAACTGTGAGGACCTGTCTGAAGAGGAAATGACGATACGATCTGATGTGTGTCCCTCCATTATCTGCACAAAAGATGTAGCTTTGGTAGATTTGGGAACTCTGCTTCCGAACGATGGATTATATTTGCAGCCGGAAACACTGTTGGAACACACCCATTTCGCCGAGAGTGAAATATGTCAGCAAATGCTACAACGCGGAATGACCTCTTTTCAACGATATACACCTTTCAGACCGTTACTCAAAGAGTTATTTCATGTTTCCCCCTCCATCGCACATCCTTTGCTGGGCATGTTTACTTCCATTGATTTTCTATTTTTTTCACGGACCCACATCGGAAAAGATAAAATCACCATAGTGAACGAAAGCTATCATCGAGACCCACAACTATCACCTATTCAATTAGATAATAAAAAAACAAGCAATACTAATACGGAAGAATTACTCTCCTACGCGGGCAACGATCCCATATGCATCATCTCATATGATATGAACGAAAACTTTGAAAGTACTGTAATCTCCAGTACCATAATCGCAAATGCCTTTCCAAAGTGTCCCTTCCTCATCACCGCTCCATCAAACTATATGATGGTTATTTACAATGACTTATCCCACATGATTATCAGCACTTTGGAGGGCCCCTCCACTGTTCACAATCAATTAACTGACTTTATTGAACACAATAACCGAAATATTGACTCCATCTGGCAACAAAACAAAGAGTTGATGCTCTCCATGTCGAAAGAAGAGCCAGTAGCAGAGGAAGATGCAACCTCTGTACCTGAAGAGAGTTACGAAGGATGGAACTACTGGGCTTGGGAACAGAACCATGGGCTTCTGGATTCTATCGTCGGGCGTAAAAGACTGGTTTACGAACGCCAAGACGATTGGGAACTATACACGATCATTACCCACAATCAAACATTAGGCTATACTGATGAGGGTAATTTTGATTGGGTGCCGACAGAAGACTCCTCCTACGTCATTGTAGCAGATCACCTGTGTTTCTTTTTGGAAGACACCTCTCACTTTGAGAACATTCGACATCCTGAAGTGCCGGCGCAGCTGCCCAAGGACAAGCTGCTGAAATCACCATTCTGGATGGTAGCCGATGTTTTATCCCTCCTTAACATGGGCGAGCCCATCATCGGAAACATCGAGGTATGGGCAGAAAACAACAGCATCATCACAGAGATCAATGCAGGGAAAGAACTGGAGCACAACCTCATTTACGAAGTAATCAAACAAATCCGCGAGGCCCGAAACAAGACCCAATGGGACGACTCCTACTAACCGTCTAACCTCCAACAATAGAGGACACTAAGAGAAATCAACATCGAAATAATGAAAAAATAATCGGAGCAGTGCAAGAATGCGGAAAATAATGCGTATATTTGCACGTTCAATTTAGAGCATGGCGAATCTGACGCAACAATTTGAGGAATTAGAAAATAAGATGGCTGGAATCATCATCCGGCTGCGTGACTATCAGCAAATTGTTGACGGATTACAAAAGAGGAACCAAGAACTGTTCTGCAGGATAGAGGCGATGGGGAAAGAGCAGCAAACTGAAAAAAAACAACAACAGATGCTCAGCATCACACAAAACTTACTCAAAAAAGAAGATACAACAGAAATAAAAAAAGAAATCAATAGATTAGTGCGGGAAATAGATTATTGCATCAGCTTCATAAATAGTAAATAATGGAAAACGAACCCACCCACATTCAAATAGCAGTACTACAAAGATGTATTGACTTGTGGATCAAGAAAGAGCACGAGGTTTACTATCGCGAAGCTGAAAAGCGAATCAACGAAAAAGCCGCTGACTTTGCTAAAAAATGGAACTTCACTGACCAGCAAGACCTACTCTCAAAATTACTCATCGAAGTGACAGTCAATTATATAGCGAAAGAAGAAAAACTCAATGGCTACGAAGACGACCTTCTGCCCAGATTGGAAAAGCTGAATACTTTGGCCGACATGATGAGCGAAGCGTTGGATGCCCTTCAGGAGGATACCAAAACATTACCTAATGCCTCCAACGAAGTCCCAAATATCGCCCAATAGTCATTGAAGACGTTGATTAACAGGTTCTTTGAATACAAATACACCCGCACGTCCAGATACGTTTGGCAAACTCAACAGAATAAAATAGAGGGATAGGCTCTTTTGGTGTCAAAATCCGGCCCTAATTGTCGCAAGGCAAGGTGCTCGCACCCGTGGGACTATTGCGATGCCAAGGCTCCCTCAACGTAAATTATAGGAGTTTGTAATAACCCTATGGGACGATGCGGGCTTTTTTATTTTAAAACACTTAACCACAATATATTAACCAAATTAAAATTATGACAACTACAATAGGAATTATCATCGGTGCCGTCGCCGGTTGTGGTGTGGGTGTCGCCTTATCATATACCCTTCTCAAAAAGGCCATCACCAACCGCAGCCAAGACATCCTGAAAAAGGCTGAGAGCGACGCTAAAGCACTCAAAAAGAAATCGGAAGAAGACGCCGAACTGCTCAAAAAAGAGAAAATGCTCCAGGCCAAGGAGAAATTCCTCCAACTGAAGGCCGAACACGAAAAGACCGTCAACGCCCGCAACCAAGAGCTCTCCAACGCCGAGAACCGCCTCAAACAGAAAGAGAACACGCTCAACCAGAAGTTGGAAGATGCCAACCGCAAAATCAACGAGAACAACACGCTGAAAGAGAAACTCAACCGACAACTTGAGATCACGGAACAAAAACAGGCCGAACTCGACAAGCAGACCTCCGTACAGAAGGCCAAACTCGAATCTATCGCCGAACTCACCGCCCAGCAGGCCAAAGAGCAGCTCATCCAGCTGATGGAAGACGAAGCTCGCGCTGAAGCCCTCGTCACCATCAAGGAGATTGTAGATGAAGCGCAGAATACCGCTAACATGGAAGCCAAGAAGCTGGTCATCAAGTCGATACAGCGTACTGGCGTAGAGACTGCCCTCGAAAATGCCGTGTCGGTGTTCAACATCGAGAACGATGAAATCAAGGGACGCATCATCGGTCGCGAAGGACGAAACATCCGCACCTTGGAGAACCTCACCGGCGTGGATGTCATCATCGACGACTCCCCCGACACCATCCTGCTCTCCAGCTTCGACCCCGTACGCCGCGAAATCGCCCGTCTCTCGCTGCACAAACTGGTGACCGACGGCCGTATCCATCCCGCCCGTATCGAAGAGATTGTCGCCAAGACCAAGAAACAGATTGAACAGGAAATCAACGAGATAGGCAAGCGCACCTGCATCGACCTCGGCATCCACAACATGAGCCACGAACTCATGCGTATGGTAGGTAAGATGCGCTACCGTTCCTCATACGGACAGAACCTGCTGCAGCACTCGAAGGAGGTGGCCAACCTCTGTGCCATCATGGCTGCCGAACTGGGTCTGAACCCGAAACTGGCCAAACGCGCTGGCTTGTTGCACGACATTGGCAAAGTGCCCGACACCGAGCCTGAGATGCCGCACGCCCTCTTTGGCGCCCAGCTGGCCGAACAGTACAAAGAGAAACCTGAGATTGTGAACGCCATCGGAGCTCACCACGACGAGATGGAGATGAACAACCTGATTTCGCCGCTGGTACAGGTTTGCGACGCCATTTCCGGCGCACGTCCCGGCGCACGCCGCGAGGTGGTGGAAGCCTACATGAAACGTCTGAACGACCTCGAAAACCTCGCCCTCACCTACCCCGGTGTAGTGAAAACCTTCGCCATCCAGGCGGGCCGCGAGCTGCGCGTCATCGTGGGAGCCGAAAAGGTGACCGACGAACAGGCCGACCAGATCTCATTCGACCTCTCCAAGAAGATCCAGAACGAGATGACCTACCCGGGTCAGATCAAGATCACGGTGATCCGCGAAACGCGTTCGGTGAACTACGCAAGATAAGCGAAAATCAAATATTTTCATACTCCCAATCCCGACCAATCAGGTCGGGATTTTTTATTATAATTTTTTATCATTTTTTGTCATTTTTTTTCATACATTTGCAGATTGATTTTAAAGTGCGAAATGGACGAAGATTTAGACTATAACGAAGAGGAAATCAATGAGTTAGTGACGAATTTCAAGTCGCAGGCAGATGCCGGCGAGGTGGGATATTACGACTCAGATGACCTTGAAGTGATTGCAGAGGAACTCATCTACAACTGCGACCTCGCGTATGCTACCGAGGCGTTGGAGTTAGGAATTCGTCTGTACCCGCGCACTTTTGCCTTCAGAATACTGAAAGTGAAGAAGTTACTCATGGAGTTCGAGATCGAGACGGCGGGAAAAGAGTTAGACCGCATCGAGATGGATTTCCCGCCGGAAGCGGAGCTGTATGTGGAGAAAGCCTTCTTCGCCAAGATTTCAGGGCACGACAACGACGCATTGCCGCTGCTCAAGAAAGCCTACAAACTCGACCCCGACCATCCGGAAGTCAACTACATGCTTGGCGAGGAGTACCTGCAACGCGGTGAGTATCAGCGCGCTTTCGACCATATCTGCTTCGCTTTGGATGAAGATGAGACCTTTGAAGAACAGTTAGGAACCCTCTCATTTTTCTTTGAAGAAGATAAAAAATACAACGATGCCATCCTCTTTTTCACCTGGCTGACAGAAAGATACCCGTTGAGCAAGTGCGCGTGGTTCGGATTGGGATTGGCCTGTTGCTGGGCTAAAGAGTACGAAGGTGCCATCGATGCCTACCAGAATGTCATCAGTCTCGATGAGGAGGCTTCCACCGCCTATTTCAACATCGGCAATGTCTATTTCGAGAAGAAACAGTACGAGGAAGCCATCCACTATTACGAGGAGGCCTACCGGCTGGATGACCACGACTTCCATGCTGTTTCCGGCATCGGCGACGCGCTGCTGGAGATGGGAAGAATGGATGAGGCCTTGGAGAAGTACCACGAAGCTTTGCTCATCGAGCCCAACACACTCGATGCCATCATGGGCATCATTACCATCCTGAAAGAGACCGGCCGCGAGGAAGAAGCGGAGCATTTCATCCGCAAATCATTCTCCCTCAACCCACAAAGTTTTGAACTGCTTTTCAACCTGCTTCCCCTTTACGAAGGCGAAGACCAGATCAAAAAATTGAAGGAGCTTTTCCAATACACCCTCAGCCAAGCGCAGGAGAAAGAGGAGTTCCTCAAATTCTTCACCATCTACTGCACCGCCAACAGAGACCTGCGCGAGATGGGCATAGAACTCATGGAAGACCTGCTTGACAATGAAGAGGTTGCTATGACACTCCCCTATTTTCTGGCCGCCCTGCACTTTCTCAATGGACAGTTCACAGAGGCCGACCAGTACTTCAAGACTGCCCTCATCATCAACTATCCGGGGCACGAGATGTTTCTCAGCCTTTCGCCCGCTCTCGCCGAAGACCCGATGTTCCACAATTTGATTGAAAATTATAAACCTTTGCAATAAAATTATTATTCATAAAAAATTTCCCTATGAAAAAAATCGTCCTTTTAATTGCATTGTTCATGATCGGGCTGTTCACCCTACAGGCGCAGCAGCACCGCATCACCAGCAGCACCGACAATGGTATCAACTTTACCGTAACGGTCAGCGACCTCCAAATCAGCGAGATCCAGACCGAAGCCGGTGTGTTCACCCGTCTCCAGTTGGAGGGGTGCAGCCAGTTGGTTGACAATGTAGGGCAGCCTGAATTGCCCATGATTCTGAAAACTATCGAAATTCCAGTGTGCGGTGACGTTCACGTGACTGCCACGGCAGGGAGTGTCCGGACGCTGACAGCAGACGAGCTGGGCATCACCCACGATTTTTACCCGACACAACCCCTGTACCACAAGTCGTACATGGGCAACAAGGTGTTCCAAAAGGATGCAACCACCTACAGCCGCGATGCCAACTATGCTCTTCCGCTGGCCACCATCAGCAAGGCTGGCATTGCCCGTGATGTCTGCATGGCCGACATCCGCATCTGCCCTGTGCAGGTGAACCCCGTCACGAAAGAGGTGACGATTTACGATGACATCACCATCAACGTGACCTACGACGATGTGAATATGGCCGCCACCCGCGAGCTGAAACTTAAATATGGTAGCGCAGAGTTTGGTCGTCCCGCACAGCTCATCAACACCATCGAGAGTGCACAGATCCGCGATGCTCTCTCCACCCGTCCCGTCAAGATGCTCATCATTGCCAACGACCTGTTCAACGGGCAATTAGACGCTTTCGCTGAGTGGAAACGCCGCAAGGGTTTCCTCGTGGAGGTCGCTTACACCGGCACCATCGGTACTACAACGACCGCTATCAACAGTTACATCGCCAACCAATTCAACAATGCCACCGCCACCAACCCTGCACCGACCTACGTGTTGTTGGTGGGCGACCAAGCACAGATTCCGACCTACAGCGGACAGAGCATGAACAGCCATATTTCCGACCTGTACTATTTCACGCAGGTGGGCAACGACAATGTGCCCGACTGCTACTGGGGACGTTTCTCCGCACAGACTGTGGCACAACTCACCCCGCAGATTGACAAAACCTTGAAATACGAGCAGCTCACCATGGGCAGCGACCTATCGTACCTTGACCGCTGCGTATTAGTGGCTGGCAACGACGGCGGAAGCAGCGGCGACTTTGGTTACAGCCACGCCAACCCCGCCATGCACTATTTCGAGGACAACTACTCCGCCACCTTCTTCACCACCACCGACTCCTACTACAACCCGCACGCCAGCAGCGATGCCACCACCATTCGCACCAAACTGTCAAACGGCACAGGATATGCCAACTATTCTGCACACTGCAGCTCCGCCGGCTGGGCCGACCCCGCCTTCCAGACCAATAACATCTCAGCATTGACCAACACTGGTAAGTACGGCTTCATGGTAGGCAACTGCTGTCAGTCGAACAAGTTCGAGGAAAGCGAATGCTTCGGTGAAGCCATCATGCGCGCCACCAACAAAGGTGCTGTGGGCTACATCGGTGGTACCGACTACACCTATTGGGACCACGACTACTATTGGGCTGTAGGTGTTCGCAGCGGTAACTTGAGCACCAGTTGCACCAACTGCAACCTGACCACCTACGATGCCAACAACCTCGGTGCATACGACAAGATGTGTCACACCCACGGCGAAGCCTTCAGCAACTGGAATGTAACACAAGGTTCTATCAATTATGCCGGCAATATGGCGGTTCAGTCCAAATATGGTGCTAACGACACCTACGTAAAATACTACTGGGAGATTTACGAGCTGATGGGCGACCCGTCCGTCATGCCGTGGCTCGGCCAGCCGTCCGACATGACCATCCGCGTGGACAATGTGGCTCCTGTTGCCAACACCATCGAGGTGGTTGACGGCACCACCACCATCGCAGTCTCCACTGGCGCACCCTACAGCTACGTGGCACTGACCCACAACCTCGACCTGATCACGGCTGTGCTGACGGATGCCAACGGCAACTGCACGCTCACCTTCCCGGCACTCAACGCTGGTGAGACCTATGAGCTGGCCGCTTCCGCACAGAACTACAAGACCACCTTCACCACCCTCAATGTCATCGCCGGCGAAGGTGCCCGCGTCAGCATCACCGATGTGACGGTCACCAACAATGCAGAAGCTGTGGCCAACGCCCACCTCACGCTGGATGTCACCATCGAGAACCGTTTCCCCGATCCGGCCACCAACACGGTCATCAACGCTACCACCACCTCCAACCAGATCACGCTGACGGATGCCACTGAGACGGTTGGTACCGTGAATAGCGGCGATGAGCGCACCTTGACAGCCTCTTTCGCCCTCAACGTAAGCAATGCCATCAGCGACGGCGACATCGCTCCCATCAACTTCACTGTCAGCTATTTGAGCCAAGGCACAGCTGAAACCACCACCTACACCTTCAATCTGGAGTTGGTGGATGCCTTATTGGCTTACGTAAGCGACAGCCACGCTATTGTGGGAGGCAACAACGACGACATCATCAACCCCGGTGAGACCGTCACCCTCACCATCGTGGACGAAAATGTGGGCCATGCCACGGCACAGAATGTGGTTTCAGAACTTTCCACCTATTATACGCAGACCTCCATCACCAACGGCGCACTCAACATTGGCACCATCAATGCCAACGCGCAGTGCACCTCCACCTTCACCATCAACATTGGCGACAACGTTCCGAATGGCACGCTGGTACCCTTCTTCCACCACATCTACAGCACCTCCAACGCCGCCCTGACGAGAGTAGATACCATCTGGCTCGTGGTGGGCGAAGTGACCGCCACCGAGACTTGGGAGAGCGGCGACATGAGTCAGTTTGACTGGGTTTCCGAAGGCCAATATCCGTGGACGGTCGTGAACACCGGCGCCTACGCTGGCACCTACTGCGCCCGTTCCGGCAACTACCATGTGAACAGCAGCAACTCACAACTCGAACTCACCATCAACGCACCGATGGCTGGCGAGGTGAGTTACTACAGCAAAGTATCTTCCGAAAGCAATTATGACTTCTTCCGTTTCTATTTGGACGGAGTTCAGATGGAGCAACGTTCTGGCAACGGTAGCTGGGTCTTCTCCTCATGGCCGATTGAAGCGGGTGAGCACACCCTCAAATTTGAATATGAGAAAGACTATTCGCAAAACAGCAACAGCGACTACGCTTGGGTGGACAACATCACTTTCCCGATGGGCGGCGAAATCGCTCCCGAACCGGAAGACCTCAACGACATCAGCCACAACGTGATCATCACTTCTGGCAACGGCGATGCTGATTTGAACCCTGGCGAGAGCATCGACCTTACCATCACCACTGATAACCTCAGCGCCAACCCGTTCATCAACCTCACCTCTGTGCTGACCACCAGCTCACCGTACGCTACCATCACCAATGCCAATGAGACCATCTCTTATATCGGACCCAACTCCACCGCTACCACCACCTACCACATCAACATCGATGCCAACACACCCGACAGCACCCTGATCACTTTCAACCACACCGTTTCCGATGGCACGGTCACCAGCCCCGTTTATCTGGTTTCCGTCATGGCCGTCGAGGTGCCCATTGCGACACTGGAGAAAATCAGCGACAGCTACATTATCAGTGTCGGCAACAGCGACAACACCATCGACCCAGGTGAAACCGTGGTACTCACCATCGTGGATGCCAACACCGGTCGTGCTGACGCTACCAATGTAATTTCACAGCTTTCCACCTACTACACACCCGCAGCAGTGGTCAACGGCACCATCAACGTAGGCACCATCCAGGCAAGTGACCAATACGCCTCCGACTTCACCATCAATATCGGTGCCAACGTGCCGGTGGGTACTATCATTCCTTACGTACACCACATCTTCAGCACCACCGATCCGAACGCCGACCGCACCGACACCATCTATCTGACTGTCGGCAGCACCGAAGCCATGGAGGATTGGGAGACTGGCGACTTCACCCAATTTGAATGGACCAACAACAGCCAATATCCGTGGACCATCGTGAACGATCCCGACGAAGCCATCGGCGGCAGCTACTACGCCAAGTCGGGCAACGCCGGCCGTAACAACTCACAGTCAGACCTTGAGCTCAACATCAACAGTACCGACGGTGAAATCAGTTTCTTCGCCAAAGTGGCTTCAGAAGCCGACTATGACTTCTTCAAATTCTATATTGATGGTTCAGAAATGCTATCATACTCTGGCGGCACGGTACAAACGGGCGGCTCCAACTACAACCCCACATACAGCGATACATGCACATGGCAGCGATATGCCTATCCCATCACGGCAGGCAACCACACCATTAAATTCTCATTCATAAAAGATGCTTACGTCGGTGCAGGTTCCGACTGTGCCAAGTTGGACAACATCATCTGGCCGACCAACGATGGTGGCGGCATAGCTCCCATGCCGGAAGGCATCCTCATCACCGCTGCCGGCTTAAATGCCAACAGCACCGGCAACGAGCTGGAGACCGCCAACTTCGATGTCACCATTGAGAACAACAGCACTGAGGCCATCAACGATGTGACCCTCACCCTCACCACCATCTCCGATGCCCTCACCCTTACCGATGCCACCGAGACTGTCGCCTCCATCGCAGGCGGACAAGTGCTCGACCTCACCAGCATCTTCGCAGGCCAGATTGGAGAAGTGGCCGACGGCACCCTCATCAACTGCACGGTTACTGCCGACTACCTCAACAACGAGGTACCGGAACAGCAGACCTACACCTTCAGCTTCATCGCTCATGCAGGTTGGGTAGATGATTTGAGCCACAGCGTTGCCATCACCGTTGGTAACGGCGACACTGAAATCAACCCGACCGAAACCATCGAGGTGACCATCACCACTGAGAACCCCGGCATGGTTGATATCGCCAACATCGCCTCTACCCTTACCAGCAACTCACCGTATGTCACCATCACCAATGCAGACCAGACCATCACGACCATTGCCGCCAACGGCACTGCCACCACAGTCTTCACCATTGACATCGCTGCCAACACGCCTGACAATACCACCATCAGCTTCCTGCATACTGCTGATGCCGGTGTACACGGTTCCGACAGCTACTCCTTCACCATCACGGTGCTGGAGGCCGCAGTGGTGAACCTCAACGATGTGAACCATAACTACACCATCGTGACGGGCAACGGCGACGCCGATGTCAACCCCGATGAAACCATTCAAATCAGCATCTACACGCGCAATGACGGACGTGCTGACGCGCACAACGCCGTCTCCACGCTCACCTGCGACTCGCAGTATGCCTCCATCGCCAACGGCACCCAAAACATCGGCACCATCGCCGGTTACGCAGTCGCCAACACGCAATTCTCCGTGCTGATTGACGCTGACACCCCGGATGAGACGGTGCTGACCTTCACCCACACCATGACCAGCGACGAAGACACCTGCTCGGTGGAATTCACCGTCACGGTGGTGGAATTCGACGGCTTTATCACCTTTGTGGAGACTAGCCACACAGTGAGCATCATCTCCGGCAACGGCGACAACGACATTAACCCAGGCGAAACCATCAAGGTGACCGTGTACAGCCGCAACGATGGTAACATGGCCGCACAGAATGTCGCCTCCACGCTGATGAGCACCTCAGGCTACGCATCCATCGAGAGCCCGGTGGTCAACTTCCAGGCCGCAGTTCCCGGTGCCACCCTCACCTCACAGTATGACGTGGTCATCGATGCACAGACTCCCAACCAGACTGTCATCCCGTTCACTCACCTCATCACCGATGGCGACAACACCGCCTCATACGAATTCGAAATTACGGTCATCACGGGTGTGGGCATCAACGAGAACGGTAGCGTCAACCTGATGACGGTGTATCCCAACCCGACAACGGGTCTTACCCACGTACAGTGCGAGAACCCCGATGCACAAGAGCTGCGCGTGTATGACGTGTATGGCCGCATGATTCAGAGCCAGACCATCAACACCGAACTCACCGACATCGACCTCTCCAACTGTGCCGACGGCATGTACTTCCTCCGCATCTTCAACGGCGAACAACTTTTAGGAACCGTGAAGATTGTCAAGAGATAAAATAATCCGAATATCACCTGATGAAGAAAATCATCACCATCGCCATTCTACTGCTGGCTTTCGCCATCGCACCTGTCACCGCGCAGGTCGTCACAATTGACGAATGCCAGCAGTGGGCTGTGGCTCAATCTTCCTCCAATCTGCAAAAAGAGCTGAACGAACAGTTGCTCCAAGTGAAACTGAATGACGTATCCTCGCACTACTACCCCACCCTGCAGATTGACGGCGCCATTGGATACATGTCGCCCATCACCCAACTTCCTGAAGCCATAGCCAAAGATTATGACATTGCCACACCCCGTCACGACCTCTACAATGTGAGTCTCAACTTGCAACAAGTGGTTTTCGACGGATTGCAAGCCAGCTACGGCAGAAAGCGTGAAAGACTTCTCAACAAGAACGAAATCAGCAAGTTGGACCTGTCCATCGCCCAATTGAAAGAACAGGTCATCAATATGTATCTCAATCTTCTCATTATTGATAAACAGATTGAGATTTTATCGAATGTGGAGAAGATTTTCCAAGAGCAGTCCGACCAGTTGAAGGCCCTGCTGAAAGCAGGTGTGGTGTATGCCAACTCCATCGCCCAGCTGGATGTAGAGGGATTGAAGATCCAACAACAAAAGGACGAGATGTTAGCCAACCGCGAGTCGCTCATCTCTTCCCTCTCCATTCTGACGGGAAAAGATTTGTCAAACGCTGAGTTTGTGCAGCCGCAACTGCCCAGCGTGAGTTACGACCTCGGTTCGTCACGACTAGAATTTTCCATTTTCGAAAACACCATCAACTCCCTTGAGTATCAGCGAAAACTGCACATTTCAAAGAGTCTGCCCAAGTTGGCCTTCATGGCCATCGGTGGATATGGGAGACCGAACTACAATTTGCTGAGCAACAAGGCCGACTGGTTTTATGTGGTCGGTCTGAAGTTCAATATACCGTTGATCGACTGGGCCAAAACCAAAGGCGTCAGCGACATTATCGCCGTGCAGAAATCCATCTTGGAGAGCCAGCAGGCCGATTTTACCAAAGGCAATCAGATTGCCATCCAAGAAAAAATCAACGAAATCAAGCGTATCGAGCACCTGCTGATTCTGGATGAGCAGATCACCCAAAAGTATCAGGAAATCAGAGAGACCGCCAATACGCAACTGCTCAACGGCACTATCACTGCCATGGACTACATCAAGCTGCAGAACGACGAAACGCTCTCTATCACCGCCCGCGAGGTGCATACCATTCAGTTGCTGAAAGCCAAATACGAATTGATGGCCCTCAAAGGCCAACTTTAACGCTTCCTATCATATCTGCGATTTTTTAGCGTTAATATTTCTATCAAAAACTAAAACATGAAACGACTGATTCTTTTGATGGCAATTTGGGCAGGCTGCCTCACCGGCATCAAAGCACAGTCGTACCCTGTCACCATCAAAGGAATTGCGAATTTCGCCGCCAATGAAGAGATTCGGCTGGTGACCTTTGAAGAATTAGCTACTTACAAAAGTGTGGTGGCCGCCACCGACAAGATCGATGCAAAAGGACATTTCCTACTGACCTACAACATTATACGTCCCACCTTAGTTCAGTTGGTAATCCGCACTTCCCGCGCCGAATTTTATATCGAGCCGGGCAGAACCTACGACTTCACTATCGACATGGATCCAGAACTTTTCAACCTGCTTGACCCCATGTCGTATGGAGGTTTCCTGCAAATCCGCAACAATGACACCACCCTTACCGAAGATATCAATTTGAAGATCAATCGGTTTGAAAGATTTTTTGAAAGCACCATCGATTACTACTCTCCCAATATCATCAGCGACCTCTCCCCTACGGAATACGACAGCATCCGCGATGCAGTAAGCCGTCGATTCCCGCTGCAGTACAGCCCCAACAATTTTTACAAATCCTATATCTATTATACGATGGCCTCGCTCGAAAGAGTAGTGCTGCAAAAAAATACGGATTCGCTCTATCGCAAGTACTTGGATAATGAATATCTGCTCTACTTCAACCCAGCCTACATGAACTTTTTTAACGAATTTTATGACCATTATCTCACCACTTCACCCCGAATCAATCAGAAAGAACTACTGAACTGCATCAATCAGGAAGGAACTTACCGTCCGCTGTTCAATTTAGTGGGAAAGGATCCGTATCTGGTGAATGAGCGTATCCGCGAACTGGTCATCATTGAGGATTTGGCAGAAATTTATGAAAATAAAAGATTTAATAAGAAGAACATCGAGCATATTCTCAATGAAATAGCGACCACCACGCATTTTGCTGAACATCAGATTATTGCAAAAAACACCCTCGCCTCATTACGTCCCTATCAAGAGAACAACGCCATATCTTTTGAAGGGATGAAAACCGCCAGCGGTGCCTCCTTCAATATTGAAGATTATAAAGGAAAATGGCTGTATGTGCAGATTTTCAATACATCGTGCGAAGACTGCATTCGTGAAATGATGATTATCAAAGAGTTACAACAAAAATACAAAGATAGCATCACCTTTATCAGCCTCTCTATTGATTTCAACTTCGGACATTTCATCCAGTTCAAGGAACATTTTCCGCAATTCGACTGGACTTTCGTGCATTTTGACCATCAGTATCCGTGGATTGATGAATTGCAGATTACAACCTTGCCCGACAATCTGCTCTTTGGTCCTGATGGGAAGTTGGTGAAAAGAGATGCGCCAGACATCACCACTCAACTGCCATTATACTTGGCTCGTCTGTTCCATCAATCTGAAACAGAGGACAATATACCGCTCAATCAAAACAGAAAACCGTAAATTTCATTCCATGAATCATACCGCAAGCATCGGCAATATCCGCATTGGCGAAGGGGAACCCATTGTGGTGCAATCCATGACCAATACCAACACCAACGACATCGAAGGCACTGTAGCGCAAGTGATACGGATGGCGGAGGCCGGTTGCCAGATGGCCCGCATCACCGTACCCTCGATGAAAGAGGTGGCATCGTTGCAAGCCATCAGGGAGACCTTGCGGGCGCGTGGCTACCAGCTGCCTTTGGTGGCCGACGTACACTTCAAGCCGCAGGTGGCCGAAGCGTGTGCCGCTATTGTGGAGAAGGTGCGGGTGAACCCCGGCAACTTCGTGGACAAAAGAAATTTCAACCAGCTGCACCTCACCGATGAGGAGTATGCCGCCTCGGTGCAGGCGATGGCGGAACGGGCAAAACCGCTGTTTGAGATCTGCCGGCAGCACGGCACCGCCCTGCGTATCGGCGTCAACCACGGCTCTCTGTGCGACCGTATCGTGAGCCGCTACGGTAACACGCCGCTTGCCATGGCCATGTCGGCGATGGAATGGATTGACATCTGTCAACAATTTGACTATCACAACATTGTCCTTTCCATGAAGTCGAGCAACGTCATCACCATGATGGAGGCGACGCGCCTGCTACACGACAAGATGAACCAAAACGGCACGGTCTATCCCCTGCACCTCGGAGTTACCGAGGCGGGTGCGGGCGACGAAGGGCGCGTGAAGTCGGCTGCAGGCATCGGCGCGCTACTCTTAGACGGCATCGGCGACACCATCCGCGTATCGCTGACGGAAGCGCCGGAGGCAGAGATTCGTCCCGCCACCCTATTGGCCCACCTGACCGAAGAAAACGACAAAGTACAGTGCATCTTACATGATAATTCACTGAAAATCAATTATCAACAAAACAATAAGGAGAAATGGATGATGGTGTGTGCCGCCCATGCAAGCCACACTCTGCTTCATCATCCTTTCAAAGAATTGGAGATTGAAAACGACTGTTTTTCACCTAAAGAGTGCCAATATCTTTCCGAGTTGATTTTGCAGGCCTGTCGCATCAAGATGACGCGGACGGAAATCATCTCCTGTCCGTCGTGCGGCCGCACGGAGTACGACATACAGGGCACGTTGGCAAAGGTAAAAGAGAGGTTCAGTCACTACCCCGGACTGAAAATCGGAGTGATGGGCTGTGTGGTGAACGGTCCGGGCGAGATGGCCGATGCCGACTATGGTATTGTGGGGGCTACGCACGGCAAGGTGGCGGTGTATCGCGGGAAGGAGCGGCTCACCGCACCGTTAGAGGTGGACGAAGCACTGGCATACTTGGAGAAATTGATTACGACTTGACGGTCATTACCACCACCCCTGCATCCACATCCAGTTGGCCACCTGCAGGATGAAAAGGGCGTTGTCGAAACACTCCCTGCCATAAAATTTCTTTGGAACGCATGCCGCCACCCAGCGCGACAGAGCCGGATTTCTACATTCAAACCGCATCCCATCGCACTCCACCATCCACGGAAGATACCAGGCATAATCATGGTAATCATTGAAATGCTGGAAAACCAACGTGTCGCCCTCGCCATTCACCATCACTATCTCGAACCAGTGGGCACCGCCCGTGCTAAATCCCGTAGTATTGTACAATGCTGTCTTGATGGTAGAGAGTCCAACAGTGTCTATCTGGTTAGCCACCGACCGGTAAAAGTGCTTCATTTCGGCACGCTGTTCCAAACTCAACCATACATATTCGTCGCGGAGCGAAAACACGCGGATTAGATGGTTCGCCAAATGCACGAAATCAATCTTGTTCACCAACCTGAGATAATTAGCCTTATCCTTATCCGTAATCTGCATCTCTTCAATAGTGGGAATGTGGAATGGGTCGTGGCTGATGTCATTAAGAATGGAAGTCAGTTCATCAATGCTGGTTTCGTGATTGAATTTCAATCGTTTTTGGGTGATCTTAATGGGACAATCTGAACAATAATGATTTTTCTGGATGGAGGTGAGCAGAGCCTGAGTCGTATGCAATCTCCCATCTCTCCCCACCTGATATCGAATCGTATCTTCCTGCTGGTCAGTGAGACCAGAGGTAATCATCACCTCTTTGATGGGAGATTTCAGAAACTCCTGTAAGGGATGACTAAGAGTGTATGGGCGCAAACTATCATCAGCGAGAGAATAGGTATAATGCTGTTTCCCATCCCACAAAAGCGCCAGACTGTCGCTCATAAGTTTGTATTTTGTAACAATAATCGGAAGGTATCTATGCCGCCACCATCGGCCATCTTTTCTATCCGCAAGATAGATTGTATTCCATTCAATTCCCCAATACAAATTTTCGCCCCCTCTCACGCAATTCGGATGCACTTGTATGGTCTCTTCGTTCGTATAAAATTCTTTAACCACCCAAGCCCCTTCACTATCCACCTGGCAGAGGCATCGTCCTGCAGTCCATGTATATAACTCTCCATGAAACATGTAGGCATCGGCTGGCCGACCAGGCAATGCCTCTTCGCAGAGGAGATGATACTCGGTGGGGCTTTCAAAAATCACCACCTGTTTCGCTTCTGTGATGCCTATCAGATTGCCGCCTTCCTTATCTGGGAAAAAGTCCACTATATTGGCGGGTAATCGCTCCCATTCAACCTTTTGTGAAGAGGTATAGAACACCTCATCTCCCTGTTGGATGACCCATAAATCACGCCAAAACAGAACCTTACTGATGGCCCTGTTAACAGGTGTCGGTATCGGCTGCACAGTCTGCCAATTATCTTCAGTAAGCAACAATCGCCAATTTCTCGAACGATAAACATCACGGCTGTACCATTCAACTCCAGCTATTCCGTGGTGAAGGTCTCGCATGTCAAGAGCAGATATCATGGACCAATAGTGCTCTTCCAAATCAATAGGGATAGGAGAAAACGTATTGCCGTAATCCTCTGAAAAATAGAGAATATCGCCATAGCCAGAGCCTCCCAACCAAACATGTCCTTGCTCATCCACACAAGTCATCTCACAATAAAACATCTCCTTGCCCTCAAGTGTCTTTTCCATCCAACTATTGGCGCCATCATGAGTGAGATAGTACTTGTTTGAATTGATGCTGGGTGTTGAAAAGGTGACAATGGCAGTGTCGGAGTTGATGAAGGTGATTCGAGCATGGTCAATCCATTTTTCCTTTCCACTAGGGAAGATGGGCGTGGCAGGATGCCAAAACGAACGGATGTCTTTGGTGTAGTAGCCACGTCCCTCTCCCGACATGAACCAACAGTTTCCATCAGGAGCAAGGGTAAAGGCAGGAAAGCCACCAGAAAGATTCAGCTCTGCACGGTAGTCACGGTTGTTCTGCGACTGCGCCATACATGGTGAAGCCCACACGAGGGAGCCCACCATCAGCAGCGATAGCAGGCATCGCACACAGTATCTGATACTTATTTTATGATTATCCATATTGCAACTCATTAAGAGATGCAAAAATAGATAATTTCTTGAAAAGAAAATTATTTTCTAAAAATAAAATATACCGCCAAAATCAAGAAACCAAAACCGATAAGGTGATTATAGGTAAAGTGTTCATTTTTAAAGAATAATATTGTGAACAGGGTGAACACGATCAGGGTGATGGCCTCCTGAATCACCTTCAGCTGCCAGAGATTGAACGGACCGCCGTGCTCCACGTAGCCGATACGGTTGGCCGGCACCTGAAAGCAGTATTCAATCAGCGCGATGCCCCAACTGATCAAGATGATGAGCGGCAACGCCAACTTGCCCGTGCCAAATTTCAGATGTCCATACCAGGCTATGGTCATAAAGATGTTAGCAATGACTAATAATAATATAGTAAGAAAGTAGTTCATGGTAATTTTAGTATAAGAAGCTGTTAGTAAATGCCTTCTTTAATAATATCATGGATATGAATCACGCCCATATACTGTCCAGCATCCACCACAAACAGATTGGTAATCTGCTTTTTACGCATCATGTCGAGGGCTTCTACCGCCAGTACCTGCGAGCCGACAGTCTTAGGATTGTGCGTCATCACGTCAGTAGCTTTCAAGCCGTGAAAGTCGGCATTACGCTGCAACATACGGCGCAGGTCGCCATCGGTGATGGCACCCACCACCTTGTCGTTCTCCACGACCGCCGTCACGCCCAGACACTTACCGGATATTTCCAGAATCACCTGCTGGATGGAGTCGTCGGGCGACACCTGCGGTTTTTCGTTGAACTTGTACAAATCGTCCACCTTCACATAGAGGCGCTTGCCCAACACCCCGCCGGGATGATATTTGGCGAAATCCTGTGAGGTGAAACCTCGCAATGCTATCAGGCAGCTGGCCAACGCATCGCCCATCGCCAACTGCGCGGTGGAACTACAGGTAGGTGCCAAGTTGTTGGGACAAGCCTCCTGACTTACCGTGCAGTTCAGCACGAAGTGGGCCTCGCGAGCCAAGAACGAGTCGGTGTTGCCCACCAGCGCAATCAACAGGTTGCCACTGCGTTTGAGGATCGGCACCAGCACAGAAATCTCGGGCGTGTTGCCGCTCTTCGAGATGCACAGCACCACATCATCGGGCTGTATGATGCCCAGGTCGCCATGGATGGCATCGGCGGCATGCATAAACACCGAAGGCGTGCCGGTGGAGTTCATCGTGGCCACTATCTTCTGCGCAATGATGGCGCTCTTCCCAATGCCCGTCACCACCAAACGACCTTTCATCGCATAGATGGCCTTTACACTTTCTTCAAACGACTGATCGACAAAGTTTTGCAGATTGCCGACTGCCTCCGCCTCCAACCGGAGGGTTTCTACTGCTACAGCATGGATATCCATTATCTCTAAATTTTTGAATGAACTAATTTATCTTTTAACACACGCCCCGTATAGGAAGCCTCACAACGTGACACATCCTCCGGCGTACCCTCGCACACCACCTTTCCACCCTGGTCGCCGCCCTCGGGACCGAGATCCACAATCCAGTCGGCACACTTGATGAGTTCGGGGTTATGTTCAATCACAATGATTGAATTTCCTTTCTCAATCAACTGATTGAAAGCACTATACAATTTATTAATATCATGGAAATGAAGTCCGGTGGTCGGTTCATCGAAGATGAAAAGCACGTTGTTTTTGCGGTCGCCCTGCGAGAGGTAAAGGGCGAGTTTCACACGCTGCGACTCGCCACCCGAAAGCGTCTGCGACGGCTGTCCCATCTTGAGATACCCCAACCCCACATCCTGCAAATAACGCAGTTTGGAGATGATACCTTTCACCGAACGGTGCGTTTCTTGAATCGACTCAAAGAACTCAATCGCCTGATTGATGGTCATTTCCAAAATATCATTTACATCCTTCCCGTTGATTTTCACCTCCAAAATCTCCTCTTTGAAATGCTTGCCGTGGCACTCCGAACACACGATATCCACATCGGCCATAAACTGCATTCCGACATGGATAACTCCCTCACCCTCACACTCTTCGCAGCGTCCACCCGGCGTGTTGAAAGAGAAGAAACCTGCCTTGTAGTTGCGCTGTTTGGAGAGAGGCTGCGAGGCATACAGCTCACGAATTTCATCGTAAGCCTTGATGTAAACCGCTGGATTCGAGCGAGATGACTTCCCAATAGGATTCTGATCCACAATCACCACCTCAGAAATATGGTTCATGTCGGCATCAATCTCTTTGTGCTTCCCAACCCTTATATTACTGTCTTCCACCTTTTTACAAAGTCCAGGATAGAGAATATCTTTGATGAGCGTGCTCTTTCCCGAACCACTTACACCCGTAATCATCGTCAGCACTTCGAGAGGAATTTTCACATTGATATTCTGCAAGTTATGCTCTCGCGCTCCGATCACTTCCACGAAATTGCGCCATTTGCGGCGGTGGTCGGGAAGCGGAATCTCCAGTGTGTTGGCAGCACCCGGCTGCACCATGCCACGGATATAGGAGGCGGTAAGGTTATCGGAACGGGTAATGAGCTCGTCGAAAGTGCCCGAGAAGACAATCTCGCCACCCAGCCGGCCCGCTTCGGGACCCATGTCGATGATATAGTCGGCGGCACGGATAATCTCCTCATCGTGCTCCACCACCACCACGGTATTGCCGATGTCGCGCAAGTGTTTCAGCACCCCAATCAGCTGCTGGGTGTCACGAGGATGCAGTCCGATACTCGGTTCATCGAGGATGTAGAGCGAGCCCACCAAACTGCTGCCCAACGAGGCCGCCAAGTTGATACGCTGCGACTCGCCGCCCGACAGACTACGGGCCGCCCGGTTCAAAGTGAGGTAGCCGAGCCCCACATCCATCAGGAATCCCAAGCGCTTCACCAACTCGGCCAGAATGTTCTTGCCAATCACCTCATCGTTGCGGGTGGGGAAGGTAAAGTTCTTGAAAAAGTCGTACAGCTCGCTAACCGGCATCTCCACCAATTCCATGATAGATTTGCCGTTCACCAGCACGTAACCGGCCTCTTTGCGCAAGCGGCGACCCCGACAGTCGGGGCACACCGTGCGACCCGTATAGCGACTGGCCAACACACGATACTGTATCTTATATTTCTGAGTGTCAACATATTCAAAGAACTGCTTCACACCATGAACATTGCGGTCGGGGTCGCCGTTCCACAACAGCTCGTACTCTTCGGGGGTTAGATCCTCCACCGCACGATGAGGTGGAAATCCCAATTTCACCGACGACTTGACGAACCAGTTCTTCCACTCGCTCAACTTATCGCCATGCCAGCAGGCCACCGCCCCTTCGAAGACCGACAGCGACGTGTTGGGGATCACCAACCCCGGGTCGATACCCTCCACCATGCCGGTGCCGCCGCACGACGGGCACGCACCAAACGGATTGTTGAAGCTGAACAGGTTGAGCGAAGGCTCCTCGAATTTTATCCCATCCATTTCCATCAAGTCGCTGAAACTCTTCTGTTTAACAGAATCCCCCTGTTCCACCTGCACCACACAACTCCCCTTCCCTTCTTTGAAGGCGGTCTCCACAGATGCGGCCAAACGGCTCTGCATATCGTGAATTTCCGCCATCTTGAAACGGTCGATAAGGATAAACAATCCTACCGGTTTGGAGTGTTTTCTTCCATTTATAAAATCTTCTATATCAATAATTTGCTTATTATACACCAAACGACTATATCCTTCTTGCTGAAGGATGGCGAGTTGTTCGGCGAGGGTGCGGTCGGCAATCACCACCACGGGCGCCAGCACATATAGGCGGGCGTCATCGGGAAGGCTGCCCACATATTTCAGCACGTCGGCGGCGGTCTCGCGCTTCACCTCCTTGTGGCTGATGGGCGAAAAGGTGCGTCCCACACGGGCATACAGCAGTTTGATATACTCGTAAATCTCGGTGGCGGTGCCGACGGTGGAGCGCGGGTTGCGGGAAATCACACGCTGCTCGATGGCGATGGCTGGCGGAATGTTGCGGATGCTCTCCACATCGGGCTTGGAAATCTTGCCCATGAACTGACGGGCATACGAACTGAGGCTCTCCACATAGCGGCGTTGGCCTTCCGCATAGAGCGTGTCGAAAGCCAACGACGACTTCCCCGAACCCGAAAGCCCGGTAACCACCACTAATTTCCCCTGCGGAATTTCCGCATTGATATTCTTGAGGTTGTTGACCTTAGCGCCTTTGATGATGATGTTTCTCTCTGCCATCTATCTTCTTTACACAGAAAAAGAGCGACTTGAAAGGATTTCCCAACAGTCGCTCTTATATCCCTTTGCTACAATTATTTACTATAACCCACAGGTTGTCCCAAAATCGCTTTTCCCTTGAAGCCTAATTTCTTCTCCAAAAAGTCACGATGAATGCTGCCCAAAACCACCGTGGCCAGCTTCTCGGAAGCGCAATAGAGATACACGTTCTGGCTGACGAAGCCCGCATCGGTAGCGCCGTAGAACTCTTTAGCATCCTTGTCCATGCCGGTCATTTTGTCGTAGTTGGCGACAAACATCAGCAGCACAGGGGCTTTGGCGACGAAGGGCTGCATGGCGGCCTGCGAACGGATATCGGTGGCATCTACCAACTGAAGGGCATGTTTGTCGGCCAGATAGAGGTAGGTGCCGGTGGACATCAGCACATAGATGTCAATCTCCTGACAATTGCGGGCGGAGGGGGCGGTGCGTTTGCCGTTGTCGCGGTTGACACCGTTGGCAGCCCACAGCAGGTCGGAGAGCTGCTGATCGCTGAGCATCTTGTCGGAAAATTCACGGAGGGTAACACGTTCATTCAGTGCCTGCATGAGCGGCATTCCGCCATCACGTTGTGGCTCAACCAATTGAATTATATTATCTTTACTATTCTGGGCAAATGCAGTGGTCATCATCACAATCATTAACAATAATAAATTCAGTCTTCTCATTTTGTATCACTCATTAAATTACTGATTTTTTTTCGGGGAAGATTGTTGTGGAGAAACCGTCTTGCCGATGGAGCCACGCATCTGGGTGTCGGCTTTGATGTTTTCCAACTTATAATAATCCATCACGCCCAGGTTACCGCTGCGGAAGGCTTCAGCGAGGGCGAGCGGCACTTCGGCTTCAGCGAGAATCACTTTAGCGCGAGCCTCCTGTGCCTTGGCCTTCATCTCCTGCTCCTGTGCGATAGCCATCACGCGGCGCTCCTCAGCCTTGGCCTGCGCGATGTTCTTGTCGGCGTTGGCCTGGTCCATCTGGAGCATAGCACCGATGTTCTTACCCACATCAATATCGGCGATATCGATGGAAAGAATCTCGAAAGCAGTGCCGGAGTCAAGTCCCTTAGTCAGAACGACTTTGGAGATGGAATCAGGATTTTCGAGCACCTGCTTGTAGGAGTTGGCCGAACCGATGGCGGTGACGATACCCTCACCCACACGGGCGATGACGGTCTCTTCGCCAGCACCACCCACCAACTGACGGATGTTGGTACGCACAGTCACACGGGCCTTAGCCACCAGCTGGATACCGTCCTTGGCAACAGCGGCCACAGGGGGCGTGTTGATCACTTTCGGATTGACAGAGGTTTGGATTGCTTCCAAGACGTTACGGCCTGCCAGGTCGATGGCAGCGGCAGCCTTGAAATCGAGCGGGATGTTGGCCTTGCCAGCCGACACGAGGGCGAAAACAACCGGCTGCACATGACCATGAGCCAGGTAGTGAGCCTCCAACTCATCGCGGTTCAGCGGAATACCCGCCTTCGCACCTGTGATCATGGCATTTACGATGATTCCCGGCGGCACCTTACGCCAGCGCATCAGAATGAGCTGCACCAAAGAGACATGCACGCCTGAAATCAACGCCGTGAACCAGAGTCCGACCGGCACCATCCACAGGAAAATAATCAGCGCCACCACACAGGCGATAGCAATGATAGCCGTCTCCATGGAGGTGGTCAATAATAAAGGTTGAAAATTAAAAAGATTCATAGTGTACTATTATTTTAATTTGACAAATATTTTATTTCCTTCCACTTTGACGACCACCACCTCGCGGTTTTCGTCAATCAGTCCATGCTCGGAGGCCACCTCCACCGTCTCGCCGTTGAAGATCGCCTTGCCGGACGGGGCGAGCCGCGAAATGGTCATCCCCTCCGCACCCACATGCACATTCTGCGCATTGAAATCGTTGGCCTTGCTCTCAATAGAGGTATCCAAAGCGCATTTCTTCCATGTTTTACTATTGAGAATCAATACAATAACAAGTGCCGATACCGCCAACGTGATGACCAGCGTAATGGTGCCAGCCACAGAGCCGTGTCCAGCGTAGGCGAGACTCACACCCGCAATCTCCATCAACGCACCGATGATGGCAACCACCCCGCCCGGGATGAACAAAAAGTCAAGCACTACGGCCAACAGACCGAAGACAATCAGTGAAATAATTAGTAACCAGCTCATGATAGTTGATAATTTGGATTATGCGATTATTTCTTTTGTAGAGACGCAGCGTGCTGCGTCTCCATTTTCAATTTTCCGTTTTCAATTTTCAATTTTTAATCTGACTGCTTCGCCGATGGCATGACCCATGGCGTACAGGCGGTCGATATCCTCCTCGCGGATGGGAGCGCCTTTCACCTCCACCGGGTCGGCAGCGAGTTGCCATTGTGCATCGGTGGCGTGTTTGCTGAGGGTGGAGACTCCTCCCCCACTCCAACTCATGCCGCCAAAGAGACCATAGACTTTGTTTTGCGGTTTGAAATGTTCGATTTCATGCACCAGCAGTGCCATATTGGGGAACATGCTGCCGTAGTGCGCACAGGCACCGAGCACCACGCCTTTATATTTCCATATATCACTGATAATGAATGAGGTTTCCGTGCGAGACACATCATATACGCGGATGTTGCGCACGCCGGCATCGGCCACGCCGCGGGCGATGATTTCAGCCATGGCAGCGGTGTTGCCGTACATCGAACCGTAAGCGATCACCACACCTTCTTCGCCCTGATGCCCGCTCCAACGCAGGTAGCGACTGATCACCCACTGCAAATCGCTGCGCCAAATCAGTCCGTGTGAAGGCGCTATCATCTTGATACCGAGAGCAGAAAGACGGTTGATAGCCTTCGATGCAGGCATCGCGACTTTCCCCACTATATTGGCATAGTAGCGGCGCATATCATCCTCATAGCAAGCAAGATCCACCTGGTCGTCGAAGATGCTGCCGTTGAGCGCGCCAAAGCCGCCGAAAGCGTCGTTGGAGAACAGGATGCCGTTAGTCGTCTCGAACGTCACCATCGACTCGGGCCAGTGTACCATGGGGGCAGTGAAAAACTGCAAGGTATGTTTGCCGAGGCTAAGCGTCTCGCTGTCGGCCACCACCTTCTTGTTTTGAAGCACCCCATAAAAAGCCTCCAACGGGGCGAAGGTCTTGGCATTGCCCACCACCTGCATATCAGGGAACTCCTTTTGCAGCAAGGCAATCGAGCCACTATGGTCGGGTTCGGCATGGTTCACAATCAGATAATCCACAGAACGGCCGTCCAAAATGCTTCGCACATTGGCAAGAAACTGGCCGATAAAGCCGACTTCCACAGGATCGATCAGCGCCACCTTTTCATCCATAATAAGGTAGGAGTTATAAGAGACGCCGTTGGGAAGCTGGATATGATTTTCAAAAAAATCGGTGCGGCGGTCATTCACCCCCACATAGTAAACATCCTTTACGAGTTGTATTTTATTCATTATCAATAATTTAGTATGAAATTATAGAAAATAATTCACGTTACAAAAATACACTTTTTCCCCATGAAAATCAAAGGTTCAATGAAGATTTTTCATCAAAAAAAATATCAGCATAAAAAGGGCATTTATTACAATAATCAGCATAAAATATCGTTTATAAGTGTTTGCATAAAACTATACTATGAAGAAAATCGCGTTGGGCTTAGCCATTATTTTGTCTGTATTTCAAGGATTTGCGCAAAAATCCGAGTTAGGTGCCATGGCGGGTGCCTCTTTTTATTTAGGAGATTTAAACCCCGCAAAAGTATTTGGCATGTCGAAGCCGGCAGGCGGCATCATCTACCGCTACAACTTCACCCCCCGTTGGGCCATCCGTGCGAATATACTTTTTGCGCAAGTAGCTGGAGATGACAATATTACCAACAAACACTACGAGCGCAACCTGAGTTTCAAGTCGCCCATCACCGAGATAGGCGTCATGGCAGAGCTCAACTTCTTCAAATTGTATAACGAACGGGGTAAGAACTTTTTCAGTCCGTACCTGTTCGGCGGCATTGCGGTGTTCTCCTTCAACCCGCAGGCGCAGGCAGCCGATGGCACCTGGTACGCTTTGCAGCACCTCGGCACCGAAGGACAAGGCTTTGAGGGACAGAAAGATTACTATTCCCTCTGCAATGTGGCCATTCCTTTCGGACTCGGCTTCCGTTTTAACTTCGCCAAATACTGCAGCATCGGAGCGGAATGGGGCATGCGCTTCACCTTCTCCGACTACATCGATGATGTGAGCGGCACCTACTACGACAACCAGACCCTGCGCGAGCAGCGCGGATCGGTGGTGGCCTACCTGGCCGACAAGTCGGAGGTGAAGCACGAGGCCGGTGTTGGTCGCGGCAACCCCACCACCAAAGATTTTTACTCCTTCGCGGGAGTAATTTTCACCCTCAAGTTCGGACAGATGGACCGCAGTTGCGACATCCGCACCAACGTAAAACGCAAAGCCGTTACCAGCCATAACTAATTATGGAACAAGAGAATATAGTTTTACAATCGGATAAAATGCCCCAGCATATTGCCATCATTATGGATGGCAACGGACGGTGGGCGCAACAGCGCGGCATGGACCGTATCATGGGCCATAAAGCGGGAGCAGAAACGGTGCGACGCATGGTGGAAGAGTGTGTCCGCCTCGGCATCCCCTACCTCACCCTGTACGCCTTTTCCACCGAGAACTGGAATCGTCCGCAGTACGAGGTAGAAGCGCTCATGCGGCTGCTGTCGTCATCCATCCGTCAGGAAGTGCCCAAACTGAAGGAGAACCACGTGAGACTCAACGCTATCGGGCATCTGGAAGACCTGCCGCAGGTGTGCCGAGAAGAACTGGAAGAGGCCTGCCGCCTTACCGCACACGACTTTTCCCTCACCCTCACCCTGTCGCTCAGCTACAGCGGCCGCAGCGAACTGAAATACTGCATGAGGCAGCTGGCCCAACAAGCCGCTGACGGCACGATCAATTCGCAAGATATTGATGAACAGACCATTAGTAAAAACCTATACACCGCCGACCTGCCCGACCCCGACATCCTAATTCGTACTGGGGGCGAGCAGCGCATCAGCAACTTTCTCCTGTGGCAGATTGCCTACGCAGAGCTTTTCTTCACCCCGGTGATGTGGCCCGACTTCAACGGACAGCACCTCCGCGAAATCATCCAGCAGTACCAGAACCGCGAAAGACGCTTCGGCAAAACCAGCGCACAAGTCCAACAAGAATCCCTTTCTCAAGCCCAAAAATAATGCAACGATGATTTCAATATTTTTTGTAAATTTGCACCCCTTATATTAAAGCGACTCACATTGGCAAAAAAACTTCGGATTTTAACGCTCCTCATTGGAATACTCATCTGTGCAACAACAGGTTACGCACAGGTAGTCGTCACTTCCAACGATAGCGTTCCCAATGTGACAATTGACTATTCCAACCCGCAGACTTACGAAATCGGAGGTATCACCACCTCCGGCACCGGCGGTCTCGACCGCAGACTGCTTCCTTTCCAGGTGGGCGAGCAGATCGAAATTCCCGGGGAGAAAATCTCCAAAACCCTCAAAAAATTGTGGGAAACTGGTCTTTATGAAGATATCCGCATCTCTGTGACCAAAATCATTGGCAATACCGCTTTTCTTGATATTTATCTGGAAGACCGCGCCCGCTTGGCGGCCTTTGCTTTTGTGGGAGCGAAGAAGAACGAAGAGACTGAACTGCGCGAGAAAATCAAGATTTCGCAGGGCAACGTGGTGAACGACAACATGAAGAGCAACTGCACCAACCTCATCCGCAACTACTACATTGACAAGGGCTACCACGCCTGCACCGTGACGGTGGAAGAACGACAGGACGAGAAAATCAACCGTGCCGTCAACCTCTATTTCAACATCAACAAAGGCAAAAAAATCAAAATCGAACGTATCGCTTTCTACGGCAACAACAACGCCTCTGACGGAGTGCTTTTGAAGTCGATGAAAGAGACCAAAGAGCGGTTCCATTTCATGCCGTTCTACAAGGCTGACACGGCCATCGCCTATATGTTCCGCCATCCCGACTACTACCGTTCGAAAGACATCATTGACCACCTCGGCGACTACTTTGCCAACCGCGTCAACTTCCGTCTGTTCAAGGGCTCCAAGTTCATCAAAGCCAACTACGAGAGCGACAAGGTGAAGCTGATTGAGAAATACAACGAGCTGGGCTTCCGCGATGCCTACATCGTGAAAGACTCTTTCTATATGAAAGGCAATCTCGCCTACATCGACATCACCGTTGACGAAGGTCCGCGCTACTATTTCCGCAACATCGACTTTGTGGGAAACACCAAATACCCGACCGAACTGCTCCGCCAGATTCTCAACATTGAGAAGGGCGATGTTTATAACCAGAAGCGGCTGATGGAGAACATCAGCATGAACCAAGATGGCAACGACATCAGCTCTCTGTACATGAACGATGGTTACCTATTCTTCTACGCCACACCGACCGAGGTGATGGTGGAGAACGACTCCATCGACATTGAAATCCGTATCCGCGAAGGGCAGCAGGCCACCTACAACCGCATCTCGGTAAGCGGCAACACCAAGACCAACGACAATGTGATTCTGCGTGAGGTGACCACCCTGCCGGGACAGTTGTTTAACCGTGCCGACATCATCCGTTCGCAGCAGGTGCTGCTGTCGCTCGGCTACTTCAACCAGGAAAAGATGGATGTGCGCCCCACCCCCAACGAGGCTGACGGAACGGTTGACATAGAATACGTGGTGGAGGAGACCTCCTCCGACCAGTTGGAGTTGTCGGCAGGCTACGGTGCAGCAGGCTTCGTGCTGAGTGCCGGTGTGTCGTTCAACAATTTCTCTTTCAAGAAATTCTTCAAGAAAGATGCGTGGAAGCCCATCCCGTCGGGCGATGGACAGAAGTTGGCGCTGAAGATTTCCGTCAGTACGAAGTGGTACCAGTCGTACAACCTCACCTTTGTAGAGCCGTGGTTAGGCGGCAAGAAGCCTAACACACTCTCTGCCAATGTTTATTATCAGCATCAGACCAACGGTTACACCCGTTCAAACGATGCCTACGCGGCCATCGACATTATTGGTGCGAACCTCACCATCTCACGCAAACTGAAATGGCCCGATGATTATTTCCAAGTGTCGCACAGTCTTATCTACCAGCACTATAGAGTTTATAACTACGGAAGTGTGTTCATCTTCAGCAATGGTTACGCCAACAACATCAGTTACAAGTTCACCATCATGCGAAACTCGGTGAATGCACCGATTTATCCGCGTGAGGGTTCCGAAATCTCCTTCTCGGTGCAGGCCACTCCGCCCTATTCGCTGTTCAGCAAGACAGACTACGCAACCGCCACTGACCAGGAGAAGTACAAGTTCCTCGAGTTCCACAAGTGGAAGTTGAGTCTTTCGTGGTACACCAAGATTGTGGACAACCTGGTGCTGAACGTGCGCATGAAAGGCGGTTTCATCGGATGGTACAACAAGACCATCGGGGCGCCGCCGTTTGAACGCTTCTACTTGGGTGGTGACGGTCTCTCCGGATGGGCACTCGACGGCCGCGAGGTCATCGGCATGCGCGGTTACGACGACGAGGCACTGACCGTACGGGAGAATGGCAACTACGTGGGCGGTACCATCTACAACAAGTTCACCGCCGAGCTGCGTTATCCTATCACGCTGAACCCCAGCGCGACCATCTATGTGCTGGCCTTTGTGGAGGCGGGTAACACATGGACCAACATTCGCAAATACTCACCTTTCAACCTATATAAATCTGCCGGTCTCGGTGTGCGCATCTACCTCCCGATGTTCGGTCTCCTCGGCTTCGACTGGGGTTACGGCTTCGACGAGGTGCCCGGTTTGAAAGACGCCGCCGGCAGCCGTTTCCACATCTCCATCAACCAATCTATCGACTAACATTTAAACCTAACACTACGAATACCATCTTAATCCATTGTTTTACGAAAAATAATAATCATTATAAAATTTACCATCATGAAAAAGAGCATCATCACCGCAATCTTAGTGGCTTTTCTCGCCCTCCCTATGTTCGGCCAGAAATACGCCTACATTGATTCTGAGTACATTTTGAGCAACATGCCCGACTATGTGGAGGCACAGGCCGAGTTGGACCGTGTGGCTCTGGAATGGCAGCAGGAAATCGAGAAGGAGTTCGCCAAGATCGACTCCATGTACAAAAAATACCAGACCGAAGTCATCACCTTGCCGGAAAACATGAAGCAGAAACGTGAGGAGGCCATCATCAATGCAGAGAAGGCCGCCAAAGATTTGCAGAAAAAACGTTTTGGCAAGGACGGCGACCTCACCAAGAAAAGAGAGGAACTTGTGACTCCCATCCAGGACCGTGTTTTCACCGCCATCGACGAATACGCCAAGGAGAAAGGCTATGCCTTCGTTTTTGACGTGGCCGGCTCCATGACCATCATCTATGCTGACCCGAAATGGGACATCAACGACCAGATCATGCAAAAGCTGGGTGTGACGGCCAGAGACGACAGCGACGATGACGAATAATCGCAAATCATTACCACTAACTTTATAATCTTTTCAAAATGAAGAAAACCTTTGTATTGCTGATGGCCGTATTTCTTTTCGGCACATCTGCCACTTTTGCACAGAAGTACGGACATGTGAACGCCAACGACATTTTCTTGGCCATGCCCGGCGCTGACACCCTGCAGACCGCCCTCCAGGCTTATCAGTCGGAATTAGAGGCTGAATACACCAACATGGCCCAGGAGTTCCAGACCAAGTATGAGAAATTCAACAAAGAAGCCGGCACCATGTCATCGGCAGTGCGCCAGTTGCGCGAGAAAGAACTCACCGACTTGCAGGAGCGCATCACTCTTTTTGAGCAAAGTCTTCAAGACCTCATGCAGGAGCGCCAGATTGAACTGATGACTCCCTTCCAGGATAAGATTCTCCAAGCCATCAAAGATGTGGCCAAAGAAAACGGCTATGCCTACATCTTCGACACCAAGAACCTTCTCTATTCAGATGGTGGCGACGATGTGAGTGCTTTGGTGAAAAAGAAACTCGGCATCAAATAAATTTAGTCGGATTATCTTTTATTGTATAAGATATGAAAAGAACAATCGTACTTGTCACCCTTTTGACGCTCCTCATCGCTGCAGGCAACCGGACGATGGCACAGCAGGCCAAATTCGGGCATGTGGACTACACGGCCATCGCGCAATCCACTCCGGACTGGGCCGCTGCTGAAGCAGAACTCAAGCAATTCAGCGATGAACTGACCGCAGAAGGGGAAGCTTTGCAGAACGAACTGAAAATCAAATACGAAGAGTACCAGCAGAAGCAGTCGACGTACAGCGAAGCAGTGGCGAAACTGAAACAGCAGGAAATTCAAGAGATGTACCAGCGTTTGCAGAAATTCTCGACAGATGCAGAACAAGCCGTTGCCGAGAAACAGGACCAACTGTTGGAACCCATCCGCGTAAAAGTGCTCGCAGCCATCAAAGAGGTGGCGAAAGAGAACAAATACACTTACGTCTTCGATGTCAGCACGCAGCTGTTCAACAGCGAAAGCGATGACCTGACCGACAAAGTGAAAGCCAAATTAGGGGTCCAATAGTCATGCGATTTATCGATTCGCACGGACACATCTACCGTGAATATTACGAAGAGGATTTCGATGCAGTAGTTGAACGCGCTGTAACGGCGCAAGTTACCAAAATCATGCTGCCCGGCGTGACTGCCGCAAGTATGCAAGACATATTCGATGCTGTGGGAAGATACCCGCAGCATCTTTTTGCGTTGTGCGGTCTGCATCCAACCGACATCCCCGATGAGCCCGAGGCCGACTTGGAGCTGTTGGAGAGCTATCTGACAGACCCGCGGGTGGTGGGCATCGGAGAGATTGGCATGGACCTGTACCACGACACCAGCCGAGTGGAGTTGCAGAAACGCGTTTTCCGCCAGCAACTTACATGGGCGGTGGAGCACAACTTTGCCGTTTCGCTGCACATCCGTAGCGCGTATGCAGAGTCGCTGGAGATACTGCGCGATTTTGAGGGCAGCGGTCTCACCGGCATCCTGCACTGCTTTTCAGGGGGCATTCAGGAGGCGGAGTGGGCCGTGCGACACGGGTTCCTGTTAGGCATCGGCGGGGTGGTCACCTTCAAGAACAGCAAGTTGCAGGAGATTGTGAAAGCGGTTGGTTTAGAACACCTTGCCTTAGAGACCGACAGTCCGTTTCTCGCACCTGTCCCCTATCGCGGCACCCGTAACGAGAGTTCCTACATTCCCATCATCGCGCAGAAGGTGGCCGACCTGTGCGAATGCAGCGTGGAGAAATTGGCAGAAGCTACCACGGCCAATGTAGAGAGGCTGTTTCCACGTCTCGTCCCCCATTCATCATAAAACATCATTCCAAGATTATTCATTTAGTATCAGTTCTATAATATCAAGACATGAAACATTCTTACCTGATTATTCTTCTTTGTCTAAGCACTTTGACGTTGACGGCGTCACCTGTCACGCCAGAAGAAGGCCTTACCGCTGCTACCCACTTTATGAAATCTCAATTAGGAACTGCTCCTATCGCTATGCAGCTGGTACAGACGGGGCAGAGCCGAAGCCGCGGAGTGCTCACTGACTGCTACTATATTTATAATGTAGAAAACGGATTCGTGATTGTAAGTGCCGATACCCGAGTACGTCCCATACTGGGCTACTCTACGGAAGGTGTTTTCAACCCCGCAGATGTGCCATTCGGAATGCAGGAACTGCTTGACAGCTACACAGATGAAATCGAAGCGATTGTTGCTAACGTGGCAGAGCCAGACGCGCAGTTGCAGGCACAATGGCAGGCGCTGATGGACGGCAGTTACGAGCCGCAGCGCGGCGGGCGCTCAGTATCGGCCTTGTTGGACAATGAAACGGGCATTAACAACTGGCAGCAGAACAACGGGTACAACTACTACTGTCCTGCGGATGCGAGCGGCCCCGGCGGTCACTGCTACGTGGGTTGTTGCGCTTTGTCGATGGGGCAGATCATCCACTACTGGGAATATCCCACGCAGGGAACGGGGTCGCACAGCTACGAGTGCAACCATTCCACCTCGCTGAACGGCCAATATGGCGATTACGGCACATTGAGTGTCAACTTTGGGAACACCACCTACAATTATGCCATCATGCCCAACAACCTCAACAGCAGCACTCCGAGCAACCAAATATTGGCTATCGCTAAATTACTGTACCACTGCGGAGTATCTATCGAGATGTGGTATGGCAACCAAGGCAGCATGGGATTCCATACAGACATTGCCAATGCGCTGGAAACCTATTTTGGGTATGATGAGTGCATGACAGTTTGGAAAGACAGTTACAGCGGCGACTGGGCGAATTTACTGAAGAGCGACTTAGACCTCGGGCGACCGATAATTTATTGTGCATACGCCAGTGAGGGCGGCCATGAGTTTGTTTGCGACGGCTACGATGACAGCGACTATTTCCATTTCAACATGGGATGGGGAGGCGTGTACAACGGGTACTATGCTATTGACAACCTAAACGCGCAGTACAATTTCAGCAACAGCCACGGTGCGGTGACTCACATCCGCCCGCGCCAGAACGACATAGGGGAGAACAGCATTGCGACCGCTGCTCATCCCAACCCTGCCACGAGTATCGTGACTGTGGAGGCGGGAAACCCCATTCTGAAAGTGACCGTCTATGATTTGGCGGGACGGGTAGTGATGGCTGTTGACGGGGAAAACGAGCGCAGTGCATCCGTAAAGGTGACATCGTTGCCGGACGGCATCTACCTGTTGAGCATCGTTACTGTTGGCGGTGTGGAAACAGTAAGATTAGTGAAACAGTAGAGGGTGAGGAGGATGAGCTGAAGGACGCTCACGGGAAGTTATAGCGTTAGAAACAAAAATCGTGTATTTTTTTGCGCGTCAATTTCATTCAAAAATTCCCTATTTTTTTCAAAGCCAATACAAATAATCGCATCATCTATCTTGACAAAATCAAAAACATTTTGTAATTTTGCACTCGCTTTCAGCAAAAGTCAAAATATATTTTAACCATTTAAAAATAAATAAATTATGCAACCTAAAGGAAACAAGTACGGCACTCACCGTGTCATTGAGCCGAAGGGAGTTCTTCCGCAGCCGGCCAACAAATTGGACAACAACATGGACGTTCTTTATGACAATGAAATCCTCATTGACGTTCAGACCTTGAATATTGACTCCGCATCTTTCACCGACATTCACAACTATGCCAAGCAGCAGGCTGGCGAAGGTGCACCTGTTGAGAAGGTGATGGAAGAGGTGAAGAAAGAGATGTTCCTTAATGTGGAGTTGCAGGGCAAGCACCGCAACCGTCGTACTGGTTCTGGCGGTATGCTCCTCGGCAAGGTGGAGAAAATCGGTGACGCTTTGAAGGGCAAAATCGACCTGAAAGAAGGCGACCGCATTGCCACCCTCGTTTCCCTCTCTCTCACCCCGCTCCGCATCGACGAGATTTTGGAGATCCGTCCCGAAGTGGACCAGGTGGACATCAAGGGCAAAGCTATTCTGTTCGAGAGCGGTATCTACGCTAAGATCCCCAGCGACATGCCCGAAAAGCTCGCTCTGAGCGCACTCGACGTGGCCGGTGCTCCCGCACAGACCGCCAAATTGTGCCAGTATGGCCAGACCGTCCTCATCCTCGGTGCTGGTGGTAAGAGCGGTATGCTCTGCTGCTACGAGGCTAAAAAGCGCGTCGGTGTGACTGGTAAGGTCATCGGTATCGCCAACAGTCCGAAGAGCACCCAGCGTATCAAAGATCTCGGTTTCTGCGACGTGGTGGAAAGCGCTGCCGGCATGACTCCCGTGCAGGTTTATGAGATGGTGGAAAGACTGACCGACGGCAAGATGGCCGATGTGACCATCAACTGCGTCAACGTGCCGGATCAGGAGATGACCGCCGTGCTCTGCACCAAAGATGACGGTATTGTTTACTTCTTCAGCATGGCCACCAGCTTCACCAAGGCTTCCCTCGGTGCAGAAGGTATCGGCAGCGATGTGAACATGATCATGGGTAACGGTTACACCAAAGGTCACGCCGAATTCACCCTCCAAGAGCTCCGCGAAAGCCCCGAACTTCGCAAGATTTTCGAAGAACTTTACGCATAATACCCAATTTCAATAGAAAAAGAGCGACCACACCAGGCCGCTCTTTTTCGTTTTTACCCCAAAATTGAAAAAACATGGATTTCACTTCTCACGAATGGCACATCATCTCCAATCCCAATACGAGTTCCAAAAATCGGCAGATGGATGAGAGCTTTCTTCTTGACCATTTCAAAAAAATGAATATGCCCTATGCCATGCACTTATCGGATGGTGCGGGGAAAGGATGGACGATTGCCAAAGAGCTGTGTGAAAGCGGAATCCGCCATCTGATGGTGATTGGCGGCGATGGCAGCATCAACGAGGTGGTAAACGGCATTTACGAGTCGGGGGCGAACCCCGAAGAGGTTTATCTCGCCATCGTTCCGTTCGGCACGGGCAACGATTTCTGTCGCACGCTCGGCTACCCGCATCACCCTCACGAATTTCTGCTTTTCATGGATAAAGCACAGTTTTTGCCCACCGATGTGGGTGTGGTGGAGACCGTTGTGGACGGGGAGGTGACGGCCCGCCGGCACTTCATCAACATTGCCGGTTTTGCGTTCGACGCGGCGGTCATCAACGAGACCACGAAAGGCAAGCCGAAGCTGTTCCCGAACGCTGTTTATTTGATGAAACTGGTGAAAGTGCTGTTCGGGTACTCCTGCACACCCGTTCACATCACCACGGAGGAGGGCGAGTACAGCGACGAGATGTTCACCATCGCGTGCGGCAATGCGCAGTACAACGGCAACGGGATGCGACAGGTGCCGATGGCCAACCCACATGACGGGAAATTTGACCTCGTCACCATCCGCAAAATCCGACCGATGAAAGTGATCGCCAACGTCAAGAACCTATTTGCCGGAAAGCACATCAGTCTGCCGGAGGTGAAGGTTACACGCACCCGTTTCGTGGAAATTACGGCCGACAAGCCCATCTTAGGAGAGGTGGAAGGCGAGATGCTCCAAACCGGCAACTACCGTATCAGAGTAGCTGACAAGCCTCTGAACGTGCTGGGCAATTTTGTTGAAAAAAATTAAAGAAATTTCATCTTTCGTATCAAAAAAAACAATACCTTTGCACGTTTTAAACCCAAACTAAAAACAGCAAAGGAAGATGAGTCAATGTATTCTGGCACACGGACATAACGGGGGCTACCGGCATTTGCATATCGCCGGTGTACTGCCCACGCAGGACCCGTCACCGGATATCACGGCTCATGCTGACGGCGAGGTGGGTGCCACCGGCTATTGGGTGGAGCTTACCGATGAGGGAGGATGGGTTTCCATCTTCCAAGTGAGGCGAGATCCGGAGCACGATGACGAGTTGGGATATATTGCCTTTTCGGTATTTGTGAACAGCGGCTGCATGATACCGCACATCAAGGAGGCGCTGGACCGCGTTCTGGCGACCTACGACCTCCGCACAGGAAGCACCGGGCAGGTTGAGATTCCAGACACTTGGCTTTTTGTGGACCAGCTGAACGAAGTTTTAGCCGAGCAGGAGGTGACCAGCCAACTCTCCTGGATTCCGTCTGAGCGGAGCGAGAGCGCCAAGATGTATGTGCCTTCAGCCCGCATCGAGCCCTACCTGCAACAATTATCGCTGCCCCGTTATACGCTGTACCAACGCATTTTCATCGTTCCGGAAGAGGTGGCCGAAAAACAGCAGGATCCGTTGTTCTCCATTCTCGGAGCGAAGATGGACACCACACCCGACATCTCACAAGAGATGGAGTTTGAGTTGAATGAGATGGAGCGCTCACACCATCCCAAACATACCGAACCCGACTCCGACATTTCCACCATACGTGTCACTTTCACTTTTGGGAAGAGCAAATTTGTGAGTCCGGGCCGCACCGAGTTCACCTGCACCGACCCGCAAGTACAGTACAACGAGGTTACGCAGGTCATCTCCTATCCCAAGAATGCGAACGTCAAAGGAGCACGTTATACCTTCACTTTCGCCGACACCTACTCGCCTTGTAGTGGAGTGATACTTCCCAGCGATACCCTTGACATTCCCCTTCATTACAGCAAGCGTGGGCGGTTCACCTTTTACAAACCGCTACTCATCGGCCTCATCATCATCTTGGCATGCATTGCTATTTTTGTCATTATCAAAAATATACACATCCCAGTACCCCAACAGCCCAAGCCAACAGAGTCGAGACCGACGCTCATCCATGATGACCCCGACCACCCGGTTTACGCCGATGACGAGCCCGGACCGAACGACACGGTAGGATGGGCAATCAAATACACACAGGACTATCTCTCCACTGACGAATGGCAGGAGGACTCCCTCCAGAAATACGACCTCATGCTCCAGCATTACGACAAGCAATCGCTCTTAGATGCGAACCAGCAGCGCGTAAAGGAGCAGGTGCATGCCAACCTATTGTTCCGCAAGGCACTTAACCGCAACTTGCTCACCAAAGGGGACAATTGTCTGCAAGACCTTACCGACACTACCCGTTTCCCCAACATGGAGCAAGGACTTGGAGAAGAGCGGTACCATTTCATGAAAAACATTGTGGCTTCGCCCGACATGCGCAAACGCATCACCCAACGGCGCGGCGACATCATCAAAGCCGACTATCCTCATCTGTATGAAATCATCAGTGGGGAGAAATTGCCGACAGAGTAGCAGCAGGAGCTATCCCTCATTCCTGCAACTTTCTTTTATACCAACCATTAACCCAAACCAACATGGCACAATTCTCACATCTCCACGTTCACACGCAATACTCATTGTTAGACGGTCTGGCCGACATTCCATCGCTCATCAAGAAAGCCTACGCCGATGGCCAGCGGTCGATGGCCGTGACCGACCATGGCAACATGTACGGCATCTATGCCTTTGTGAAGGAGGTGGAGAAATTCAACAAGGAGCACAAGGACGACCCCTTCAAGGCCATCATCGGGTGTGAGGTCTATGTTGCCCGCAACTGCAGCCGTTTCTCGAAACGGAAAGAGGTCAAGTCGGACCGCAGCGGCCACCATCTCGTGCTGTTGGCGAAGAACATGGTGGGCTACCGCAACTTGAGTCACTTGGTGTCGCTCGGCTGGATTGAGGGCGAGTACTACACGCCGCGTGTGGACAAGGAAATCATGCGCCAGTATTCGGAGGGTGTCATCGCCTGCTCGGCCTGCTTAGGTGGCGAGCTGCCGCAGGTCATCATGGCCGACAACCCGTCGCTGCACGACGGCAACATTCCCGTCAACTTCAACTTGGAGCGTGCTGACAAGGTGGTGGAGGAGTTCAAAGACATCTATGGTGATGACTATTATATTGAGCTTCAGCGTAATGGGCATAAAGAGCAGACCTTGGTGAATGCGGCCCTGCTGCAACTCGCCGAGAAGCACCACGTGCGCTGCATCGCCACCAACGACGTGCATTTCGTGAACCGCGAAGATTTCGAGGCTCACAAGATGCTCATCTGCATCAATACCAGAAAAGAATATACGGCGAGCGGTACGGTGGGACAGGACGAGGATAAGGGGATGGCCTATTCGGGCGAGGAGTACTTCCGCACGACGGCCGAGATGGAGGAGCTGTTTGCCGACCACCCCGAGGTGCTGGCCAACACGCAGCACGTATCGGACAAGGTGCAGGTACTTTCGTTGCAGCACGCTCCCACGCTGCCCCGCTTCGTGGTGCCGGAAGAGTTCCGCAAAAACGACGACTATCCGCTTTATTTTGAAGACTTTGGCAAGCCGCTGAAGCAGGTGGAGAACTTGCAATTTACCGATGAGTTCGACTATCTGGGCTATCTCACCTGGGTGGGCGCGCACAAACGGTGGGGCGACTACAGCGAGGAGATTAAGAACCGGCTGCTGTTTGAGTTGGAGACGGTGGGAAAGATGGGCTATCCGGGCTACTTCCTTATCGTGCTGGACTTCATCGAGGCGGGAAAGAAAAATGGCATCCGCTTCGGGCCGGGACGTGGTTCGGCGGCAGGTTCGGCCATCGCTTACTGTCTGCACATCACCAACATCGACCCCATCAAATACGACCTGCTGTTTGAGCGTTTCTTGAACCCCGACCGTATCTCACTGCCGGATATGGATATTGACATGGACGGCAGCGGCCGTGAGAAAACCATCCAGTATGTGAGCGAAAAGTACGGCAAGGAGAAAGTGGCCGTGATTGTGACGCTGATGGAGATGAAGGGGAAGACGGCCATCAAGGACTGCGCCCGGGCGCTGATGCTGCCGCTGTCGGAAAGCGACCGTCTGTCGAAGATGGTGCCCGACGATGCCAAGACTTTGGAGAAGGCCATAGAAGCGACACCGGAACTGAAGAACGAGTTGGAAAACGGCACCCCTTTGGTGAAACAGACCTTACAGTTCGCTTTGAAACTCGACGGCACTCTGCGCGGCACAGGCGTACACGCCTGCGGTGTCATCATTGGGCGCGACAGTCTGTTCGACTGCATCCCGTTGGCCACCTCCAAGAACTCCGAAACCATGGTGGTGCAGTACGAAGGCTCGCTGGTGGAAGAGGCCGGACTGCTGAAGATGGACTTCCTCGGTTTGAAAACTCTGGACATTATCACCCATTCTTTAAACAATATCAAAAAGAGTAAAGGTATTGATATAGAGATTGATGACATCCCGCTGGACGACGCGCCCACGTACCGTCTGTTCCAGAATGGAGACACCACGGCCATCTTCCAGTTTGAAAGTGCCGGAATGCGGAAATACCTCCGCGAGCTGAAGCCCGACTGCTTCGAGGATATCATCGCAATGGTGTCGCTCTACCGTCCCGGTCCGATGGACAATATCCCATCGTTCATCGCCCGCAAGCATGGCCGTGAGAAAATCACCTACCCCATCCCCGAGATGGGACAGATTCTTGACGAGACTTATGGTATCACCGTGTATCAAGAGCAGGTGATGTTGCTGTCGCGCCTGCTGGCCGGGTTCACGAGAGGTCAGGCCGATACCTTGCGTAAAGCAATGGGTAAAAAGAAGATAGACTTGATGAACGACCTTCAGAGCAAGTTCTATTATGGCGGCACGCAGAATGATTACAACAAGAGCGACCTCGAAAAGATTTGGAAAGAGTGGGAGAAGTTCGCCTCGTATGCCTTCAACAAGTCGCACGCCACCTGCTACGCGTTTGTCTCCTACCAGACCGCCTGGCTGAAGGCCAACTATATGGCAGAGTTCCTCGCAGCGAATATGACGCTGGAAATCACCGACTTGAAGAAAGTGACCGAGTTGATTGAAGAGGCCGAGAAACAGGGCATCCCAGTACTGCCTCCCGACATCAACGAGTCGGAGGTGGAGTTTACGGTCAACAAGGACGGGGCTATCCGTTTCGCCTTGGCGGCGTTGAAGGGCGTAGGTACCAATGCGGTGGCCGACATCATCGCAGAACGCAATGCCAACGGTCCTTTCAAAGATATTTTCGACTTTATCAGTCGCATCAACCTGCGGTCGTGCAACCGCCGTATTGTGGAGAACATGGCGGCGGTGGGCTGTTTCGACAGTTTCGGCAACATTCACCGTGCGCAGTTTTTCCATGAGGGGAAAGACAAGAAGTCCTTTGTGGAGAAGCTGATGGCGTACGGTGCGAAGCAGCAGGATCCGGCGCAACAGGCACAGGCTTCCCTTTTCGACGAGGTGGCCAACAACGAAGACAGTGGCGCGCTGCCTCCCATCCCTGAATGCGAGCCGTGGAGTTCCTTCGAAATGCTGCGCCACGAGCGCGAAATCGCTGGTTTCTATATTTCCGGACACCCGCTTGATACCTACAAGCCCATCATCGAGTCGTGCTGCAATACCGACCTCGGCACCTTCTCGCTCGACAAGGGGGCGTGGTTCAAGCTGACAGGGCGCAGACTGGTGTTTGCGGCCATCGTGACGGCGGCACAGCATAGGACTGGAAAGACTGGTAATCCCTACGGTATCATCACTTTAGAAGACTACCAGAACAGCTACGAGTGGATGCTTTTTGGCGAAGACTATGCCCGCTACAAGCACCTCTTCAACGCAGGTGAATTTCTGCTCTTCACTGCCAACATTAAAGAGAGAGGGTTTGAAAAAGATGTCTCCAAAAAGAACTTCATGCTTTCTCCCTCATCTGTCATCTACCTCCGCGATGCCTATAGCAAAATCGTTAATGCCGTGAAAATCAAGATGAACATCTACGAAGCCACTGCCAACAGTGCGGAACTCATCCGCGACTGGGTGGAGCGGTCGAACGAAAAGTGTACGAATGACGGGCGTGGCACGGGCAACAAGAAGCTTATCATCTCCATCACCGATGGCCACCACGAATTTTCGTCAGAATTTACAAGCGCTGAGATGAAGGTGGATCCGGAGGCATTCATCGCTACCAAGCCTTCTGCCCTTCTTTGCGACATTCAACTGCTCAACGACTACAAAAAATAAACCATTCACCTTTTCTAAAAAAGACTACTATGAGCCAGAATAATAGTGACATTCTTTCGCAACTCAATGATTCACAACGTGAAGCCGTTTGCGCTGTCGAAGGTCCCGTGATGGTGATTGCCGGCGCAGGATCGGGCAAGACACGCGTACTCACCTACCGCATCGCCTATATGCTGGAGCAGGGCATCGAACCGTGGCGCATCCTTGCCCTCACCTTCACCAACAAGGCGGCCCGCGAGATGACCGAGCGTATTCTCAAACTCATTGGCGACAAACGCGCCAAAGCCGTGCAGATGGGCACCTTCCACTCCGTATTCCTCAGAATACTGCGCACCGAAGCCAACAAAATTGGCTTCTCCAACGCCCTCACCGTTTACGACACCGACGACTCCAAGGCACTGCTGCGCAACATCATCAAAGAGATGAACCTTGACCCGAAAGTGTACGTCGTCAACTTTGTGCTCAACCGCATCTCCGCTGCCAAGTCAAGTCTGCTGTCGGCCGAGGACTACGCACAGAATACGGAGGCCAAAGCGTACGACAAAGATTGCGGGAAGCCGCTCATCTCCGAGATTTTCACCCGCTATAACACCCGTCTGCACAGCTCCAACGCCATGGATTTCGACGACATCTTATATTATATGAACATGCTGCTGCGCGACTTTCCCGATATGCTGTTCAAATACCAGCATCGTTTCCAGTACGTGCTGGTGGATGAGTATCAGGACACCAACTTTGCGCAGTATATGATTATCAAGAAGATAGCCGCCGCGCACCACAACATCTGCGTAGTGGGCGATGATGCGCAGAGCATTTACGGCTTCCGCGGTGCCGATATCAACAACATCCTCAACTTCAAACGCGACTACAAAGAGGCGCGCATCGTGAAGTTGGAGCAGAACTACCGTTCCACCCAGAACATTGTGAACGCCGCCAATGCCGTCATCAAGAACAACAACAAACAGATTCCCAAGACGGTATGGACGGATAATGAGGAGGGTGCGCCCATCAACGTGCTGTCGGCCTCCAACGAAAACGACGAGGCCATGCTGGTGTGCGACTCCATTTTCGAAGTGGAACGCACCTACCATGTGGATTACAACGACATCGCCATCCTGTACCGCACCAACATGCAGTCGCGCGCGTTGGAGGAATGCCTGATTCGCAAGCATATCCCGTATCGGATTTACGGCGGCACCTCCTTCTATGCACGGAAGGAGATCAAAGACATACTGGCTTACTGCAGGTTAGCCGTCAACCATTACGATGAGGAAGCATTACGGCGGGTCATTAACTACCCATTGCGCGGTATCGGCGAAACGAGTGTGGAGCGCGTGGTGGCTTGTGCCGCCGAACAGGGTGTGCGGGCATGGGACATTCTGGAGAACCCCCACTTCTATGAGGTGCCTGTCAACAATCCCACCAAAGAGAAATTCGTGGAGTTTGTGGCTAAAATCAAGAGTTTCACGGCGATGCTGCAGTCGAAGGATGCCTACGAGCTGGGCAAGCACATCGCTTTTGCCTCAGGCATTGTGGCGGCACTGAAGGCCGACCCGTCGGAGAAGGACCGCGCCGACAATGTGGAAGAGTTGCTGGATGCCATGAAAGACTTCTCGGAAAATGCCGAGGAGACCACCTTCAACGAAGAGACTGGCGAGATGATTACCGACTTCAAACCCACCCTCGACCGTTTCTTGGAGAATGTGGCGTTGCTCACCGATGCCGACCAGAAAGACGAGGACGACTCGCACAAAATCAAGCTGATGACCATCCATTCGGCCAAGGGACTGGAATTTGACTATGTGTATATTACAGGATTGGAGGAAAATCTGTTCCCTTCCTCGCTCTCGATTGGTTCGCGCAAAGAATTGGAAGAGGAGCGCCGGTTGTTCTATGTGGCCATCACGAGGGCGAAGAAGTCGCTGACGGTAACCTATGCCAACACCCGCTATCGTTTTGGCAGTCTGCAATTTTGCGAGCCGAGCCGTTTCCTGGACGAGCTGCCGCGGGCGTGCATGAAGACCATCGAGAAGGCCTCAGTGGGACGTGGCACCTTCGCCAAAAAAGAGAACAAAAGCAGTCTTTGGTCGGACCGCACCTTCACCAAGAAGACAGCGCCCGCCAAGACCAAAAGCGACCTTGACATCTCAGCTTTCGGACGGCTGGCCAAAGCAGAAGAGTTGAAGCCTGGCCAGCGTATCTACCATCTCAAATTCGGTTACGGCACCATCGGGCGCATTGAGGGACCGGCCAACGACCAGAAGGCTGTCGTGGTATTCGACACATTAGGAGAGAAGGTGCTGCTGTTGAAATTCGCCAAACTGATTATTCCGAAGGCGTAGGGGGAAACATTATCTACTCCCTTTCAGACAATCAATTTCTGCATTACTTAAACCAGTTATTCGAATAACTTCCGCAATGGGAGTCCATCGCGTCCTTCACATCCTCGTACTCCAGTACGCTCTTCTCATACTCTTGCTTTTCCATAGTGCTCAGTTTTGTTAATCGGCAGTCCTCGTACAGCTTGTGGAAGATGCCATAACGCTTCGGTATCTCACCCTCTTCCATCTTGTTCATATTGTGGATGGAGTAGCACCATCGCTCGCGGTCATCCAACAGCTGGTCGAACTGCATTTGCGCGGCAAATTTACTCAAAATTTAAATAATGATGCAGGTATATATATTGTTCATGTGAAATGAAGATTGCGCTACTGATTAATGAGCAGTGTGAAGGTACAACTCAACGCCGCCTTGTAAATTTCGGCGTTAAGAAATCGGTGCGGTACGAGCGTTAAGAACGGCGAACTGTTTGAAGATGAGCGAAACAAGGTGAAGCTCATCAAGTTTTTCGCCGTTTAGCGAGTACCACCCGATTTTAGCCGAAATTTGCACAGCGGCAAAGCGCATTTCTTTTGGTTCATTTTCTATTCTTATGATATAAACAAGGGTTTTGAAAATTTTTTTTCAAAAGGCGATTGCCGCACGTAGGAGCGAACGTATTTCTCGTCTCTTTTGATCACTGCGAACATACGACTCACCAGTTTTGCTCTTATTATGTTC
>JAFXTS010000027.1 GCA_017535665.1 Bacteroidales bacterium | reverse complement strand
TTATACGGTACAGAACAAAAGTTACACGCGGCTGGGTTCCATGAAGCATCTGGAGCAACTGTTCGGCGAGGAGGAGTTCATCCGCATCACGACAACGCTGTTAGTGCCGTTCCAGTACATACAGTCGTGCCAGGACAACGTGGTGGTGATGAAGAAGATGCCGTGGAAGAAGAGCCCCACCGCGTTCCAACTGGAACCCAAAACCGGTGCGGAGATTGCCGAAAGGATAGCGGAGTTTATGAGGCTGAAGGATGTGGTATCGGGCGGAAAAGAAGGTGCTGAAACTTCAGTTTCCACAGTTAGCAAGCGGAAGCCGGCCAGTCCTCCGGATGAGAAGATTCGAGAGGTTCTTTCTTACATTGAGCATCACGCCAACTGCAATTCGGCGGACATCATCGCCGGCACGAAATATTCATTAAGCACCGTCGAGCGCTGCCTTTCCGAACTCCGGAAACAGGGACTTATCGAGCACACCGGCAGCAAGAAGAGCGGCGGGTACCGCACGGTCCATTGAGTTCAATTTTTATAACACATATCTCACCGACTTATGTTTGTGAGGATTAAAGAGCTTATAAAATAATGTGGCAAAAGGGGAGATGATTTTTTATGAGATTTGATTTTTATTTGTATTTTTGCAGGCGAAACAGGATTTTAACTCCAATTTTGTCCATATTTTATATAAAATAATGATTCATAGAATATTACAAGAAGAAATTTTAAGACTCTCCAAGATTTTTCCCGTTGTCACTATCACCGGCCCTCGTCAATCAGGGAAGACAACGTTATGCAGAGAGACTTTTCCTGATTATGAATATATCAATTTGGAGAATTTGGATTTGCGCGAAAAAGTGGCAGCGGACACCTTGAATCTCCTGCGACATTACGGATCAGGGTTAATTATTGATGAGGCGCAACATTTGCCAGAATTGTTTTCATACGTTCAGATTGCGGCTGATGAAGACCGTTCAAGGCACTACATCTTAACTGGGAGCAGCAACTTCGCACTGCTGGAAAAAGTCACACAATCGTTAGTCGGGAGGACTGCCGTACTAACTTTGCTGCCGCTTTCGATAGGGGAGCTATCCGAAAGAGGAACAATCAGCACAGATACATTGCTACTGCGTGGGGGATTTCCAGCAGTATGGGCACATCAGTTGCCTCCCAAAGATGTTTATTCTGCATACTATACCACATACGTGGAACGGGATTTGAGGCAGATTGTCAACATACGCAACTTGTCTCTTTTTGGGCAGTTTGTACGTTTGTCGGCAGGAAGATGTGCCTGCGAGTTCGTGCCGTCCGACTTTGCCAATGAACTTGGGGTAGATATGAAAACCATCCAACACTGGAACGGCATATTGGAGACCTCTTACATTACGTTTCTTCTTCCGCCATACTACCGAAATATCGGCAAAAGGATTGTCAAAACCCCCAAGCGGTACTTTTACGACACGGGGCTGCTTTGCTTTCTGTTGGGGATTGAAAACGAACAACAACTTGCAATCCACCCTCTGCGAGGCGCCATTTTTGAGAACTATGTGGTGGCGGAAATGATGAAACAATATTATCACAAAGGGGAAATCCCACACCTTTATTTTTATCGTGACAAATCGCAAAATGAGGTTGACCTCATTGAGGAAACTTCATTCGACCATCTTCAAATATATGAAATCAAGTCGGCACATATCTGCCACACCACCTTTTTCAAAGGAATGGACTATTTCAGAAAGTTGTACAGCGATAAAGTGGATGGATCGTGTGTACTATACGATGGTAATGAGCGGCAGGATCTTGCACATAATGGTTTTTGCAACTTTCGCGAAGTCCCGTATTAATTCTATTCAATTGTTGGAGCCGTATCCACAGTTTTGTTTTCAAATCTTTTTACAACCTTTCGATGCAATTGATGGTAAAAGTTCCGAATCTGTCTTCAGTATGAAATCTTCCCGGACGATAATAATTGTATTTCAGGCAAATATTCACATCGACGGTGTCCCCAACAGGAAGTGTTTTGGGGATTTGTCCATGAATAGGCATAACTTGCCCAGTTGAGTCGATAAAATGCGCGGTGATCTTCAACCCTTCTTTCCAATATGGGTATGTGGTTCTGTAGGGTTCTTCCAACACGACAAATTTGCCACTCATCATTCCTGCACAGTCGCAATTCCGTTCTTTCATGCAACTGGCTAAACAAAATAACAAAACTAATGATCCAAAAATCAAATACTTTTTCATGACTTAATTATTTATTAATGAACGAATATTTATTGAACGGAAAATGTGAGAGTTTTATTGTGAAATTCTGAACGATTATCTCTCTTCACCAAAAAAATGGTCTGAAAAAATTTATTTGGCATTGAACATTGTTGTTTGCCAATTGTTTCGTATTTTTGCACCCGCAAATTGTATATTAATTAAATAGTATCTATACATGAAGATTCAGAACGAAAAAAAGAGCGAGCAGATTCAGTTGGTCACCATTGAAATCTGCAAAGAAGATTACGCAGCAAACGTAGAAAATGCACTGAAAAAACAGCGCAGAATGGCACAGGTCCCCGGCTTCCGCCCGGGCAACGCCCCCATGCCGATGATTAAGAAAATGTATGAGAAGTCGTTCATCGCCGACGAAGTGAACCGCATGATGATTGACGAACTCAACAAGTATATCCGCGAAAACAACATCGAGACCCTCGGCGAACCGCTTCCGGTGAACGACAAAACTGTAGTGGATTTCGAACACCCCGACAAGTTCGTCTTTGTCTTCGAAATCGCTTCCCAGAAGCCTTTCGACATCAACTATGAGGAGCTGCCCGAGATCACCAGCTACCAGATCAAGGCTACCGACGAGGAGATCGACCGCTTTGTGGATGACCTGCGCAAACGCCACGGCCAATATACTTCCCCCGAAACCATCGCCGACAACGACTTCGTGACCGTGGAGTTCAACGAGAACGACAACGGCAACTTCTATGCCAACGACCTCAGCGAGGCCGGCAAGAAACTCTTCATCGGCAAGAATGTGAAAGAGGTGGTCACTGCCGACGTTCACACCCTCTTCGACGACGAGAACAAGCTCGCCACCTTCCTCAAGACCACTCCCGAGATGATCAATAAGGAAGAAGCCGACATGCGCGCCATGACCATCAAGTACATCGGTCACCTCGAGCCCGCCGAGCTCAACGACGACTTCTTCAAGAAAGCCTACCCGAAAGGTGAGGTGAAGAATGTGGAAGAACTCCGCAAAGAAGGTGCCGCCAAAGTGGAGGCCGAATATGCCACCTCCATCCGTCAGAAATTCATGAACGACGCTATCACCACCCTCGTTGACAACCTCAAGATTGAGTTGCCCGAAGAGTTCCTCCGTCGCTACATTCTTGTTGCTCAAGAGGATATGACCGAAGAGAAGCTGAATGGAGAGTTCGACAAATACCTCAACTCCTTCAAGTGGCAGCTCATCGAGAACAAGCTCACCAAGGAAAACAACATCCAGATCACCGAAGAGAACGTCCGCAACTATGTGCGCGATTTCTTCATGAAGAACTACTTCGCCCAGTTCAACGCCGAAGACGTGGCCGAACGCGTGGACGCTATGGTGGCCGACACCCTCAAGAACAAAGATACGGTGAAGAACATCTACGACCAGTTGTTCGATGAAGCCATCGGCAACGTGCTGCAGCAGAAGATGAAAACCAAAGTTAAAAAAGTGACCTTCAAGGAGTTCGCCGATGAGCTTTATGGTATTAAAGAGGATAAGAAAGAGGAGAAAAAGCCGAAGACCAAGAAAGCTGCCCCCAAGAAAGCCGCAGCAGAGCCTGCTGAAGCTCCCGCAGAAGAGGCTAAGCCGAAAGCCAAGAAAGCGCCTGCCAAAACCAAAAAAGCAACCCCTAAAGCAGAATAATTCATGAACGATTTCAGAAACTACGCCGTCAAACATCACGGCATCTCCAGCCTGCACGTCGATAAGTACATGTCGGCGGTCAGCGACTATCTCACTCCCTACATCATCGAGGAGCGTCCGATGAACATCACCCAGCTGGACGTGTTCTCCCGCTTGATGAAAGACCGCATCATCTTCCTCGGTGTGCCGATCGACGACGACGTGGCCAACATCATCCAGGCGCAGCTGCTGTTTTTGGAGTCGCAGGATTCGGAACGCGACATCCAGATCTACCTGAACTCTCCTGGCGGATACGTACATGCCGGTTTGGGCATTTACGACACCATGCAGTATATCAACCCTGATGTATCGACCATCTGCACGGGCATGGCGGCCTCTATGGCGGCTGTGCTGCTGTGTGCCGGCGCGAAAGGCAAGCGCTTCGCTTTGCCGCACTCCCGCGTGATGATTCACCAGCCGCTGGGTGGCGCACAGGGTCAGGCCTCCGACATCGAAATCGAAGCCCGCGAGATTCAGAAACTTAAGAAAGAACTCTACGAAATCATCGCCAACCACTCTGGCAAAGACTACGACCAGGTGTGGAAAGACTGCGACCGCAACTACTGGATGGTGGCTGCCGAAGCCAAAGAGTACGGCATGATTGACGAAGTGCTGGGAAAGAAATAGGTATGGCAAAGCAAACCAAAACGAAAGGCTATTGTAGCTTCTGCGGTTGTCCGGAGACCAAAGATGAACCATTGATTTATGGCTTTTCGGGTGCCATCTGCGAAACCTGCGCCAAAGCCGCCTTGCAGCTGCTGGACGAGAGTCATGTGAAGGCAGCCCCGCCAGCCCCCAAAATCAAACTGCTGAAACCTGCCGAGATCAAGGCACGGCTGGATGAGTATGTCATCGGGCAGGATGAGGCGAAACGGGTGATCTCCGTGGCCGTTTACAACCACTACAAACGTATTTTGTACGCTGAAAAGAACGAGAATGATGTGGAGATTGAGAAGTCGAACATCATTATGGTGGGCGAGACAGGTACGGGTAAGACTTTGATAGCCAGAACAATTGCTAAGATGTTGGATGTGCCGTTCTGCATTGTGGATGCCACCGTTTTCACACAAGCCGGTTATGTGGGCGAGGATGTGGAAAGCATCCTGTCGCGCTTGCTGCAGGCTGCCGACTACGATGTGGCCCGCGCCGAGCGTGGCATCGTCTTCATCGACGAGATCGACAAGGTGGCGCGGAAGGGTGCCGATAACCCCTCCATCACCCGCGACGTGTCGGGCGAGGGCGTGCAGCAGGCACTGCTCAAACTGCTCGAGGGTTCCATCGTGAACGTGCCCCCGCAAGGTGGTCGCAAACACCCCGAACAGCAGTTCATCCAGGTCAACACCCAGAACATCCTTTTCATCGGGTCGGGTGCCTTCAACAACCTCGACCACATCATCGCTGAAAGGATGAACACCAACGTCATCGGCTACAACGCCAAAAACCGCAACATCGACAAGGATAACCTACTGCAATACGTTTCCCTTCAGGATATTAAGTCGTTCGGACTGATTCCCGAACTCTGCGGACGTTTCCCAGTTATCACCAGTCTCGACAAACTCGATTCCGCTGCGTTGAAGCAGATCCTCATCCAACCCAAAAACGCCCTGGTCAAGCAGTTTGTTAAACTTTTCGAACTCGACGGCATCCAACTTACCTTTGATGACGAAGCCATTGACTATATCGTGGAAAAGGCTGTGGAACTGAATCTTGGCGCACGCGGACTGCGTTCCATCGTGGAGAAAATCATGACCAATGCCATGTACGAATTCCCCAGCTCGAACAAAAAATCCATGAGCATCACCCTAAAATACGCTAAAGAACAATTCGAACACTCCATCTTCAAATTCCTCAACTGACCTTTCGTATCCGTAAATATATAAAAATGAATAAGAAAAGTTTCCTCGTCATGTTTGCCATCCTTCTGATGACAAACATTTTATTTTCACAGAATGTCACTTTGAAAGTCACTTTGCTGAACGGCAAGTCGGAAAGTGTGGAGCTGAAGTCGGCCTACGACAAGGATGCTCCCGTGTATGGGAAGGCGAAGATTAGCGATAACCAGTTTACCCTCAAGACAAAAATTCCCTCCACGGATCTATACGCTCTGGCGTTTTCGAGCAACCAGTCGTTTTTGCTCTGCCTGAATCCGGGCGACAACATTACGCTGACCATCGATGAGAGCAACCTCCAGAATGTGCCCGCGGTCAGCGGTTCTGAATCGATGCTGTTCATCAAGAATCTTACCGATGTGTTCGTCTCCCGACAGAAAGTGCTCGACAGCTTGAACCATGCGGTGCAGACCGATCGTAAGCAACTGTATTTCACGACTTTCACTTCCAAATTCCTACCTTACCACCAGTCGTTCAGCACTATGGCTGACGACATAAGCGCGGCGCTGGAGCAAAACGACTCGCTGGTAGCCCTCACAGGCCGTTATGCGCCCAAGGGTACGGTGGACAAAAAGTCGGCAGAACAGTACATCAACGCCTCCATCAAGGTGTTGAAGGTGATGAAAAACTACTTCGCCTCTTACCGCAATTTTGTTACGGCGGTGCAGCCTGCTTTCGAGAATTCGTTGCCGGCTCCCATACAAGGTTATAACGATTTCGGTATGAATCTTACAGCTTATACCAAGAGCAACAGCGATTATCGCGAAGAGATTGACGTTCTGTTGAATAACTATATGACGAAAGCTGAGGAGTTGGTGGCGCAGTATGACGATGAGTATTATGATGGGAAGATGGACAGTCCGAAGGCGCAAGTGGCATTCGGCAACCGCATTGCGGGTTTGGTAAGCGAGTATGCCCAGCGTGTGGCCGACAGTAGGGAAGGGGAGACCAGCACGGCGACGTTGCTGAAGACTATGGGTAACCAGTTGATACAAAGTGCACAGACGAATGTGCAGAATATCGTGAATGGCTACCAGCAGGAGTTCAACAGACGCGATGCAGGGGCTACGGCCAAGGCCCGCCAGCTGATGCTGGACCACAAGTCAGATCTCGCCGCCCTGATGTTCTTGGACAACTTCTCGCAAGACAAGGCTATCCAGACCGAGGTGGTGTCGGCGCTCAACGGCATCTACCCTGAACACCCGCTGGTGAAAGACCGCTGGAACAAGATCAACACCCCACAGTTCCGCACGGCGGAAGGTAGCATCGCCCCCGAACTGGAGTTCAACGACCCGACGGGCAAAACCCGCAAGCTCTCCGACCTGCGCGGCAAGGTGGTGCTGATTGACTTCTGGGCCTCTTGGTGCGGTCCGTGCCGCCGCGAGAATCCCCACGTGGTGTCGATGTACCAAAAGTACCACGACAAAGGTTTCGAGGTGTTCAGTGTGTCGCTCGACAAGGACCTCAACGCTTGGAAGGGCGCCATCGAGAAGGACGGGCTGGTGTGGCCCAACCACGTGAGCGACCTGAAAGGGTGGGGTTCCGCCGCCGCCAAACTGTACGGCGTTTCCTCCATCCCCTGCACCTTCCTGATTGACAAAGACGGTCGAATCCTGGCGAAAGGCCTGCGCGGTGACACACTCACCCAGGCGCTGCAGCAGCTGTTCGGGGAGTGATGCCGGGCGGATGCTGTAGGGGCGAATCATGATTCGCCCCTACGTCCCGATATTTTCCATCAACAAATCAACAATAAAACAACCACCCCGAATCATGAAACCCGCCCACGGCCTCCATACCACCCTCTTCGCCCTGCTGCTCGTGGCATTCAGCGTCTCGGCTTTTGCGCAGAATGACGATGATTGTCAGACTATTGAGGGAGTGAAAGGCACCAGCGTGTCGGTGGATCCGAACGGCAATGTCTATGTGATCGACGGTTCGACACTCTACAAATTGACGCAGAATGGCAGCGAGTGGGTCAAGTCGCAGTACAGCAATTTCCAGCTGGGCGATATTGCCTCTATTGATGTGGATAATCCGCTGAAAATCATGTTGTTCTATCAAGATGAAGGGATGATTCTTTTTTTGGATGAAAAGATGAATCCCCTGATGGAGCCCCTTAACTTGATGGATGCTGGTATGAACAATATTTCACTCGCCACCTACTCCACCGACAATACCATCTGGCTTTACGACGTTGTATTACATGATTTGATCAATGTAAATTTCCAGTTGAAAGAACTTTCGAGAAATCATTTGTCCATAGAAAATTTTGAGCCTACTCAACTCATCTCATTGCAGGAGAAACAGTTGGCGATGGATGATTATATGTGCGATGTCGCCTTTTTCGATGCTTTCGGCACCTACCTGAAAACCATCCGCGTTCCTGGGCATGCCGCGAAAAAGCAATTGTACAATGGACAAATTTATTGTCTGAATTTCAACGATATGGTGCGTGGGGTTGATGCTGGCTTTCATATTCTCAGTTATAATTATTTGTTGAATAAGATAAATTTTGTGAGAGAAATATCCTGTCCAGTTGTGGATTTCGCATACAGCAACGGCATAGTATGGGGCATCGATGAGGAACATCATCTGAAAAAGATAATACTTGAAACTGAAGAATGAAAAAATGGTCGCTCTTCCTGTTAACCCTGCTGATGGCGCTGTCGGTTTTCGGACAGCGCAAGGGGAAGGGTTGCGACTTTGAGTACTGGGCCGACTCGCTCGACCGGCTGCGCGTGGAGGCCATGACCGCCCGCACCGAGGTGGAACGCTACGGCCTCAACGACGACTTCATGAACCTGCTGGAACTTACCCTCCACGAAGATAACTCCTTCAAATTTGGTTGGGATTCGGTCAAGAATTTCTCCGTGCTCGCCTCTCCCGACAAGCTGTTCAAGATTTTCACTTGGTTCATTTATAAAGATGATTTTACAGTAGAAAATTTCGGATTTATCCAAGTGTATAACGATGGCCGCAAGAAATTTGAGGTCTATCCGCTGTACGACAAACGCGCCATCATGGACAATCCGCAGACCACCATCGGCAACCATAAGAAATGGTACGGGGCAGTGTATTATAAAATGGTGATGACCAAGACGAAGAGCAAGACCTATTACACGCTGCTCGGCTGGAATGGCAATGATATGTTCACCAATCAGAAAGTGATTGAGGTTCTGTATTTTAAACAAGATATGAGTCCTGTTTTTGGGGCGAATGTTTTCAAAAAATACCCCGACAAAGCGTATCGGATTATTTTCGACTATGCCAAAAACTCAGTATTTTCGTTGAAATACGAGCACCATACCTACGATGTGGGTACGGGCAAGCGCGACCCGAAGACGCACACCGTGGTGTATGAAACGCAGAGCGCCGACATGATTATTTTCGACGACATCGCCCCGCTGGATGATTTCATGGGCAATGTGGCCGCCTTCATGGTGCCGGAGTCGAGTGTGAACCACGGCTTTGTACAGGATAATGGTAAATGGCTGTATATCAATAAGGTGAATGGTAGAAATCCCGACAAGGACAAGCCTGCGCACCAGTTGAAAGAGCGCGAATATTACAAACCTTGAGTTTACTGGGCGGTGGCGAGTGTCACCACGCTGACGCGTGTGCCGGGCACCTCCAAGATTTTCCGTACGGCCGCCTCGGTGGTCGCCCCTGTGGTGAGCACATCATCGCACACGATGACATGCTTGCCCGCTATTGCATCGCCATCCGTCACGGCGAACACCTCCTTCACATTCTCCCAGCGGCTGAAGCGCGACTTCCGCGTCTGCGTCTCCGTGAAGGTGCTGCGCACGAGAATGTGCGTGTCGTAGGGAATCTGCAACCCTTTGCTCAGCCCTTTGGCAATCCATTCGCTCTGATTGTACCCTCTGATTCTGAGTTTTTTAGGATGTAAAGGGATGGGCAGGATGCAGTCGGCATCGGCAAGGCGGCCTTTGGCGCGGAGCTTCTTCCCATACATCTCACCCAAATAAGCCCCCACCTCCTTGTTGCCTTTATACTTCAACTGGTGCAGAATCTCCTGTACGCAATTTCCCTTCCGGAAACTCAAAAAAGCGTAGGTGTTTTCCACCGGAACACGGCCCCGAAAAATCTGTTCCAACGGGTGATTTTCAACTTTGTGCGAGTCGGTTTCGGGGAGATGTAGCTGACAATTCAGACACAAATGTTCCTCATTTTCTTGCAAAACATCACCACAGGATAAACAAAGACGAGGGTAAAAAATTGAGAGTAAATTGTTTAGGAGAGAAAAATTTTTTATCATCACAATGCAATTTTGTAGTAATTTTGTAGTTCAATTAGAGTGCAAATATACGATGAATTATGGAAACATTTGATTCAACCAACAAAAATGTGAACAAAAATTTTGTTAACGACCATGCGGGGCTGTGGGCCATCCTGACTTGTGTCTTTTTCGCCACGACGGTACTGTTTGCCGTCCTGTATTTTACGAAGAGTTCCTCCTATAGAGAGGTGGTGCAGAAGGAGCAGGAAACCACACAGAACAATCAGGATTTGGTGCGCCAGCTCGACTCCCTCAAAGCTGAACATGCCCGCATCAAGGCTGAAGCTGGCGACCTTGCCGACTCGCTGTCGCAGAAAGACAGTGTGATTATGGCTCAGATTGCTGAGATTGAAGGGCTTATGGCTCGACAGGCCGACTACAACAGCATCAAGCGGAAATTGGAGCGTGTGCAGAAGATCTCGAAAGAGTATGTCCATCAGATGGATAGCTTGATCAATATCCAGCATGAACTGGAGCAGAAAAACGAGCGGCTCAACACTGAATTGACGGAGACCAAGGCCGCCAAGACCGCTGTGGAGCAGGAGAATCAGCAGCTGTCGGAAAAGATGAACGAGGCGGCGCAGCTGACAGCCAACAACATACGTGCGTTCTGCGTCTATAAGAAAAGCAAGAATAATCCGGAGGTGGAGACCAAGAAGGCCAGAGACGCCGAGCGTATCAAGACCACGCTGACGTTGGCGAAGAACACGTTGGTACCTGCCGGAACGTACAATATCTATTGTCGTATTTCATGCCCCGGCGATGGCCATGTGCTCAGTCTGGGCAAGTCTGATGCCTATTCTTTCATGAACGGCGACCAGCGGCTGCAATACACCTGCAAGGCCAGCGTCAACTATGTCAACAAGGCCGAGACCGTGACCATGTACTGGGACATCTCTGCTCAGGATCAGAAGAAGTTCAAGGAGATGCGCGGCACCTTCATCGTGCAGGTGTTCTCCGACAACGGTCTGTTGGGCGAGAGCCGCTTCACGCTTGAATAGTGGGAAGTGGGGAATTGAAAATTGAGAACTGAAAACTGAAAAATAAAAGGTGGTGATGGGGAGCCCATTACCACCTTTCGTGTTTGAATACATTACTATTTCTTACAAAGATATCTCATTTACCATTTGCCGCCGCCGCCACCGCCGCCGAAGCCGCCGCTTCCGCCAAAGCCACGGAAACCGCCGCCAAAGCTGCCGCCGCTGGACGAACCGCCGCCAAAGCCACCATGGTACGTGCCGCCACCCGAAGAACGGCCATGTTTGTTGTGCGATGAGAGCAGCCAGTACCAAAAGAGGAATCTCCATAAAGTGGCATATTGATTGCCCGCCGGCATCGTGCCCGATTTCTTCATCTTTTTATACTTCTTTGCCCCCAATATGATAGCAAGCAGAACCAGTAGAACCGGCAATATAAGCATGACTGCCAAAATGATAAGTATTTCCCGTTCCTCTGCCTTCTGGATCTCATCAATGGTAATCTCACCTGCCATGATCGGCATCATCTTATCCAATGCCGCCACCACCCCTCCGTAATAGTCGTTCTCCTTGAAGTGTTCTATCATCACGTCGTTGGCGATGCGGTTGGCGTAGGCGTCGGGCAGCACCGGCTCAAGGTCATACCCCACAGCGATATACACCTCCCCTTGCTCCACCATGGTCTTGGGCTTGATGAGGATGACCACGCCGTTGTTCTTGCCTGCCTCCTTACTGCGCACGCCCCACTGGTCGCCAATCTCGTAGGCGAACTCGCTGGCTTCCATGCCGTTCAGACTGCTGACCGTAACCACGCAGATCATGTTGCTGGTGGTGTCGTTGAAGGCCACAAGGCGGTCTTCCAGCTGATTGACCTGCTCTCGGGTCATAATCTTGGCAAAGTCGTTGACAAGGCGCGGCGGATTGGGGCGTGGGGGAATCTGTGCGAAACAGGAGATAATTCCCCACCATAAAATCAGTAAAATGCTGATTTTCTTCATTTTCATTAGAATTCAAAATTCACTTCAGGAGCTTTTTCTGCACCGGCAGCCGCCTCGAAGTAGGCGCGTTTTTCAAAACCAAACATGCCGGCGAAGATATTCTTGGGGAACCGACGGATAGTCTGGTTGTAGTCCTTCACCGCCTCGTTGAACTTCTTGCGCTCCACAGCGATACGGTCTTCCGTACCCTCCAGTTGTGCCTGCAAATCGCGGAAGTTCTGGTTGGCTTTCAGTTCGGGATAGCGTTCCACGGTCACCAGCAAGCGGCTGAGGGAGGAAGAAAGTTGATCCTGAGCTTTCTGGAAAGCGGCCAGCTGTTCGGGAGTGGCGTTGGAGGGGTCGATGGTGACGGAGGTGGCAGCAGCACGTGCGCTGATTACTTCGTTCAGTGTGCTTTTCTCGAAATCGGCAGCACCCTTGACGGTGGCGACCAGTTGCGGCACGAGGTCGGCACGACGCTGATATACATTCTGTACCTGACTCCAGCTTTTGGCAGCCTCTTCGTCTTTGTTAACCATAGTGTTGTAGGCGGAGATAGCCATCAGAATTCCACTCAGCAGAATACCGCCGATAACGCATAATGTGATAATAGTTCCTTTTTTCATTTTGGTTTTTCTTTTAATGGTTGTTATAATGTTGATTATTAATTAATTGTAAATTATTAATTGTCAATTCCTTCCAGTGTTTTTCAGATAAGCTCTCTTCTTCACTTGAAAATTGACGAAAGCCTCGCTGTAGCTGTCGAAGCTCTGCTGAAGCATGGTCTGGGCGCCGAGCAGGTCGGACAGGGTGCCGGTGCCGGCCTCGTAAAAATCGTGCTGCATCCGCAGGTTGTCCTGCGACAGCTCGATGGATTTCTGGGCGATCAGCAGCTGCTGGTAGCTCTCCACCAGCTCGTTCCAGTTCTGCTGCATCTGCACAGTCATCAGCTGGCGGTTGTGGTCGCGCTCATTGCGGGCGATCTGTTCGTTGATACGGCACTGCCGGATGGCGTGTGCCCCTTCCCACCAGCCGCTGACGGGTACGGTAATAGTGCCGAACACCGCTCCGAAGTGGTTGGTGGTGGTATTGTCCTTGTTCACATCCATGTAGTAAGAGTTGTAGGCCGCCCCGACGGCCACCTGTGGCAGGTATTCGCCGATCTTCATCTGCGTTTGCAGTTCGGCGGCCCGCACCTGCATGTCGAGCAGCTGGCTCTCTTTGCGGTCGCCCACGGCGTCGTCGGCCTCCACGTAGTATTCCTGCGGCAGGTCGGGCATGAGCATCGTGTCGGTGGCGATTTCAAAGTCGCTTTCCGGCAGCTGGGCGGTCTGGCGCAGTATCGCTTTGTAGGTGCGAATGCCATTCTCCACGCGCAGACGGCCAGAGGCCAGCTCCTGCTGTTTGAGTTGCACCTTGAGACGGTCGTTGCTGGTGGTAACTCCCGCCAGTACAGCCGTTTCCACATCCTCGCTGATGCGTTGCAACTGCTGGTCGAGGGTGGACAGCATCTTCAGCTTTTCTTGCAATGCCACGATTTGCCAATAGTAGTATTCCACCTGTTCGCACACCTCCTCCTCCGACATCTCGGCCTGTATCTTGGCGGCGTCGATGCCCAGTTGGGCCAGCTGGTTGCCGCGTATGATACGCAGTCCGGCAAACACGGGCTGCACGGCGGTGACTCCGCCCACAGCACCGCCTTTCATCATCTGCATCGGGATGCTGGGCAGGTCGATGTACAGTGAGAGGGGTGAGAAAAAGTTGGTCTGCAACCGGCCGAGGTCGAAGTCCATATCCACCATCGGGCGGGTAAGCCAGAAAGCGCCGGCAGCGGCCGACACCGACGGGAAGTACTTGGTGAACGCACCTTTCTTCACCTCGGTGGCGCTTTCCACCAGCAGTCGCTTGTTCTGCACAGTGAGGTTGCCACGCAGGGCCATCGCCTTGCAACTGTCAAGGTTATAGACCGTTTGCGCGGTTGCCGAGAGGCAGCACAACACGATTATCATCCCGATGAGTAAGCACTTTTTCATCGCGGCAAAGGTACTATTTTTCTTAGAAATATGGAGCAGGATTTACCGCGATTTTATTCCCGATTTTGATGCGATTCTATACAATTTTTTGTAATTTTGCAGCCTGGATTGCTAAACTCTGTTTTTATGAAAAAAGGTTCACAACTGATTTCGTTTGCGGTGATTGTGCTGCTGTTCTTTATGTGGGGATTTATCACCTGCATGAACGATCTGCTCATCCCTAAGTTCAAAGAGATGTTCGACCTCAACTATGCGGAGTCGATGTTTGTGCAGTTCGCCTTCTTCGGCGCCTACTTTATCGGCTCGCTCATCTATTTCATCATCTCTGTAACTACTGGCGATCCCATCAGCAAGCTGGGGTACAAGAAGGGTATTCTGCTCGGACTTATTGTGGCGGCAGGCGGTTGCGCGCTGTTCTATCCCGCCTCCACGGCACATTCGTACCTGCTGTTTTTGGGTGGATTATTTGTTATCGGACTGGGAGTCACGGTGTTGCAGATTGCCGCCAACCCGTATGTCACCATCTTGGGTGAGCCGGAGGGCGCATCGGGGCGCCTGAACCTGTCGCAGGCCTTCAACTCATTGGGTACCACCCTCGCTCCGATGGTCGGCGGCATCATGCTGGCTCGTTTGAGCGATGCCGCCCACATCCATTTCCCCTATCTTATGCTCTGCGGACTCTTCCTGCTGCTCGCCGTGCTGATTGCCGTGGTGCCACTGCCGCAGTTCAAAAACGAAGAGAAGGTGAAAATCGGCGCGCAGGCGCTGAAAGACACTACCCTGCTACTCGGTATTGTGGCCATCTTCTGCTACGTGGGCGCGGAGGTGTGCATCGGCAGTAGTTTCAAAAACTGCTCGAAAGAACTGATTCCCGGCATAACCGACGAAAATTCCAATATCATGCTCGCCTTCTACTGGGGCGGTCTGATGATCGGCCGTTTCCTCGGCTCGCTGTCGCTCGTCAACTTCAAGAGTGCGGCCGCCAAGTACGGACTGATGACGGGTGTGTCGTTGGCCACCTTCGGGGTGCTTCTCGCCATCACCTATTTCTTGCATCCCGGCATCTTCACTCCCAAGCAGATGCTTCCGTATCTCATCTTCATCATTATCAACATCTTCGGCTTCATGGTGGGCAAGTCGCACGCCACGCAGCTCATCGCCATTTTCTCAGGGGTCAATATCATCTTCCTCATCTGCGCCATGGTGGTGACAGGCTATCCGACCATCTGGCTGCTGGTGGGCACCGGACTGTTCAACTCGGTGATGTGGGGCAACATCTTCTCCACCGCCATCGCCAAGCTGGGCGTTTACCGCGCGCAAGGCTCCTCGCTGCTGGTGATGGCCATTGTGGGCGGCGCCCTGCTGCCCCCGCTGCAAGGCCTGCTCGCCGACCAGTTCGGAGGCTACCACTTCACCTATATCGTGCCCATCCTCGCCTACTGCTACTTAGTATTCTTCGGCATCAAATGCACGAGAGAGTTGAAAGTTAATAGTTAATAGTTAAGAAGTTAAGAAGCGAAACTTGAAACGGTTTTCATCGTATAATCACTTACTCATATTCTCACATCCTCTTTTAATCTTTTAATCCCTTCATCTTTTAATCAAAAAACAAACATCATGAAACGAACCATCACCTTTTTCCTGCTATTGTCGCTGTTGGCCACCGCCGGGTGGGCACAAAGCGACGGGGTTGTTCAGGATGACACCCAAACTCAGCCCTCATGGAAAGATTATCTGCCCCGCCATGAGGCGCATTTCACCATCGGTGATCCGATTATTGCCGCTGCGGTCACCGACAATCTTGTGTTTTTTAGAATGATTGATGACCCGTGGGAAGAATACAATCCGTGGTATTGGTTCACCCCCGATCAGTACGATGGCATCAAGTGGTCGTCGTTCGCTCTCAATGCAGGCTACTCCTACCGTGTGGCCAAGTGGTTCTGGGTGGGCGGCAACGTCAGCTACTGCGGGTTCTACCAGCCGGTATATGACCGTCCCACCGGCTTGCGCGACCACTACGAATACACCCATATCTTCTCGGTCATTCCACAAGTCCGTTTCTCGTGGGTCAACAGGCCCATCGTAACCTGCTACTCTGAAATCGGTCTTGGCTTCAGCGTGGTGAACTTCAATAGAAATACCGAGAGCACCTTCGTACAGTTTGCCGGCCAGCTCACCTTCGTGGGTGTGCAGGTGGGCTACAAGTGGTACGGCAGCGCTGAGTTTGGTGTCGGCCCGATGGGTATCCTCAGGTTGGGCTTTGGTTATCGTTTTAATGGTCATAAAAATAATTAGTCATGAAAAGGTATATTCTTATATTCTGCATTCTTTCAGTATTTTGCACCAGTTGTATTTGGGAACGCGGCGACAAGGACCGTCGTCCCACCCAGCGTGGCAAGGAGGTCCACGAATGTTGGTTCAGCATCACCGACTATGTGCTGAACAGTTCCGTGCAGACGGCTTTCTACCTCAACGCCTGGCTCGCCGCCGACAGTTCGGAACGCATCGCCATCGAGGATCAATATTTTCCTTATCAGCGCATCCGCGTAGATGAAGATGGTAATTATCAGATTTATAAGGGAGAACAGCGGATCAGTACCATCAATACCCACCAGAGTCTGCTCTCTGACATCGGGAGTGCATGGGAGGTGAGATATCTGAATGATGATGAATTGGAGCAAAAATATGGATTCTATTTGGGCTGCATGACTGTCAGTTGTGTGGAGAATGGTTGTTGGGAAATTTCCTCTGATTGGCCCGTGTCGCCGGAGGATTATCTCCCCGTGACAGGCGATACTATTTCGTGGATGTTGCGTCTGACTGCCGCAGCTACACCCATGAAGCTCAGCGAGACACCTTATCAACTGGAGGGTACCGGCACATTTCGTCTGGGGTATGCCGTGCTGAATTACCAAATTGACACCCCCATCCAGCAGGCTGCCAACCAGTGGGGACGCTTGGATTGGACAGGGGGACAGGTAAGCCTCACCGCCAAGATGTACCAGCGAGAGGATGTGGAAGTGGGGGCCGAGTATATCGGCAATGGTCAGGTGCGCATCGACTACAAGGGCATCAAAGAGGATTGGGATCTTTCGTATTAATACGGGATATTTTTTCTCTTTTATAATATTTGCGCCTTTGTGTCGTTACATCTTTCTAAATTTTTTAAAGTGAAAAAGTGTAAAGCTCTTCTTATACTCCTGTTGGCGCTTGCGTTGTCCATTCCCGGGCACGCACAGAAACTGAACTTTGGCGTGCCCAACCTGCAGAAATACGACAACCAGCTGTTCCATTTCGGTTTCATGCTGGGTTACAACCAGTTCGACTTCTCCATCCGCTCCGATAACGACCTCAGCCAGTACGACTCCTTGATGGTCATCAACACGGCGGCCATGAGCGGCTTCAACCTCGGTATCGTCACCAACCTGCGGCTCGGCAAGTATTTCGACCTCCGTTTCATTCCCGGACTTTCGTTCGGCGACCGTGTGGTGCGCTACACCATCTTGTATCCCGACGCCTCACAACTCATCACCAAAAAGCGTATCGAGTCAGTATATCTCGACTTGCCGCTGCTGGTGAAATTCAAATCATCGCGTATGCACAATGTGCGCGCGTATGTCATCGCCGGTGCACAATACAGCCTCGACCTTATCTCGGCTGCCAAGAAAAAGAACAGCAATCCCAACGAAATCATGCTCAAGCTCTACCCTCACGATGTGCAGGCACAGGTGGGTGTGGGCATCGACTTCTACTGCACCTACTTCAAATTTACCACCGAGTTCAAAATGTCATTCGGTCTGATGAACCTCCTGGTGAAAGAGGACAACATGTACGCCCAGAGCGTGCAGTCGCTCCGCTCCAAAATGCTCCAAGTCTCCTTTATTTTTGAATAAGGGGATGTGATTAAAAGATGAATGTTTATTGATTTTACGTAGAGACGTAGCGCGCTACGTCTCTACATTTTCAATTTTCATTTTTCAATTTTCAACTCCCCTCATCTTTTCTGCTTCTCCGTGTACTCCTCAATGAGGGCCTTGAACTCGGGCAGGTCGTGGAGGATAGACAGCTCGTAATCGTTTTGTATCCACCTTCTTCCGTAAAAATACCCCAGCTCAAACGACTTCCGGAGGCATTTCAGGGCATTGTCGGGATCTTGCATGTCGGCATACACCTCTGCAAGATTGAACCAATCTTCCGCATCTGCAGTGTTGAAGTCGTATTTTTCTGCTATATAATGGTTGGCGGTCTCTTGGTCGCCCAAAACATAGTAGGCTAAGATTCTGTCAGGTTTCAAGGCGATGGCTTTGCGGGCGGCATCCTGTGCTGAGAGGGTATCGCCTAACTGCCAGTACATCATCATTTCAAAGCTGAAGATGCCTGAACTATCGGCGGCATCCTCGGCATGCAGCCAATCCTGTTTTAGGAATTCGAGAGCCTTCGCCCATTCGCCTTTGCGGGAATAGATGAGCGTGCGCAGTGATGACACTCCACCTATGGAATCAATCATGGTGTGTCGGATGACGCTATCGGCGGTGGGTTGCAAGAGGATGATGGTGTCGCCCGACTGCCGCGTAATGGTGGATTCGTACACTTGGATAGCCTCGTCAAGGCGGCCTTCATTCGCCAGAATCATTATTTTGCGATAGAGGAATTCTTCGTAGGGGAGTCCCAATTCCATCTGCTGCTCGCTGTGCTGGATGGCTTTGGCATACTCGCCGGCAGAGGCCTCCACCGAAATCAACAAGTCGAGCATGGTGGAGTCTTTCGACAGACTGAAGCACTTTTCTGCGTAGCCCATGGCGCGGTGGTACTCGCCCGTGTGCTCGCATGCTTGACAGGCGATCCAAGGCCAGGTGGGGTCGGAGGGGTATTTGGCGCACTGCGCATCCAATTTCGCAAACAGCTGCTCGGGCACCGTGTCGGCCAGCGCATTTAATACATCGTAAAGTTCCGGATAGAACTGGTCGGAACGGATGTAGGCAACAAACTCGTTGATGGCCTCTTCATGCTGTCCCATGGTAAGGTGGAGACTTGAGGTGTAGAGCCTCAGGTAGCCCAATTGGCGGTTGAGAAGACTTGCACGCTTGGCCAGCGCCAGCGCATCATCGTACTCCTGATATTGCTCAAGGATGGTGGCTAACAGGTAGGTCGCCTCCCATGAGTTGGGGTTGAGTTCCACGGACTTTTCAAAATCGCGCCGCGCCGACGGATAGTATTCCATCGCCTTGTACGCACGACCCCGTGTATAATACAAGTTGGCCATTTTGGGGTACTTCTGGATGGCAACATTCATCACGTCCACAGCAGCGGAATATTCCTCCATGGCGATAAGCGCAACTCCTTTCTCCAGATAAGCGAGGTCTCGCTCTTTCTTAGACAGATACTGGATGGCGTTGTCCAAATAGGGTACGGCATCCTCATATTGTCCCAGCTCAATCAGGGATGCGCCGGCGCCAAGGTGCGAGTAGCCGGCCTTTGGGTTTTGCGCAATATCCTGCTGGAAAAGGTGGAGCGCACGCCCATAATCGCCTTCCTGATAGCTGTCGTTGGCGCGGTTTTGGAGTTCAGAAAACTTTTTCTGCGAAAATGCCATCGTCGCCATCAGCAGACAGAGGATGAACAAGAGGGTCTTTTTCATAATTGAAATGAGATTGGTTTTACAGCGGCAAAGATACAATGTTTTTTTAGAATTGAAATAGGTTGGGTGTTGCGACAAAGAAAAAATGTAGTATCTTTGCAAATTGGTTTGTTGAAGGAAAAGTGTTTGCTTGAAGATGTGGACTTTTCTTCTATTTTATTGATGATGACTGATTTTGAGATTCTTCCCCCTATCCACTGTGAGACCGGCACCGTTCGGAATATTCTCCATTTTTTTGGTGTGGATTACAGCGAAGCGATGATTTTCGGTCTGGGAGCGGGGATGGATTTCGGTGCACCGAGATTTGTGAAGTTCAGCGGTATCCGCGTCATCGCCTGCCGCTGCTGGCAAGGCACCATCATGACCACCTTCTTCAAACGGATTGGCGCTAAGGTGTGCTACAAACGCTACCCCCTCCTCAACAAAGGGAAGGCGATGCGCGACATGGACGCCCTGCTCGAAAAAGGGATTCCCGTCGGCATCCTCACCGAGGTGTCGTCCCTCTCGTTCATAGAGGCAGAACAGCGGTTTTTCTTCAACGGACATAGCGTGCTGGTGGCCGGGAAACAGGGCGACGACTATCTGGTAATGGACAATTTCGAGCCTCGCGAATTGCTCAAAACCATCTCCCGTCAAGACCTGATGAAGTCGCGCTTCAACATCCATATTCCACCGATTTGCGGAAATATCTATTATCTGAAAGAAGCTCCCCAGCAGCAGGTTGACTTACGCAAGGCCATCGTGAAGAGCATCCGCAAGGTGTGCTGGAAGATGCTTCACCACCCGCTCTCCTTCGAGGGCATCCGCGCAATGCGCAGCATGGCCGATGTGGTGCGTGCCTATAAGGAAAAAGAACTCGACGACCATGCCCGCAAGTTCTTCATCCACATCTATCGTATGCTGGAAATCGGCTCCGGCGGCGCAGGCTACCGCTTCCTCTATGCCGACTTCCTCGATGAGGCCGCCCCCATCCTGCAATGCGACGAACTGAAAGAGGCCGCCAACATGCTGCGCGATGTGTGCAGCGACTGGCGCGTGGTGGCCCTCTCCTCCGCCCACCTCGCCACCCGTCAGGTGGACGCCGACACCCGCCGTACCGAGGTCGACACCATCGCCGACCACTTTCTCATCGCCGCCGACAAAGAGACCGCCGTCTTCACCCTATTAAGCAAGTGCATGGAAAATTTCTAAGGCTCCACCCCCTTCATCCCTCTCACCTTTCAATTTTCAGTTTTCCATTTTCCATTTTCCATTTTCCATTTCTCCAGCTCCTCCCGCACCGATGGGTGAGCGATGGAAATCAACAGTTTCGCGCGCTCGCGCAGTGGCTTTCCGAACAGGTTTACGGCACCTTGCTCGGTGATGACCCAGTGTACCACCGTGCGAGGTGTCACCACGCCGGCTCCAACCGTCAGGGTGGGCACGATCTTGCTGACCCCTTTCGCCGTGATGGAGGGCATGGCCACGATGGGGATGCCGCCCTCGCTGGCGCCGGCCCCCAGCATGAAGTCGAGTTGTCCGCCCGACCCGCTGAACATGGTGCTGCCAATAGAGTCGGCGCACACCTGTCCGGTGAGGTCAATCTGTATCGCCGAGTTGAGCGCCACCACTTTCGGGTTCTGGGCAATCACCGCCGGATTGTTGGTGTAGGCCACGTCGTCGATGCGCACGTCGGGGTTGCGGTGCACATAGTCGTACAGTTTCTGCGTGCCTTTGAGGAAGGTGGCCACATGTTGTCCGGGGTTGGTCTTCTTGCGGCTTCCGTCGATCACGCCGCTCTTGATGAGCGGCAGCACGCCGTCGGAGAACATCTCCGAGTGGATGCCCAGATGACGGTGGTCGCCGAGCTGCGCCAGCACCGCGTTGGGGATGTTGCCGATGCCGATTTGCAGCGTGGCGCCGTCGGGTATCAGGGCGGCGGCGTGGCGGCCGATGGCGATGTCCTGCTCGCTCAGCGGCGGGAATTCCGCCTCCGCCAGCGGCACGTCGTGGCGCACCCATGCCGTGATTTTCGACATCGGGATGCGGGCGTCGCCGTAGCAGAACGGCATGTAGCGGTTGACCTGCGCAATCACATAGTCGGCGCGTTCGATGGCCGCGAGGGTGCAGTCCACCGAGGTGCCCAACGACACGTAGCCCTCGTCGTCGGGTTCGCTCACCATGATGAAAACGCCGTTCACGGGCTGGTGGCCTTCGCGGATGATACGGGCGGTGTCGGACAGCGAGCAGGGGATGTAGTCGGCATAGCCGTTTTGGGTGGCCTTGCGCACGTTGCCTCCGATGAAGAACGAGTCGAGGTGAAAGTGGCCCGCGTACTGGGGCAGCACGTAGTCGGCATACCCTTCGGTATAAAGGTGGGTGATGGTCACGTTTTCCAACTCGCTGGCGCGGGCCACGAGGGCGCGGATGAGGTGCTCGGGTGCCGCGGCCACGCAAGGCCAGTGAAGATGGTCGCCCGACTTTACGATTTTCACCGCTTCATCGGCGGTCTGGTAGGGGATGGAGGTCATGGTGGTGATGGTTTTAAGGAATGACTGCAATATGATGTTGCAAAGATACTGAAAATTTTTGAAAATGGGGAGGAATTACATTTACTCCGCGAACACACTGCTCAACGTGCAGTGTTCCAGCGAATAATCCTTCAGACTATACATCCCGAACCAGAGCTCTTTGCCATCAAACAGCCAGAGGTTGTGAAGCGTTCTTTTCGTCTTGCCGGGCACCATCACCATCTTCATCTCCGGACCGTCATCATCTAACCGTGCCAGCACCGTGCAGCTCTTGGCGCGCGTGGTGATGGTGGAGTACATGGTGGAACCGTCTTTCTTGTTGAAATTATCCTGATGATCCTGATACAGTACATATACGGAATTGCCGTCCACAAACGAACTGAAGGAGATGCCCAACTTGTCGTAGGTGTACCACTCTGCATTAAAGTTCACGGCACCTTTCTCGAATTGGGTGGCCTGGTATTTTGCGAGTCTTTTGGCGTGCATCGACCCGCCGTCGGCGTCAAAATGCTGATACACAATGTCTCTGGCGTAGTGGTAGTAGGTGGTGCCTTGTCCGGTCTCCACCACCATGGCGCGGTGTTCGCCGAGCATCACCACCTCACCGTTGTCCAACTCATGGAGGGCTGCACACTGGGTGTAGAAACGGATGAAATAGAGCAGCATAAACTCATGTTTGGGTTGCTGATTTTCAGGGAGTTTGAAGTGCTTGGCGGGTTCAAAGTTTCCTAATTTTTTGTTGAAGATGCAGGAGAAATACTCCGAGGTGGGCTTTTCTTGCTCTTCCGCACAGTAGCCGCCCACAAAGTAGTTGCCGTTTTTCAGCACCAGCAGCCGCATGGATTGGATTTCGCCGAAGCGGACCGGCTCCACATAGCTTTTGCCGCCCTCCTGCGTGCAGGTGAGCAGGTGGATGGAGGAGCTGCCAGCCTTGTCTTTCCGACCGGTGCGCATCAGCAGCAGCGCATCGCCATCGTTGGTAACCGCCAGATCCTCAATGGAAAAGCTGTCCCCATTGATTTCGGGGGCGAGGATTTTGGAAAGCACCTCCCGCCCGGCATCATCATATACATAAAAGTAAAATTTGTCGGCCATCTCCTTCTTGTTGATGCCCACCAGCACGATGGCGTGTTTGGTGTGGTCGGCCGATTCGGCCACGAACGACTGCACATAGCCGTTGCGGTCGATGTCGAGGGAAAGCACGGTGCGCGGGGTTACCGTATAGTCGTTGGCGCAGTCTTTGGGGATGGAGGCGGTGGAGAATTCATATTCGGTGGCTTTCGCATAACGTGAGTAGGCCACAAAGTAGGAGTCGCCGGCATCGAAGGCCACCAGACGCTTGTAATCCGACGAGAGGTTCAGCACGCACGAGGAAGTGATGTTTGTGGTCTTGTCGTACGTCACGATGGAGTGGTAACACTTCTTCAGTTTCTGCCATATCGGACTGCAATAGGCCACCAGCTGCTGGTCGTTGTTAGCCAGTACGGCATGGCTGTAGTGCTCTTTCGAGAAATTCATGACCACCGGTCCGGAGGGAGTTGTGGCAGTTTGGGCGTGCAGCGATGGCATTAGTCCCACAAATAATAATACGGAAATCAGGGTAAGGGTAATGTGTTTCATGGTGATAAAATTTGGTGGGCAAAATTAAACAAAAAAGTGATAGAGGCAATAGCGATTTCTGCATTTTCTTGTCCTTCAAACGCCTCATCCCCTCTCAAGAACGTGGAAATTCGTGACATTGTGGAGGCGTTTCAAAAAAAATTTTTTTCAGCGATAAATATCTGACATAAAAATAGTTTGTGAGCAGGATCTTTCAAAAAAATGTGTCATTGTGCAGCGTTTGCGAAAAAGTATGGAAAAACGGTTGGAAAAAGTTGTAAATTTGTGGCGAATTTTGGAGGATGGGATGAAAAGATGAACGCCGCCAACTCCCTCTTCACTTCTTAACTTCTTCACTTCTTAACTCCTTAACTCAAAACCACCTTCAACGAATAAACGAATCAACAAATCAACAATAAAAAACCAACAACCATGAAAACAAAAAGATTTTTCCACCCCCTGTTCTTCCTCGCCCTGCTGCTGGTGGCGGGAGGCTTCAGCGCGAAGGCGCAGGAAGACAGTTGCGCGGTCAACGTGATTCATACCTACATGAATGGAAGGCTTGTCCCGTGGGACAGTGTGGAAGTACGGGTATGTATGCCGCCGTGCGAGTATCCGTATCATTACCAGATCTTTAAGATGTACTGGCCGGACACTATCTTGGCAAATTGTGCTACGAGGATTGACGAGTATGTGGCGGAGGACAAGCTGGAGCTGTCGCAGAATTATCCCAATCCCTGTATGGGGGAGAGCAGCGTGAAGCTGACTACCCGCACTGCAGGGAGTGTGCGCTTGCAGGTGATGGATGTGCAGGGACGACTCTGCTGCCAGCGCATGGAGACACTGCCAGCCGGTGAGCACACCCTTTCGCTCACCTTCCCCCACAGCGGCCTCTACTTCGTGACGGCCGAAACTGCCGAGGGCCGCGAGACCTGTAAGGTGCTTTGTTCGGAGGGAAAAGGAAGCACTTTCACCATTCGCCTCACTTCCACCTCACCCCAGCTGGTGGAGAAGGCCGAGCGAGGCGGGGAAGGGATGTTCGAGATGACCGACCGTATGCTCATCACTGCATATATCACTTATAATGGAGAAGTGAGAAGCAATGGTTGGACTGTGAACTACACTTCCGAATTAGACGGGGTAACCATTAGTTCATGGATATATCACCATGGTTCTATCAACATCCCTTTTGATAATGTTGACAGCTGTGACCATTTTGTTTTATCAGGAAAGAGTTTTAACGTATTGGCTGACGAAATGTGTTTGCCAACAATGGATTACCCTGTAATTTATCATGTTACCTTCTATGATTCAACTTTTTATTCAGAACCAACATCCTTGTCTGACTACTCAAGCCCCACTTGGATGTTCAGCGGATGGAACAAATATCGATACTACCCTGACTATTTTGGTGGGTGTATATGTATAGGGAATCTGGATAGTGAGATGCCTGATATCCCAACTTATTCCACACCAGGTCTGAGAAAATTGGACCAATTATCATGTGAAGAATTTAAATTGTACAGACTCATAGTTAATGGGGATATACATATTCATTGCTTTGTTGGTGAATAAATTTTTGGCCATGAAATTTATAACAAAATTACTCACCCTTTATATTGCGGTCATACAGATATTAGCCGCTAATAGATGTCCTGCCAAACTCTAAACAAGGAATTCATTTATGACCGACAAGGTAACAAAATTCACTTTGAAGAGATTGAGAATGTCATACATATTGGTTTTATGAGCGGTGCTACTCAATCTGAGAGAGAATCCTTGTTAGAAGACTTATCAAAATTGGGTTATTTTGATATGTTTTCTGATAGCACATGTCGATTCGTTGTAGCGCCCGACAATAATAGCATTTTCCACACTAAAGCTTGTGCTAACAATTGTATAGAATTTTGCCAGAACGAATACCGCGATTCTTTAGGGGGTGTTGTATGGGGCAACAACAGGATTATGGTGAAGATGAACGCCGCCAACTCCCTCTTCACTTCTTCACTTCTTAACTTCTTAACTCAAACCCTCCCTTTCAACAAATCACCGAATCAACAAATCAACCCAATTGTCCGTTAAAGAAAAATCCGTATTTTTGCAAGTCATAATTGTTGAGGAAAAGATATGGATTATCGCATTGAAAACGACTCGCTGGGCGAGGTACAAGTGCCCGTCGAACATCTCTGGGGCGCGCAGACGGAACGCGCACGCCAGAATTTCGCCATCGGTTTCCAGACCATGCCGATGGAAATTATCAACAGTCTGGCCGTGGTGAAAAAAGCCGCCGCCTACGCCAACTGCGACTGCGGTGTGCTGCCCGAGGAGAAACGCGACCTCATCGCCCAGTGCTGCGACGAGATTCTGGAAGGAAAGTGGAACGACGAGTTCCCCCTCCCGGTATGGCAAACGGGCTCGGGTACCCAAACCAATATGAATGTCAACGAGTTTGTGGCCAACCGGTCGGAAATACTGAAGAATGGAAAGATAGTAGGGGAGGGGCGATTCATCCACCCCAACGATGATGTCAACAAGTCGCAATCTACCAACGATGTCTTCCCGACAGCCCTGCGCATGGCGGTGGCGTTGTGGGCGTGCGAGGGGTTGAAACCCGCCCTGCAAGCCCTGCACGACACGCTGAGTGCCAAGGCCGACGAGTTTGCCGACATCGTCAAGATCGGCCGCACCCACCTGATGGATGCCACCCCGCTGACCCTCGGTCAGGAGTTTTCGGGCTACGCCTCACAGGTGGCGCACGGCATGGAGGCGCTCGACACCGCGCTGCCCCACCTGATGGAACTGCCTGTGGGCGGTACTGCCGTGGGTACCGGCCTCAACACGCCGGAGGGCTACGCCGACAAGGCGGTGGCCTATATCAACCTTTTCAGCGGCATGCCGTTCACCCGCGCCGCCTGCACCTTCGAGGCCATGATGTCGCACGACTCGCTCGTGGAGATGTCGGGTGCCTTGAAGCGCATCGCCGTTTCGCTGATGAAGATCGCCAACGACTTCCGCCTGCTGGGTTCCGGTCCGCGTAGCGGCATCGGCGAGCTGGTGCTGCCCGCCAACGAGCCGGGCTCTTCCATCATGCCCGGCAAGGTCAACCCCACCCAGTGCGAGGCCCTCGCCATGGTGTGCTGCCAGGTCATCGGCAACGATGTGGCGGTGACGACTGGCGGCCTGCAGGGACACCTCGAACTCAACGTCTTCATGCCGCTCATCGCCCGCAACCTCACCGAGTCGATGTGCCTGCTCACCGACGCAGTGCGCTCGTTCGGGGAACATTGTGTGCGCGGGGTGCAGCCCAACACGAAGCGTATCCGCGAGCATCTCGACCAGTCGCTCATGCTGGTCACCGCCCTTAACCCGCATATCGGCTACGCCAACGCCGCCAAAATTGCCTTGTACGCACACCAGCACGATGTCACCCTCAAAGAAGCCGCCATCGCTCTGCAGCTGGTGTCCGCCGAAGATTTCGACGCATGGGTGGTGCCCGAAAAAATGGTGCGCCAGATTTGAGATTTTTTGTAATTTTGCACACTTTGAAAAACTATAACTACTATGCCTAAGATTTTTGAGTATTTTGGATTGATTTTCTACTTTTACTCTAATGAACATGAACCCATTCATGTTCACGTGCAACATGGGGATAAGGAGAGCATTTTTGAACTCATAATGATGGATGGGGAATTGGAACGAATAAATATTCGTGGCAAGGCTGGTTCAGAACCTTTGTCAGGTAAGGATCATCGAATTGTGGAAGGTTTTATTCGAAAATATAGTAAGAATATCATCCAAAAATGGGTGAAATTCTTTGTGATGAAGCAACAAGTTAAAAGTACCAATATTACGACCAGATTATAGTATGGAAAAGCGGATCTTCATAGTTGAGGCTACAGATCTTGGCGATTTGCGGATACAATTGGTGTTCAACGATGGCTGCACCTCTATCGTTGATATTGGCGATTTTATTCGCCGTCACCCTCATCCGCAATACAACAAGTATCTTGATCCTAAGAAGTTCCGTACTTTTACCATCGAAGGAGGCAATGTGGTGTGGGGGCGTAATTGGGACTTGGTCTTTCCTATAGAGCAGCTTCGAGCTGGATATGTGGAGTAAAAGATTTTGTTGAAAATGTTTTATCAATATTAGTATTATGTCATACTCTAACCCCAAGCCTTATCCTTATACGGATGAACAAATTCAACAGAGAATTGCCGAATATCGTTCGGCTGAACTGAAGTATTTCGATGCGCCGAAGGCCTATCGTTTTCTTCTGAATGTTATCGACCTCACCACGTTGGAGGGCAGCGACAATGCCGCCCGCGTGCAGCAGTTGTGCGAAAAGGCGCTGTCGTTCCGCGATGATGCCCACCAGATTCCCACTACCGCCGCCGTGTGCGTCTATCCGCCGTTCGCAGCACAGGCGAAAGCCATCCTGAAAGACACTGATTTGAATGTGGCGTGCGTGGCCGGCGCTTTTCCTGCCGGACAGTCGCCCATCGAGATTAAGATTGCGGAGGTGGCCTACGCCGTGGCACAGGGTGCCGACGAGATCGACATGGTGATTTCGCGCGGCAAGTTCCTCGAGGGCGACTACCAGACCGTTTATGACGAGATTGCCGCCATCAAAGCCGCCTGCGGTCATGCCCACCTCAAGGTGATTTTGGAGACCGGCGAGCTCGGCACCGCTGACAATATATATAAAGCATCGCAAATTGCCATTGCGGCCGGCGCGGATTTCATCAAGACTTCTACCGGAAAAATCAAGATCAACGCCACGCCGGAGTCTTTCCTCGTGATGCTCGATGCCATCAAGGCACACTATGAGGCCACGGGTAAGATGGTGGGCATCAAGCCTGCCGGCGGTATCGCCGATGCCGAAACAGCCCTCCTTTTCCTCAAGATTTTGGAGCAGGTGCTGGGCGAAAAATGGCTCACCAACCGCTATTTCAGAATAGGTGCCAGCCGCCTTGCAGATAAGGTAAGAGCGGAGATCTGAAATTTTTTTTCAAAAAAAAATATAATTTTGTGATTTAGAATAAAATAAAAGTTGTATTTTTGCACGCTTAAAAATCAGAGCTATAAACCATTACATTTTATAACCAAATTTAATACATTTCAATTATGACTAAAGCAGAAATCGTAAACGAAATCGCCAACAAGACCAACCTTGACAAGAGCACTGTTCAGGCTGTAGTAGAGAAATTCATGGATACCGTTAAGATGTCTCTTTCTAACGGTGAGCCCGTTTATCTGAGAGGCTTCGGTAGCTTCATCATCAAGGAACGTGCTGAGAAGACCGCCCGTAACATTTCGAAAGGTACTACCATCACGATCCCCGCTCACAAAATTCCCGCTTTCAAACCCTGCAAGACCTTCTCTAACTCCGTTAAGAAATAATTTTTCATAACCTTAAAATATTCACTACTATGCCTAGCGGTAAAAAAAGAAAAAGACACAAGATGTCTACCCACAAGCGTAAAAAACGCCTCAGAAAGAACAGACACAAGAAGAAATAATGCTTCTTGTGCCACTTCATTAAAACTAAATTGCAGTCCAATCGACTGCAATTTAGTTTTTTCTATTTATTCTCCTAAATCTAATTTATGCCTGACCTAACGAAAGAATTAGTCATCACCAAACACCCTGCGGAGGTACAGATTGCGCTGCTTGAAAACAAGCGGCTTGTTGAACTTCACCAGGAAAAATCTACCGAACAGTTTAGCGTAGGTAATATCTACGTAGGAAAGGTCCGCAAAATTATGCCGGGGCTCAACGCAGCATTCGTCAATATCGGCTGCGACAAGGACGCTTTCCTCCATTATCTCGACATAGGCCCCAACACCCTTACCCTCAACGAATTTGTGAAAGGCGTCATCGCCGGCGGCAAACGCTCCCTCGGCGCAGTCACCCGCCAGCCTGCCCTCGAAAAGAACGGCAAGATCAGCGATGTGCTTTCTACCGGACAGTCTATCCTAGTGCAGATCGCCAAAGAGTGCATCTCCACCAAAGGCCCCCGCATCACCACCGAAATCTCCTTTGCCGGCCGCTATTCTGTGCTGGTACCCTACGGCGACAAGGTGTTCGTATCCCAAAAAATAAAAGGCTCCGCCGAACGTAAACGCCTCCGTCAGATTGTCGCAGGCTTAAAACCCCGCAACTTCGGCGTCATCGTGCGCACCGTCGCAGAAGGCAAAACCGCCGAAGACCTCGAAAAAGACATCAACCAGCTGGTCAAGAAATGGCAGGTCATGATCGACAAACTGGTCGGCGCAGAACCGCCCGTCAAAGTGGCCTCCGAACTCGACCGTACCTCCTCGCTCATCCGCGACATCGTCAACGACTCCTTCCACGCCATCTATGTCGACAATAAGGAGCTTTTCGAGGAGGTGAAAACGTTTATGCACTCCTTCTCCGATGGAAAGGATGTGCCTGATATCGTCAAATTATACAAAGATAAAACTCCTATCTTTGAGCATTTTAACGTCGCCAAACAGATCAAATCCTCCTTCGGAAAGGTGGTCACCATCAAAAATGGGATCTATCTGGTCATCGAACAGACCGAGGCACTGTGCGTGATTGATGTGAACAGCGGCAACCGCGTGAAATCCTCCAACTCGCAGGAGGAAAACGCCCTGCAAGTGAACCTCGCCGCTGCCGACGAGATCGCCCGCCAGATGCGGCTCCGCGATATCGGTGGCATCATCGTGGTGGATTTTATCGATATGTCCACTGCCGTCAACCGCACCCAGCTGTACAAACACATGGCTGAACTGATGACCGGCGACCGCGCACGCCATACCGTGCTACCTCTCAGCAAGTTCGGACTGATGCAGATTACCCGTCAGCGCATTCGTCCCGTCACCACCATCGACATCCTCGAGCGCTGCCCCGTCTGCCAGGGAACCGGCAAAATCAAACCGGCCATCCTCATTGAAGAGAATCTCGAGAATATCATCAATTTCCTCTTCCAAGAACAGCGCGAAGGCAAAATTACCATAGAATTACACCCGATTTTATATGCTTATTTTACTAAAGGATTGATTAGTAAGCAGGTAAAATGGTTTTTCAGATATAAAAAATGGATTCGGCTCCGCCAGAACCCCGACTGCCATCTGTTGCAGTACAAGTTCTTCAATCAGGATATGGAGGAAATTGTGTTGTGGGACTCGCAGCCGAAAACACAAAAAGGTGACAACTGATGGCATTGATTCTCATTACCAATGACGACGGCTATGCCTCCAAGGGCCTTCGCACACTGGTGGAGGTGGCCAAGGAGTTTGGCGAGGTGGTAGTGGTGGCCCCCGACGGTCCCCGCTCGGCCAGCAGTCATGCCATCACGATGAACATCCCGCTGCGGTTGCATCACTACCACACCGATGATGATGGCACCCGCTACTTCCGCACCAACGGCACCCCTTGCGACTGCGTGAAACTCGGCCTCCGTGTGGTGCTCAAGGACCGTCCCGCCGACCTTGTGCTGTCGGGTATCAACCACGGCTCCAACTCCTCCGTCAGTCTGATTTATTCCGGCACGATGGGAGCCGCCGTGGAAGCCACCCTTTCGCACGTGCCTGCCATCGGTTTCTCGCTGCTCGACTATCACGCGGATGCTGACTTCACCGCCGCCCGCCACTACGTGCGGCTCATCCTGCAAGAGATGCTGCGTCATCCCTTCACCGATGAGGCATCGCTCAACGTCAACATCCCCAACGTGCCGCTCGAGGCCATCAAAGGGGTCAAGGTTACCCGTCAGGCCAAAGGCTACTGGCAGGAAGAAATGGTGGAGCGCACCGACCCGTACGGCGGTAAGTACTATTGGCTTACGGGTAGATTGGAAATTACGGATAATGGGGAAGATACCTGCGAATGGGCACTGCAGCACAACTACGTGTCGGTGCAACCCGTGCAGAACGACTTTACCCATCATGCTATCATCCCACAACTTAAATTTTTGGAAGAAATATGAAAAAGTTAATCGAAAAATTGCGTCGCGACTCTTGGGGAATGGGCATCTTCCTCGGTCTGGTGGTGCCAGCCATCACCTTCGCCATCTTCCTCGGCCTCTTCGCATTAGCCCTTCATCTGGCTCCACGTACCGAAGCCATCGATGTTTTCGACATCAATACCATCTGTAAAATCGTACTGCTCAGCATGGTGCCCAGCGTTTTCGTGATGCGCTATTACCTGCTTAAACTGAAGTACGATTACACCGGACGTGGTATCCTCCTGATGACCTTCATCATCGCCATCGTTTTCACGATTCTCAACTTCGTGAACTAATCTTTTTAGTGAAATCCCTGCATGATCTCCTCCGCCGACTTTTCATAGCCGCTGGCTTGTAGATATGCGGCAATGCTTTTACCCAATTCAGTGTCCGGAAAACGCTCAACCAAAGCACGATAGGTCTTGGCAGCCTCTTGGTGCATCCCTAAGTTTTCGTAAATTTGACCTTTGTAATAATAGGCATAAATCATATTGCGATAGTCGGGATAGTTTTGCCGCAATTTTTCCAAAATGTTGATGGCTTCGAGCGCCTGCTCCCTTCTCTGTTTTTCATCAGCACTCGAAAAGGCAACCTGCATCTGGTTGATGCCAGCATATAGCATGAAATGCGGAGAAAGCGTGTCTTTGGGATTCAGTTTCGCATAATCAACCGCTTCATTCACAAATTGTTGCATCTTCTTCCGATCCATACAACCATGTTGCGTCAAGGAGTCCACCTCTTTGTAGAGGGCAATGATGGCCTTCGAATCTTTGTGAGAATTCTCTATCTTGCTATCGGATTGATTGACAGTTTCTTGTGCCTTGTGACAGCCCGATAGCAGCAGCATTATGCCGATCAGGAGAATGAGAGATTTTTTCATGGTAAAAGAGAGGGTTATTTGCGGGCAGTTTTGTAGTTGGGACGAACTTTACCTCCAGCAATGTCGGTGAGTTTGCGCTTCAAAATCATTTTTTTGAGAGAAGAAAGATGGTCTGTAAATACTTGACCTTCAATATGATCATACTCATGCTGGATGATGCGAGCCACACAACCCGAGATGGTCTCGGTCTTTTCTTCCAAATCTTCAGTAAGATAGGTGATTTCGATGGAAGTGGGACGATACACGTCTTCGTGAATGTCGGGCAGACTCAAACAGCCTTCGTTGAAGGGCTGCTCCTCGCCAAAACGCTTGGTGATGACCGGATTGATGAAGGCCAGTTTGCGAATCTCTTCGTTGGGATAACTCTCTTTGAAAGGTGCTGAATCAATGACAAATATGCGCAACGACTTGCCTACCTGCGGGCCGGCCAATCCGACACCATTGGCATTGTACATCGTCTCAAACATGTCGGAAACCAGCTGCTTGAGCTCCTCTTTTCCCATTTCAACATTTGCGGCCTGTTTTCTCAAAACCGGCTGACCATATAAATAAATTGGTAAAATCATGGTTGTATGTTATTTCTGTTGTTCTCTATTTCAAGTTGTTGCATATATGTTTGCAGAATGATGGTGGCGCTGATGGTGTCCACCAAAGCCTTGTTCTGCCTCTCCTTTTTCTTCAAGCCCGAGTCAATCATGGTCTGGAAAGCCATCCGCGAGGTGAAACGCTCGTCCATGCGGGCGATTTCGATATCGGGAAAACTCTTTCTCACGCGGTTGACAAACGGTTCGATATAGCGGGTGGAGTCAGACGGCGTGTTTTTGAGCGTCTTGGGTTCGCCAATTACTATCACGTCAACTTTCTCTGTTTCAATATAATGCTTGAGATAATCGAAAGCCTGGCTTACGTGTACGGTCTCCAAGGGATGGGCGCAGATGCGCAACTCATCGCTCGCGGCAAATCCAACCCGCTTCTGTCCGTAGTCAATGGCAACGATTCTTCCCATCAGAAACCCTGTTCAGTGATTGTTTTTTGAAGAAGATCTGAAAAATATTCGTTGTCTTCCTTTTTATAACGGCGCAACACCCAGTCTTCTGCCAAGTTTTGGAAGTGATTGTCCTTCACCATGTTGACATTGTTAGGTGCCTGCTCCATGGTGGCGTAGGCCGTATTGATTTCTTCTTCGGAATATTCGCGGTAGGTTTCGTGGTGGATGAGGGCGGAGTTGGAAATCTTGGGAGTGAGGGGAGTGTTGGGATGTGCGGGGTAGCCCATCGGGATGCATGCTACCGGTATGACATGTTTCGGAAGTTGAAGAATGTCAATAAATTGCGGCGTGTTATAGGTGATGGTACCCAGCCAGCAGATGCCCAGTCCGAGCGATTCGGCGGCCACACAGGCGTTCTGGGCGGCGATGAGCGCGTCGGTGACGGCCCATTGGTAAGCCTGCAGGTTGTGGTAGGCATCGGTCGGCGTGTTGCGGCACTCGCAGTAGCGGTCGAAACGGTGGAAGTCGGCGCAGAAGGTGAGGATGAGCGGCGCGTTGGTGGCGATGGGCTGGTTGAAATGTGCCGGTGCCATCTTGCGCATCATCTCCTTGTCCTGCGTCACGATGATGCTGAAAAGCTGCATTCCGCCCATGGTGGAGCCGTTGCACGCGGCGGCCAGGATCTGGTCGAGCGTCTCTTTCGCAACGGGCTGGTCGGCGAACTCGCGGATGCTGCGGTGCTGAAGCATAGTGTCGATAGCGTTCATGGCAGACGGTTATAGTTTTTTGATACCGATGATTTCACGCACGTCGCGCACCGTGGGAGCTGCGCTGGCATGAGCCTTCTCCGCACCCCGCTCGATGACTTTGCGCAGGTACTCGTCGTTGCCCCGCAACTCTAAAATGCGCTCGTAGATGGGAGCGTTGAAAGCCGTGATGTCGGCGGCCAGCTGCTTCTTCATATCGCCATAGCGGATGCTGCACTTGTTGTATTCCTCTTCGAAAAACTTCACGGTGTCTTCCGCCGACACGGCGCGCATCAGCTGGAACAGGTTCTCGATGGCCTGCGGCTTCGGCTGCCCCGGCTCGGTCGGACCGCTGTCGGTCACCGCCTTCATCACCTTCTTCTTGATGACCTCAGGCGCGTCGGAAAGGTAGATGCATGAATTTTCGTTGTCGGATTTCGACATCTTGGTGCTGCCGTCCAATCCGGGAATCTTCACCAATGCCTGTCCGAAGTTGTAGGCGACAGGCAGTTTGAAATACTCCACCCCGTAGAAGTTGTTGAACCGCTGTGCGAAGTCGCGGGTCATCTCCAAATGCTGCTCCTGATCCTTTCCCACGGGCACCTTGTCGGCGCGGTGTACAAGGATGTCGGCAGCCATCAGAATGGGGTAGGAGAGAAGCCCTGCGTTGACGTTGTTGGGCTGTCGGCGCACCTTCTCCTTGAAGGAGCTTACACGCTGAAGCTCACCAACATACACATTCATCGAGAGCAGCAAACTCAGCTCGCAAACCTCCGGCAGGTCGCTCTGTATATAAAGGGTGGCCTTTTCGGGGTCGAGACCCGCTGCCAGATAGTCAATCAGCACGTTCTTCACATTCGTGCGCAGGTCGGCCGGCTTGGGATGCGTGGTGAGGGAGTGGTAGTCGGCAATGAAGAAATAGCAGTCGTTTTCCTCCTGCATTTTGATGAAATTCCGTAAGGCACCGAAGTAGTTTCCGAGGTGAAGGAAACCGGTGGGCCTGATTCCGCTTAATACTTTATCCATATTACAAATTTGAGGCTGCAAAGATACAAAAATGTTCGGAATTGGCAGACCTCATCCTTCCTGCAATGCGCAGAATTTAGCATATTCTCCGCCGAGGGCAATCAGCTCGTCATGGTTGCCCATCTCAATGATGCGGCCGCCCTGCACAAACAGGATCTCATCCGCCCGCCGGATAGTGGACAACCGGTGCGCCACCACTATCGTGGTTCTTCCCTCCATCAGGCGCTGCAGCGACTGCTGCACAATATATTCCGATTCGGTGTCAAGGGCCGAGGTGGCCTCGTCCAAAATCAGCACCTGCGGGTTCTGCAGCACAGCGCGCGCAATACTCAACCGCTGCCGCTGCCCGCCCGACAGCATCATGCCGCGGTCGCCGATCACCGTGTCGTAACCCTCGGTCATCTCCATGATGAAATCGTGCGCCAACGCGGTCTTCGCCGCCTCCTCCACCATCTCGCGTGTCACCCCCTCTTTGCCGAAGGCGATGTTGTGGTACACCGTGTCGTTAAACAAGGTGATATCTTGGTTGACAATTCCGAAAATGCTTCGTAAATCACTGATTTTCAGTTTTTTTATATCAATTCCATCAATAAGAATTTGACCCTCTTTCACATCATAAAACCTCGGCAACAAATCTACAATGGTCGATTTGCCGCTGCCCGACGCGCCTACTAAGGCCACAGTTTTCCCTTTTTCTAAGGTGAAACTGATATCACTCAGCACCTCCTCGTTGCCATCCTCCCGATAAGAGAAATGCACGTGGCTGTACGCGATTTTGTCGTCAAAGGTCTTCTTGCTCACCGGCTCTTTCGCCTCTTCAATCACCTCATCTTCATCAATAACACGGAAAATACGGTCAGCCGAAGCCATGCCCTTTTGGATGGTATAGTACGATGACACAATGGATTGCGCCGGCGGGATGATGCGGGCAAAGATGACAATGAACAAGATCAGTTTTTCACCCGTCATCGCAGCATCCGACACCACGAAATTACCACCCAACAGCAGCACGATGACCAATGCGAGGATGCACAGGAACTCCACCAGCGGCGCTCCGATTTCCGTCTTGCGGAAGATGCGGCGGTTCAGCACAAAAAAGCGGTCGTTCATCTTGCGGAAACGGCGGTCGGCATAGTCGGTGGCCGTATGCCCCTGTATGATGCGCAACCCGCTGATGGCCTCATCGAACGCGGAGGTCATCCTGCCCAAAATCTGCTGCGCCTCCGTGGAATTCTTCTTGATGCTTTTGCCAATCTTCGCAATCAATATTCCTGCGGGGGGGAGAATGATCAGGGTAAGAAAAGTTAATTTATAACTAATTGAAAATAATGTAATTAAAAATACGATCACCAATATCGGATCCCTAAAAAACATCTGCAGACTGCATACTACCGACCATTCTACCTCCTGCACGTCGGAACCGATACGGTTGAGGATGTCGCCTTTTTTCTGCCGGTTGTAAAAAGAGAGAGGAAGGATGAGCAGCCGGTGATAGACATCCCGCCGCAATCCTTTCGAGATGCCCGCACGAATCGGTGCGTTGGCATATAAACCAAGATATCGAAAAAGATTGGAAAATAAAGTGCTGACAATCATTGTGATAGCAATGAATACCAGCGCATAAAACTGTCCATAGTCATGGATGATAATCCCCATGTAATAGTAGAAGGTGTTCAGTATGTCGTTGGCATTCAGCGAAAGTTCTGGCCGCTCGGTCACCATCGTGCCATTGCCGAAAAGCACCGACAGAAAAGGTGCCACCATCGACAGCGAGAAAACAGAAAAGACCGCATAGCAGAGGTTGAAGAAGAATATCAGTACGATATTGATCTTAAAATCACGGAGATAGGTAAGAACTCGCCGGAACTGCTTCATGCCTTCAGGTTTAGGATTTTCTGTAAGGCAATGTCGGCATGCCGCTGCTCAGCCTCAAAAGTCTGCCCGGCGATGTGCGGCGTAAGAATCACATTGTCAAGTAGTGAGAGCGCAGTCAATGCTTCGTCCCACTCCTCTTTGGGCGGGATTTTCAGCCGCACTGACTCAGATTCCAGTACATCCAATGCCGCACAGCCAACGCGTCCGCTTCTAACGGCTTGTACCAACGCTGCTGTGTCCACCACGCTACCCCGACAGGTGTTGAGCAGGATGACACCTTCTTGAACTTTTGTGAGAAAATCTTCATTTACTAAATGATGATTTTCTGGTAAATAATTGATGTGTAATGAAATAACATTGCATTTTTCTTGTATCTCCTCTATAGAAGACACTCGAACGAAGGTATCAGTAATATCGGTTCTGAACTTGTCATAAACGAGAATTTCGCAGCCGAAGTTCTTCAGGATGCGGGCAAAGGCCGGACCGGTATGGCCATAACCGATGATGCCGATTCGTTGGGAGGCCAGTTCGCGTCCTTTGTTGGCTTCGCGCCGCCAGGCGCCGTCGCGCACCTCATGGTCGGCACGGGCGATGTGGCGCAGAGCCGCCATCAGCATTCCGAGGGCATGTTCCGCCACCGACTGCGCGTTGCCTTCCGGCGTGCTCATGCAGACAATACCGCAACGAGTGGCATAGTCCGTGTCGATGTTCTCCACGCCGGAACCGAGCCGCACGATGAAGCGGAGGTGCCGTTTGGTGTCAATCAGCGGTGCATCCACCCGAAAACGACTGCGGATGACCAGCCCGTAGAGATCATCGTCCATCCTGCAGAAGTCGTCGTAGGTCAGGTCGGTGCGCGTCTCACATTCGTATCCATGCGCACGCAACCCCTCCTGCAGCGAGGGCGCAGTGCGATCCACAATGATGACTTTTCGTTTCACGGATTCGGCCATCGGTTACGACATTTGCTCCACAGGCATCACAAAGGCACGGATGCCCTGCTGCGGTGCGCTGGCATCCAAACGATGGATTTCGTCCATCAGCGGAGCCACTTTCTCTTCAGGAATAAAGGTGATGATGGCGGAGTTGAGCGTCGGCCATGCATGCGTGCCATAGTGCGGCTCGCCCGTCTCATTGCCGCGCCCCTGCACCTCTTCCCAGAAAGTAAATCCGCGGATGTCCAATTGGTCAAGCGCATCGATCATTTCTGTATAAAAAGCCTTGTAAAATGAGATGAATACTGCTTTCATATTATCCGTATTGTTTTATTATCGTGTTGAATCAAATTCATCATAGTCAAAATTATCCTCCCACTCCTCATAGTCGAAATCGTCTTGTGGAAGCATCCCGTCGCCTTCTCCCCTCGAAGATATCTCCCACAGATGGTCAAAATAGCGGCAACCGCAGTAGCGGCGTGACTTGCGATTCATCTTTCGTTCCAAAAAAGTAGTGGTTTTCACATACGACTTCCACTCATTTGCAGAAATGTGTCCGTCTAATGCCACAATCCGCTTGCAATATGCCATGTATGCGGAATGAATTTGCTCACAGTTCTGGGAAGCATCAATGGCTTTCTCATATCGTGACCACGGATCGTCTGGACGCAAAGAAGCCTCCTGCGATATTTTGCAGGAGGCTAAGGTTATGGTAGTTAGTGTGATAATGCCGATAATCTGTGGGCTCATCGCTGATTTTATCTTCTGGAAGAGGATGAACTGCTGGAGTGTGAACCGCTGGAGTGTGAGCTGCTTGAGGAGTGCGAGCCGCCGCTGTAACTGCTGCCTGAACGGGAGGATGAACTGGAAGAACTGGAGTGACTGCTGCGGCTGGAGGAAGAGTTGTAGGAACTGGACGATCTGTTATTGGATGAACTCGAAGGTCTGCTATAGCTGGATGAGCTGCTGCTGGACGGTCTGCTGTAGCTGGAAGAGCTGTTCGATGAGGAACTGCTGTTCGACGGTCTGCTGTAGCTGGAAGAGCTATTCGATGAGGAACTGCTGTTCGACGGTCTGCTGTAGCTGGAAGAGCTGTTAGAGGAAGAACTGCTGTTAGACGGTCTGCTGTAGCTGGAAGAGCTGTTCGAGGAAGAATTGCTGTTGGACGGCCTGCTGTAGCTGGAAGAACTGTTAGAGGAAGAACTGCTGTTGGACGGTCTGCTATAGCTGGAAGAACTGTTAGAGGAAGAACTGCTGTTAGACGGTCTGCTATAGCTGGAAGAACTGTTGGAAGAAGAACTGCTATTGTAGGAGTTGGAAGATCTGTTATTGTTGTAGTTGGAGGGCAGCGGGGTGCGACTGTTGCTGCTGGGAGCCGGTGCCGTAACACTGCTGGGACGACTCGTATTGCTGTTGTAGTTCGAATTGTTGTTATAGTTATTGTTATTGTTGGAAGGAGTGGTCACACGGCTGGAGTTGTTGTAGTTCGAATTGTTGTTATAGTTATTGTTGTAGTTGTTATTGGAAGGAGTGGTTACGCGGCTTGAGTTGTTGTTATAGTTATTATTGTAGTTGTTGTTGGAATTGTAACCGTTGTCTCTGCTTGAGTTGTTGTTATAGTTATTATTGTAGTTGTTATTGGAAGGCGTAGTCACACGGCTCGAGTTGTTGTTGTTAGGAGTGTAGCCGTTATCTCTGCTGGTGTTGTTGTTATAACCGTTATTGTTATTGTAGTTATTATTGTTGGAAGGCGTAGTCACACGGCTCGAATTGTTGTTGTAGTTATTATTGTTGTTAGTAGGCGTAACGTTACTCTCTCTAGCATTGCCGTTGTTATTGGGGTTGCTCACACGGTTATTGTTGTCAGTGTTGGGATTAGACACACGGCTTGAGTTGTTGTTGTAGTTATTGTTGTTGGTAGCAGGTGTAACGTTGCTCTCTCGTGCATTGCCGTTGTTGGTGGGATTGCTCACACGGTTGTTGTTGTCAGTGTTGGGATTAGAAACACGGTTCGAGTTATTGTTGTTGGTAGCAGGTGTAACATTGCTCTCTCTGGCAGTGCCGTTGTTGGTGGGATTGCTCACACGGTTGTTGTTGTCAGTGTTGGGATTAGAAACACGGTTCGAGTTATTGTTGTTGGTAGCAGGTTTAACATTGCTCTCTCTGGCAGTGCCGTTATTAGTAGGATTGGCAACTCTGTTGTTGTCAACATTAGGGTTCGCAACTCTATTATTATTCTCTTTGTTGGTGTTGGAAGAGTTGGCCGAGGCAAGGGCTTCGTAGCGTTCGTTGAAGCTCATCGGGGAGACCGTACGGATGGAGGAGGCACCGCCGCTGCTGGGCTCGTTTTTGTATTCAGCCACACCGCCGTTGTTGCCATATCCGTTGGGACGTCTGCCTCTGCCGTTGTTGCCGGCGTTGGTGGCGGAAGCTGTTTCTCTGTGTCCAATGTAGAAGGAACCGTTGTGGTCGTAGTTGTTGTGGTAATAGCCTGCATGGCTTCCAGCGTAATATCCATCATAGTATCCGTTGAGGTATCCATTGTGATAGCCGTGATGATAGCCGTTGTGGTATCCATGGTGATAACCTCCGTGGTGATAGCCATAGTAGTAGGGGTTGTTGTACCATCCGAAGTGGTGATGGTTGTGATAGGGGTGATGGCAACTCCAGCCCCAGCCATAGTTGAAACCGTAGTGGTAGTATCCATAATTGTAGTAGTACGGACGATAGTAGTAGGTCGGCCACCACCAGTTGTAACCGAGGTAGATGCTCACACCCCAGCATGCCGGATCGTAGCTGTACCAGTAGTGGTTGGTGAAGTACGGATCGTAGTAGCTCCAACCGTAGTCGCAGCAAGAGTGGAAACGACGGATACGTGAGGTGTAGTAGTAATCGTAGTAACTGTCGTCATCGAAATAGTAGTTGTTCGTGATGTACGTGTTGCCGTTGCCATCAGAATACGAGCTGGAGTTGGAAGAGGTGCCGGCATAATAATTGCCAGTGTTCGGATCGTAATACGTGTTGCTGTTGGCATCGTAATACAACCCGGTCTCTTCATCGTAATAATAGGTCACATTATTATTACCGTTGTTGCTGTAATTGTTGTTATTGTTGTTGTAATTTGGCGCGTTACTGTAGCCATTGTTCGCATTGTTCGGCGTGGCATTCGAGTTCGAATAGTTCGCTGGAGCCGTGTTAGGACGAACGTATTGTGCATCGGTTGAACTACTATAGATGTCATCGTAATAGGTCAATGACTCTAATTTACAAGAAGTTGCCAGTATGGCTAACGCAAGGACGGAAAAATACACTAACTTTTTCATAACTTAATCTCCTTTCTGTTTGCGGCTGGGTGATATAATTTTTGTATTTTTGCAAACTTGATTTTAAGACCACAAAAATACTAAAAAGTTCAAAAAGAAAGGGAGAAAATGGCAAAAAATTTCACGACACGCGCAGAAAACTATTCGCAATGGTATAATGACATTGTCAAAAAGGCTGATTTAGCAGAGAATTCTGCGGTCAGAGGATGTATGGTGATCAAGCCGTACGGCTATGCAATTTGGGAAAAGATGCATGACGCATTGGACAAGATGTTCAAGGATACAGGGCATGTAAATGCATATTTTCCGCTTTTCATTCCCAAATCGTTCCTCAGCCGTGAGGCCGACCATGTGGAGGGCTTCGCGAAAGAGTGTGCGGTCATCACCCACTATCGTTTAAAAAATTCCCCTGATGGCTCAGGAGTAATTGTTGACCCTGAGGCCAAGCTGGAGGAAGAGCTGATTGTTCGCCCCACGTCAGAAACCATCATCTGGAGCACTTACAAAAACTGGATACAGTCGTACCGTGACCTGCCGTTGCTCTGCAACCAGTGGGCCAATGTGGTGCGCTGGGAGATGCGTACCCGTCTGTTCCTTCGCACGGCCGAGTTCTTGTGGCAGGAAGGCCATACCGCCCATGCTACCGAACAGGAAGCCCGCGAGGAGACCGCCAGAATGCTGGAGGTGTATGCCGACTTCGCCGAGAATTACATGGCTATGCCTGTCCTGAAGGGGGTGAAGTCGCCGAACGAGCGTTTCGCAGGCGCTATCGACACCTACTGTATCGAGGCTATGATGCAGGATGGTAAGGCTTTACAAGCCGGCACATCCCACTTCCTCGGACAGAATTTCGCCAAGGCTTTCGATGTGCAGTTCTTGAACAAGAGCAATAATCTTGAATATGTATGGGCTACCTCATGGGGCGTTTCTACCCGTTTGATTGGTGCTTTGATCATGACACATTCGGATGACAATGGTCTGGTGCTTCCGCCCAAGCTCGCTCCGATTCAGGTAGTCATTATTCCTATTTATAAAAGTGATGAACAGAAAGCCGCCATTACCGAAAAGGTACAGGTGCTCATGGCTAAGCTGAAAGCTAAAGGAATTAGTGTGAAATATGATGATGATGATTCCCAGCGTTCAGGATGGAAGTTCAATGAGTATGAGGTGAAGGGTGTCCCGGTACGTGTGGCTATCGGTCCTCGCGACTTGGAGAACAACAGTGCTGAGGTCGCCCGCCGCGACACGCTCGAAAAAGCCAATTATGCATTGGATACTTTGGATGAAACCATCGAGAAACTGTTGGATGACATCCAGCACAACCTCTTCCAGCGTTCGTTGGAGTTCCGCGACAGCAACATCCGTAAGGCTGACACGTGGGAGGAATTTGTGGATATTCTGGACAACAAGTCTGGCTTTGTGTATGCCCACTGGGACGGTACCACCGAGACGGAAGAGAAAATCAAGGAGCTGGCAAAGGCTACCATCCGTTGTATTCCGTTCAACAACCCGTTGGAGGAGGGCAAGTGTATTCTTACGGGCAAGCCTTCCAAGCAGCGTGTGGTTTTTGCAAGAGCTTATTAATCAGTAATTTTTACTGATTAAAAAAGAGGCTGGTTCAATTGAACCAGCCTCTTTTTGTTGTAAGTGCTAACGGACTACTCTTCGCGTCCGTGGCAGTTCTTGTATTTCTTGCCGCTGCCGCAGGGACAGGGATCGTTGCGTCCCACTTTTTTCTCCACGCGGATGGGGGCGCTGCCTTTGCCGCCTTGAGCCACTTGACGGCCGCCGCCCACCTCGCTGCGACTGGTCTGCAGCTTCTTGGCATCCGACTCGGGCAGTTTGGCCTCTTTGATTTGCGGCTGTTGCTGCTGGAATTCGGGAAGAGCGCCCTTGGTGAGGAAGGAGACGATCTCGCGGTTGATGCGCTTGATGAGGGCATCGTACAAACCGAAGGATTCGAGTTTGTAAATCAAGAGCGGATCTTTATGCTCGTAGGAGGCGTTCTGTACTTCTGTCTTGAGGTCGTCGAGGTCGCGGAGGTGTTCTTTCCATGCGTCGTCGATGGCGGCGAGGGTGATGCTCTTTTCGATGGAGAGCTTGATGCCGTATGATTTGGTCTCATAGCAGTATTTGAGCGGGGCGACCACATTCAGCATCTTGGTGCCGTCGGTGATGGGCAGGGCGATGTTGAGGTAGCGCTGACCGTCGGTAAGAAATACGCGTTCCACGATGGGATAGATCTGGTTGCAGAGGTTCTCCATGCGGGTGTTGTAGTTGTCGATGACCAGCTGTTGGATTTCCTCCTTCATCTTGTCGGGACGGCCTTCAAGGAAGTCGTTGTCGGTTTCGTAGGGGGAGCTACATCCGCAGATGGTCAGGAGGTCTTCGCAGAATCCGTCGTAATCTTTGGCTTCCCAGTTGTCGTTGACGATGTCATCGCACACTTTGCTGAAGATTTCGGCCAAGTCGATGGGGAGACGGTCGCCGAAGAGGGCATTGCGACGTTTCTTATAAATATTGTCGCGCTGTGAGTTCATCACATCATCGTATTCGAGGAGGCGTTTACGGATGCCGAAGTTGTTTTCTTCCACCTTCTTCTGTGCGCGTTCGATGGACTTGGAAATCATGCTGTGCTGGATGACCTCGCCGTCCTGCAGACCGAGGCGGTCCATGACGCTGGCGATACGTTCGGAGCCGAAGAGTCGCATGAGGTTGTCTTCGAGGGAGACATAGAACTGGGAGCTACCCTCGTCGCCCTGACGGCCGGCACGACCGCGCAGCTGGCGGTCCACACGGCGGGAGTCGTGACGCTCGGTGCCGATGATGGCAAGACCGCCCATTTCCTTGACACCGGGTCCGAGCTTGATATCGGTACCACGACCGGCCATGTTGGTGGAGATGGTGACCGTTCCGGGCTGTCCGGCTTCGGCCACGATGTCGGCCTCCTTCTGGTGCAACTTGGCGTTGAGCACGTTATGGTCGATGTGGCGCAGTTTCAAAATCTTGGAGAGAAGTTCGGAGTCTTCCACCGAGGTGGTACCCACCAAAACGGGACGGCCTTGTTCGTGCAGGGCGATGATCTCCTTGACTACGGCATCGTACTTTTCGCGTTTGGTCTTGTAAACCTTATCGTCGTAGTCGATACGGGCGATGGGTTTGTTGGTGGGGATGACCACGACTTCGAGTTTGTAGATGTTCCAGAACTCACCGGCTTCGGTTTCAGCGGTACCGGTCATACCGGCCAGCTTCTTGTACATACGGAAATAGTTCTGGAGGGTGATGGTGGCGTAGGTCTGGGTGGCGGCCTCCACCTTCACATTCTCTTTGGCCTCAATAGCCTGGTGCATACCGTCGGAGTAGCGGCGGCCCTCCATGATACGGCCGGTCTGCTCATCCACAATCTTCACCTTGTTGTCCATGATGACGTACTCTACGTCTTTTTCAAACATGGTATAGGCTTTCAGCAACTGCTGAACGGTGTGGGCGCGTTCTGAAGCGACCGAGAAGTTGCGCAGAATTTCGCTCTTCTTGGCGGCTTTCTCCTTCGGATCGAGGTTTTCGGCATCGAGTTGGGCCAGTTCCGTGCCGATTTCAGGCAACACGAACAGTTTGGCCTCCTCGGCGTTTTTAGAGACGGCCTCAATACCTTTCTCCATGATAGTGACGGAGTTGAGTTTTTCTTCAATCACAAAATGAAGACCATATTTACCGAAGGCAATCTCCTTGAGCATCTCCATCTGTGAGCTGGCGACGGGTGCGCATTCGTTGAGCGCCTTGAGCATTTCGCCGAGTTCCTTTTTGCGATCAAGATGCGAGCAGGAGGAGTGTTCGGCGGTGATGGTGGCGGTCATCATGTCGCGGTAGTCGATGAAATTGTCTGCGTTCTCTTTTCCGATGATGTTATCGATGATGCTGAGGTTGTCGTACAGGCATGCGATGTTGGCGAGGACTTTGGCGAATTTGCCTGAGTCTTCCATGTCGATGGTCTGCGTAAGCTGTTTTTTGGTTTCGGTCAGCAGGCTTTCACAGCTCTTGCGGGTGTCGGTGGCCTCTCTCTTGAGGTCTTCGAACACGCTCTTTTGTTCGGCTTCATCGAGGGAGTTATAGCGGGTAAGGACGTAGTTGAAGTCATCAAACTTCTTGTTGCCCTTGTGGATTTTTTCATTGATATCGTCATCGAGTTGGGTAAGGTCGTTGTCGATGATGAACATGTTGCGGTTTTGTTCCGCCATGTAGAAGCCTTCGGTGCGCTGGAGGATGTTTTTGATGTTGGGTTCGCTGAGGAATTTGATGAGGGCTTTATTTTTGGGAAGACCTCTCTGGCAACGCAGAAGTTGTTGTGCACCAAACTCTTCGGGTTTGATATTGGGGTTTTCGGTCACGAGGCGTTTGGCCACGGGAAGGATTTCCTGGATGAGGTTCTTCTGTGCGTTGTATAGCTTTTCAACGATAGGTTTATAGCGATCGAACTCCTGTTGGTCGCCGCGCGGGGTTGGACCGGAGATGATGAGCGGGGTACGGGCGTCGTCGATCAATACGGAGTCCACCTCATCCACGATGGCGAAGTTGTGCGGGCGTTGCACCAGTTCGGTGAGGTTGCGGGCCATGTTGTCGCGCAGGTAGTCGAAACCGAACTCGTTGTTGGTGCCGTAGGTGATGTCGGCATCGTAGGCTTTTTTACGTTCAGGTGTGTTGGGCTGGTGCTTGTCGATGCAGTCCACGGTGAGGCCGAGGAATTCGTAAAGAAGCCCCATCCACTCGCTGTCGCGCTTGGCAAGGTAGTCGTTGACGGTGACCACGTGTACGCCTTTTCCTGGAAGGGCGTTGAGATAGACTGGCAGGGTAGCCACGAGGGTTTTACCTTCACCGGTAGCCATCTCGGCAATCTTACCCTGATGCAGCACGGCGCCGCCCATGAGCTGTACGTCGAAGTGGCACATGTCCCAGCGGATCATGTTTCCGCCGGCTTTCCAGCTGGTCTGATAGATCGCCTTGTCGCCCTCGATGGTTACGCATTCGCGGTAGGCGGCGATTTCGCGGTCGAGGTCGGTGGCGGTCACCTCGATAGTTTCGTTTTCCTTGAAACGGCGGGCGGTCTCCTTCATCACGGCGAAGGCTTCAGGGAGTAGGTCATCGAGCACCTTCTGTGTGGTGTCGTAGCTCTTTTTCTCCAAATGCTCCATCTCCTTATAAAGGGCCTCTTTTTCCGAAACAGGCATCTCGTAATGTTCTTCGAGACTCTGTTTGATTTCGGCGATGCGGTCCTCTTCCTCTTTGATGGCGGCATGGATGGCTTCTTTGAATTGAACCGTCTTACCTCGGAGTTCGTCGTTCGACAATTTTTGGACATCGGCGAATGCTTCTGCCACGTATTCTGCTATAGGTTTTAGGGCTTTTAAATCCCTATCATACTTAGTTCCAAATAGTTTTGCTAAAAAATTTGCCATAATTTATCAATCTCCATTATACAAAAAATGCGCGGCAAAGATACTAAAAAAGTGGGTACGATGGATGAAGTGTTGGCAGTTGGTGAAAAAAATGTATTTTTGCCGTCGCGTTTAGAGTTTATGGTTTTATGGAAAGAGAAATTTGTCCTGAATTGGTGGCATACGTGGAGCGGGAGATTCTCCCGAGGTACGACCATTTTGACCCCGCGCATCGTCGCGACCACGCCCTGATGGTGATCCAGCAAAGTATGGAGCTCGCCTCCCATCTGGAGGCGGATAACAATATGGTGTACGCCATTGCGGCGTACCACGACACAGGGCTTTGCGAAGGGAGGGAGGTGCACCACGAAGTCTCCGCGCGCATCATCAAAGCCGACCAGCAGCTGCGGAAATGGTTCTCGGAAGAGCAGATCCAGACGATGGCTGATGCTGCCGAAGACCACCGTGCCTCGGCCAAGCGGCCGCCTCGCACCCTTTACGGCCGTATTGTTGCCGAGGCCGACCGTTTTATCGAGCCGGAGACCATCATCCGGCGCACGGTGCAATATGGGTTGGAGCATTACCCTGAGTTGGACAAGGAGGGACATTATGAGCGCACCCTGGCACATCTGCATGAGAAATACGGACGCAATGGTTACCTAAAGCTCTGGTTTACAGATTCTCCGAACGCACAGCGTTTGGAACAGTTGCGACAAATGATGGAGGACGAGGTGGTGCTTCGTAGGATTTTTGAGAGATGTTTTGAGGAAGAAAAGAGGGGTGCGGACAGATAATACAACCCCGCCCCCGTCTTTCGACGAGGGCGGGGTTCGATTTCGATGTAGAGACGCGCCATGGCACGTCTCTACGGATGGTTCACGGAATTATTCCATGTTGCGGTATTCGTCAACAATACCGCCCGCGATACCGCCGGGGCAGGCCATGATCTCGATGGCGTGGAACTGGCTCTTACCAGCCTTGATGTCCTCTAACAGCTTGCGGGCGTTGTGCAGACCGTGAGCGATATATCCTGTCTATCACCCCTTTTTAGTGCTATGAACTTTTGGTAGCACACATGCACTGACGGCAATCAAAGACTATAGGAATGCGGCAATTAGAATGGGCAAATGCAAAAATGTATTCCAACGAAAAAAGTTACAATTTCGCGCAAAGATCAATAATAGACTGGTACTCTTTTAATTTCAGAACAAGGGAGTCAAAATCAACCGTTGTAGTTCCAAAGAGGTTTTCTGGTTCAACAACCGCAATAGTCATATAAACACCTGCTCCAAATCGATCCGGTTTTTTGATTTCTGGGTGCTTTGATGTGCCATCACTATTTGTCCCGAGTTTGGACATAAGCAATTCATAACATTTCTGTCTGATTTCAGAATGGTTGTTTTCTCCACAGTATATTTTGAAACACAGTTTTCCTTGCTCAATCTGAAGATACATTTCCGCTTTAGACATATTCGGCATTTCTACAAAATGCCACCATGCACCAAGAAAACCACCGGAAGGATTGGAAACATAACTCCAAGAATCAATATCTAAGCGGTTTTCCAGATCTTTGTAAAAACCTTCCCACGCATACCATCCCCATTTTTTCACAGGAAGTATTCTGAAACTTTGGGTTTGCTCTTCAATTTTCTCTAAATGCTTTAAAAATGAGATTACCAGCACATTATTGCCCTTGTATCTGCGAAGACAAGCGATGATATCCTCTCTGCCGACTGTGCGATACCCTTTGTTTTCAATTTCTTTCAGGATGCCATTGGGTTCATTGCCTGTTTTCAAATAGGTAAAGTATAAATTTTCCCTGCTGTTTTTGTATTCATCCTCAACACACGTTATGTATCTTTCGAGTTGCCCGTCATGAGTGGATGTTGAAGTTTTGTCTTCTATTATCAAAAAACCGTTGTCATTGATTTCTACACATACATCAATATTTTTCCATTGGCGTTTGACATTTACACTATGAATCTCATAGGTAGAGCTTTTGCCCAATACCATCCGCAGGAAATCCTGCGCTAATGAATGCAGCTGCGAATCTTCTTTAGCATATTTTTCATCCGCCCATTGCATCAGCCATGCGATGATGGCATCCTGGCTCAATTCTGAGGTGGCAAATGAGAAAATGTTGGGGCATCCCTCGGATTGAGTATCTTCTTCTTTGGTCTTTAACAACCGCTTCAGTTCGTTGATTCGGGGCTCCAAAATGCTCATGTTGTCATTTAAAAAGTCATGGAGTGCATCAATATCTTGAGGATTTTGAACAAATTCGTTCAGATAGCTTAGCCTATCATTAATGGTTGCCACGAGAAGAATAGCCAAGTCCAACACACGCCACAGTGTCAATTCTTCTCCTTGCCGTGACCAGCGGTTCCCCTTCTCCGCCCATCGGAATACTTTGGCAGAAAAATCTTCTTTACACCAAGTTGATTTTCCGATTGAAAGAAATTTGGCATCGCCTGCAGTGGCATCCAAGTTCTCATAATCCACGGCTATAACAGGATAGTGGCTTAGGATTGGCGCCGTTTTGTGTTCTTGTTCGTTCATGTTTTTCGTTTTTAAATTCTACCTACTCTCTTGCAGGATTTTCGGCCTCCTCCTGTTGTATTAAAAATTGTGTGTGTTTAATCGCGGACACAACGGACGGACATTCCGACGCTCATGACGTCGTAGTAGCGCATCTCGTAGGCGAAATCGTAGGAGAGGTGGCGATACCATGCTTCGCAGCTGTAGCCATAGTGCTCGGTAGCGCTCCAGAAGGTGGCGTCGTTGCCGAAATAGATCCAATCGCCGCCGTAGTTGCCAGTGGGAAGAGCCGAAAAACCGCTAGCGTTGTTGCCAGAGGGCGTGTTGCCCACGGCGCAGGTATTAGCACTGCTGCTCCACCCTGTAGTGGAGGCCAATGCCTTGGCAATGTAAGTGTTGTCGCTGCCACACACGTACTGACTTTGACTGCTTACATGATTTATAAGCTGCGTCCACTCCGCATCGCTCGGCACATGCCATCCCGTGGGACAGATGCCCTGCACCCCACTTGGGTTGGCATTAGAAGAGGATGCCCCGTTCATCACTGCTGCCCAGTTATAGAGATAACCGTGTGTGGGAACATTGCTTTCATTGTTATCTGGGGCATAACGATAGGGTTCGGTGCAACTATAGGTGTTGCCTGCTAGAATGGGCATATTATCTGCATACTTGCTTGTTCGCAGGTTTTCCTTCATCCAACATTGCTGGCCAATCTGCACGGTGTTATAAATATTGCCATCAATGTCAGTAAGTGTAGGCGTACCAGAACAAGGTTGCCCATCTTGTGCCGTATTGGAAGTAGTTGTTGTAAAACTCACCTCGCTGCCATACCCCACTCCAATACTATTGATAGCGAATGCGCGTATATAGTAGGTGGTTTCTGGCTGAAGACCATTCAAGTTATCTGAAAAAGAACCCGTTCCTTGTCCGATATGGATGCAGTTGTCGGACACCGTAGGAAAGGGGGTGGTACTATAGCAAACACCTCTGTCGAAGACAGTTTCTCCTCCATCAGAGGTAACATTTCCACCTACAGTCGCCGAATTTCCTGTAATGTTGCCAACAGCAGTGGTAGTAACCGATGGAATAGTGTGCTGAACCACTGCAAATACCAACGCAAATGTCTGCGAGGCGCCTTGCATCTGCGAAATGCGTTCGCTTTCGTATTCGCCCCCGTTAATTGTGGTATATCCCACATATTCCATCATATCACCGAAATTGAACGGGTTGGTGGTGTTGCCGCGGGTGCCTGATTTGGGCTGTAGGGGCGCGGTGCACCACGTCTCTACGATTCCCACATATTCCACCTCATCACCATCGCCACCACCATTGTTCACCATTTTGATGGACGACGTTTTCCCGTTCTGGCGGGCGGTCATCACATACGTGCCGGCAGCCGACAGGGTGACACGGAATAGGTGGGCGCCCAATTGCGGACGCACGCGGTGCGTCCCTACAATGCGCCCGTTCGCATCTGTGATTTCCAACACCACCATCCCTGCATCGGCCACCGTCAACAACACGTCTGTGGTGCCGTTGAACGGATTGGGATTGTTTTGCGACAATTGTAGAGACGGGGCACGCCCCGTCTCTACATCATGAATGCCCGTCCCGTTCTGCATGGTCAATGTGGTGTCGGGCCAATAGAGGGTCTCCTGCCAGCCTTTGGTCAGGTTAGTAATGGCAACATGGTCCAACTGGACCCGATTGTAGTTGGCATCTTTTCCCGTAAAGGTGAGGGTAACGGTTTGCGCCATCATGCCCAGCGGCAACAAAATGGCGGACATCAGTGAAAATAAATTCTTTCTCATCATTTTGTTTTTATATTTTTAATACTTGAATTTCAATCGTTTATAAACCGGTTCGCTTTTCAAGTCCAAACATAAAAAATCGTGGAAACTTTCTTATTCTTACTCAAGGTGTTCCACGACCTGTACAATCAAATAAGTAAAGCCCACGATTCGCTCGTGAGCGTTTACCGCTTTACTTAGATTGTACTGAATTGTGGAACTTCAGAGTAATAAGTTAGCGAAAACGCTTTTATGTCAATATTTTATAAATTTTCGGTTTGTTCTATAGGCGGGTGGTTTAGGTGGATAATTCTTTTTCGTTATGTATTGTTATTCCATTTCGGATATATACTGTTCAATTTGGGCTTTGAGGGGCGGAAGATTGATTTTTGCCGTGTCCCAAACCTCAGCCTTGCTAATCTGATAGTAGCCATGTACCAAAACATGCCGCATACTGATGATGCTTCTCCATTCAACTTCAGGGTGACTATCGCGATAATCATTCGTAATCATATTGGCAGCCTCTCCTATAATTTCAACATTCTTTACCACAGCATAATACATCATCTCATTTTTGGAAAAGCTCTCAAAATCCTGCCCCTCCAGAAAGTGTTCGATTTTGTCTATTGCTGCCAAAATGTGTTCCAATCTTCCTTTGTCTTTAATTGGCTCTCTCATAAAACAACTTTTTATCGTGGTTAGCACTCTCTGACGCAAAAGGAAGAAGTGTACCCTCCTCCACAAGATCTATTTTACGCTTGAGAAGGTCTTCAAGTGAATTTGCCATTCGCACATGGTCTATCAGGCCAATGGAATGCTTTTTTCTATCAAACACCACCAGTATGTCCACGTCGCTGTCGGGCGTCTCCTCGCCGCGGGCATACGAACCGAACAGCCATGCCTTCAACACCGGCTGGGTCTTGAAATAGTCCTGAATGATTTTGATCATTGCGGCATCCATAAACACGTGTTTTTCAATCGGCAAAGATACAATAAAAACTGAAAATTGAAAGGTGAAAGGTGAAAAGTTTTTTTGTGGAGGATGTGAGGATACGATTATTCGATTATGCGAACTGTAATAACACCAAGAACCGCCCCCATCTTGCGATGAGGGCGGTTCTTCGGTCCGTCGTAGAGACGTTTCATGAAACGTCTTTACTCCATGTTGCGGTATTCGTCAACAATACCCTTGATGTCGGCGGGGGTGAGACGGCCATAGACCTTGTCGCCTACCATGGCAACAGGTGCCAGACCGCAAGCGCCCACGCAACGCAGACAGGTCAGGGAGAACTTGCCGTCGGGAGTGGTTTGACCCACCTCGAGGTTCAGCTCCTTCTTGAAGGCGTCAAGAACCTTCTCGGCACCACGCACGTAGCAGGCCGTACCCAAGCATACGCTGATCGGGTACTTGCCCTTCGGGGTCATGGTGAAGAATGCGTAGAATGAAACCACACCGTAAACCTTGGCGGTCGGAATGTGCAGACATTCA
>JAFXTS010000026.1 GCA_017535665.1 Bacteroidales bacterium | reverse complement strand
TCTTGCGTGTCGTTGATATAGGCATAGAAGGTAGCTAGATTGTTCTTCTGCACATAGATGGTGTCGCCATAAAGGATGTGCGGCGTGTTGGAGTAAGCTCTGGTGTAGCTTGACTGCGTCATGGTACATCTGTCGGCGATGCTGATGCCCAAGGTGTACTGGTTGATCACATAGTGGATGGTGCTGTCGCAGCCGTGTACATCGGGATAGGTCTGATCAGCAGGACCTTCACCATTAACATCGTAGGTGATGCCGTTGACCACGTAGGTGGTTTGCGTACCGACAAGGTCGATGTCGCGTACAATGTACTGTGTCGGCCATACGGTCACCGTGATGATATCGTCGGAGGTGCTGGAGCAGCCGTAGTGGTCGGTGATGACCAATGCCAGGCGGTGCTCACCCTCCGGCAATGTGAAGCTGTGGGTGCCAGTCGTACTGTTGACCTCGGTTTCCTCTACTGGGATGTCGTTGTCGGCATTCATCCAAGTGAGGGTGTAAGGATCAGTGCCGCCTTCAATTTCGTAGCTGACGGTAATACCGACATTCACACAGGTCTCACTATTGGCGCTCTGCGATACAGTAACTCTGCCCGGGTCGGACACGCTAACGGTGCCTTCCGTAACACAGTTGTTGGCGTTGGTGATGGCATACGTGTAGTCACCCTCGGTCAGTTCGTCGAAGGTGACGGAGTAGTTGTTGCCGTCGGCGGTGAGGCTAACGGTCTCGTTGTTGTTCCAGAGGCAGGAGAGGGGAGCGTCGCCATTGGTAACGGTGAGGGTAGCCGAACCCAACTCGGTGCAGCTCACGTTCTCGTGGCTTGCGGTAACGGCCGGCAGAGCGTTCACTACCACGTTGAAGGTGACAGCATCACCGGTCACTGCCTCACCTTCCGTAGGTGTGAAGGTCGGGATGACGGAGAAGGTGACGGTCTGCGTAGCGGAAGTGGTGAGGGTGAGATCCTCAATGTTGCCGGTGCCTTCGGCAGTGCCGGTCACATCGTCGGTGTGGTTGCGGCTCCATGCGAAGCTCATCGTTCCGTTCTCACCAGCGATGGTGGCATCGAAGGCCACGCTGATTGAGCCTTCAGAGCAGATGGCGGTCGGCATGGGATCGGTGGTGAACACCACAGTCGGCAGGATGCTGAAGGTGCCGGTTACATATTCCACATTGTAGTTGCCCTGTACGGCATCGCCGCTCGGGGTGATGGTGTAGGTGCCCACGGTCTCGCCCTCAGCACGGCTGATGCTGACCGTCAACATCTCTTCGTTATCGTTGTTTTGGAAGCCTTCGGCCGTCCAAGTCAGGTCGGGATCTTCAGTGCCATACACCTTGCTCTTGTTGTCGGCAGTCACGGTGACGGTAGCCGGCGTGATGGTGAACACGCCACCAACGGTGGTGATGGTGTAGTTCGGGTTGGCATCGGCAGAAGGCGTCACGGTGATGGGGTATTCGCCCACGTCCTCGCCCTCAGCGCGGCTCACGGTGTAAACCGGATCCACTCCGCTTTCGGGAACGCCCTCAACGGTAGCCGTCAGAGTGGTGGGCTCAGCCGCACCGTACACCTTGCCGTTTTCATCGGCGATGATGGTGATGGCAGCCGGGTTGACGGTGATATGGCCGTCGGTCACGTTGAAGGTGACATTGGCGAAGTTCTCGTTGGTGTTCTCGAACTGCTCGGCAGTCAGACCCATGTAGGTGGTACCGACATCGGTTCTTGTGGCAGCAATCTCATCTTCCACAATCGTTGAGGTTTCGCCAGGAGTGAAGGTGAAGTCTTCTTCCACGTCGTACAGGTCGGTGTTGGCCGTGGCGGTGTAGTGGGTTACGGTGTGTTCAGTGCCGTCGTAGGTGACGGTGTCAACGCTACCCACGATGGTCACGATTGCGTCAACAGCATTGACGGTGATATAACCGTCAGTAATGTCGAAGGTGACGGTGGAGAAGTTGGTGTTGGTGTTGGTGAACTGGCCTTCGGTCAGATTCATGTTAGTGGTGCCGGCATCAGTTCTGGCAGCCGAAGCCGTACCGCTGAAGGTGAAGTCGTCTTCGGTATAAAGTTCGGTCTCTTCCTCACCAACCATGATGCTGGTGACTTCGTAGCCGTTCACTGCGTGCTCTTCGCCGTCGAAATCTTTGATGTCGTGGTTACCCACGATGGTCACGGTTGCAGTGATCGTGGTGATGGTCTGGTAACCGTCGGTCACGTTGAAGGTGACATCGGTGAAGTTGGTATTGATGTTGGCGAACATATCGGCGGTCAAGCCCATGTTGGTCGTGCCGTCCGCGTCTTCGCCTTCCACCACGTTGGTTCTGCGGGCAGAAGCCGTACCGGTGAAGGTAAAATCGTTGGTGGTATAAAGTTCGGTTTCTTCCTCACCAATCATGATGCTGGTGACTTCGTAGCCGTTCACTTCGTGTTCTTCGCCGTCGTAAGCATCTGAGCTGTAGTTACCCGTGATGTTGACGGTTGCGGTAATCGGGTTGATGGTGATAGAACCGTCAGTCACATTGAAGGTGACATCGGTGAAGTTGGTATTGGTGTTGGTGAACATATCGGGGGTCAAGCCCATGTCGGTCGTGCCGTCCGCGTCTTCGCCCTCTACCACGTTGGTTCTGCTGGCAGAAGCTGTACCGTTGAAGGTGAAGTCGTTGGCGGTGTAGAGCTGTGTGGGCTCGTTGCCGATGGTGATGCTGGTGACATCGTAGCCGTTCACAGTATGGGCGATGCCGTCGTAGTCAGCCTCTTCGGTATGACCCACGATGGTCACCGCCACGCCCACTGGGTTGACGGTGATATGACCATCGGTCACGATGTTGAAAGTAACTTCTTCGAAGTTTTCGTTGGTGTTCTCGAACTGCTCGGCAGTCAGGCCCATGTAGTTGGTACCAACGATGGTCTGTGAAGCCGTGGCCTCGCCGCTAAATTCAATGTCTTCTTCTACATCGTACAGGTCGGTGTTGGCCGTAGCGGTGTAGCCGGTCACGGTGTGTTCAGTGCCGTCGTAGGTGACGGTGTCAACTCTACCCGTGATGGTGACGACTGCGCTGATCGGGTTGATGGTGATGTAACCGTCGCTCACGATGTTGAAGGTGACTTCGTCGAAGTTCTCGTTGGTGTTCTCGAAATCTTCGGCAGACAGACCCATATGCGTAGTACCAGCATTGGTGCTGCTGACCATTGAATCGCCGCTATAGGTGAAGTCGTCTTCGGTGTAGAGTTCGGTTTCTTCCTCACCCATCATAATGCTGCTGATGGTGTAGCCACTCACGGTGTGTTCTTCGCCATCGTAATCTTCGGTGTTGTAGTTACCCACAATGTTGACGGTAACGCTGGCCGGGGTGATGGTGAAGGTGCCGGTTTCATACTCCACAGTGTAGTTGCCCTGGGTGGCTGCGCCGCTCGGGGTGATGGTGTATTCGCCCACGGTCTCGCCCTCAGCACGGCTGATGGTGTAGGAGATGACGCTGGCGTCATCATTGTTCTGCAAACCAGTAACATCGGCGGTAAGTTCGGGATCGGCAGTGCCATAAACCTTGCTGTTGTCCACTGCGGTTACCGTAGCGGTGGCACGGCTGATGGTGAAGGTGCCGTTCTCATACAATACATTGTAGTTGCCCTGTACGGCTGCGCCGGTCGGGGTGATGGTGTATGTGCCTGCGGCCTCGCCCTCAGCGCGGCTGATGCTGACCGTCAGCACGTCATCATCATCATCGTTCTGGAGACCTTCAACCGTCCAAGTCAGGTCGGGATCGATATCACCGTAGGTCTTTTCATTGTCGTCGGCGGTCACGGTGACGGTAGCCGGCGTGATGGTGAAAGTAGCGTTGGTGGTGGTGATGCTGTAGTTCGGGTTATCATCAGCAGAAACCACCACGCTGATGGTGTAGGTGTCTACATCCTCGCCCTCTTCGCGTTCGAGTTCGTAGGTCAGTACGTCATTGCCGACAATGCCGCTAACTTCAGCGGTGAGGTCGGGATCTTCTTCGCCATACACCTTGTTAGCGTTGTTGGCAGCGATGGTAGCGGCCTTCGGGGTGATGGTGAAGGTGCCGTTGGAGGTGGTGATGCTGTAGTTCGGGTTAGCATCGGCGGAAGCCGTAACGGTGATAGTGTAGTTGCCCACGCTCTCACCCTCTTCACGGCTCAAGGTGTAGGTCAGTTCGTCGCCTTCCAACACGCCAGTAACTTCAGCGGTGAGGGTGGGATCGTCATCGCCATAGGTCTTGCTGTCGTTGTTGGCAGCGATGGTGGCAGTCTTTGCGTTGATGGTGAAGGTGCCGGTTTCATACTCCACGGTGTAGTTGCCCTGGGTGGCTGCGCCGCTCGGGGTGATGGTGTATTCGCCCACGGTCTCGCCGTCAGCGCGGCTGATGCTGACCGTCAGCACATCTTCAGTGTCGTTGTTCCGCAAGCCTTCAGCCGTCCATGTGAGTTCGGGATCGGCAGCGCCGTATGTCTTGCTCTTGTTGTCGGCAATCACATTGACTTTGGCGCGGTCGATGGTGAAGGTGCCGGTTGTATATACTACATTGTAGTTGCCCTGGGGGGTTGCACCGCTCGGGGTGATGGTGTAGGTGCCCGCGGCTTCGCCCTCAGCGCGGCTGATGCTGACCGTCAGCATGTTTTCTTCATCGTTGTTCTGGAAACCTTCGGCCGTCCAAGTCAGGTCGGGATCGGCATCACCGTAGGTCTTGCTCTTGTTGTCGGCGGTCACGGTGACGGTAGCCGGCGTGATGGTGAAGGTACCGTTGGAGGTGGTGATGCTGTAGTTCGGGTTATCATCGGCGGAAGCCGTAACGGTGATGGCGTAGGTGCCCACGTTCTCACCCTCAGCGCGGCTCAAGGTGTAGGTCAGCGCGTCGTTGCCGACAGTGCCAGTAACTTCAGCGGTGAGGTCGGGATCCTGTGCGCCATACACTTTGTTAGCGTTGTTGGCAGCGATGGTAGCAGCCTTCGGGGTGACTTCGAGCATACAGTCGGCATAGCTGTCGGCATAGTTGGCGTTGGTAGCCTTTACATATACATGAAGGGTGCCCACGTTGGTGATGCTGGGTACGTTGGTACTCCACTGGTCGTTCGGGGTGATACGGTAGTAGAGGGTGGTACCCTCGGTAACCTCAGGAGTGACAGTGGCGACGTGTGACTGTCCGTCGTAAGTCCAGGTGTCGCCCTCAGCGGTTAAGGTCATGGTATTGCGCTCGAAGTTAGCGATATAGGATGCGGCTTCCGTAGCGGTGAAGCTGTAGGTGGCATTGGTTGACACCTCCTCGCCGTCCTTGGTCCAGTTTACGAAGGTGTAGCTGGCGTTGGCCGTAGCGGTAAGGGTTACGGTAGCACCATAGTTGTAGGTGCCTGCACCGGTAATGGTACCACCCGCCGTCGGGTTGGCGCTGGCGGTGATTTCGTAAGAGTTGGCAGTGTAAGTCACATTAACGGTCACGTCATCGTCGGGCATGGTGCCGCTCACCACTGCTTGGTTGGGTGTGTAGCCCGTGATGGCGGGTGAAGTGATGCTGTAGCTGTCGCCGTAGTTCACGGTTTCGATGTGGGAATCAGCAGCTTGTGTGTTGTCACTATATTGGTAGTTGATGGTCAGGGTGTGGGTGTTAATGGTCCAGTAGCCGGTCACAGTCACATCCTCGTCGGGCATGGTGGTCACTTCTCCATCCCATCCGCTGAAGGTGTAGCCTTCCAAGGTCGGTACGGCTGCAGCGGGTACGGTTGCACCATAATTGTAGGTCTGCGTAGCGGGTGCGTCAGGTGCGCCAGTCGGTACTGTGCCAGTGTATTCGTAGGTTACATCGTGGCTGTTCAGTTCGAAGTTGGCCACCACAGAGTGGTTGGCTTGGATGTTGCTGATGGTGTAAGTGGTGTTCCCAGCGGTGCCCACTTGCGAGCTGTTCTCCGTCCAGTTGACAAAGTGGTAGCCCGTGTTGGCCGTAGCGGTAAGGGTTGCGGTGGCGCCGTATCCGTAGGTGCCGTCACCGCTGGCGCTACCACCTTCACTGGGATTTGTGGAGATGGCGATTTCATAAGCCTTTTTCACACTTACATTGTCCACTGCAGCTGGAGGAGTGCTTCCTTGACTGTCATCATTACACCACATGAAAACCAGATAATAGGTGCCAGCGGTAATGTCCTGTACGCTCTCCTTGCTTCCCCAGTCAGAAGCAAAATTCAGCTTTCCATCGTTGTCCAATGAAATCCAGCCGCTGGGGGTGGTTGAAGTATAATAGTAGGTTGATGTGCTGCCATCAGGTAGCTGGTTGGCAGTGAACTCAAAGGATGAAGGGGCGAGCCAAACTCTGAGGTAGTCATAATTGCCCTCGCCATTGGCTTTCCAGTCGTATGAGAAAATATATTTTTCAGATTCAAAAGTCAGGAGTTTGGTGGCATACGACATGGTTGTGGTTGCATTGTCGTAACTGTTGTGAGTTCCTTCATCATTAGAAATGTATAGACTGTGTGTGCCGCCGTTGTGGGTGGCTGTTCCAATAGTCCAAGCATTGGAGCCGTTTACGATTCCCCAGTCGGAGTTGGCTTCAAAATCATCGCTCCAGCTGTTACCCACTACCACAGGAACCTGTTTTGTATTGAATGTGATGGTGCTGCTCCATTCGCTTTGGTCGCTGCTGCTGCAATATGCCCGTACTTTAGCCGTATAGGTGGTGTTGGCAGAGAGACCGGTGAGGGTGTGGGGGTTAGTGGAAACGCTGATCAGGTTGTTCTCGTCGCCGTTAAGGCAAATCTGCCATGTGGTGGCAGTGCCGCTCTCGGTCCAACTCAACTTAGCTGAATTGGCGGTGATGTTGCTGGCAGCCAAGTTAGTGGGAGGGATACAAGAAGGAGCCTCAAGTACTCGTAATGTGTAGTCATGTACAACAGTATATGAGCTTGTGGGACATGGATTCGCATCTGCTGCTTCTGCAATAGAGTTGGTATAATCATCGTATTCCCAGTCTGAACCAGCGATGCGCATCCGATAATCGCCTGTTGGAGTGGAGGCGGGCAGTGTGAATCGCGCATTGAGGGTGGTGGGATTAGTTTCCGGAGCTACTCCAACATATACCACCTCGTTGCCTTCAAAGGTGAGGTTGTTGTTCAGGTCTATCCAAATGATAGTGCCATAGTCATATCCTGTGGCATAGGTGATGGCTACAGTAGCTTCCACACCAGCGCAAACTGCACCGATTTGGTTGGAATAGTTTCCATAATAAGGTGAGGTTGTGGGACGCTCACTATTGTTGACAATATTGTTGCCTGTTCCGAATGTGACATTGGTGATGCCGTTTCCATCCACGGAATAGGGCGCGGGTACGCAGATATCTTCTGTGGTGAAATTAATAGCCTGTGTCCAGTCGCTCATGTTGTTGGTGCCGCAGTTGGCGCGGACGTATGCAAAATAGGAGGTGCTTGCTGTAAGACCTTCAAGGGTGTAGGTGTTGTCATCTACGTCAATAAAGATGAATGAATTCACGTCATCAGGATTGCTCGTATAGGCAATCTCCCATCCGTCTTCAGAACCAGTAGGTGTCCAACTTAATTCAGCCGTGGTGGTTGTCACATCGCTATATGTGAAGTCGGAGGGAGTGAAGCAAGGGGTTTTCACGTGTAGGGTGTAATCCTCAAAAATGCCATAAGTGCTGGAATAGCATGGGTTGGCATTGTTGGGGTCAGATCCTAAACCGCTATCAGCACCACCGATACGCATACGGTAGTCACCAGCTGGGCAGGTAGCAGGGATGGTGAAGTTAAGGGTTAGAGTGGTGGGAGAACTGTTGCTGCTTTCACCATAGCAAACCACTTCATTCGCTTCAAAGGTTAGGTTATTGTTAAAGTCTATCCAAACGTAGGTGTTGTATGTATATGACGTGGCGTATGTGATGGCAACATTTAATTCATCTCCTTGTTCTGCTTCGCAGATTTGGCTGATGTAATTGCCATAGTATGGAGAGGAGGAAGGATGAGTGTTGTTATTGACAGTGCCAAAGGTTACATTGGTGATACCGCTGTTGTCTATTGAAGTGGGGGCCGGCGTACAGTATCCGATGTGTACCGATACGGGACCAGTCCAGTTGCTGTTGCCGTCGTTTCCGCCGCAGTTGGCGCGCACCCAGAAGTAGTGGTCGTTATCCAATGTCAAGTTGTTGGCTGTGTATGAGGTTCCGCTTTGAGAATTTACGAGAATGTTGTTGTCAGGATTAGCTGTAGCGCTGGTGGAGTGTGCTATGGTATAGGAAGAAGCATCACCGCTCCAAGTCAGCGTAGCACTTGTACCATCGGCAACAGCAGTAAGGGCTGTGGGTCTGGGACAGCTTGGGATTGTTTCGCAGAAGGTGAAACGTGTGTTAGTACGGTAGGCTGATGTGTATCCAGAGGACATTGTTGCAGCGGAACCATAGCGGTAAATCATGCGGTTTTCAGAGGCCGATGAAATGTTTTGGAAATTTACTGTTGAGGTGAGATAGGGAGCGGGACGATAGATCATGATCATGAGATTGTGGCTTCCATCATATTCGAAGGGTTGGTCAAAGATGATTTCGGTCCACTCGTTGGCGGTGAATGCAGTTGCACCATTATATACGAGGGTCATCGTGGCGCGGTCTGTCGTGTCCGTAGAGCTACTGAAACTGCTCTTGTCAGTTGTCATCATATAGATTTGGAAAGGGATAGGTGTAGTAGTGGAAGTGGATTTCCATGCGATGCTGCGGAGAATTCCTCCTTCGTCCATGTTTCCCATAATTTCGTCTGCTGTGAAAATTTGCCATGAGGCGCCATATGCATATGAAGATGAGTTGTAGCTATAAAACGGATAGGAAGAACTTGTGGAGTAGTATGTTCCCACAGAAAATTGTTGTTCGTTATAGCCGTTGCCGCAGTCTAATTCGGTGTGGAAAGTGGTGGAGATGGCTTCGCTGTAATCGTTGTTCCCGCAAGCCGCGCGCACATATACATCATAGTTTTTGTAGCTGTCAAGTTCTGAGAGTGTGCCAGACGTATTGGTGGTGTAGGTGGCATTATTCCAGTTGGGAGTTTGACCGGAAGGTACAGCTATATATTCGTAGCCTGCCTCGCCATGTCCGCTGGCTGTCCAGTTAATGGTAGCGCTATTGGTAGTGGTGGAGGTTATCGTAAGATCCGTGGGCTTGAGACATGAGGGAATCTCTTCAACGAGTATGTCATCTACAAACCAGTACCAACTAGTGGATCCAGAACGGTGGCGGAATGCAAGACGTGCCCCATTAGGGAGAGTGTTAAGAAGGATTTCTTTTTGAACGTAGGTCGTGCCCATAGAAGAACTGTAGGTTTCTATGGTTTGGAAGCTGCTGGCTTGGGATGCGTCGGTTACATAGCCGAAGTCAAAATTTCCACTATTGCTAGAGCTTGTCTCAGGTCTTGTCCAGAAGGAAATCTGCAGGGTATTTGCTTCCCTTTCAAATGGTGGTATTACTACTATATTGTCGGAGGTTGCCCCTGAAAATCTTAAGCAGTAGGAACCATTGTGTGGAGAAGTGGATTGTGAAGCAGCAGTTCCGTTGCCAATATGTGTCCAGCAGGTGGGTAGTCCAGAGGAGTACCCCTCGAAATTTTCGCTCCAGGGCAATGTGGTAACAATGCATGGGTCGGTGATGAAGTTAGCTGTAAGTGTGCGGTTGCCAGAAACGGTGAAAGTATAGGTGGCACCAGCCCCTGAAACCACAGAGCCATTCTCTGTCCAATTGCTGAAAACATAGCCGTTGTTGGGTGTTGCGGTAACGGTGCAGCTTTGTCCGCTAGTGAAGGTGCCACCACCACTGGCCGAGCCGCCTGTGCCGGCCGTCACATTGATTTGAGCCACACATGATATAGTGGCCGCCCAACCAGCTCTAATCCCACTGCCGTCGGACGTGAACCTAAGGGTGAGAGCGCCCGACGAGTTAGTGGCAGTAACCGTGCCTGGGCTAGTAGTGCCAGTATAAGTTCCAATCGACGTCGCAGAAGTGGAAGCGCCATCGTAAATGTAAAGGTAATCCCAGTTGTTTTCCGTTTCAAAACTCGTAAAGTCCAACCTCACCATGTTTCCCGAAGTACCAGGATAGATGGTTAGGTTTTTATTTTCGCTGTTACCATAATTACCGCTTGATCCACCTGAGTCATATAAGGTGCCACTACAGGTTGTAATAGAGCCGGTGGGCATGTTATATCCACTTGCACCTGCCGTGTATGTAATCTGCACATTACTACGATTGCCATCAACAGAACCCGAAACGCTTGTGCCAGGGTCGGTAGAACCGTCTGCGTGCTTGTACCAGTGCGTGCTCGTTGCCGAGGTATAGTAGCAGTAACGGTAGCATCCACCAGAAGTGGAGCAACCTACTCCACGAACCGCAACAAGTATTGCCTTACCAGCTTGATGTGAAAAACTTGATGAGAAACTATAAGTGTTCCAACCAGTAGTTGTTGATCTGGAGCCGCTATACACTTGATCAGCTCCGGATGTGAAACTTGAAAACGTAGTGCTTGAACTCAAAGTGGTGGAAGCGTCCACATCTTTTACCCAGATGGTCATTTGAGCACTGTTAGTGTTGCCGGAAGAAATATTCCATGCGATGCTGGTGATAGTACAATCATCGTCAAGAAATTCGGCGCCAGAATCTGTGGGTTTATAGAGATAGACATCATATTGCCATCCCCAATGACCGGGCATTGGGTAATAATTGGTGCTGGTTCCGTCACCAATTGTGGACGTCTGTTGTCCCCACACCTTGCCTGTTGGCAACATCAGCGCGCACGCCATCACCATGGCGAGGAACAGTGAGGTTATGTTTGTGTGTTGTTTTTTTGAAAGAGATAAAGCTGCTTTCATAATAATTGGTTTTGGTTGATATTATTTGTTGAATTGTTGATTCGTTGAATTGTTGATGCGAGGAAGGGGAGGATGGGAGGGGAGAAGAGGGGAGATGATAGAGACGGTGCATGCACCGTCTGTACGGTTCGGTTTTCAATTTTTCGTTTCCCGTTGGCAATTTCTCTTCAGTTTTCAACGTGTCATTGTTGAAAAGTTGCAGGGTGGTGGTTTGTGCTATTAGCTGATAGTTAGTTGGTTATGATAGAATACACCCTAAAATTCATCATACGTAATTTACCGCACAAAGTTACATTTTTTTTGTCTGTCGCTTTGGGTGGTTTCGTTGAATGTACAGTTTTCTTCAGTGAAATGGATTGTTTTCGCGGAATTGGCTGTGAATCAATAATATATATGGTGTGTATCGGGCTGCTGCGGAGACGCGATGAAACGCGCCTCTACCAGACAATCATTCTCACCTTTCAATTACCATTGTTGCGATATTTTTTCGAAGAATTAATACAAACATTTACAATACAATTAATTACAAGTATATTCAATGATTTTTGATTTGATGACCGTCATCATCGTGCTTTCAGCACGATGATTGTAGATTTATTACAACAGTACTAATTCCCAATTTTCATTGTGCTTGCTTGAAATTTTCGGCTGCAAATATACGATTTTTTCAGAATTTTGTTGTATCTTTGCGGCACTAATTATTAACTCAATATTCAAAACTATGCCTACCATTTACAAGTACATCGGAATCATTATCAGATTCTTCTCTGACGAACATGAACCTGTTCACGTACATGCTGAATATGATGGGGCTGTTGTAAAAATTTCTTTGTTTGTGAAAAACGGGAAGATTTACAGGATTACATATTCAGCGGTTTCTGGGTCTTTTAACGCATCAAAATTAGCTGATTTGAAGAAGTTTATTGCACTCAACAAGTACTCGATACTCTATGCGTGGGAACAGTATTTCAATAACAATGTCGCTATCAAACCGATAACAATAACCAAACGAATAAAGTGATGATAACCAATGCCGTTTATCTTAGTGGGTACCGCATTGAGGTGGAATTTGACAATGGGACGAAAAGAACCATTGACCTTCAAAATTTTCTTGAGAATAGCAAAAATGCGATTGTCAGGCGTTTTCTCAACCTTTCCCGGTTCCGCCAATTTCGTATCGAGGATGGAACTTTGGCATGGGGAGATAATGAATTTGACTTGAATCCAGCTAATATTGCTGAAGGGAAGTATGATGCATGATAAAGGATATGAGAAAACCACTCCTCCTCTTCCTCCTCTGGTGCTGGTGCGCCCTGCTGCCCGCACAAACCGCCTCCCCGCAAGGGACGTGGAAAGGTTGTCTGCACCTCGGAACGGACTCGCTGGCTGTGGTGCTGGTGCTTGATAATCACGATGATACAGTGACGGCCGTGCTCGACAGTCCCGACCAGTACGTCACCGACATCCCGGTTACAGAATTTTCGCTGCGCGGCGACACCCTCACCTTCGCTGTTGCCTCAGTGGGCGCCTCGTTCCGCGGCGTATGGCGCGGCGACAGCATCACAGGCAAGTTCCGCCAGAACGGACGGCGCTTCCCGCTCGTGCTGCGACCTACCACCCACCGCCAACTCTTCCCCCGTCCGCAAGAACCGCAAGAGCCGTTCCCCTATACGCAGTATGAACGCACCTTCCCCTATAACGAGCGGATCGACATCAGCGGCACCCTTACCCTGCCTGCATCAGGCGCCCCTAAGGCTGCTATCGTGCTTGTCTCCGGCTCCGGCTGGCAGGACCGCGACGAGAGCATCATGGCCCACAAGCCCTTCAAACTGCTCGCCGACTACCTCACCCGCCTCGGCTACGCCGTGTTCCGCTACGACGACGCCCCGCCCGCGGCTTTCCAGAAGATGAACACCCTCGACTTTGCCGAACAGGTGAAGGTGATTGTGGATACGCTGCGCCAAGAGACTGTCCTGCAGGGCTGTCCAATCGGACTCTTAGGCCATAGCGAGGGCGGCATGGTGGCATGGATGGTGGCCGCCGAACGGCACGATCTCGACTTCGTCATCTCGATGGCCGGCATGGGCACCACCTTGCGCGAAGTGCTGCTGTACCAGGCGGCGGAGAATGCGATCCAAAACCATTTTTCAGCGGAGATGTTGCGGGCTTCTCTCCTGATTTCCGATGAAACGTACGCCTTGGTGGAGCGTGCGAAGGATGCTCCCACGGCCGCACGTAAGGTGAGCGACTACCTGCACTCTCGTGCCGCCCAATTGACCGATGAGGAACGTATCGCGTTGAATCTCACGGATGAAGGAATTGTGCTTTCGGCGCAGACCCTCGCCAGCAACTGGCTTTTCACCCTCATGCATCTCAAGCCCGCCCAGTACCTGAAGAAGGTCACCTGTCCGGTGCTGGCCCTCAACGGCGACCGCGACAAGCAGGTGGATGCGGTGGAGAATGTGTATGCCATCCGCGACGGACTGAAACACTGTCCCGACTTCACCCCTTGCATCCTGCCCGGCCTCAACCACCTGTTCCAAGAGTGTGAAACTGGTTATGTGGACGAGTACGGATTGATCGAGCAAACCCTTTCGCCCGCTTTTTTGGAGCAGGTAGGGAAGTGGTTGGATGAAAGGATGAAATAGGGGAGCGGTTAGTTGTTGGGCCGCAGTTTCTTGTATTTTTTCTGGCGCATCTGCCAACGCTCGCGGGCGTATTGCTGCATGTCGGATACCTCGTCGCTTTCGTCAATAATTTCCAGTCCGAAGATGGTCTCGATGATATCTTCCATGGTGAGAATGCCCTGGAAACAGCCGTATTCGTCGATGATGAGGGCGATCTGAGATTTCTGTTTCAGCAGCGCGTCCCAGATGTCGCTAATGGACTTCTCTTCGCTGAAGTAGGGGAGGTCGCGCTTGATGTGGCCGAGGGTGAGCGAGAACTTGTCTTCGGCAAGGTTCTCCAATGCGTCGTCGCGCAGCACGTAGCCGGTGATATACTCCGGCGACTCGGCATAGACAGGGATGCGGGAGAAGTGGTCGAAGCGGTCGTCGTCGTAATACTCCTTCAACGTCATGCTTTCGGGAGCGATGGCGGCCACCACGCGCGGGGTCATCACATCCGCCGCTTTCACATTGTCTAACTTGATGATATTCTGAATGATCTTATTTTCATCTTCTTCCAAAACACCCTCTTCCTCGCCGGCATTGGCCATGGCCGACACCTCCTCGCGGCTCACCACCGACTCGGGTTGCTTGCGGTTCACCATCCGTCCCACCACCTTCACCAACATCACCAACGGATACATGAGCACAATCAGCACGCGGATGGTGCGCACCGTGAAGCCCAACAGCTGTTTCCAGTGCGTGGAGCCGATGGTTTTCGGAATAATTTCAGAAAAAATGAGGATCAATAGGGTGGTAACACCCGACACTACACCGAACCACGCCTCGCCGAATACCACGTTGGTCTGCAAGCCCACGCCCGCCGCACCGATGGTGTTGGCAATCGTGTTCAACGAAAGGATGGCCGCCAACGGCTTCTCCGGTTCGGTCTTGTATTTCCTTATCAGTGAGGCATTTTTGTCACCCTCCTCTTCCTTCGCGATGATGTAGGAGTAGGAGGTGGACATTAACGAAGACTCCAAAAGTGAACATAAAAATGAGATTCCTAATGCGCCGAAAAGGAATGCTAAAAGCAGTGTCATTACAGGTTATCAAAATTTTTGCAAAAATACAAAAAATAATCCGAATATTTTGGCTACCTTTGCAGGTCAATTATTAAAAATAAATTGTGAAAAAATCGCTCCTCTTTTTAACCGTCCTGTCGCTGTTGGCGCAGGCAGTAGTGGCGCAGGTGAAACCTGTGAATATCGCCAAAAATGACAACCATTTCTTGTATGAAGTGTATGATTATGGCGAAAAAATCGACACATCGCAAATGTGGATAGCCCTCTATAATAATGAGTATCAGATTGCTTCGCAGGAGGTCGAAGGGAATTTAGTGCCTGGCTACGCCCGCGAGGTCACGATTGTCAATCTGGACAGGGATAGCACCTATCAGTTGGCGAAATTCACCGGCACGGGCGATGCTGATTGCTATGAGGTGGCCTCTCCGTTCAGCCGTAGCGACATCGCCTACGACACCGCTCGTGTGGACGGACTCACCCGTTACACCTGCCACATCAACAGCAACAAGTTGGAGTTTTTTGTGCAGGATTTCCCGTCCGATATCAACCCGCTGCCTTATTACGGACGTTTCAAAGGGATTGTCGTCTGCTTCAAACGTAACGACCAGACTTATTTGCAATTAGCCCAAACCGAATTTTGGAAACAGTCGGGAATAGTGCCTTTCCGCGATGGCTATCGGAATTGCCAGCGCGTGACCGGCCGCGAGCTTTCCAACCTCAAAAAACAGAAGCTCGTCATCACCACCCGCATCTTCGATGATGTGCAGCTGAGCTGGGGGCAGAAGAACGACCACATTGAAGGAGACTACCGCGCCAATACGCCCTTCGACAGCGTGCTGCATTTTGCGGGCGGCACCCTCGCGCTAAAACGTGTGCGGCTGCCCCAGCTGCCCAGCCACTACCAGACCTTCATCGAACTGCACCAGCGTAGCAACGGCGATGCTTACGACCGTACAGGCAGCGTGTTCGTCATCCCGGGAGCCGACAATGATTTGAAGCCCAATTTTTTTGATGCGATCAATTACAGCATTGACTCTATACCCTATTTTATAGGAAAAGATGGCCAAAAATACCAGGGGGTAAGGCCTGATTTAAGTTCGCTGCGCCAGTATTTTATTTCTTCTTTTATCTATTCCCCTCCCGTGGAGCTGATGCGCTTTTTCACTCCCTTCGGTGTGGGGCATTTCAACGACCGCGTGCAGATTGACGGGCTCGAATGGGCCGACGAGACCTACTACAAACAGGAGGTGACCGACTTGTGGTCGGTGCTACAGGGCGAGGTTTGGATCGGCGTTTGGATCGGCAACTACGACGGCGGCGGCCACAAGGTGACGCTTGACATCAAGTCGTACCCGGGCAGCGAAATGTGGGAGGAAAGACCTAAGTATGACGGGTACGTTACATCCCTATTCAACACCTGCAACGTGCTGGAGATGGCGGGGCAGAACTACGGCAAACTCTTCGCCACCGACAGTCTGGAGACCACATTTCATGTGGTGGGGGATGAGAAGATTCGGCTGCGCTACATCAGCACGGGACATGGCGGCTGGGACGGTGGCGACGAGTTCACCCCGAAGCCCAACACCATCCTGATTGACGGCGAGCCGGTGTTTACCTACACACCGTGGCGGCAGGACTGCGGCTGTTACCGCCGCTTCAATCCCGTGAGCGGCAACTTCTGGAACGGCCTGTCGAGCAGCGACTATTCGCGCAGCGGCTGGTGCCCGGGTACCGCCACGCAGCCGGTCTATTTCGACCTTCCCCCGCTGGAAGAGGGCAACCATACCATCACCATCGCCATCCCGCAGGGCGAACCATTAGGCGGTAGTTTCAGCCATTGGGCCGTGAGCGCCGCATTGTTGTACGAAAATTAATTGAAATGATAATCGTAGAGACGTGGTCACCGCGTCTCTACAATACGATGGCCTTCCGTATTTTCACCAGACCGGTGAGCAATGCCTCCAGCTCGTTGAGCGGCAGCATGTTGGCGCCGTCCGACAGGGCTTTTTTCGGGTCGGGATGGGTTTCGAGGAAGAGTCCGTCGAAGCCGGTGGCGACACCTGCCCGTGCGATGGTCTCGATGAGTTCGGGGTGGCCGCCCGTAACGCCGGCCGGCTGGTTGGGCTGCTGCAACGAGTGGGTGCAGTCGAGCACCACCGGGCACCGATTTTCCTGCATGGCTTTCACCCCACGGAAGTCCACCACAAGGTCTTGATAGCCGAAGGTGGTGCCGCGCTCGGTGAGCATCACCTGCGGGTTGCCGGCATCGCGCACCTTCTCCACCGCAAAGCGCATCGCCTCGGGCGACAAGAACTGTCCCTTCTTGATGTTGACGATTTTGCCGGTCTGCGCAGCCGCCACCAGCAGCGTGGTCTGCCGGCACAGGAAGGCCGGAATCTGGATGATGTCGGCCACCTCAGCGGCCATCGCCGCCTCCTCTTCCGTGTGGATGTCGGTCACGATGGGCAGCCCTAACTCCGCCTTCACCTCTGCGAGGATTTTCAGCGCTGCCTCGTCGCCGATGCCGGTGAAGGAGTGGAGCGAGGAGCGGTTGGCCTTGCGGTACGAGGCCTTGAAGAAGTAGGGGATGTCGAGGCGGCGGCATACCTCGGCAGCGTGTTCCGCCACCGTGAAGGTGATGTCGCGGTTCTCCACAACGCACGGACCCGCGATCAGGAAGAAGTTGCCGTGCGGCTGTATCAGACTGGAATAGTCAATCATGTTGGTGATGGGATAAAAAGAGGGCGGACATTAGAATTGTCCGCCCGTAAATGATTGTAAATTATGCTTGTACGAGATAGTCAACAAACAAGGCGGGAGTGTGAACGTGTTCGGGTTTGATGTCGCCCACGGGCACGATCTCCTTGGCCTCTGCGATGACGAGGTCAGCGGCGGTGGCCATCATCGGGTTGAAGTTGTTGGTGGTGCCGCGATACACGAGGTTACCGCTTTCGTCGGCCAGCGATGCGCCGATGAGGGCGATGTCGGCGTGGAGAGGTTTCTCCAGCAGGTATTCCTTGCCGTCAACGGTCACTTTCTCCTTGCCCTCTTCCATGATGGTGCCGAGGCCGGTGGGGGTGAGCACGCCGCCAAGGCCAGCGCCACCAGCACGGATTTTCTCAGCCAATGAACCCTGGGGGACAAACTGGATTTCCAAAGTCTTGTTGTTGAGGCCTTCGATGGCTTTCGGGTTTGTGCCGATGTGGGAGGCGATGAGTTTTTTCACCTTGCCGGCAGCAATCAGCAGACCGCAGCCCAACTCCTTGCCCTTGCTGGTCTCCTTGTCGGGATAACCGGCGTCGTTGCAGATGATGGTGAGATCCTTGGCGGGACCTTCCGCAATTGCTTCGATAACTCTGTTGGGTGAACCGGCAGCCAGAAAACCGCCTACCATAATGGTCATGCCGTCTTTTACCATGGCGGCAGCCTCTTTTGCAGTAATCGCTTTCTTCATTGTGCTATAATTTTATATTGTTATTTGTTTGATTCTTCTTTCTAAAACCTGCTATGCAGAATTAAGGCTGCAAATTTACATAATTTTTCTAAATCCTTCTCCCATTCCCCTAAATCTTTTGTAATAATTTTTTCTTTGTTTGAAGTTTTGGAAAAAATGCGTACTTTTGCAAACTTTATGGCGTTGGATTTGTTGTATAAGGAAAGATGTTTAACTTTTAATTTTTGAAAAATGACCTACTGGCTGATTTTTGGCTTTTTCATGATTCTGAGTCTCATCGTGCAGGCTCGTCTGAAATCGAAAGTTCGCAAATATTCGAAAGAATTCCTGCCTTCCGGCCTCACTGGGCGCGAAATTGCAGAAAAGATGTTGCACGAGCACGGCATCTACGATGTGAAAGTGGTCTGCATCAAGGGAAAACTCACCGACCATTATAATCCCACCAACAAGACCTTGAACCTGAGCGAGGATGTGTATAACGGCAGTCATGTGGCCGCCGCTGCAGTGGCCGCCCACGAGTGCGGACATGCCGTACAGCATCAGGAGGCCTACCATTGGCTCGGCCTTCGTTCGGCCTTGGTGCCGATGGCCAATATTGGCGGCACCCTCTCCACCTGGGTGATCCTGGCGGGATTGGTGCTGCTCTCGGTGATGGCAGAGAATCCCACCATCGGTTATGCCGTGGCGCTTATCGGTGTGGGACTTTATGGTCTTACCACTCTCTTCACCTTCGTCACCTTGCCGGTGGAGTACAATGCCTCGGCGCGTGCCCTCGCATGGCTCGAGAACACCGGACTGCTGAGTGGTGCGATGCACAACGATGCTAAAGACGCCCTCCGTTGGGCCGCCCGTACCTACGTGGTCGCCGCCCTCGCCTCGCTGGCTACGTTGCTCTATTATCTCTCTCTCATCACCCGCCGATGAAAAGCGTGGTGTTGTCACTGGGCAGCAACCTTGCCGACCGCCGCTCCTTTATCGAGCGCGCCGTACGGGAGTTGTCGCAGCGCGTGGGAAACATCGTGCGTGCTTCCTCCGTGCGCGAGTCGGAGTCGTGGGGATTCATCTCCCACCCCTTCTTGAATCAGGTGGTGGAGGTGCAGACCGCCCTCTCGCCTGAGGAGGTGCTGCAGGTGACCCAGCAGGTGGAACAAGAACTCGGCCGCACCGAGAAATCAGGCCGCGACAAACAGGGGAATCCCATCTATCACGACCGCACCATCGACATCGACCTGCTGTGGTACGAGGGTGAACACAGGGAAGGGGAGAAGCTCACCCTGCCGCATCCCCATATCGCGGATCGGGAGTTTATCTTGGTTCTTCTTGTAGAAATATATGGAAATCAGATTGTTGCACCGTTTGAAAAGTCTTTTCAAGAAATGCTTTCTGATATTTAATATAGATGAATTATTGAAGATATGAAATATAACTACATCACCATCGAAGGCTGTATTGGGGCGGGGAAGACCACCCTCGCCGAAAAACTGTCAGCTGAGTTCAACGCCCAGCTGGTGCTCGAACGCTTTATCGACAATCCTTTCTTGGCCAAATTCTACAAAGAACCAGAGCATTACGCCTTCCCGCTCGAAATGTCGTTCCTCACCGACCGCTACCAGCAGCTCAAAACCCTGCTCTCCAAACGTGACCTCTTCACCGACCTCGTCATCTCCGACTATTTCATCGACAAATGTTATATTTTCGCCAAAAACAACCTCCAAGGCGATGAGTACAACCTCTATATCAAAGTTTACGACATCATCTCCGCCTACCTTCCCAAACCCGACATCATCTTCTATTTGCATAACGATGTCGAACATCTGCTGAAAAACATCGCCCACCGTGGCCGTGACTTTGAGCAGGAAATTAGTCCTGATTATCTGCAAGATATACAAGGTTCCTACATGAATTATCTCAACCATATCACCAATATGCCCGTCGTGATAGTGGATACCCACGAGTTGGACTTCGTACAGCATCCAGAGCATTATGAATACCTGAAGTCGTTGTTAGACAGAGATTTCAAAAACGGCATTACTACTGTCATACCCCAAGAAGATCCAGTATTTAGTTAATAGTCAATAGTTAATAATTAATAATTAATAATCATCAACTACTAATCTTTCAAATCCTCAAATCCTCAAATCCTCCCCCTCATGCAAAAAATCATCACTATCCTAATCGTAGCCCTCACCTTCCTCCCGTCTGTATTCCGGGCGCAGAGTTTGGTGCGTCCTGCTGATGGTCAGTGTATTACGATTTTTTCTTGCAGCAAAATCGACTCGTTGGTGCAGTTGGCGCTCACCAAGAAGGGGAAACCTTACGTGCGGGCGGGCAGCGGTCCCAACTCGTTCGACTGTAGCGGTTTCACCATGTGGGTGTACAAGCAGTTCGGCATCGACTTGCCGCACGGCTCTGTCACCCAGTTCAAGGTGGGCAAGAAGGTTGAGCGGAAGGACATCCGTCCCGGCGACCTTGTCTTCTTCTACCGCAGTCGCTGTGTGGGGCATGTCGGACTGGTCACCGAGGTGGACTCTGCCGGGAATGTCACCTTCATCCATGCTTCTACCTACAAGACTGGGGTGAAGCTCGATAGGCTGGATGGCAACTGGTATGGCCGTACTTTCTGCGGCACGCGCCGCATCTTCGAGTGTGCCGACGACACCACCTCCCGTGTGCCGGTGGTCTTCACCCCCGAACCTACGGAGGAGCCTGTTGATACAGTGACAGTTCCCGTTCCCAAGCCCGATACTACTTTTGTGGTGCATCGCGTGCAGAAAGGGGAGACTTTGTATGCCATTTCCAAAAAGTACGGCGTTACAGTGAATGAAATCCAGAGTTGGAACCACTTGCCTTCGCCCGACAAACTCAGTATAGGGCAGAGTCTGAAGATTTATAAGCGTGGCACTGTTGCGGCTGCCAATGCGGCATCGTCAGCGCCGTCCACCCCGTCGGCTCCCGCCCCCAAGCCCGTATATCACAAAATCAAGGCTGGAGAAACCCTCGGTTCCATCGCCGCCAAGTATCACACTACGGTATCTAAGTTGCAGAAACTTAATAACATGGGACATTCCACCTTCCTGCGTGAAGGCAAGATGCTGCGGGTGAAATAAAAAAATAGACACAATATTCACAATTGTATCGGTCGGTGAATGAGCCTTTGTAGAAATGTTGTTTGTGTTGTGCTACCCGTTTAACGATATCAACGGTGCAACCAACATAAAGCACATTGTGGTGTTTGTTCGTCATGATGTAGGTGTATCCGGATTTCATATAGAGATAATTAGAGTGTGCAAAGATACTACAAAATTGGGAAAAGGGGATTCCGTTTGAAGCAAAGCTTCAAACGGAATGGTGTGCCCCACAATTTTCTTAGGGAAGACGACGCGGGGGTGGATGGGGGCGGCTGTGCCGCCCCATCCACCCCCGCAATTTTTTTTTCTGAGTCAGTGCACCATTCCGCCGCTCGCGCAGCGGCGGCGGAATCTCCATGTCTTTTTTCGGCGTAGCGCACCATTCCGCCGCTCGCGCAGCGGCGGCGGAATCTCCACGTGTTTTTTTCGGAGTCAGCACGCAACAACAAAAAAAGGATGGCCATTCGGCCATCCTTTTTGGTTTTGTCGTCGCTACTCGCGATGACTTCTTATTTGGTGATTCTTTCCAACCATTTCACCATGCAGAGCATGATGGTCATCGATACCAAGCAGATGGCAAGGAACACGCCCCAGCACTGCCAGATGGGCCAAGCGTTGAGCATGACCGTTCCAACAAAGATGAACAGGTTGCCGATGGCGGTGGCACCCAGCCACAAGCCCTGGCACAAACCTACCATGTGGCGCGGAGCAACTTTCGACACAAACGAAAGTCCCAGCGGAGAGATGAACAACTCTGCCACGGTGAGGAAGAAATAGGTAACGATCATCACCCACGGAGCAGCCTTGGCCAGACCGGCCTGTGCCATTGCGGCAGCATCCATGCTCGTAAATTCATTTCCTGAAGGATAGTGTTTCAAGATGGAGAAGATCATCAGGAACAGGTATGCACAGCCTGCGATTCCCATACCGATAGCAATCTTGCGAGGTGTGGAAACCGGTTTGCCTCTGCGAGCCAAAGCCGCAAAAAGAATCATGATAATAGGAGTAAGGATGATGACAAATAGAGGATTCATGGAATCCCAAATCTCTGCGGGGAACATGGAGGTGTTGACAAAGTCACTGGCAAAGAACTTCAGTGACTGTGTGTTCTGGTGGAACGACAGCCAGAAGAAAATGGCGATACCCAGCACTGCAAAGAGCGCATAGAGTCTCTGCTTGATCTCTTTTGCCATCGCTAATTTCTCTTCATCGGTATAGCCAGCGGTTTCGGTAGCAACTTTCTTTGCGGGCTGCGGGAAGCCTTTCTTATTGGCAAAGAAAATGATGAGTGAAATAACCATGGCAAGCGCTGATGCGATAAATGCATAATGAATACCAGTGTTATACACATCAATGTAGTCGGAGCAGAATTGTGTCGGGGTGGAAAGCAGGGTGGGGTCAATCACGGAGCTGTTCATATTCTCGGTGAATTTCTGCGTAACCTGACCATCGGCCATATATTGGTGGCACAATACAGGCATGTCGGCGTTATAGACAAAGTTGTGGATTTTCAGCCACCATGTACGAATCAACGGAGCCACGAAAGGAGCGATTACACCACCGATGTTGATAAACACGTAGAAAATCTGGAAACCGCTGTCGCGTTTGTCTTTGGCCTCAGCCAAGGCTTCGGGACCTTTCTTGGCGGCTTCGGCTTCGAAGTTGTCGTACATCTGACCTACCAGAGCCTGCAAGTTGCCCTTGAACAGACCGTTACCGAAGGCGATGAGTAACAAGGCCACGCATGTGAAAATAAGGATAGCCCACCAAGAGCCGTTATGGTCAACAATCAAACCACCCTCTTTGCTAAACAACGGGATGGCTAAAGCGATGTATCCAAAAGCCATAAGCGTTACACCCCATTGGATGGTGCTGTTGTATTTCTGGGTGCGGTCGGCAATGATACCACCCACCAAACTCAGAATGTAGATGCCGAAGTAGAAAACGGAAAAAATAATTCCCGCAACCTCTTTGGGCAAACCAAATTTCGATACAAGAAATAAGGTTAGCACGGCATTCATGATGTAGTAGCCGAAGCGCTCGCCCATGTTACTCAATGCGGCGGCAACCAGTCCTTTCGGATGCTCTTTCTTGGCCTTCACAATGTAGAAAACCAAGAAGGGAATCACGACGATCAAAATGGCACACAAGATGACCAAGGACGCATTTGTTTCCCATAAGTGTTTCATAAATGTTTAAATTTTAGTGAATAATAAATTGGATATTATATTTCATATTAAGCCCACAAAAATACAATTTTTTTTTGAATTGGTAAAAGAAAATTAACGGTACACCGCACCGCCAATATTGTCGCGTACAGCACCCGTCACATCCGCCAGACAGTTGCACTCGCCGCGCAGCCGCAACAGTCCCAAAAAGGCGAAGATGATCGCCTCCTTGAAATCCACGGTCGCCTCATCGGGAATCACCACCATGGTGTTGGGCGCATGCCACCGGATGCGGTCCATCAGGTAGCTGTTTTTTGCCCCGCCACCCGTCACCAATACCGATTTTATATTATTTTCATTCAGTACTTTACCAATCTGCACAGCAATATGCTCCACCGAAGTTCGGAGCAGGTCCTGCGGCATCGCTCCCTCACGGTCAAGCAGCGGCACTACCTCGTGGTCGAACCACTCCTTGCCGAGCGACTTCGCCCCGCATTGCGCGTAATAGGGCAGTGCGTTGAGCGCATTCGTCAGAGCGTCCACCATGTAGCCGTCGCGCGCATAGATGCCGTTCGGGTCGTACGGCTTCCCGAGGCGCGCCGCCAAGGTGTTCAGCAGCATGTTGCACGGCGCAATGTCGAACGCCACCCGTCTGCCGCCGCTGTCGAAGGATATGTTGCAGAAACCGCCTAAGTTCAGACAAGCCTCATAGCCGCCAAACAGTAGCTTGTCGCCAATCGGCACCAGCGGCGCGCCCTGCCCGCCCAACGCCACATCCGTCGTGCGGAAGTCGCAAACTGTCGGAATGCCCGTCACCGCCGCAATCACCGCCCCGCTGCCGATCTGCAACGTGAGGCCCCGCTGCGGCTGGTGAAACACCGTCTGTCCGTGCGATGCAATGAAGTCGGGCCTTACCCCTACCTCCTGCAAAAACGCGTTCACCTGACAGCCGATGTGCGCCGCAAAATCACGGTCCAACTCCACCAAACCGAGACCGTCCAACGTGTCGGCCTCTTTTAATCTTTGTCGGAATGATTCGTCGTAATCTGTTGTTTTACAACTGATTATTTTGAATTTCCATTGATGGTTTTCATAAAAAAATTGGCATAAGGCCATGTCCAATCCGTCTAATGAGGTGCCAGACATTATGCCGAGGCCGATGGGAGAGGGGGAGAGAAGGTCGTTCATAGAAGGGATTTTTCGAGGTTTTTAATCGTTTGTGGGAAGTAGGGTAGGGGTGATGGCGTTCTCTACGAGGAAGTCGCCGACACGGGTGCGTCGCAAGGCCGTGAGGTGTGCACCGCTCTCCAAGGCCAAGCCGAAGTCGCGGGCAATGGAACGGATGTAAGTTCCTTTGGAACAGACAATTCTGAAATCTACATCGGGCAGCTTGCAGCGGGTAATCTCAAATTCCGAAATGGTGATGGTGCGCGGGGTGATCTCCACATCCTCGCCTTGTCGAGCGTAGGAAAACGCCCTGCGCCCCGCAATGCGGATGGCCGAAAACTGCGGGGGCACTTGCTGTTGCTCACCGATGAACGAGGCCGCCGCCGCCCGCACCATCTCTTCCGTGATATGCTCGGTAGGATAGTGGGCGTCCACCTCCTTTTCCATGTCGTAGCTTGGGGTGGTCTCGCCTAATCGGATCGTGCCGGTGTACTCCTTCTCCCGCGACTGGAACTGCTCGATCTGTTTGGTGCATTTGCCGGTGCATACAATCATTACGCCCGTAGCCAGCGGGTCGAGGGTGCCGGCATGTCCCACCTTCACCTTCTTGCCGAAATGATGCTTCATGCCCCATTTCACCTTCGACACGAGGTCGAATGAGGTGCATTGGTAAGGTTTGTCGAAAACAAAGACGTTGTCTTCTTGCTGGTAGATATTTTCGTCAATGGTGAATCGGGCGGAGTGGATGATTTTCATTGTGGAAGTTTGTAGTTGAAATCGGCGGCAAAGTTACTTAAAACTATCCAAAGAAGCGACATCTTCTTTGAAAAAATGTTGAATAGTGAGCTTGCGGCGTGCCGGTGAGATTCCGTTGCCTCCTGCCGTCGGCAACGGAATGGTGGGGTGGTATCCTCTCTTTTCTTTTCGATTGCAAAAAGAAAAGAGACAAAAGAAATGCGCTTTGCCGCTGTGCAAATTCCGGCTAAAATCGGGCGGGGCGATCTAAACGGCGAAAAACTTGATGAGCTTCACTGCGTTGCGCTCATCTTCGGACAGTTCGCCGTTCTTCACGCTCGCCCCGTCCGATTTCTTCACGCCGTAATTTACAAGGCGGCCAGCTCATCGTGGCCTCCTTGTTCTATTGTTGCGGCTTGCAGGGGCGCGGCCACTATGGATTAGCTCCCGGAGGGAGCAGATTTCCATACCCCCCATGCAATGTGGGGAGGGGATGCGCGGTATGGCCAACCGCGGCACGCCGGCAGAATGATAGTACCTGACGGTGGCTATGCCGCGGAAGTACCGGGACGCTGGCGAGATTCCGTTTCCTCCTGCGTCGGGAACGGAATGGTGGGGTAGGAAACAAAAAAAGAGGGCAGGAAATCCTGCCCTCTTTGTGGGAGATATGTGTCCGCTGCGGACTACTTGGTGATGACCAGTTTCTTGGTCACCGTGGTGCCGTTGCTGCGGAGGTTGACGAAGTAGACGCCCGCTGCCCACTGCGACACGTTGATCTGGAGGTCGCTGGACTGGTCGGCGGTGGCCGAGAGGACGACCTTGCCGCTCATGTCGGTGACGGTGCAGTCGGCGTCCGTGACGTTGGTGCGCAGGGTGACGATGTCACGTGCGGGGTTCGGGAAGAGGGTGATGTCAGGCATCTGTCCGTAGTCGCCCACGCCCATGGGAGCGGGGTTGACGGGCTCGTTGCTGCCGCCGCCGCTCACGGAGAAGGTGATGGTGGTGGTGGCGAGCTCATCGCCGTCTGCGCTGCCCTCACCGCCGATGAGCATGATGCCGCCCGCGGTGGAGTAGGGGACGAAGATGTCGGTACCGCCGTTGCGGCTCATGAGGGTGAGGGTGATCTCATACTCGCCCTCCTCGGTGAAGGAGTGGGATATCCTGTTGGTGCGACCGTTGAGGAAGTGGAAGTAGAAGTAGTCGTGGTAGTGTGAGCTGAGGCGGAAGGTGCTGCCGGGGATGTACCCTTCTCCGTAGGAGACGTTCTGACCGACGAAGTTGCCGTTGAACTCGGTGCTGATGTTGAGCTCACCGCCGCAGTCGTGTGAGACGATGTTGACGGGCTCGCCGTCCTTGGTGATGGAGTAGGCGATGGCGACCTTCTCGGTGGGATCCACCTGGTTGGCGAAAGCTACTACCTCGAACTCGCTGTCGGAGATGTTCTCGACGGTGAGGAAGGCGTCACCTTCGCTGCCGCCGCTGACGGTGAGGGTGAGGGTGACGATGCTGTCACAACCGCTGGTGGAGAGCAGATGTACGGTGAACACGCCGGACTGCGTGCCCAGTTCGAAGGTGGTGTCGGCATAGGTGTAGGGAAGTTCGGTGACGCTGATCTCCAGCTCGTCTTCCACCGCATAGACCGGGTTGACGGTCAGTACGAGGGTGTCGATGCGCGGGCAGGTCTCGCCTTCCTGGTACTCGTGGGTGTAGGTGCCGCTCTGGGTGATGGGCTCCTCGCCGTCGATCCAGGTGTACTCGCCGCAGGCCTCCACGGTGAACACCTCGCCGTAGGGCTGTGAGATGGTGAGGCGGAGGGTGTCGACGTGCGGGCAAGCGCCGCCGTTGACGTCAGCGTCCTGATAGTCGTAGTAGTACTCGCCGCTCTCGGTGTAGGGCCGATCGTGCCACTCGTAGGATTCGCAGGCCTCCACGGTGATGACTTCGCCGTTGGGCTGCGAGATGGTGAGGTGGAGAGTGTCGGTGACGGTGCAGCCGAACTCGTTCTCACGGTCGTAGGTGTAGGTGCCGGACTCGTAGTAGGTCTGGTCGGCGGCCTGCCAGTAGAACTCGTTGCAGCCGGTCTCGGTCTCGACGAGAGGCGTCACCTCGAAGATGGTGAGGTAGAGGGTGTCGACGTGCTCGCACTCGCCGGCGTTGAGGTCGGCGTCCTCATAGTCGAAGTAGTAGGTGCCGCTGGCGGTGTAGGTCTCGCCGTTCCACTCGTAGGAGCCGCAGGCCTCCACGGTGTCGGCGGTGCCGAGCGGGGTGTTGATGGTCAGCACGAGGGTGTCGGTGACGGTGCAGACGTCGTTGTCATACTCGACCTCATGCTCGTAGGTGTAAGTGCCGGACTCATAGTAGGTCTCGCCGTTCCACTCGTAGCTGCCGCATACGGCGACCACGTCGGGTGTGGTGGTGACGTCGTGCACGGTGAGGTGGAGGGTGTCGGTGACGGTGCAGCCGTAGTCGTTGTCATAGCTGTACTCATAGTCGCCGGACTCGGTGTAGAGGGTTCCGTTCCACTCGTAGGATCCGCAGGCGGTCTCGGTGTAGGCTGCGTGTGCGGGCTGGTCAACGGTGACGGTCATGGACACGACGGAGTCGCAGCCGAGCACGGTCTGGAGGTTGGCGGTCTGTGAGCCGGCCTCCTCGAAGGTGATGCCGTTCCACTCGAACGGGAAGGCGCCGGCGCACACCACGGTGTCAAGCTCGACGGGGTTCTCCGCGGTGTAGGCGGGGGCGACGGTGAGGGTGAGGTGGTAGATGGTGTCATAGACGCCGTTGTCGGAATAGACGTGGAGGTCCTCCTGAGCGTCGTCGCTGAACTCGGTGCCGTGGATCATGACGGGCAGGTCGTTCTCGCAGACGATGGTGTCGATGACGGCCTCAGCGGGCTCTGCGACGGGGATGTAGAAGATGACGGCGTTGGTGTCGAGCACGGTGCCGGTGTTGGAACCGTTGGCACCACCGACGGTGTCATTGGGGTTCGTGCCGTAGGTGAGCGGGTAGGGGGTGCCGCCGGTGCGTTCGACGAGGCGGAAGACCACCTTGTACTCGCCGGGCTGCTGCCAGTTGGCGGTGAACTCGTTGTCGGTCTGTGACCAGAATCCGAGGGTGAAGTAGCCGTAGCTGTAGAAGCCCACGCGGAAGGAGGCCTCGGGCACGCTGCCGTCGGGGAATTCGAGGGCGTTGCCCACCATGGCGTTGGTGCGGTCGTAGAAGGTGGCGAAGGTCATGGTGCCGTAGCCGTTGAGCTCGCTCAGCAGCTGGCCGTCACGATAGACCTCGTAGTCGAGGGCGACCTTGGTCTGCGGGTCGGCTTCGGCGGGGTTCTCAATGTTGACCGCGAAGGTGCTGGTGGCACCGATGACGGGGTTATCCTGGACGGCGGAGATGGTGATCATGCCGTTCTGGCCGTTGTTAACATCAGCCTCCTGGCCTTCGTTGCCGCCTTCACCGCTGACGTACATGATGAGGGAGTCGGTGGCATAGACCGAGGTGGTCGTGCCGCCGCCACCACCGATGACCACGCCGGGTGATGACTGGTACGGGTAGTCCATACCGCCGGTGCGACCGACGACGCGGAAGACGATCTTGTACTCGCCGGGCTGGTTCCAAGTGGCGGTCACAGTGTTGGGTGCGGTGCCGAAGAAGCCGAGGTAGAAGTAACCGTACTGGTAGTTGTACATGTTGAAGGTGCTGGCCGGGATGCTGCCGGTAGCGGCGTGCACGTTACGGCCGAAGCTGAGGTTCAGGTCGGGGATGGCCGTGGTGAAGTTGAGGGTGCCATAGTCATCGGGGTTGACCATCTCACCGTCCTTGTAGAGGTCGTACTCGATGGCGACCTTCAGGTTGTTGTCGCATTCGGTTCTGCCGAAGACGGTGGTGGAGAGTGCCTCGCCGGTGAAGCCGGAGAGCTGCGGGTCGGTGATGACCAGTGAGGGCTCGCCCTGCGTCACGTTGATGCAGTGGAGAATACTGTCGCACTGGCTGCCGGTGTAATAGATATGGATGGTATCGCTGGCGGCCTCGGTGTAGGTGCGTTCCATGCCCTCAACGGCATCCCAGTAGTAGGTGTCGCCGTCGGAGCAGAGGTTGGCGTGGTAGTCGATGATGGTGACCTCACGGGTGGCGAGGGTCAGGTTGACGACATAGTCGCAGCCGTCGGCCTGGGGGAACTTGACGATGTGGCTGCCTGCTCTCTGGAGGGTGGTGTCCTGATCACCGTAAACGTAGGTGTAGGGCAGTTCAAGTTCGCAGATCTCAACGGTGTCGTAAACGAGGTCGTTGTGGAAGACCACGGCCACAGTGGTGGTGGCGGTGTCACGGCAGCCGAAGCCGTCGGT